>DATCEO010000242.1:0-52246 GCA_036510065.1 Streptosporangiaceae bacterium | reverse complement strand
ACCGAGGGCGGCGGCGTACCCACGCTCATCGCGGTGCACCAGGACGCGACCGGCAACGCCCGTGCGCTCGCGCTGTCCTACGCGCACGCCCTCGGGGCGACCCGGGCCGGCGTGCTCGACACGACCTTCGACGAGGAGACCGAGACCGACCTGTTCGGGGAGCAGGTCGTGCTGTGCGGCGGGCTCACCGCCCTCGTCACGGCCGGATTCGAGACCCTGGTGGCGGCCGGCTACCAGCCCGAGTCGGCGTACTTCGAGTGCCTGCACGAGCTCAAGCTGATCGTCGACCTGATGTATGAGGGCGGCGAGAACTGGATGCGCTACTCGGTCAGCGACACCGCCGAGTACGGCGACCTGACCCGCGGCCCGCGGGTCGTCGGCGAGGCCACCCGCGAGGCCATGGCCCAGGTGCTGGCCGACATCCAGTCCGGCGAGTTCGCCCGCGAGTGGGTGGCCGAGGACGACAACGGCCGGCCGAACTTCGAGCGGCTGCGCCAGCAGGCGTCCACGGCCCGGATCGAGCAGGTCGGCAAGCCGCTGCGGAAGATGATGAGCTGGCTCAACGCCGCCACCGACGAGATGGACGCCTGAGGATGCCCGACCATGCTGTAGCTAGCCAAACCACGGGTAGCAGCTACGTCATCGCCCACGTCCCCGGCGACGGGGTCGGGCCCGAGGTCACCGAGGTGGCCCGCAACTGCGTCGATGCCGTTGCCGCGCGCCGCGGCTTCAGCGTGCAGTGGCAGCCGTACACCCTCGGGGCCCAGCACTACCTGGCCACGGGGGAGGTGCTGCCGGACTCGGCGCTCGACGAGCTGCGCAAGACCGATGCGGTCCTGCTCGGCGCCGTCGGCAGCCCCGAGGTGCCGCCCGGCGTCCTGGAGCGCGGCCTGCTGCTGCGGCTGCGGGCCGAGCTCGACCTCTACATCAACCTGCGGCCGTCCAAGCTGCGGGCCGGGGTGGCCAACGCGGTCAGCCGCGCGAACCTGAGCGACCTCGACCTGGTGTTGGTGCGGGAGAACACCGAGGGCCTGTACGCCGGGGCGGGCGGGGCCGTGCACCGCGGCACCGAGTTCGAGACGGCCACCGAGGAATCCCTCAACACCTGGGCGGGAGTCCGCCGGTGCGTCCGTTACGCGGCCGAGCTGGCCGCCGGGCGCAGCGGCCGGCTGACCCTCGTGCACAAGACCAACGTGCTCACCCACGCCGGCGACCTGTGGCGGCGGGTCAGCGAGGAGGTCGCGGCCTCCTGCGGCGTGGAGCTCAGCTACGCGCACGTCGACGCGGCCTGCCTGTACCTGGTGGACGACCCGGCCCGGTTCGACGTGATCGTCACCGACAACCTGTTCGGCGACATCCTGTCCGACCTGGGCGCGGCGCTGACCGGCGGGCTGGGCCTGGCGCCGAGCGGGAACCTCAACCCGGACCGGACCGGCCCGTCGGTGTTCGAGCCCGTGCACGGGTCGGCGCCGGACATCGCCGGCCGGGGCCTGGCCAACCCGGCCGGCGCGGTCCTGTCGGCCGGGCTGATGCTGGCCCACCTCGGCCAGCCCGAGGCGGCCGGCGACCTGGACGCCGCCGTCTCGGCGGTGCTGGCGGCGGGCGCCCCGGCGAGCACGGCGGAATGGGAAAAGGCACTGCAGGCGAGCATCGAGGGGGCAGGCTCATGACCGCGGCAGGAACAGGCGCGGGCTTCGGCGGCGCGGGTGACGACGGCGGCCTGCCGCCGCCCAAGGTCGAGATCTACGACACCACGCTGCGCGACGGGTCCCAGCAGGTCGGGCTCGACCTGACCGTGGCCGACAAGCTGCGGGTCGCGGTCGTGCTGGACAACCTCGGCGTGGACGTGATCGAGGGCGGCTGGCCGGGCTCCAACCCCAAGGACGCCGAGTTCTTCACCCGGGTCAAGTCCCTGGAGTTCAAGAACGCCCAGCTGGCGGCGTTCGGCGCCACCCGGCTGCCGCGCCGCGGCGTGGACGACGACGCCAACCTGGCCGCGCTGCTGGCGGCGGAGACGCCGATCGTGACCCTGGTCGGCAAGGCCTGGACGCTGCACGTGGACGAGGCGCTGCGGACCACCCGCGAGGAGAACCTGGCCATGGTGGCCGAGTCGGTCGCCTTCATGGCGGCGGCCGGGCGGCGGGTGGTGTTCGACGCCGAGCACTTCTTCGACGGCTACCGGGCCGACCGGGGCTACGCGCTGGAGGTGCTGGCCGCGGCGGCACAGGCCGGGGCCGACACGCTGGCGCTGTGCGACACCAACGGCGGCACCCTGCCCGACGACGTGGCCGCGATCGTGGCCGAGGTAGCGGCGGGCGTCGGCCGGCAGGTGCGGATCGGCGGTCATTTCCACAATGACTCGGCCTGCGCGGTGGCCAACTCGGTGGTCGCCGTCGCGGCGGGCGGGATGCACATCCAGGGCGCGGCCAACGGCTACGGAGAGCGCTGCGGCAACGCCGACCTGTTCTCGGTCATCGCCGACCTGGAGCTCAAGCGAGGCCACGAGCTGCTCCCGCCGGGCCGGCTGGCTGCCCTGGCCTCCACCGCGCGGACCATCGCCGACGTGGCCAACCTGCCGTTTGACTCCCGGCAGCCCTACGTCGGTCCGTCGGCGTTCGCGACCAAGGCCGGGCTGCACGCCTCGGCCATCGCCCGGCGCCCGGACGCCTACTCCCACATCGACCCGGCCGCGGTCGGCAACCACGCGCAGGTCCTGGTCAGCGAGCTGGCCGGGCGCAGCAACGTGCTGGCCAAGGCGGCCGAGCTCGGCCTGGACCTGAGCACCGACCCCACCCTGGCCGGACGGGTCCTGGACCAGGTCAAGGAGGCCGAGCACCGCGGCTACGCGTTCGAGGCCGCCGACGCCTCGTTCGAGCTGCTGGTCCGGCGCAGCGCCGGGGTGCTGGCCACCTGGTTCGAGCTCGAGGGCTACCGCGTGGTCATCGAGCGGGCCTCGGCCCAGGACCCCGGGGCAGCCCAGGATCGCAGCGAGGCCATCGTCCGGCTGCGGCTGGGGTCCGAGCGGGTGGTGGCGGTCGGCGAAGGGGTCGGGCCGGTGCACGCGCTCGACCAGGCCCTGCGGCGCGGCCTGATCGAGGTCTACCCGGCGCTGGCCGGCATTCACCTGGTCGACTACAAGGTGCGCATCCTGGACGGCCGCGCGGCCACCAGCGCGGTGACCCGGGTCATGCTGACCTCCGCCGACGCCGACGGGGAGTGGACCACGGTCGGCGTGTCCGACGACATCGTCACCGCCTCCTGGGAGGCGCTGGCGGACGGCGTGGCCTACGGCCTGCTCCGCGCGGCCGCGGCCGCGATTCCCGACGACCAGCTGGCCCGGATCTCGGAGCCAGTGTGAGCCCCGCCCCGCCCGGGCCGTCCGGGCCGCCCGCGCCGCCCCGGCCCGGCGAGCTGCCCCGGCCGCGGTCCGGCCCGCTCACCACCGGGCCGTCCCGCGCGCCGGCCCGCGCGATGCTGCGCGCCGTGGGCCTCAGCGAGGAGGATCTCAGCCGCCCCCAGGTGGCCGTGGCTTCTTCTTATAACGAGGTCACGCCGTGCAACCTGCACCTGAACGGACTCGCCGCCGCGGTGAAGGCCGGCGTGCGCCAGGCCGGGGCCGTGCCGCTGGAATTCGGCACCATCGCGGTGTCCGACGGGATCTCGATGGGCACCGAGGGCATGAAGGCCTCGCTGGTCAGCCGGGAGATCATCGCCGACTCTGTCGAGCTGATGATGCTGGCCGAGCAGTTCGACGCCCTGGTGGCCATCGCCGGCTGCGACAAGTCGCTGCCGGGCATGCTGATGGCCTGCGCGCGGGTCAACGTGCCGTCAGCGTTCCTGTACGGCGGGACCATCCTGCCCGGCCACGCGCTCGGCCGGTCGCTGACGATCCAGGACGTGTTCGAGGCGGTGGGCGGCAACGCGGCGGGCGAGGTCTCCGACGCTGACCTGCTGGCGATCGAGCGGGCCGCCTGCCCCGGCGCGGGCTCCTGCGCCGGCATGTACACGGCCAACACGATGTCGATGTGCGCGGAGGCGCTCGGCATGACGCTGCCGGGCGAGGCGTCGGCCCCCGCGGTGTCGGCTGAGCGCACCGACCTGGCCCGGCGCACCGGCGAGGCGGTGGTGTCGGCCCTGGCGGCCGGGCTGCTGCCGCGGCAGATCCTGACCAAGACGGCCTTCCTGAACGCGGCCACCATGGTGATGGCCACGGCCGGGTCGACGAACGCGGTCCTGCACCTGCTGGCCATCGCCCACGAGGCGGGGGTCGAGCTCAGCCTGGACGACTTCGACGCCGTCAGCCGCCGGACGCCGGTCATCGCCTCCATGCGGCCCTCGGGCATGTACATCATGAGCGAGCTGGACCAGGTCGGCGGTGTGCCGGTGATCCTGCGCGAGCTGCTGTCGGCCGGGCTGATCGAGGGTGACGCGCTGACAGTGAACGGGCGCACGCTGGCCGAGAACGTGTCCGACGCGTTCGACCCGGACGGCAAGGTCGTGCGGCCGGTCAAGAACCCGTTCCAGCCTGACGGGGGACTGGCGGTGCTGCGCGGCAGCCTCGTCCCGAACGGCGCGGTGGTGAAGACGCCGACCATCGAGACGCTGCGGTTCGACGGCCGGGCCCGGGTCTTCGACCGTGAGGAGGACTGCTTCGCGGCGGTCACCCGGGGTCAGGTCCGCCAGGGCGACGTCCTGGTCATCCGGAACGAGGGTCCCAAGGGCGGCCCGGGCATGCGCGAGATGCTGGCCGTGACCGCGGCCATCAAGGGCGCCGGCCTGGGCCGGGATGTCGTGCTGGTGACCGACGGGCGGTTCTCCGGGGCCACGTTCGGGGCCTGCGTGGCGCACGCGGCGCCCGAGGCCTGGGACGGCGGCCCGATCGCGCTGGTTCGCGACGGCGACGGCATCCTGCTGGACGTGCCGGGCCGGCGGCTGGAGCTGCAGGTGGATGACGCGGAGCTGGACCGGCGGCGGGCGCAGTGGACGCGGCCGGCCCCGAACTACACCAGCGGCGCGATCGCCAAGTACGCGGCCCTGGTCTCGGGCGCCGACACCGGCGCGGTCTGCACGGTCCCGGGGAGCTGACCGGGGCCCGCGGCGTGGGCCCGGTGAGCGAGCCCGGTGAGCGTCATGGCAGGGCATCTGCTGTCGCTGGCACGACAGCGGCGGCCCAGCCACGTTGTTGGGCGCCTCTCGCTGGCCGGGCTGCGCGTTTCGGGCGGCCGTAATCGCGGCTGGGAGCTGAGCGGTCAGGCACGCAGCTGGGCGCTGCGAGTGCGCGGCGGCCCGGACCTGGCCGGGTGAGATCCCGGGTGAGATCGGCCCAGGTAGTGCCAGGTCCGGCAGCCGCTGGTCTGAAACGCGCTGGCGTGCCGCCTGGTGACGATGGTGTACGGGCCGGTGCCGACATGGCTATCGATGACCGACGAGCTCCCGGCCCTGCGCAGCAGCGCGACGTGGCAGGTGCCAGCGGAGCCGCCCACGGCGCCGGCCGTATGCCAGGCGCCCGACTCGATGTCCTGGCCGACAATGAACACGCCGGTGCCGTTGATCGTGGTGCCGGCCACGGCCGTGCGGTGTCCAGCGCGCGCCGCGGCCGTCGGCCTGGCTGACCGGGCGCCCGGCGCAGCCGCCTGCCCGCTCGCGGCCGGCCCGGTGCTGTGCACGGCCTGGGTGCCGAGCACGCCGACCAGCAAGCCCAGGATCAGGCCGCCGATTCCCCACAGCACCTGATGGGTGCCGTACTTGGCTGGCTGCGGCCCGGCCCGGTCGCCGGCCGGCCCCTCAGCGGGGATACTCTCGGCCGGCTGCTGGCCCGAGGTTGCCGGCTGGCCCGGATGCGGCGGCGGCGTGCTCATCGTTACCTCCGGTGGGTGCTGGGCGTCACGGCGGCTGCGGCGCTGGCCTCGGCCTGCAGGTAACTCGCGACCGAGTCCCACGGGTTAGGCAGGCCGGCGTCGGTGGCGTACACGTATCCCGCATGCCGATCGCCGGCCAGCGCAATGATCTGGGGCATTTGCGCGCTGCTCGCCCCGTAGATGAGGTGCCAGAAAGTAGCAGCCGGGTACTGCTGCCCCGCTGAGTATGTCCCGTTCTGGGAAATGACATTGCCTTGAAACTGCGAGTCGTACGCTGCCGCATCGTGCTCGAAGGTCACGAAAGTATGAGCCACTCGGTGCCCCGACTGCAGGAAGCAGGAGCTGACCGGTACGCCGGGATTTGCCGCGACGAAAGCCGCGCGGTCGAGGCCGCGAATGTAGGCGTAGAGCTGAGCATAAAATGGCTCTGCCGCGCATGAGTCGGACATCTCGTCGAGAAAGATCCCGCTGACAGCAATATGCCCGGCGGACGGCTGCAGGTAATTGCGGATAGAGGTCTCGGTGTCGGCTACCGAGCGGGTCGCCTCGTCTGTGTGCACATAGCCGAGGACGATGCTGCCCCTGGCTCGCAGACGCCTGGCCTGCACCTGCCACGATGCGCCGAACGGGGCGTCGCCATTGCCCGGGTTCAGGATGACGATCCCCGGGGCCGGGCTTGCCGTCTGCAGGCCGACCAGCGGCGGCTGACCGGGAAAGACGTAGGCCGGGACGCCAAGCCGCAGGCGGGGGGGATTCTGGCCCTGCGCGGCCAGCGTCGCCCAGCCGCCGAGGGTCAGTGACCCGGTGACGAGGATGGCGAGCAGGCTGACCCGCCAGAGCCGCCGCGCCTGCCCGGCGGGGCTGCGGTCTGCACCGCGGTGCGCACCGGCCATCCGGCTTTTCTCCATGATTCCCCCTTCCCGGGCCTTTCACGCCAATACCCGGCTCATCGAGAATAGGCCCGCCATCGAGCCCTTCCTGGCCTGAGCATAGGCCGACTGCTGCCTCTCGGCAGGCGACGATATGACATCGCGACGCAGATGTCTCGGCGCATGCCCATAATTCCCGTTTACCCGTGTGCAGCCAGTCGCCTCTCCGGTGACTGGCCGATGGCCAAACTTCCGGTGAAATATTGCCAGGCCAGTATCAAATCGGTCCATCGGAGCGACACGCCATTTTATTTCGAGCTAACGGTCCCGGCGAGAGGTGGCAGGCCGGCTAATCTCCTGTCCGCTGCCTAGAAATCGCAGCGTCCGCAGAGATGGAGTGCCAAAGGTACTGGTACGGGACAGCTCACGGGGCCATCGCACAGGCATGAATCGTCACCCGCCATCTGAGCACCCCGGCTTGGGCGGGGAGCCGCTCTTTTGCCGTGACCACGGATGACTACTCTGCGTATTCAAATGTTACTCATAAGTGAAGGCTCGCAACTCGATGTCGATCATCAAAGCTTCCAGGCGTCCGGTGACAGCCATGCAGATTTTCGCGTCGGCCACCGGTGTGCTGCTCGCCGGCACGGCCGTCCTGATCACGGCCCTGCACCGCGGCGACTACCGCCAGGTCGCTCCCTTGTGCGCGGCCGTCTGCGCTATCGCCGCGGGCGCCGGCATCATCGGGGCCGCCCGCCGCGAGCGGCTGCGGCTGGGCGTGCTCCTGCGGCGCGGGCCGGTCGCGGTCGGGCGCCTGGCCTCGCAGCTCAGCCCGGTCATCTTCCTGAGCCTGGCCTATCCTTTCGCGGCGGGGCGGCTCCGGGCAGTCGAGATTGGCGGGCTGCCGTTTCATCAGCTCCTGCTGGCGACGTCGATAACGGCGCCGTGGCTCAGCCAGATCGTGTGCATGCCGCTGTTTTCCGCCCTGAGCTCTGGCCCTGGCGACGGTGACGACCAGCTCCGGGCTCGCGCACTTGAGGTCTGGCCCGCTGCCTTTTCCGCTGCGCTCCCGGTCGTCGCGGTGCTGGCGATTCCGGTCTGGCTCATTGAGCGCTGGAGTCTCACGGAGTTCCTCGTCTACGCCACGTTGTGCCTGCTCAACGCCGTCTTTGCCCAATCGCTGGTCTACAGCATCGTGAGCCGGCACGTCGCGTTGTGGGTAGTGGGATGGGGGGTCTACGCGACGGCGCTGTTCGCCATTCCGCGGCTCTGGTTCCTGCCCCCGATGGCCGGGATGCTCGCCGAGGCCCTGTACCTGGCCTGGCGGACCAGGTCGCTGCCCCTGCACCTGGTCGTGCCGGATGGGCTGCTGGCCAGCCTGGGCAAGGGGGCCCTGATCGGGTGCATCCTCTGGAGCGACAAGTACCTGTACTTCCTGCGCTTTCCGCATCAGTATGACGCGGCCCTCTTGTTCGGAGCGATGCTGCCCGCGATCGTCGCCTACAACTTCTACTTCGCCTTGCTGGCCCCGCGGACCGACGGGCTGGTCGACTCCGTCCGCCGCGCCATGGTCGACGGGCCGGTGCCGAAGTTGCGCCGGGAATGCCGCACGCTGTCGAGCCACATCCGCGGATCTGCTGCTCAGGCGAGCTTCCTGTGCGCCTTGCTGAGCTCGGCCTCGATCACCTACCTCGCCATCGCCGACCCGGCGCTGGCCTGGCCGGCCGGCTGCGAGATGCTGGCCTGCTGGTGCTTCCTGATGGGCACGCTGGCCTGCTACAAGCTCGCCTACCTCGGCCAGGAGCGGCTGGCCTACGGCTACGGCGCCGTGCACCTCGCGATCGTGGCGGCCGCATTCGCCGCCAGCCCGTCCGGGCCCGACGTGTACCTGACCGTGGCCGCGGTCGAGCTCGCGACCGTGGGCCTGGTGCTGCGGACCTGCCTGCGGGACTGGGATCACCCGGAGTTCATGCTGTTCTGGCGGCACGCAATTCAGTGGTGACCGACTCGATGCGAACGGCAATCTTCTATTACGGCTGCGAGCTGCCCGCCAACCGTGCCGCGACAGCCAGGCTGACCGGGGCGGCGATCGTGCTCCAGCCGTACCACCCACTCCTGACGACCGGCCAGTTCGCGGACTACTTCCCGCGATGCTCGCTGTTCGTGTACTGGAATCCGACGGGAGTCCCGGCGGCAGTCATCGCCGGCGCCGGGCCGGCCGTGCGGCTGCTGGCCCCGGACCCAGTCTGGGATCTGGCCAGGCTGGACCTCCGGTCAGCTGCCACCCGGCGGTTCGCGGTCCGGCAGGCCATGCTCGCCCTGAGCGCTTCCGGGCCTGGCGGCGCCGGCCTGTTCGTCGATGACCTGGACCGGTGGGCCACCTGCGACCAGGAGGCGGCGTTCTCCGTGGTCCAGTCCGTGAACAAGGCAGCCAGGCGAGAGATCCGCCTCTTCGTCAACCGCGGTTTCCCGTTCCTGTCGCGGCTATCCAACATTGATGCCGTCCTGCTGGAGGAACTGACGCCCGGGCTGGTTGACCGCATGACGGCCGGTGATCAGCACTGGGTCGATCGGCAGGTGCTGCCGGTCCTCAGGCAGGTCCGGCGGCGCGGCGCGGCGTGTTTCGGGCTGAGCTACGAGCCGCCGCCGGAGACCGAGCCGCAGTCCGCTGCGTCTCGGAAACTCGCCCAGCTCACAGACAGCGTCCTGCACGGACGACGATCACTTGACGTATGGCCGGAGGGGCTTCGATGACCGCGATAGCGCGCTACCTGACCCGGGTGAAGGGTCCGCAGCCCGGCGGCATGGCCGCGCCGCCCGAGTACGAGGATGTGGACCTCGCCATCGTCGCCGAGTCGACATACCCCTACATGCGCGGCGGCGTATCAGCGGTCATTCACGACATCGTCTGCGCTAACCCCGACCGGACCGTGGGCATCATCCATATCGCCTGGGACAGCCAGTGCGCGATGGAGCCCGTCTACGACGTCCCGCCGAATGTGCGCTGGGTCTACCCGGTGTTCCTCAGCATGAGTGACCACGTCGAGGACTTCAAGCGGTCCTCAGCGCTGCGGCTGAGCTCAGCTGAGCGGGACCAGCTCTCCGAGCAGGTATTCGAGACGCTCAACGCCCTGTCCGCCGGCCACGTCGAGCCCTTCTGGCGCCTCTATGACCAGGTCCTGAACCCGCGGACCCGACGGTTCCCGCTCTGGCCCCTGCTGGCGACGCAAGAGTTCATGTCGATGGCAGTGGACCGGCTGGGCGACCTCGGGCTGTCGTTCGCGGACCTGTTCTGGCTGCTCCGCGAGTTCTTCTCGCTCACCTGCGCCATAGCGGGCGACGAGTACCCGAAGGCCAGGATCTATCACTCGCATACGACGGGCTACGCGGGGCTGCTAGCGGCCGTGGCGGCCAGGCAGAACAACGGCCGCGTGCTGCTGACCGAGCACAACCTGTACACCAGGGACACCATCAATTCCCTGCTCGAGCGGAACATGAACACGGTGGTCACCGCCAGCGACTGGTGGGCCGACGATGAGGTAGATGTCACTCAGCGGTGCTGGATGGCCTGGTATATCGAGATCGGGAGGATCATCTACCGGGCGGCGGATCACATCACCTACCTGTATCCGGCCGCGATCGGGGAAGCGGAAGGCCTCGGATCGGAGTCGTCAAAGTCGGAGATCGTGCCCAACGGGGCGCTGCTGGAGAAGTTCGAGGCGGCCCGGAACGAGTTCGTGCGGCGACGCGCTGAGATCGGGCAGTCGGCAGCCAAGCCGAAGTGGCGCCTGGCGTACTGCGCCCGGCTGGTCCCGATCAAGGGCCTGCTCGACCTGATCAGCAGCGTGGCCGAGCTCGTGCGGACAGGCGAGCGCAATTTCCAGCTCGACGTCATGGGGCACGCCGATGAGATTCCGGACTACGCCGCCGCCTGCTACGAGCGCGCTCGGGAGCTCGGCCTGGAGGACTACATCTTCTTCCGCGGGAACGTGAACATGGCCAAGGTCATCGGGGAATTCGACATGCTCATCCTGCCGAGCTACAACGAGGGACAGCCGATGGTGGTCCTGGAGGCAATGGCGGTCGGGCTGCCCGTGATCGGCACCCCGGTCGGCGGGATGGAGCAGCTGGTGCTCAGCTCGCTCGAAGAGGATCCGGCAGCCATTCCCGACCCCTGCGGCCTGCTCGTCAAGCCCGGTGACGTGACCGGGCTGGCCGATGCGATCCGCAGCCTCATGCGGGACGAGAACCTCTACCACTCCTTCTCCGGGAACTCGCGGAACCGGGTCGCCCAGTACTTCGAGCTGGCCAAGGCCATGGAGGCCTACCGGGTCATCTACCGGCAGCTCGAGGCGACGGACAGCTCCGGCCAGCCGGAGACGTCGGCCCGGCCGGGGGTACCTCCGCAGCGCAGGCTCCTGCTGCGGGCCATGGGGCGGCCCACCGCCGACAGCAGCGCATGACCGGCCAGGCCGGGATCCCTGGCCGGCGGGCCTGGCCGGCACCCCGGTCCCAGCGGTCCGTTCATCTTTCCTTAAGGGGGACACCACGAAAGTCCTGATCTCAGGCGGTGCTGGATTTATCGGCAGCACCATTGCCTCGGCGTGCCTTGACGCGGGCATGAGCCCGGTCATCCTCGACAGCCTGATCACCGGGCGCAGGCAGTTCACCGCGGGCCGCGTCTTCTATCACGGGGATATAGGCGATGCTGCCGTGGTCGACCGGATCTTTGCCGAGCACCCCGACATCGCCGCCGTGGTGCACTGCGCCGCGCTCATCGTGGTGCCCGATTCCGTGGCGGACCCGGCCGGGTACTACCGCTCCAACGTCACCAGGAGCCTGGATTTCGTCACCAGCCTGCTGCGCAACGGATGCCAGCGCATGATCTTCAGCTCGTCTGCCGCGATCTACGCGCCCGGGGCCGACCTGAGCGTGCACGAAAGCTCACCGATCGAGCCGCAGAGCCCGTACGCGCGCACCAAGGCGATGTGCGAGGCGATGTTCGCGGATATCGCGGCGGCCGAGCCGATGAGCATCCTGTCGCTGCGCTACTTCAACCCCATCGGCGCTGACCCGAAGATGCGGACTGGCCTTCAGCTGACGCGCCCCACGCACGCGCTCGGCCAGATGATCATGCGCCATGCGAACGGGGATGCGTTTGCGCTGACCGGCACCGACTACCCGACCAGGGATGGCTCCGGCATCCGCGACTACGTCCACGTGTGGGACCTGGCCAGCGCACACGTCGCCGCGCTGGAGGGCTTTGACCGGCTCGTCGCGGATCCAGGGGGATCGGCAGCGATCAACCTGGGCACCGGCACCGGCACGACGGTGCGGGAACTGCTTGCGGCGTTCAATCAGTGCGTCGACACTCCGATCGCCGTGACGGCCGCGCCCCGGCGACCCGGGGATGTCGCCGGGGCCTACGCTCGCAATGACCTGGCCCTGCAGCGGCTGCGCTGGCGGCCGGAGTATTCCGTCGCCGAGGGCATCCGGCACTCGCTGCAGTGGGCGCAGCTGCGCGATCAGGTGCTCTCGTCATAGTCCCGGAGGCCGGGACGCTATCGCGGCTGGGCCAGGACCACGGTCGGGGTCTGGCCGAGCAGGCCGAGCTGGCGGGTGGTGATCCGCGCGGCCGGGGCCTGCCGCCGGATGCGCGCTACCAGCTGCTGCGGTGCGGTGGTCAGCAGCGCGCTGGCGCCGCCCTCGGCCACCGCCCTGGCGGTCAGCGCCGCGATCGCGTCAAACAGCCGGGCGTGGCTGGCCAGCTGGATCTGCTTGCCCCACGGCAGGTTGCTGGCCACCATCCGCGCGGCGACGTCGCGGGGCGGCCCGGCCAGCACGTCGTGGCGGAAGACGCGCACCCGCGGCGCCGGCCGCCCGGGCCCGGTCGCGGCGGGCTGGACGGCCACCCGCTGCGTGGCCAGCCGCTGCGTGGCCAGCCGCTGCGTGGTAAGCCGCTGCGTTGTCAGGGCCACGGCCTCGGGGTCGATGTCGGAGGCGTAGGCCGGCAGCGACAGCCAGAGCGCCTCGGCCGGGATGGTCCCGGTCCCGCAGCACGGGTCATACAGGCCGCGGGCGGCCGCGGCCGGACCGGCGGCACCCAGCGCGAGGCGGACCAGGGCCGCAGCCACGCTGGGCCGCAGCGCGCCGGCCCGGAGCGGGCCGGCCGCCCGCTTACCAGGCGGCCGCGGCCCCAGACTGACCGAGATATGCGCCTGCTCGCCATCGGCCTGAATGCGCAGGTCGACCGGCGCGCGGGAGCGCCCCCGCAGGTCAGCGCCCCCGAGCCGGGCCGCGATCGGCGCGGCCAGATCCCAGCCCGGCCCGCGGCGCCAGCTCGGCGTCCGGGCCGAGATCGTCACCGACCAGGGCGTCACGGCCGCGCGGGCCGGGTCGGTCGCGGCCAGGTAGGCCCGCGTGGCCGCACCGGCCTGCGCGCAGAGCTGGTCGAAGCTTTCCGCGTCCGGGATGGCCGATGGTCCGGCGACCAGCAGCCGGAAGTCGTCAATGGTCCGGCCCAGCGAGCAGAGCCGGGTCACCGCGGCAGCGTCGGCGGTGACGACCGTGAAGCGGTCGGCCGTCTGTCCGCAGGCCGCCCCGGCCGCGAGCGCGCTGATCTCCCCGGTCACCACGTCGGCCAGGCCCTTGGTGAAGTAGGCGATGTAGCGGGACGCTGCGTGGCTCGTCGTCTCCATGCTCCCGTCCTCGTGGTGGGGCTGACGATACCGCCACAATCGCATTGACCTCAGGTGCGCTTGAACTCGTAGGCTGCCAGGATGCGCCAGTCCACCGCCAGCAGCCCGGTACCCGCCAGGCCACCCGCCGACGAGGCACCGCAGGACAAGGCAGGACGGCACGACGGGCTCTGGGCGGCGGACCGGCGGACGCTGACCACCGGCCTGGTCCTGACGATCACCTTCATTGCCTCCGAGGCGCTCGCGGTGGTCACGGTGATGCCGGTCGTCGCGCATGACCTGGGCGGGCTGGACCTGTACGGCTGGGTCTTCAGCGCCTTCATGCTGGGCAGCGTGGTCGGGATCGTGGTGGCCGGCCGGGAGGCCGACCGCCGCGGGCCGGCGCTGCCCTATATCGCCGGGGTGCTGCTGTTCGCGGCCGGCCTGGCGGTAGCCGGCCTGGCGCCGTCCATGCCGGTGCTGGTGGCGGGCCGGGCGCTGCAGGGCCTGGGGGCCGGGGCGGTGCCCGCGGTGGCCTACGTGTCCATCGGCCGCAGCCTGCCCGACCGGCTCCGGCCGCGGATGATGGCCGTCCTGTCGACCGCCTGGGTCGCGCCCGGCCTGGCCGGCCCGGCTGCCAGCGCCACGGTCGCCCACCTGTTCGGCTGGCGCTGGGTCTTCCTGGGCCTGGTCCCGGTCGTGGTCCTCACCGGCTCGCTGGCCATCCCGGCCCTGATGCGGCTGGGCCGGGCCGACCGGGCCGTCCAGGCCGAGGAGCACCGGGTGGTCGACGGGCTCGGCGCCGCGGCGGGTGCCGCGCTGCTCCTGGCCGGGCTCACGGAGCTGTCCGGTGGGGGCGCCGGGCCGGTGATCGGCGCCATCCTGGTGCTGGCCGGCGCCGGCCTCGGCATTCCGGTCCTGCGGCGGCTGCTTCCGCCGGGAACCCTGCGCGCCCGCCCCGGCCTGCCCGCGACCATCGTCAGCCGGGGCGTGCTGACGTTCGCGTTCTTCGGCGCCGACGCCTACGTGACGCTGACCATCACCACCGTTCGCCACCACAGCCCTGGCCTGGCGGGTGTCGCGGTGACCGGCTCGACGCTGGGCTGGACGGCCGGGGCCTGGGTGCAGGCCCGGCTCAGCGAGCGCAGTGCGCGCTGGGAGGGCCGCCGCCTGGTCAAGACGGGGCTGGCCGTGGTGCTCGCCGGGGTGGCCGCGATGGCGCTCGTGCTCTCGCCGAGCGTGCCGGTAGCCGTCGGGCTGGCCGCGTGGACCGTGGCCGGCACGGGCATGGGACTGGCCTACGCCCCGATCTCGCTGATGATGCTGCGCGAGGCGCCCGCCGGCCGCGAGGGCTGGGCGTCGGCGTCACTGAACCTGGCTGACGTGCTCGGCACGGCGATCGGCATCGGGGTCGGCGGCGCGGCCGTCGCCGCCGCCGTCCGCACCGGCGCGCCGGTGGCGGCGGGCGTGGCGATTGCCTTCGGGGTGGCCGCCGCCGTCGCGGTAGCGGGCCTGGCGGTCACCCGCCGGCTGCCCGCCGGCCAGCAGCCCGGTGGTGAGCTGCCCGGTGGTGAGCTGCCCGGTGATGAAATGCACCCCGGCTAGCCGGGCGGGGGGTCGGCGGCCAGGCCGGCCGAGCGCATGGCCTTGCGGTAGGCGACCGCGACGGCGTCGAACTTCAGGTGCAGCTCGGCGGCCAGGTCGAACGGCACCCGCTCGGGCCGCTGTGACTCGACCACCACCTGGTCCTGGCCGAAGATCGTGTCCTCGAACTCCTGGATGACCTCGGCACGCTGGCCGAGGTTGTAGTTCCGCCCGATCACGACGTACCCGGCGCAGCGGTCGGCGGCGATGGGCTGCGAGGCGAAGAAGTACACCATGCCGCGCTCGCCGCCCCAGCCCAGCCGCAGCGCGATGGTGTACGGCAGGTGCAGCTCGTAGCGGCTGTGCCGCTGCGGGGGGCCGTCCTGCTCGTTGCCGAACACCGGAAAGTCATCGCTGTTTGCCGCCTCCGGCCGCACGATCGAGTAACGCAGCACGTGTCCCGCCGTCCGCACCTCATAACGCGGCACCACGGGGCGAGCCGGATCACCGAGCAGGCCGGGGTGCACCCAGGGGAAGTGGCCGAAGTCGGTGAAGTTCTCCACCTGCCTGGCCGCGTCACACTGCCAGCGGTAAGGCCCGGCTGACACCACGGCCCAGTCGCCGTCCTCCAGTTCCGGCACCTCGGGCAGCGGCCAGCGCGGTTCGTCCAGCGCGACCCAGATCAGGCCGTAACGCTCCTCGGCGCGGTAGGCGGCCACCCGCGCCTTGGCCGGCACCCGGCCCGGGTCGGCCAGCTGCGGGATAGCGACGCAGCGCCCGTCGGCCGCGTACCGCCAGCCGTGGTAGGCGCAGACCAGCTCCTCGCCGCTGATCCAGCCCAGCGACAGGGCGGTACCCCGGTGCACGCACAGGTCGGACAGGACGCGCGGGCGCCCGTCGGGGCCGCGCCACAGGACGAGTGCCTCGCCCAGCAGATCGCAGTGCCGGGGCCGGTCGGCCAGGTCGGCGCTGAACCCCACCGGATGCCAGCAGGCCCGCAGCGCGCGGGTGTCGGCGAAGACTCCGGGCCGCGTGACGCGCTGGCCGGCCGGGCCGCTCGCGGCGGCGGGATGGGCTGACTCCGCGGCGGTGTCCATAGCTGATTATGGCTGGCCGGGCCGGCTGCGGCCCGGCGTTAAGGATCTGTCAAGACCGGCCGGTGCGGCGTGAGGAAGTCGTATAGATCGGCGCCCCGGTCCGTTATCGGCGGTGAACTGAGAGGGTGAACGAGACTGGGCTGGCCGGAACCGGGGGAGTGGGCCGGGAAGTAGCGGCAGCCGGGGCCGCGCCGGCGCGGCGGCCCCGCGGCCTGGCGGCCCCGCTGGCGCTGCCGGCCGGCTTCGCAGCACTGCTCGTCGTGGGCGCCATCGCGGCGGGCACCCACGGCGGCCTGCCGGCCAGCTGGGTCCTGGGGCTGGCCGCGGGGATCGTGCTGGCCGCCGCCGCGGTATCAGAGCCGCCGGTCGCGCCGGTCCTGGCGGTCATCGGCTGGCTGACGGTAATCGGCTTCTCGCGCGCCCCCTACGCCGAGCTGCGCCCTACCGGCGCCCCTGCCCTGACCGCGGCGCTGGTCATCGGGGCCTGCGTGCTGGCCGGCCTGACCGGGGGGCTGGTGTTGCGCCGCCCGGCCTCGTCGTTCACGCTGTGGATTGTGGAAGCATCGGGCGAGCCGCCGCCAGCCGGGGACGAGGCCGCCGGCCTGCCGGCTGGCTGGGCTGAGCCCGTCCGGTCCCGGCTGCACCTGCTGCCCAGCCCGCGCCGGCTGGCCGACCTGACCGGCGGCATCGGCCGGCGCCGGCTCCTGTCCGGGGTGCTGCTGGTCGGCGGCCTGCCGCTGCTGACCCTGGCCCTGTCGCTGGGCGGACTGCGCCGGCTGGGCGATGACCTGCTTGTCTACCTGGTAGCCGTGGTGGCCATCGCCGTCGTGGGCGGCTTCTGGCCCGCGGTGCTGGCCGCGATCACGGCCAGCCTGCTGGTCAACTGGTACTTCACGCCGCCCCTGCACACCCTGACGATCGGTGACGGGCAGAGCCTGCTCGCGCTGCTGCTGTTCATCACCGTCGCGGTGACCGTCAGCAGCGTCGTGCACCTGGCCGCGCACCGGGCCCGGCAGGCGGCCCGGGCCGCGGGGGAGGCTCAGGAGCTGCTGGCCCTGGCCCAGACGGTGCTCGGCGGGGCCGACGCCCCGGCGGCGGTCCTCACCCACCTGACCAGCGGCTACGGCGGCCGGGCCGAGCTGGCGGAGCGGGTCGGCGGCCAGT
This sequence comes from Streptosporangiaceae bacterium, assembly GCA_036510065.1. GTDB lineage: Bacteria > Actinomycetota > Actinomycetes > Streptosporangiales > Streptosporangiaceae > DASUBV01. The sequence continues at coordinate 34,997 of DATCEO010000242.1, read as the reverse complement.
GGATCAAGGTCGCGGCCAGCGGAGATCCGGCCGCTGCTGCCGCTGCCGGACCGGAGCTGCGCTTGGCGGCCCGCGCGGACCTGATGCTCATCGCCAGCGGGCAGGACCGGCCGCTCACCGACCGGCTCCTGCACGGTTACGCCGCCCAGGCCGCCGCGGCCCTCGACCGGGACCGGCTCCGGACCCAGGCCGCCCAGGCCGAGGCGCTGGCCGAGGGCAACCGGATGCGCACCGCCCTGCTGGCCGCGGTCAGTCACGACCTGCGGACGCCGCTGGCGTCGATCAAGGCGAGCGTGAGCACGCTGCGGCAGACCGATGTCAGCTGGGAAGCCGCCGACGAGGCGGCGCTGCTGGCCACGATCGAGCGGTCATCGGACCGGCTGGACGCGCTGATCGGGAACCTGCTGGACATGAGCCGGCTGACCGCGGGCTCGCTGCAGCCGTTTCTGCGGCCGACCGCCATCGACGAGGTCGCGCCGGTCGCGCTGCGCGGCCTGGACGCCGGGACCCGGATGCGGCTGATGGTGCCCGACGACCTGCCGCTGGTACGGACCGACCCGGGCCTGCTGGAACGGGTGCTGGCCAACCTGTTCGCCAACGCGCTGGGCTACTCGCCCCCCGGCCGCGATCCCGAGCTGCACGCGCGCCAGGACGACGGCGGCGTGCTGCTGGAGATCGCCGACCACGGCCGCGGCGTGCCCGACGAGCTCAAGGAGCAGATGTTCGAGCCCTTCCAGCGGCTCGACGGCCGTGGCGGCGGACCGGGCACCCCGGGCGGGATCGGGCTCGGCCTGGCCGTGGTGCGGGGCTTCCTGGACATCATGGGCGGCTCGGTCGAGCCGGCCGACACCCCCGGCGGCGGGCTCACGATGCGCGTCCGGCTCCCGGCCGCCGTCGAGTCGGCCGACGCCGGCAGCCTGACCGTGCCGCAGTGAGCGGGCACCCGTGACCAAGGTCCTGGTCATCGACGATGAGGCCCCCATCCTGCACGCCCTGCGGATCAACCTGGTCGCGCGGCAGTACGAGGTGAGCACGGCGGCCGACGGCACCGCCGGGCTGGCGGCCATGGCCCGCGACCGGCCGGACGTGCTCATCCTCGACCTGGGGCTGCCCGACATGGACGGCACCGACGTGATCCGCGGCGTGCGCGGCTGGACCTCGACGCCGATCATCGTGCTGTCGGCCTGGGGCCAGGAGAGCCAGAAGGTGGCCGCGCTGGACGCCGGGGCCGATGACTACGTCACCAAGCCCTTCGGGATGGACGAGCTGCTGGCCCGGCTGCGCGCCGCCGTGCGGCGGGCCGCGCCCGGGACGGCGGAGCCGGTCGTCTCCACCGAGCACTTCACGGTCGACCTGTCCGCCAAGCGGGTGACCCGGGAGGGCACGGACGTGCGGCTGACCCCGACCGAGTGGCAGCTGCTGGAGGTCCTGGTGCGCAACCCCGACCGGCTGGTGACCCAGCGCCAGCTGCTGCAGGAGGTCTGGGGTCCCGGTTATCTCACCGAGGCCAGCTACCTGCGGGTGTACGTGGCCAACCTGCGCCGCAAGCTCGAGCCCAGCCCGTCCCGGCCGAGGTACCTGCTGACCGAGGCCGGCATGGGCTACCGGTTCCGCCCGTAACTCCGCCAGTGAGCTACTGCGGGCACGAGCCCGGGCTGCTCGGCCCGGACAGGTACCAGCCCTGGCCCAGCGGGACGACCTCGGCCCGGCTGGTCCAGCCGACGCGCACCTGGAGCCTGAGCTGGTCGATTCCCTCAGCAGCTCCCTGAGGAAGGCAGCCACCGGAAATCCACATCACTCGCAGCAGCCGCCACTGATGCGGCGGGATGACGCCAGGCAGGCTGAACCTGGTGGTGTAGGGATTGCCGGGCCAGCCGTGTGCATAGGCCCGGACGCCTAGCTCAAGCTGTGCGTACCGCGCGCCGGGTGCCTGCCAGTCGCCTCCCGCGAACCCGAGCACGGTCTGCGTCCAGTCACTGGGGTTGTTGATATCGACGAAGAAGCCCTGCCGCTGGCCCGTCCGCATCGGAGCCGTGTACTGCTGAGCGCCGTCGGCGGAGGTCATGACTGCGCGCCTGGCGTCGTGGCTGTACCACCAGCCTTCGCTCAAGCCGATCGTTGGAACCTCAGCGGCAGAGACCGAGACGAAGTACCACGTCAGCGTGACTATAGCCAGTACGGTCGCCACGGCGAGCGCTCGGCCGCGCCAGTCCAGGCGAGCCAGGAGGGCGCGCAGCCAGCGCGTGCCGGCCGAGGCGGGCGCCGCCCCGAGTTTGGCCTCAGCGGCGAGATCGCTGGGCGAGCCGAGGCGGGCGAGCACCGCGGCCGCCTCCTGATCGTCGGCATCTGGCCCCAGAGTGTCCTCAAGGTGGGCCCTAATCTGCTCTTTCAGCTCCCGGCCTTGCTGGCCCGGCAGCGTGGCGAAGGCAGCGTCCAGCTCGCGCAGGTAGTCGCGAACCACCTGGCGGTCGAGCGCGGTGCCGCTCATCGCCGGCGTCCGTCCAGGACGGCCCCGACTCGGGCGGTCCGGTGACTGAGCACGCCGCTCACGGTGTCGGAGAACTGAGCCCACTCCGCCCGGAACGATGTCAGGCTCTGCCGGCCGACCTCGGTGATCGAGTAGTACCGCCTGGCCCGCTCGCCCTTGTGGTCTTGCCACTCGCTGGTGACCAGGCCGGCGTCCCGCAACCGGTTCAGCAGCGGATACACGGTGCCATCGCTGGTCAGCAGTCCGTCAGCCGCGGCCAGGTCCCGGACGATTTCCAGCCCGAACCGCGGCCGGAGGTCCAGCAGAGCCAGGACACACGGCCCGAGCACGCCCCGGCGGAGCTCGGTCATTCCGCCCTCTCCCGGCATGCCCCACCTCCCGTCATGCCTCACATGGTGTCTTGCCGCGCAAGACAAGTCAACGGGCTGCCTGTCGTATTGCCGCGGCAGGGGTCCGGGAAGCTGTGCGGGGGCAGCTAGGGGTCAGCCGGGGATAGCTGAGACAGCCGGGGGGAGCGCGGATCAGGCGGGGGTCAGGCGCGCTCGCCGCCGGTCGGGCGCAGCTCGTAGGACGGGTTGAACATGGTCGCCTCGCCCTTGATGGTGGCCAGGCGGCCGTGCACGACAATGCGCCTGCCCGGCTGGATGCCGGGGATGTTGCGGCGGCCCAGCCAGACCAGGTTGATGCTGCCGGTGCCGTCCCACAGGTCGGCCTCCATGGTCAGGCTGCTGCCGCGCGGCCGCAGGGTGACGGCTCGCAGCGTGCCAGCGACATCCACCACGTCGCCGCGCCGGCTGTCCGCGATCAGGTGGGCCGCTGTCCCCCCTACCTCGATGATCTCGGTCATCTCGGCCTGGACCTCGGCGGCCTGGAGGGCATCCCGGCCCGCGGTCAGCCGCTGCCGGAGCGATGGCCGGCCGCCCCGGCGGACCGCCCCGGCCATGCCGCCTGCCAGCGCGGCCGCCCGCGGGCTTCCTGCGCTGGCGCCGGTCCTGCTGCCGCCGTTGCTGGCTACGGCCTGGCGGCCGCCTGTCCCGGGCGGGGCCGCGCCAGCCGTCCCCGGCCCGGCGGCACCGTCAGCCGCCTGGCCCGCGGGCCGGGCCAGCGGGTCAATCTTGTCCGCGGAGCTGCCGGTCGCCGACTTGAGCTGGTAGGGCACGCTGGCCACGACCACGCCGCGCAGGTTCAGCAGCCGGGCCTTGAGCCGCAGCGCGGTCTGGTTGTGCAGGACCTGCTCCCACCAGTGGCCCAGCACGTACTCGGGGATGTAGACCGTGACGATGTCGCGCGGGCTCTCCAGGCGCAGCCGCTTGACGTAGGCCACGACCGGCTGAGTGATGTCCCGGTAGGGGGAGGAGATGACGGTCAGCGGCAGCGGCATGGCGCTGCGCTCCCACTCTTCCTTCAGCCGCTCCGTCTCGGCCTCGTCCACGTCCACGGTGATCGCCTGGAGGCGGGCGGGCTTGGTGGCCCGGGCGTAGGCCAGGGCCCGGAGCGTGGGCAGGTGCAGCTTGGACACCAGCACGATCGACACGTTGCTGGAGGGCAGCGTCATCGGGCCATCCAGGCTGGGCGTGAGCTCCAGGGCCACGTTCTGGTAATGCCCGTGGATGCCGCGCATGGTCATCCAGATCACGACCATGGCGGCCACGGCGATCCAGGCGCCGCTGGCGAACTTGGACACCAGCACGATGACCAGCACGACCGCCGTGACGCAGGCGCCGATCGTGTTGATGGTCCGCGACTTGATCATCCGCAGCCGCGTCCTCTTGTCGGTCACGGTGCGCAGGTTGCGGTTCCAGTGCCGGATCATCCCGGTCTGGCTGCACACGAAGGACACGAAGACGCCGACGATGTAGAGCTGGATCAGCCGGGTCGGCGACGCGCTGAAGGCGATGATCAGCACGATCGCGAAGCCGGAGAGCAGCAGGATGCCGTTGCTGTACGCCAGCCGGTCGCCGCGAGTGCGCAGCTGGCGGGGCAGGTAGCCATCGCGGGCCAGGATCGAGGCCAGCACCGGGAAGCCGTTGAACGCCGTGTTCGCGGCCAGGACCAGGATCAGCGCGGTGAACAGCTGCAGGAGATAGAACAGCGGCGACGACGCGCCGAAGACCGCCTGGCCGACCTGGGCGATCACGGTGGGCGGCACCTGCCCGGCCGGCACGCCAGCCAGGTCGCTGGGCTGCGCCGCGGTATGCACGTGCGTGATCAGCGCCAGGGCGGTAATCCCGGCGAACATCGTGACCGCGATGCCGCCCAGCAGGGCCAGCGTCGTGGCCGCGTTCTTGCTCTTGGGCTTGCGGAACGCCGGCACTCCATTGCTGATCGCCTCCACCCCGGTCAGCGCCGTGCAGCCGGAGGAGAAGGCGCGCAGCAGCAGGAACACCAGCGCAAAGCCGGTGAAGTCCTGCACGTTCTTGACGTGGTAGTGCGCGCTCTGAGCTTGCAGGTGATCGCCCAGGGCCAGCTTGGTCATGCCCCAGACGATCAGCAGCGTGACGGCGCCGACGAAGCAGTACGTGGGGATGGCGAAGGCGGTCCCCGACTCACGGACGCCGCGCAGGTTCAGCACCGCGATAACGGCGACCACCACGACGGCGATGAGCGTCATGTGCGAGTTCAGCGCCGGGAACGCGGAGGCGAGGTTAGCCACGCCGGAGGAGACCGACACGGCGACCGTGAGCGTGTAGTCGACCATCAGGGCGCTGGCCACGGTCATCCCGATCCGGGGACCGAGGTTGGTGGTGGCGACCTCGTAGTCGCCCCCGCCCGACGGGTAGGCATGCACATTCTGCCGGTACGAGGCCACGACCACCAGCATCAGCAGCCCTACGGCCAGCGCGATCCACGGCGTGGCGCCGATCAGCGCCAGGCCGCCCACCGACAGCACGATGAGGATTTCCTCGGTGGCGTAGGCCACCGAGGACAGCGCGTCGCTGGCGAAGACCGGCAGCGCGATCTTCTTGGGCAGCAGGGTGTGACCCAGGCGGTCGCTTTGCACGGGCCTGCCGACCAGCAGGCGCTTTCCTATCCCAAACAGCACAGACACGAGCGCATGCTAGGCCGGTCAGGGCCGTCACGTACATCCCGGGGGCCAGATCCGCTTGACCTGGCCCCCGGGCGCGGACTCGCGACACGGCGCCTGCCCCGGCTGGAGCCAGTGCCGGCACGGGGCCGGGCTCTGGTCATCGGCGCAGGAGCAGGACGACGAGAACGATGATGATGATCAAGACAATCAGTCCGCCACCTATGAACATCTGAGTCCCTTCGGCTGATGGTGGACCCCAGGTACCCGCCGGGGGGCCGGCAAACCCGCGGCCGCCAGCACGCCAGCGGGAGATCGTTATAGTCATGGCGGTAGCTGAGAGGCCCACCCGAAAGAAGGTCTGGCATGAGCGGTGAAGCGACGGCGAGAGAGCCTGAGGATGTGACACGGCTGGTCGCCGAGCGGCTCAACGCTGGCGACGCGGCGGGCGTCGCGGCACTCTACGAACCGGACGCGGTGCTAGCCTACCCAGCCGACCGGCCGACGACCGGGCGAGAGGCCATCCGGGCGATCTACCAGCAGATGGCTGACGCGGGGGTGAGGTTCGGCATCGAGACTCCGCTGCCCACCGTCAGGTTCGAGGACCTGGCGCTGACCTCAACCCGCTCGGCCGACAACACCGGGGTCCGGGTGCAGGTCCTGCGCCGCCAGCCCGATGGCTCCTGGCTGCGGATCATCGACCGGCCCGAGGTCCCGCAGCCCTAGCCCCTGCCGACGGACCTCAGTGGGCGGCCACGTGGCCTCGCGCGGTGCCTCGCGCAGTGCCGCTGAAGTTAGAGGCGCCTCCCGAGCCCTTTCCGTCCCGACCGGAATGCGGCTCTCAAGGAGTGGTTCGGATGTGACTTGTTCGAGCAAGTCCAATCCGCACCACTGATGAAGGCGGCTCGGAGGTGAGGTGCCCAAATTTCCGCTGGCCGAGGCAGCGCAGTCCGTTCGCCGGCCACGGCCGCAACGGTGAGCGCGCCACCGGTGAGGTGCCAGCGACGGATGTTACTCAAGCTACGGAAATGACGTTTGCTTCAGAAATCAATTGCAATGGCTCGTGAAATTACTGATGCTGATGGGTTAATCCGTTCCGGAAGCGGCTTTCACCCGAGGGCATGCGCGTCTTATCCCCGGCTCCGGTCGGCAGAAATTTGCCTTTGTGCCACTCGTGTCCGTGATTGTCGGATATGTGCGACGGCTAGACCTGCCGAACTGGGATGATCATTAAAAATTACCTGTAAACGGCCTTGTGCGGTACATGGCGGTTGCGCAATGCTGTCACACGGTCACAGGCTTACCGCGGGGCAGTGGGAGCGACTTAGTTCATGTACTTGCTGAACGCCCGGAGATGGACATTATCTTCAGGCTCTAGGCGCTTGCAGGTTCGCCGGACCCTCACGGGCGCGGCCGGGCTGGCGAGCGTGGCTCTGACGGCGGCCGCCTGCGGCAGCCAGGCGGCGAACGTCGCGCTGCCCGCCAGGGCGAGCGTGTCGGCGGCTGCGGCCGCGCCGGCCGCGCTGTCCTCGGCGCAGACTCCGGCCCAGGCGGCCGCGGCGGCCTACCGCGCCTACTGGCAGGCCTACGCAGCCGCGATGAGCTCGGCTCACGCCGCTCAGGCGCGGGCCATCCTGGCGCCCTACCTGGCGGCCGCTGGCCTGCCCCGGCTGATCGGGACGCTCAAGCTGGTCTGGGCCGCGCAGGACGCTGCCTACGGAGGCGCCGTTACTCATGTCCAGGGCGTCGAGGTATCCGGGCGGCGCGCCATCCTGCATGACTGCCTGGACCTCAGCCACTTCGGCGTGACGGACCTGCTGACCGGCCGGGTCCTGCCCAACAGCTTCGGCCGGGCCGGCCAGGACTACTACGTCACCCTCCTGCTGTCCGGCGGCCGGTGGCGGGTCAGCAACATGCAACCGGTGGAGGTGCCATGCACGCCGTGAGGTTCCTGGCGGCTGCGGCACTCGCCGCGCTGACCGCCTCGACGCTGGCCCTCAGCGCCGTGGCGCTGCCCGGCGCGCCGGCCGCCAGGGCCGCGGCCGGCGAGGCGGCGGCGGGCGGGACCGGTGGCTGCGTGACGACCTTCCAGCCGCCCGATAGCTGGGTCGTGGTGTGCGGCAGCGGCAGCGGCTCCGGTGGCGGCCCCGGCTCAGGCGGAGGCGGCGGAGGCGGCGGGAAGTACGCCTGCAGCCTGCAGCTGCTGTCGCCCGCGAATATCAGCTTCCTCGGCCTGGGCAAGCCGCCCGCGGGCCAGAAGTGGGCCGCCATCACGTGCCCGGGGAACGCTCCGTTCGGCGGCGTGATCCTGGTGTCGCAGAACGGGACGCCGGCCGTGACCCCGGAGGAGCTTCTCCAGGTCGCCGAGAGCGAGCTCCGGGTCCCCACGCTCCCGGCCGCGACGGCGCCGCCGCAGGGCCACGACGGCCTGGTCGGGCTGCCGGAGTGGTACTGGATCCCGGCTGGCTACCGGGCCATCCACGTGCAGGTAGCGGCCGGGCCCGTCTGGGCGAGGATCACGGCCACACCGGGCTCCATCAGCTTCGATCCGGGCGGGGGGCTGTCCGGGTCCAGCTGCGCCGGGCCGGGCGTCGCCTACAGCGCCGGAGGCAGCCCGGGCGGCGCCTGCACCTACACCTACCCCCAGTCCTCGGCCACCCAGCAGGGCGGCGCCTACGCGGCCGCTGTCACGGTGAACTGGAACGTGACCTGGAACGGCTCCGACGGTAATGGCGGAACTCTCAACGGCGACCTGGCAGTGCCTTATCAGTTCGCACTCCGGGTGGCAGAAGGTCAGGCCCTGGTGACCCAGAACGGAAACGGCCAGTGAGCGGGGGGCAGCCGGGCGGCGGCTTCGGCACCGTCTTTCATCCCGAGCCCGACCCGGTGCCCGGGGCCAACGGCGGCCCGATCCGGATGGGACAGCTGCGCCCGCTGCCGCGCAGGCGGCGGCCGGGCATGATCGCGCTGGCGGTGGCGCTGATCGGCGCCGGCATCCTCGGCGGGGCGGCGCTGTACAACAACCTGAACCACCAGGTGCCGGTGCTGCTGGTCACGGCGACCGTGCCGGCTGGATCACGGCTGACGGCGGCCGACCTGAGCACGACCTCCGTGACGACCGGCCCGGGCGTCCGCGTCATTCCGGCCCGGCAGGAAGGCCAGGTCGTGGGCCTGGTGGCGACGACGGACCTGCAGCCCGGCTCGCTCCTGTCGGCCGCTGACCTGACGTCGTCGCTGCCGCCGGTCAGCGGCCAGGAGCTCGTGCCGATCCCCGTCCGGCCCTCCGAGCTGCCGGCCAGCGGACTGGCCGCCGGCGACCATCTCCTGGTGGTCCCGGCACCCGGCGCGCACGGGGCGAGCAGCTCGGCCGTGCTGCCGGTGCCGGGGCGGCCGACGGCCGGGGTAGTCCTGGCCGTGACCAGGGGCGTGGGGCAGGACGGCCTCCAGGTCGTGGACTTGCTGGTCCCGGCGGGTGATGGTGCTGCGCTAGCCAAGGAGGCGGCCACCGGCGAATTCGCGCTGGTGGTCACGAGCAGGCAGCCCTGATGGCCGTCTTCGCGCTGCTGTCGGCCGGCGGATCACCCGGCGTCACCACCGCCGGGCTTGCGCTGACGCTGAGCTGGCCGTCTCGCGTTGTCCTGGCCGAGTGCGACCCGAGCGGCGGCGACGTCCTGGCCGGGCTGCTGGCCGGTCACCTGCCCGCCAGCAACGGCCTGCTGCCGCTCGCGCTCGAGGCCGGCGCCGGCTCCGAGGTGCCCGCCGACACGCTCTGGCGTCAGCTCATCGAGCTGGATGAGGAGCACAACCGGCTGCTGCTGGCCGGGATCTCCGATCCGCGCCAGTCGGCGGCCCTGCAGTCGTCGCTGCCGTGGATCGCGGACGCGCTGCAGGCCATGCAGGCCGACGTGGTCGCGGACTGCGGCCGGCTGGACGCCGTGGCCGCCGTGCGGCCGGTGCTGGCCGCGGCCAGCCTGGCCGTCCTGGTCCTGCGGCCGACGCTGCGCCAGGTGAGCCGGGCGGTCCCGCGCATCGAGATGCTGACCAACCTGGTGGGCAAGGACCGGGTGGTGGCGCTGCTCGTGGGCGACGGCACCGCGTCGGGACGCGAGGTGGCCAAGACCCTCGGCGTCCCGGTAGCCGGGCAGCTGCCCGACGATGGCAAGACGGCGGCGGTGCTGTCCGACGGCCTGGGCAGCCGGCGCAGCCTGGACTCGCGGCCGCTCATCCGGGCCGCGGCCGCGGCCGGGCGCGGGCTCCGGGACGCCGCGGCCGCGGCCGGCCCGCTGCACGGCTACGGGGAGCAGACCGTCTTCACCCCTTACGACTCGGGTCAGCCCGGCCTCGACCAGTACGAGGGCAGCCGCGACAGCCTGGCGGGTTACGGGCCCGGGCAGCCCCGGCTCGATCAGTACGGTTCGAGCCAGCCTGGCTTGAGCCTGCCCGGCCTCGATCAGCCCGGCTCGAGCCAGTCCGGTCCTGATCAGTACGACGGCAGTCGCGGGCTGGGCGGGTACGACTCCGGCCGCGTCGGCCAGCACGGCTACGACTCCAGTCCTCCCGTGCTGGGCTGGCCCGGGCTGGGCCGGCCGGGGCCAGCGGATGACGGGCCGCCCTGGGACGAGCCCTGGGACAGCCCGCTTCACGACAGCCCGCTTCACGACAGCCCGCTTCACGATGGCCCGCTTCACGACAGCCCGCTTCACGACAGCCCAGGCCGCGACGGCCCAGTCCACGACAGCCCAGGCCGCGACGGCCCAGTCCACGACAGCAGAGCACAGGACGGCCCAGCCCAGCCCGGTCTCCGGCCGTTCGGCCTCCATCGTCGCGAGGGCTTTGAGCCGGACGCCCCGTACGGAAACGCGCAGAACGGCAGCCGCCCATGACCGAGGTCCGCCCGACTGGCCTGCCCGTGCCTGGTCTGCCCGTGCCTGGTTCGCCCGTGCCTGGTTCGCCCGGGGCCGGCCCCGCGGCGGCGCGCCCGGCTTACCCCGGCCAGCCCGGAGCGCGAGGCGGTCCCGTGCCGCAGTTCGCCTCCCAGGCCGTCCTGGCCGACGCGAGGTTCCGGGGGGCCGTCGCCGAGATCCTCGGCCTCGTGGCCAACCGGCTGCAGGACGGCGCCAGCGAGCCGGAAGCGGCGGCGATCATCCGCGAGGGCGTGCGGGCGTGGGCCGAGCGGCAGGTCCGGGCCGGCGCGCTGGTGCCGTCGGGCCCCGAGCGCGAGGCGCTCGCCCAGGCCGTCTACGACCAGCGGTACGGCCTGGGGCCGCTGGCCGCCTACCTGCGGGACCCGAACGTGGAGAACGTCGACGTCAACGGCTGCGATCAGGTGTGGATTACCTACGCGACCGGGGAACGGGTCAGCGGGCCGCCGGTCGCGCCCAGCGACGAGGCGTTCCTGGCCATGATCCGCAGCTGGGCCGCGCGCGGCGGCCAGACCGCCCGTGACTTCTCCTCGGCCGCGCCGCTGGTGAACGTGGCGCTGACCGGCGGCGCCCGGCTTACCGCCACCATGTCGGTGACCCCGCGCCCGTGCCTGTCACTGCGCCGTCATGGCCACCTGGACGCGAGCCTGGCCCGGCTGCTGAAGCTGGGCACCGTCGACGCGACGCTGGCCGCCTTCCTGGCCGCCGCGGTCAGGGCCCGGTGCAACATCATCGTCACCGGGGGAGTCAACGCCGGGAAGACCACCCTGCTGCGCGCCCTGGCCAGCGAGATCCCGCCCGGGGAGCGGCTGGCCACGCTGGAGTCGGAGTACGAGCTCTACCTGCACGGCAGCGCCCAGCATCCGGACGTGATCGCCTTCGAGTCGCGGGAGGCGAACTCCGAGGGCGCCGGCGGCATCAGCCTGCACGACCTGGTCGCGCACGCCCTGCGGCATAACCCGCAGCGGATCATCGTCGGCGAGGTCCGGCGCAGCGAGATCATGCCGATGCTGGAGGCGATGAACTCGGGCCAGGACGGCTCGATGTGCACGCTCCACGCCAACTCCCCGTCCGAGGCCTTCGACCGGATCCTGATCCTCGGCCTGCGCGGCGGCCTGGCCCTGGCCGAGCGGGCCATTCACATCCTGGTCGGCATGGCGGTCGACCTGATCGTGCACGTCCGCAAGCGCTACGACGGCACGCGCACGGTGCGGTACGTCTCCGAGGTGCTGGAGGTGCTGCCCCCGGCCGATACCGAGCGCCCCGCCGCCAACCGGCTCTTCCTCCCCGAGGGCCCCGGCGGCCGGGCAGTCGCCGCGCACACCCCGTCCTCCCGGATGCTCGAACGGCTCGTGGCGGCCGGATTTGACCCGGGCATGCTGGACCGGCACCGCGCGATGGCCAGGACGGGGGCGTGGCGATGATCTTGCTAGCGGCCCTGGCCGGCGCGGCGATCGCGGGTGGCCTGGTGCTGGGAGCCTGGGGCCTGCTGGGCCGCTCGCGCGCGCCGGGCACGCCGCCGGGGCGGGCCTCGGGCCTGACGCTGTCGGCGGCCGAGCGGCGGCGGGTCCTGTTCGCGGTCCTGGCCGGGCTGGCGGTTTACCTGCTCACGCGCTGGCCGGTGGCCGCCCTGGCCGCCGCCGCCGGCGTTGTCTTCCTGCCGAAGCTCAGCATGGGCGGCAGCCAGCGGAGCCGGACCGCGATGCTGGAGGGACTGGAGCAGTGGATCCGGCGGCTGGCGGACATGGTGACGGCCAGCCGCGGCCTGGAGGACGCGGTCAGTGCCAGCGCCCGCTCCGCGCCGCCCGCGGTGGCCGGGCCGGTCGGAGCCCTCGCTGACCGCCTCGCCGCACGGATGGGCGCCGAGGCCGCGCTGCGGGCGTTCGCGGCCGAGATCGACGATCCCGCCGGGGACCGGATCGCGGCGGCGCTGATCATTGCCACCGGGCGCCGCGGTGGCGGCGCCCGGGACGTGCTGGTGACCCTGGCAGAGCTGCTGAGCGCCGACGTGGCGGGGCGCCGCGAGATCGACGCGGACCGGGCGGAGCACCGGACGACGGTCAAGTGGATCGCCGCCTTCATCGGCGGATTCAGCATCTTCGCGATCATCAACCGCTCCTACTCGGCGCCCTTCGGAACCTTCGCCGGCCAGGTGGTGCTGGCCCTGGTGGCCTTGCTGTACGCCGGTGCCCTGGCCTGGCTGCGCCGGCTGGGCTCGATTCCGGCGGCTGGCCGGTTCCTGGACGACACCGCGGCGGATCAGCCGGCCCCGGGCGCCGCGCGCGCCGAGCTTCCGGCAGCCAGCCCCGCGGAATCCGGGAGGCCGTGGTGAGCGTCTGGGTCATCGTCACCGGCGCGCTGGTCGGCCTCGGCGCGTTCGTCGCCGTGAGCGAGCTGATCCCGTCCGGCGCCCGGATGGACGCCGCGCTGGAGCGGCTCAACCGGCCCGGCAGCGCGAGCCTGCCCGGCCGCGACCCGGTGACCTACGGCCTCGGGCGGCGGCTGGCGCAGGCGCTGCCCTGGCTGCCGGTGCCCACGGCCGACCTGGCTCTGCTGGGCCAGGACCGGGCGGTCTGGCTCGCCAGCAAGGTGACCTGCGGCCTGATCGGGCTGGCCATTCCGCCGCTGCTCAGCATCGTCCTGGCGGCGAGCGGCTACACCTTCAGCTGGTCGGTGCCCGTGATCGCGGCGCTGGCCTGCGGACTGGCTCTGTTCTTCGCCCCCGACCTGGTGACCAGGACCAACGCCGCGCAGAAGCGCTACGACTTCCGGCATGCCCTGACCAGCTACCTCGACCTCGTCTCGCTGGAGCGAGGCGCCGGGGCCGGGCCGACGGAGGCGCTGGAGGCAGCGGCCCAGATCGGCGGCGGCTGGGCCTTTCAGCGCATCGAGGCTGCGCTGGACGGCGCCCGCCGCGTCGGCGCCGCGCCCTGGACGGCACTGGCCAGCCTCGCCGCCGAGACGGGCCTGCCCGAGCTGGCGGACCTGGCCGATATCGCCGCCGTGGCCGGTGAGGAGGGGGCCCGGATTCTCGACACGCTGGCCGCCAGGGCGGCCTCCATGCGAGCGCAGGCCCTCGCCGCCGACCGGGCCAAGGCCGGGGCCCGCGGCACCACGATGGTCGTGCCGATCGCGCTGCTCGCCGTCGGCCTGCTGACCCTGCTGATCTTCCCGATCCTCTACCGCACGTTCCTCATCCACTAACACCGCGTTCAGCTCGCCCAAGGAGGCCCGTTATGCGTCCAGATCCCCTGTGGCTCGGCATCACCTACCTGATGGACCGCGTCCGCCAGCGCGCCCGCGCGGCCAGGAGCGGGAACCCGGAGTCCGGCGCGCTCACGCTGGAGTGGATCGTGATCGCGTTCGTCCTCGTGGCTGCCGCGGCCGGCACCGCGGCCTGGCTGGCCACGAAGATCAGCAGCCTGGAGGGCAAGGTCGGCGGCTAAGCCGCCCTGACCCCGATGACGCACAGATACCGCCGCCCGCGGCAGGACTCCGGCGCGCTGACGCTCAGCTACGTGATCATCGTGCCGGTCTTCCTGCTATTCCTGATGGTCATCATTCAGGTGGCCCTGTGGTTCCTGGCCCGGTCGGCCGCGCTGGCGGCAGCCCGCCAGGGGGTCGACGCTGCTCGCGTCCAGCCGGTGTCGATGGCCGCGGGGGTGCAGGCGGCCAGGAGCTTCGCCCGCACGTCGGGAGCCGGCTACCTGCTGAGCCCGCGCGCTTACCCGTACCGGACCGCCACCACCATCGTGATCACGGTCACCGGGAGCGTTCCGAGCCTGGTGCCATGGCTGCCGATCAACGTCACCCAGGTGGCGCAGGCCCCGGTGGAGAGGTTCACGACCCCGTGACGGACCATGACCTGCCGGCCGGGACGGCCGGATTGGCCGGGACGGCCGGAGCGGCCCGGGTGGCCAGGCGGCGGGATCCCGAGGCCGGGAACGCGGCCCTGGAGATGGTCATCCTCACCCCCGTCCTCATCCTGCTCGTCTGCATGGTGATCGCCGCCGGGCGGGTCGCCATCGCCCAGGGCTCCGTGGATGCCGCCGCCCGTGATGCGGCGCGCCAGGCGTCCATCGCGCGGACGCCGGAGGCGGCGCTGGCCGCCGCGGAGGCCAGCGCCAGCGCCGAGCTCGCCGCCGAGGGCCTGAACTGCCAGCCGTCCATCGTCGCGGACAACCTGGATGCGGCCTTCGCGATGCCGGTCGGCCAGCCCGCGAGCGTCACGTTCACCGTCTCCTGCACGGTCAGCCTGTCCGACCTGACCGTTCCGGGCCTGCCGGGGCACCTGCCGCTCTCCAGCACCTTCACCTCACCGCTCGACCCCTACCGGGGCCGGAGCCTCGGGCTCGGCCCCGCCGGCCCGGCCGCCGGCCCGGCGTCAGGGGGTGCCTGATGAGCTCGGGCCGCCATGTCACAGCAATCGTCACACCGCCAGCGCACGCTAAGGCGCCTGATGACAGGGGCCGACTCGGGAACCAGGAGCACGGGATGAGCCAGCGGTTCGGCCGCGCGGACGTGGTTGCCGGGCCAGGGCCCGGCGGCGACCCGGGGCAGTCCGAGCGAGGCTCCCTGACGCTGATGCTGGCGGTCATGTTCGTCTCGCTGGTCGCGCTCGCGGGCATCGTCATCGACGGCGGCGCGAAGCTGACCGCGGCCGAGAACGCCGCCTCGATCGCGCAGGAGGCAGCCCGGGCCGGCGCGGGAATGGTGAATCAGCAGACCGCCTACTCGAGCGGGGCATTCGTCGTCGACATCGGCCAGGCCGAGGCGGCCGCCAACCAGTACCTGGCGACAGCCAGCACCGCGGGGGTCACCGGGAGCGCCGGGCCGGTGCCCGGCCAGCCGAACACGATCGAGGTCACCGTGACCATCACCCGGCCGACCAAGGTGCTGTCGATTCTCGGCATCACCTCGATGACCGTGACCGGACATGCGACCGCCAATCTCGAGAGCGGCGTGACGGGACCGGGGCAGTGACCCGCAGACGCGGCCCGGCGGTCGCTTCCGGGCTGGCCGCGCTGATCACCCTCCTGGCCGTCGTCGCCGGCCTTCCGGTGCTGCTCTACAAGCTGGGCGGCTCGCCGCTGCCCGGTCATCTGCCCGGCCTGACCCAGATCGGCCGCGACCTGCTGCACCGGGACAGCGCCAGCGTCGTCCTGGACGCCGTCCGGGATGTCAGCTGGATCGCCTGGGCGGCGTTCAGCCTGGCCGTGCTGGCCGAGGTGCAGGCGGTGCTGCGCCGCCGGACGCCGCCGCGGCTGCGGCTGGGCGGGATGCAGCACGCCGCGGGACGGCTGGTCGCGCTGGCCGCGCTGACCTTCACCAGCGCGCCGGTCGGCACCCTGCTGGCCATGCCGCAGCCCGCCACTGCCGCCTTCGTGACGTCCGCCCCGCGGCCTGATCCGGCGGCCCTGCAGGCCCAGACGATGGCCGAGGTGACCCCGGCCGCGCCGCATGCCGACCTGGCGGGCGGCGCTCAGGAAGACGCGATAGCTGCCCGACCAGGCGCCCAGGGGATGAGCATGGGCTTCTTCCAGCTCGTAACGGTCAAGCCCGGTGACTGCCTGTGGACGATCGCCCAGCACTATCTCGGCAACGGTGATCGCTACCAGGAGATCGTGGCACTCAACCTCGGCCACGATATGGGACGCGGGCACACCTTCAGCGACCCGTCGGTGGTCTGGCCCGGCTGGGTCCTGCACCTGCCCGCGCGCGGCGACGGTCACGTGCCCGGCCCGGCCCAGCCGCACGCGGGCAGCGCGCACCCGGGCCACCCCACCAGCCACCCGCGCTACCGCCACCCCCACCCCGCGGCGTCCTCAGCGGCATCGTCAGCGGCAGCCCCCGCCGCGTCCGCGTCTTCTCCTGCGATAACGGCCCCCTCGCCGCCGGTCGCCGCTGGCCCGGGAACGGCCGCGCCGGCCGCTCCGGCGGGGTCGGCCCAGCAGGCCAGCTCCGATGCCACGACGATGGCTCCCGTGCCCGGCAGCCAGCTGACGTTGCTCGAGGCGTTCGGCACCGGGGTGCTGGCCGGCGGGGCGGCGGTCGGGCTCGCCCTGCTGCGGCACCGGCAGCGCCAGACCAGGCGGCGGGGGCGCCGGATCCCGCTGCCGGCCAGCGCGCCGGTGGCCGAGGCCGAGCAGCGCCTGCACCTGGCCGCCACCCAGCAGCCGGTCACCGGACTGCGCGGCGTCCTGCACTACCTCGGTGCCGGCCTGCTCGCGACCGGAAAGCAGATTCCCGACATCAGCGCGCTCTGGCTGCGGGCGGACTTCCTGGAGGTGCTGGTGGCCAGCCCGGCCGCGGAGCCGCCGCCGGACCCGTTCACCGTGCCGGGCGGCCGCCAGGGGATGGCGTGGCGGCTGCAGCTCACCGAGGAACTGGACGAACCCGCTGTCGAGGTCGGTGACCTGCTGCCCGGCCTGCTGACCATCGGCACCTCCGACGGCGGTTATCTGCTGGCGGATCTGGAGCACCTCCAGGTCACCACGGTGAACGGGCCGCCGGCGATGAGCGCGGCCGTGCTGCGCAGCGCCGCCGCAGAGCTGGCCACCGGCCAGCTGGCCGGCTGGTTTGACCTGATCCTGGTCGGATTCCCCGAGCTGGCCGTGCTCGGCGGCCGGGGCACCTGCTGCGACAGCCTCGACGCCGGCCTGGACCTGCTGGCCGCCAAGGCCGTGGCGCTGCGCCGGCGGCTGGGGAACGCGCCGCTCGCGGAGGTGCGCTACCACCGGCTGGCCGATCCCGCGGACGAGGACTGGGCGCTGACGCTGCTGGTGAGTTCCGTGCCGCCCACCTCCGGTCAGCTCGCCCTGCTCACTGACCTGGCCAGCGATCCCGGCGGGATCGCCGCGCTGGTGCCGGGCGGGGCCGAGCCGCTCGACGGTCACCGTGCGCCGGCCACCATCGACCTGGCGGCCGGGCCGGTGGCCAGCGGCGCCATCGTCGCGCGGATCTCGCCCTTGCAGCTGGAGGCGCAGGCAGCGGCGCTCGACGACGCCGACTACGAGGCGCTGACCAGCCTGTTCGCCATGGCGCTGGAAGGCTCTGACGTCGGCCCGGCCGATCCTCCGTACGACAGCTGGACCTGGCCGCCGGACGTGGTCAGCGGCGACGACGAGCTGACCGGCGGACTCGGCCCGGCCGGCGAACTGGACGATCTCGACCGGGCTGACCCGGTCCCCGGCTCTGCTCCGGCTGAAGGCACGCTGAGGGACGACATCGGCCTGGCGGACGACGCGGGGCTGGCGGACGCGGGCCTGGCGGACGACGGGGCCCTGACGGACGGGGCCCTGACGGCGGAAACGGACTGGGCCGGCGAGCCCCTTCAGGCCGACCCGGCGCACTGGGCCGCGCCTCCGGTCTGGGCGGCCGAGCCCGATCAGGCCGCCGCTCCGGCGTGGACCAGCCCGGATGACGCCGCCGGTCCGGCCTGGACTGCCGACCCGGATCGGGCCGCTAGCCCGGCCTGGGGCGCCGAGCCAGCGCAGGCCGCCAGCCCGGCCTGGCCTGCCGAGCCCCATCAGTCAGCCGATGTGGCCTGGGCCGCCAACGCGGATCAGGCCGGGGACCTGGCCTGGGCCGCCGAGCTGGACCAGGCCGCCAGCCCGGCCTGGGCGGCCGAGCCAGACCAGACCGCTAATCCGGTCCCGGCCGCTGACCAGGCGGCCTGGCCGGCGGGGCCCGGGTGGCCTGGCGAGCCAGCGGGCACCGGCCCGGCAGGCTGGGCCGAGAACGGCGACGACCCGGCCGCGACCGGCCTGCCCGGCCAGCCGGCGGCCTGGCTGCACGAGCCGGCCAGCGCACCGCCGCCGGACTCCCCGCTCCCGGATTCCCCGCTCCCGGCCGGCGCTGACTCCCCGGCACTCCCGGCAGAGCCCGCCCGGGTGCAGCCAGCCGACCCAGCGGGCACCGACCAGCAGAACCTGCGGATCGGCGTGCTCGGCACCTTCACCATCAACGGCCAGCCCGGAGCCCTGCTGCCCGCCCAGAGCCAGCTGGTGCTGGCCCTGGCCCTGCACGGCAGCAGCGGGCTGTCCAATCAGCAGCTGTGCTATCTCCTGGGCGCCGACCCGGACCGTCCCAAGCCGAGCGACTCGCTGCGGCAGCTCATCGTCCGGACCAGGCGCCAGCTCGGCCGGGCCCCCGACGGCCGCGAGTGGATCCAGCATCTCGGCGGCGGCCAGTACGCCCTGAACCCGGCCGCCCGGTTCGACTGGCACGAGTTCGACGCGCTCGCCACCGAGGGCATGCGCTCGCGGGACGCCGAGCTGCTGCGCCGCGCGCTCGGCCTGCTCCGCGGGCGGCCCTTCACCGGCTGCTACTACTGGTGGCTGGACCTGGCCATGACGGAGACCGTCCGGGCGCAGATCGTGGACGCCGCTGACGTGCTGGCCGCGCTGGAGCTGGCCGCGGGAGACCCGGCCGCCGCGGCCAGGGCGGCGCGGATCGGGCTGGCCGGCGACGCCGGTGCCGAGCAGCTCTGGCGTGCGCTGATGCGGGCCGAGCACGCGGCCGGCAACCTGACCGGAGTCCGGGAAGCCTGGAACCGCTGCCTGGACGCCATCAGCGAGATCGCGCCCGACGGTGAGCCCCACCCTGGTACCGCGGCGCTTTACCGGCACCTGCTGGGCGATGCTTCCGCGCGTCCCGCCTGGGCCGGCGGCTGACCATCTCATGACCGATGGCTGAGCATCCGTTAACTCAATCGACGGGTGCAGTTCGAAAGCCGGGCCGCCAGGTGAAACGATCTGCCTGTGAGGTCGTCCCGACGTGAGCCGCCGCTGATCGGCTCGCCCGAAGCGGTAGCCGCCGCAACCGATGGCCTCGACGTGCAGGTGGAGGACAACCTGCAGCCCAGGGTCCGGATGCCGGCCGACCTGCTGCGCTGCATCCTGACCGGCATCGAGATCGTCATCGTGGCGACGATAGGCCTGGTCGGCGTGCAGGTGAACGCGGCCGGGGCCACCCATCGGCTGCCCGGCCCGGCGCTGGGGATCTTCGGGTTCCTGGCTCATCTGGCGGTGTTCGTGCTGCCGCTCGCGCTGGCCGTCCGGCTGGCCTTCCGCCGCCAGTGGCGGCGGATCGCCGAGGCGGTGCTGACCGCCGTGGTCGTGATGGTCTTCGTCGCGTTCGCGAACGTCGTGCTGCGTCAGGCGCCGTTCTCGCTGCTGTACGACAGCCTGGCGGCCGCCGCCCGGAACGGCCACCGGCCTCCCGTGTTCGACGGCTACCTGGCCGGGCTGGTCGCCTACATCACCGTCATCGGCCTGGCCGGACGGCCGCAGTGGCGCGTCGCCTTCTGGGTGACGATCGGCTTCTACGGGCTGACCAGCCTGGCCGATTCCCAGACCACGGTGCTGGCCCTGCTCATCACGCTGCTGCTCGGGTCGTGCATCGGGTCGGGGCTGCGGTTCGCCGTCGGCACGGTGTCCGAGCGCCCGTCAGCCCTGGCCATCGCGAGGGCCCTCAGCGCGGCAGGCGCGCCCATCGCGCCCATCGCGGCCATCAGGAGGATCTGGGATACCAGGTCGGAGAACCGCCGGTACCTGGCGGTCACGGTGGATGGCCAGGAACGGGACGTGACGGTCTTCGACCGGGACCAGCAGGCGGTCGACGTGCTCTACCGCATCTACCGCCGGGTGCGGCTCAAGGCCCAGGTATCGCGCAGCGCGCCGCTCACGATGGAGCGCGCGGTCGAGCGGCAGGCGCTGCTGATCTATGCCGTCGAGGACGCCGGCGTGGCCACTCCGCCGCTACGCGCACTGATCCGGGTCGGCTCCGAGGCGGCGGTGCTGTCCTGCGCGCGGCTCACCGGGACGGCGCTGGCGGACCTGCCCGAGCCGTCCACCGACGAGCAGCTGAACAACGTCTGGGGGGCGGTGCTCCGGCTGCACGAGCACTCCGTCACGCACCGGACCCTGACAGCCGACCGCATCCTGCTGACCGGGCCCGATCTCACGGACGTGATCTTGCTGGATCCCGGTAACGGCGACGTGGCCGCGACCGAGGTCCAGCGGCGCCTCGACCTGGCTCAGCTCCTGGCCGAAATGGCCCTGCTGGTGGGCCCGGACCGGGCCGCGGATATCGCACTGGACCAGGTCGGCGGCGAGCTGGCCAGCCTCGTCCCGCTGCTGCAGCCGGTGGCGCTGAGCCGCTCCACCCGCGCCGTGCTGCGGCGGCGCAAGGACATCCTGCCCGCGCTGCGCAAGCGGCTGAGCGCGGGCTCCCCGGACGGCGAGGCGCCCCCGGTGCAGCTGGAGCGGTTCCGGCTGCGCACCATCGTCACGCTGCTGGTAGGCGTGGTGGCAGCCGACATCCTGGTCGGCCAGCTCTCCAAGGAGAAGTTCGGCACCCTGCTCCGGCACGTGCACTGGGGCTGGTCGATCGTCGCGCTGTGCCTGTCCGTGGCGACCTACCTCGGCGCGACCTGGTCCCTGTCCGGATTCGTGCTGGAACGCCTGAACTTCGTCCGGACCTTCCTGACCCAGGTGGCCGCGTCGTTTGTCACCCTGGTGACCCCGGCCGCGGTGGGCGGCGTCGCGCTGAACATCCGCTTCCTGCGGAAATCCGGAGTCGCCCCGCCCGACGCCGCCGCGAGCGTCGGCGTCTCCCAGGTCTTCGCCTTCGCGCTGCACCTGACGCTCCTGATCATCTTCGCGGCGCTGACCCGGTCCTCCAGCCACTCGCTGCGGCCGCCCGGCTGGGTCTACATCGCGCTGGCGGTGCTGGTCGTCAGCGCGCTGATCGCGCTGGCGTTCCCGGCCGGCCGGCGACTGGTCCGGTCGCGCCTGGCGCCCGCGCTCGGCCAGGTGATCCCGCGGCTGCTGGACGTGGCCCAGCGGCCGGCCAAGCTCGCCGAGGGCATCGGCGGCGCGTTCCTGCTTACCGCCGCCTACATCCTGTGCCTGGACGCCTCGATCCGGGCGCTGGGCGGCTCGCTGCCGCTGGCCAGCGTCGCCGTCGTCTACCTGACCGGTAACGCGATCGGGTCCGTCGTGCCTACGCCGGGCGGTCTGGGGGCGGTGGAGGCGGCGCTGTCGGCGGGGCTGACCGCAGCCGGCCTGGCCGGCACGACCGCGGTCAGCGCGGTCCTGCTCTTCCGCACCCTGACCTTCTGGCTCCCGGTGCCGATCGGCTGGCTCTCGATGAACTACCTCATCCGCCACGACGCTCTCTAGCTGGGCGCGCCTGGGGCTAGCCGGCCCGCAGCCGGGTCACCGAGTCCGAGCCAAGGCTGGTCACCCAGACGTCAGAGCCGCTGGCGGCCAGGCCGGTCGGGTTGGCGAACCCGGCCGACATGGTGTGCAGCAGCGCTCCCGTCCCGGCGTCGATCTCGCTGACCGAGTTACCGAGGGCGCTGGCCACCCACAGGTGCCCGCCCGCTACGGCGAGCGCGGCCGGGTCGTCGAAGCCGTACCGGCGGCCAGACATGATCCGGACCAGGGCGCCGGTCACCGTGCTCAGCTCGGTGACCGAGTTGCCGGCCTCGCTGGCGATCCACAGGTCCTGGCTGGTGGCCGCGAGCGCGGCCGGATGGGAGAGCCCGTAGCCGCTGGACAGCGTGGCGATCCACGCCCCCGTCCGGGCATTGATCTCGGTGACCGACCGGCCGCCGGCGTTGGCCACCCAGAGCCGCCCGGCGCTGACCGCCAGCGCCTGCGGATCGCGGAAGCGGTAGCGGCCGCCGCTGAGGGCCGCGGCCCGGGCCCCGGTCGCGGCGTTGATCTCGGTGACCGAGTTGCCTCCGGCGTTAGCCACCCACAGCCGCCGTCCGGACAAGGCCAGGGCATACGGGCTGGAGAATCCGTAGTGGCCGGAAAGGGTGCGCTCGTGTTGCCCGGTCGCGGCATTTATCTCGGTGACGGAGTTAGCCGGGACATTTGCCACCCAGATATGGCCGCTGCCGATAGCCAGCGCATTCGGCCCGCGGAACGCATAGGCCGCGGACCGCAGCGTCAGCTGGTGCGCGCCGCTGGCCGCCGATAGCGCGGTGACCGAGTTGCCGAGGACGTTGGTGACCCACAGGCGCCCTCCGGCAGCCGCCACGGCGCTGGGCCCGCGGAAGCCGTCGGCCGCGCTGGCGAAGACTCGCGCTGTCGGTGGCGGGCCCGTTAAGCTGGCTGTTCCCAGGTTGCTGCGGCAGCCGGCGCCTAGGTCGCGACAGGCCACGGGAGCCAGCTGCGCGCTGGCCACGCCCGCTATGGCCGCGCCCGCGCCGATCATCGCGACGGCGGCCACGATGCTGACGGCGGTCCTGGTGCCCCGGTCGGCCGGGATCAGGACACGCCGGGCGGCATGCCGAGGAATATGCCCCGTTGTTTCCATAAAATCGATTCCGTGGCTCCGTCGAAAATAGCGGTATGCGGGCCACTGTAATGACGGATAAATGCTGTGAGCGCGTCCTGGGTGGTAACGCGCCGGCGCAAGTTCTGGCTGTCGCCCGCCCTGGCCGGCTCGGCGGCCAGCCGGGCACGCCTGTCAGCTCGGCGGGCTGAAGGTGGCGAGCCTCTCGATGCGCTGGACGATGTCCTCGTGCACGGCCTCGGCTGGCAGGGCGCCGTCGACGGTGAACATCCACTCCCGGCCCGCGTAGTACTCCAGCAAGGGCACGGTCCGCTCCAGGTACACGCTCAGCCGGTGGTCGACGACCGCCTCGGTATCGTCCGAGCCGCGGCCCCGGCTGAGCAGGCGGCGCACGAGCTCCTGCCGGGGCACGTCCAGGTGAATGGCCGCCTGCACCTCCACCCCCAGGGGCCGGACTACCTCGTAGGACGCCTTCGCCTGCTCCACGGTCCGCGGGAACCCGTCCAGGACATAGCCGCGCGCCGCGGCCACGACGGGCTTGCGCAGCATGTCCATGACCACGCTGTCGGGGACCAGGTCACCCTTCTCGACATAGGCCGCCGCGAGCTGCCCCAGCGCCGAGTTCTCGTGGACGTGCTGGCGGAGCAGGTCACCGCTGGAGATGTGGGTGATGCCGAAACGCGCGGCGAGCAGCTCGGCCTGTGTGCCCTTGCCGGCGCCGGGAGCGCCGATCAGCAGAAGTCGCATCTGGTTACTCACTCTGGTTAGTGGGTGCGGGCCCTGCGGCACGCGCTCCGTGCTTTCCCGGTCTGTGCCGCGTGACCTGCCCGACTGTCGCTGCTGGGGGGTCGCTTTGTCAACGGCCGGGCCCCGCCAGCCCTCGCCGCGCCCGCGGGCTGGGGCGAAGGGCGGTCTCGTTGTGTCGCACAGCTTCTGACCTGGGACGTTGGCTAGACGGGCAGGGTAATACCAATCCTTTACTAGTTAGTGGTTTAACCATTACCAATGGTCACTATACGTTCGCGGCGACGCCCCGCAGTAACGGCAAATATGACTAAAAGCTCATAAAATGCCGTTCACCCCCTAACGATGGCTAAGGAGCCCGCATGACCCGTCGCTGGTGCATACCACTCACGACCCTCGCCCTGGTGCTCGGCTCGCTGCTCGCGGCGGCTGGCACCGCCAGCGCCTCAGTGTCCGCCCATCCCGCCGTCCGGGATGCCTATCCGGCTAGCTGGGGTCACGGGTTCAGGCCGGGCGGGCGGATGCTGCGGCCCTCGGGCGCCGCCGCCAGGGCCCACGGCATCCAGAACGCGGCCCAGAGCACGAACTGGTCCGGTTACGCGGTGACCGGTTCCAGCGGGCAGTTCAGCAGAGTCTCGGCGAGCTGGAAGGAACCCACGGCCCACTGCAGCGGCCGCGGGTACAAGTACGCGTCCTTCTGGGTTGGCCTCGATGGTTACAACAGCGGCTCCGTCGAGCAGACGGGCACCGACTCCGACTGCGTCGGCTCGTCGCCCGATTACTACGGCTGGTACGAGATGTACCCGGCCTACCCGGTCAACTTCACCAGCCCGGTGTCGCCGGGGGACAGCATGACCGCCTCGGTGACCTTCAGCAGCTCCAGTACATACAAGCTGGTCCTGAAGGACACCACCAGGGGCTGGACCCAGACCATCACCAAGAACCAGAGCGGGCTGGCCCGGTCCTCCGCCGAGGTCATTACCGAGGCGCCGTCGTCGAACACGGGCGTCCTGCCGCTGGCCAACTTCGGCACCGTCAGCTACGCCGGCTCGGCGGACAACGGATCGTCGATGGGCGGCCAGAGCCCGACCCAGATCGTCATGATCGACAACAGCGGCAGGCAGAAGGATTCCACGAGCTCGATGAGTAGCTCAGGCGCGTTCAGTAACACCTGGATCAGGAGTAACTAGCCCTCTCCTTCCTCGGCGACAACGGGACTGCCCCGGAGGCCTCCGCCTCCGGGGCAGTCCCGCGCCTGGTCCTCGCCAGCCAAGGGCCGGCCGCCAATACCCGCTGACCTGGGGTCCTAGCTGACGAGCTTGACAAACGCCAATTCGTTATCATTTAGTTGTCGAATCGTTATAACGGCGACCCGGCAGTCGCCGCCACGCCCCGCAGGCAAGGTGAGCGCCCAGCCTCGGCAATTCACGGCCTGCCTACTGACGGCCCAGAGGAGTCCGCATGACCCGTCGCTGGTTCATCCCGCTCACAACCATCGCCCTGGCGTTCGGCTCGCTGATGGCAGCTGGCAGCGCCTCCGCCGCAGTGACGACTACCCACCCCGGTGTCACTCACGCCCGGCCCGGCGGCACGGTGCACGCGTTCGTGCCCGGCGGCCTGATGAAACGTCCGGCGGGTGCTGCCGCCGCCCGCGCCCATGGCGTCCGGAACCAGGCCCAGAGCACGAACTGGTCGGGCTACGCGGTGACTGGTTCGGCCGGCGCCTTCACCAGCGTCTCATCCAGCTGGACAGTGCCCGCGGCCAGCTGCAGCGGCAGCAGCGCTCAGTATGCGGCGTTCTGGGTCGGCCTGGACGGCTACAACAGCAGCTCGGTCGAGCAGACAGGCACGGACTCCGACTGCAACGGCTCCTCGCCGGATTACTACGGCTGGTACGAGATGTACCCGGCCTACCCGGTGTACTTCAGCAACCCGGTCGTCCCCGGTGACAGCATCACCGCCTCGGTCACCTTCAGCGGGACGCAGACTTACACGCTGGTCCTGACCGACAGCACCCAGGGCTGGACGCAGACCATCACCCAGGACGAGGCCGGCCTGAGCCGCTCCTCGGCCGAGGTCATCACCGAGGCGCCGTCGTCGTCCTCCGGCGTGCTGCCCCTGGCCGACTTCGGCACGGTCAGCTACAGCGCGTCCGGCGCCAACGGCTCATCGCTCGGCGGGCAGACCCCGACCTCGATCGTCATGATCAACGGCAGCGGCCAGGACAAGGACTCGACCAGCGCGATCGACGGCTCCGGCGGCTTCAGTAACATCTGGCTCCGCAGCACCTAACCCAGACGGATTCCATGATCACGACCGTTTCGCCGCACATTGTGCGGAGAAACGGTCGTGATCATGGACTGGAACGGGCGACAGTGGAATGGTGCATCCGCAGATCCCGGCCGACGCCGTACTGGAGACTTCCAGGGTCCGGCTTGCCCCCGTCCGCGTGGCTGACGCCGAGGAGATGGCCATCGTGCTCGGCGACCCGCGGCTGCACGAGTTCACCGGCGGTCGCCCGCTGGCCGTGGACGAGCTGCGCGCCCAGTACCGGCGGTGGGCGGCCGCCCCCGGCTGGCCGGGCGAGCAGTGGCTGAACTGGGTGGTCCGGCTGCGCGCGACGGGCGCAGCGGTCGGCACCGTGCAGGCCACGGTGACCAGCCGGGCCGACGGCTGCCGCGCCGCCCAGGTCGCCTGGGTCATCGGCCTGCCCTGGCAGGGCAGCGGGTTCGCCGCCGAGGCGGCTGCCGCCCTGGTGACCTGGCTGACGCAGGCCGGGGTGACCGACGTGACCGCGTCCATTGCCCCGGGCCACCGCGCGTCCGAGCGCGTCGCCGCCCGAGCCGGGCTTGAGCCGACGGCCGAGTCAGCGGACGGCGAGCGAGTGTGGCGGCTGTGTCCGGGTAATGGCAGAGCCCCAGCAACATGACCAGCCGGAGGAGCAGCCCATGCAGCCAGACGTAGTACCAGGCGAGCTCAGCGTTCGGGCAGCTGGCGGCCGCCGGCTCCAGGTCCTGGTCAGCGGGCCAGACGACGGCCTGCCGCTGGTGTTCCACAGCGGCACGCCCTCCGGGCTGGTGGCCTTCGGGCCGATGGTCGCGGCGGCCGCCGCCAGGGGCCTGCGCACGGTGATGTACGCCCGGCCCGGCTACGGCACGTCGACCCCCGATCCGGGCCGGCAGGTAGCCGATGCGGCCATGGACGTCGCCGCGGTGCTAGACGAGCTTGGCGCCGGGCATTTCGTTACTGCCGGATGGTCGGGCGGGGGACCGCATGCACTGGCCTGCGCGGTGCTGCTGCCGGGCCGGTGCCGCGGCGCGGCCTCGATCGCGGGCCTGGCGCCGTACGGGTCGGCGGGCATCGACTGGCTCGCGGGCATGGCGGGGGAGAACGTGGCGGAGTTCGGCGCGGCGCTGGCCGGCGAGCCGGAACTGGCCGCATTCCTCACCGCGGCCATGGCCGAGATGCGCGGCATCACGGCCAGCCAGGTCGCCGACGGCCTGGGCGACCTGGTATCGGAGGTCGACAAGTCCGTCGTCACCGGCGAGTTCGCCAACTACTTGGCGGCGTCGTTCAACGCGGCCGTCAGCACCGGGACCGCCGGCTGGCTCGAGGACGACCTGGCGTTCGTCCGCGACTGGGGATTTGTCGTCGATCAGGGCGCGCCGGTGACGATCTGGCAGGGCGACCAGGACATGATGGTGCCGTTCGCGCACGGGCAGTGGCTGGCCGAGCACGTGCCCGCGGCGCGGGCTCACCTGGTCGCCGGCGCGGGACACCTGAGCCTGGCGGTGGCCGAGTTCGGCGCGATCCTCGACGAGCTGATGAGCATCGCCGGCCTCGGCTAGCGGTCAGCGCGGGCGGCCGGGTGGCAGGGCGTCGGCTGGCCGCAGGCCGGTGACGGGGAGCGCCAGGCTGCCGGGGGGCACCTGCAGGACGGGCGGGGGAGCGCATGGGGGATATCAGCCGCCGCGAGGTACTTGGCGGGACGGGGAGGCTGGCGGTCGGCGCCGGTCTCGGCACGCAGCTCGGCTGGCTCGCGCCGGCCGCGCGGCCCGGCTTGCCGCCCGGGGCCCGGCCGCGTGCCTGGCCGCGGCCTTCTGGCCGGCCGGACTGGGCGGCGCTGGCCCGGCACCTCCGTGGCCAGCTGCTGCGCCCCGGAGACGCCGGCTACACGGTCGCGAGCGTCCCCTACAACAAGCGCTACGCCGCCATCCAGCCAGCCGGGATCGCGCTGTGCGCGGACGCCGCTGACGTCGGGACCGCGCTGCGCTGGGCCCGCCACTACGACGTGCCCTTCACGGCCAGGTCCGGAGGCCACAGCTATGGCGGCTACTCCACCAGCCCGGGGCTGGTCATCTCGCTGGCCCGGATGCAGTCGGTCCGGGTGGACGCCAGGTCCAGGACCGTCACCGTCGGGGCCGGCGTCCGGATCCGGGACCTGTACGCCGGGTTAGCCGGTACCACGCTGGCCGTTCCGAGCGGCCGCTGCCCGACGGTGGGAGTGAGCGGCCTCCTGCTCGGCGGCGGATTCGGCTTCAGCAGCAGGCACCTGGGCCTGACCTGTGATCAGCTGCTGGAGACCGAGGTGGTAACGGCATCGGGGGCGGTGCTGAGGGTCAGCCCGCGGTCGCACCCCGACCTGTTCTGGGCCTGCCAGGGCGGTGGCGGCGGCAACTTCGGGATCAACACCCGCTACACGCTGCGGGCGACCGAGGTCGGTGAGGTGTCGGTGTACCGGCTGGAGTGGCCGTGGCGACAGGCAGCCGCAGCCATGACCGCCATGCTCGGCCTCATGCCGACCGCCCCGGACTCGCTCTCCTGCCGGGTCGGCCTGGAGGTGAGCGGCGGCGGCCCGGTTACCGGAGGTGCCCCGCGGCGCGGCGTGTCGGCCCTCGGGCTGTACTACGGGCCGAGCCGCGAGCTGGCGGGGCTGCTGGCGCCGGTGCTAGCCGCCGCCTGGCCGACGGAGCAGCTGATCGAGGATCGCAGCTACCTGGAAGCCCAGGCCCTGCTGGCCCATAACGTGCCGTTCGACAGGTTCGCCTCCAAATCGGCGTTCCTCGACGCTTCACTGCCCGGCGGCGGCATCGATACCGCCATCCGCTGGATCGAGCGCTGGCCGGGGAGCTCCAACCCCGGCGGCGCCGGCGTGACGCTCTTCGCCTGGGGCGGGGCGATCGGCCGGGTCGCTCCGGCCGCGACCGCGTTCGTGCACCGGGACGCCGCTTTCCTGATGGACAACGAGACCACCTGGACGGCCCGCGACAGCCCGCGGGTCGTGGACGCCAACCTCGACTGGGTGGCGGGTCTGTATCACGACCTCGCGCCGTTCGGCACGGGGCAGGCATATCAGAACTTCATTGATCCCGGGCTCAGGGACTGGAAGAGCGCCTACTACGGGCCGAACCTGCATCGCCTCATGCGCGTCAAGCACAGGTACGACCCGGAGGGGGCATTCCGGTTTGCCCAGGCCATTCCCGGGGCTCCGGCGCGAGGCTGACCCGGCTGGGCTGCCGCCAGCCTCAGCCGCCGCAGCCTCAGGATCCGCCAGCGCCCGCCTCTGGCAGGCCGAGGGTCATCCGGACCGTGTTGCGGCCCTCTTCCTTGGCCTTGTACAGAGCATGGTCGGCGGCGGCGACCAGGTCGTCCAGGTCGCTGGCCGGGTCATCCATGGCCGCCACTCCGATGGAGATGGTGACCTGCGCCACGGCCCCGTCAGTACCTCCGACCGCCGGCACGGCGAGCGCGGCGACGGCGTCGCAGATCCGGCGGGCGATCGCGGCGGCCTGCGTGGCGGTGGTGTCGAGCAGCAGGACCGCGAACTCATCACCGATCCCGAATCTCCCGCACAGGTCACCAGGGCGCAGGACCTCAGCGAACCGCTGCGCTATCGCGGTGAGCACCGCGTCGCCAGTCTGGTGCCCGTGCGTATCGTTAATGTTCTTGAAGTGATCCGCGTCGGCCAGTAAAACCGCCAGGGGAGCGCTGCCTCTGGTCCGGGTGGCCCGGGTGACCTGGACGGCTGCCTCCCGCTGCCAGGTCGCAGCGTTCAGCAGGCCGGTCTTGCCGTCGATGCGCGCGTCGTTGACCAGTTGCGAGTGCCGCTGGGAGCGTTGCAGCAGGGTGACAACGGGCAGGGCAAACAGCGCCATGAACGCGCTCGCGGCGACCGCGTAGGCGACCAGGACCCCGACCGACAGCTCGGCCGCATCATCAAACAGGACCTCTTGAGTGAACAGGGCCGACCGGATGCTCTCCGTCGGGTCGGAGCCCTTGACTGCCGTCATAACCAGCAGATTGTTGACTGCCGACTGCAGCACGCCGCACAAGACAACCGCGACCGCCCACGCGACGACGCGCCCGCCGCCAGCCGGGATATGCCTGCTCAGCACCGGCGTCAGCGCGTGAAAGGCAACCGAGGCGGCGGCATACGACAAGCCCAGCGCCGCCATGGTATATGCGCGGCGGTAGGCCAGGGACCGGCGGATTCGCCACTGCGTGAACGCGACCCGGACGATCGGCGCTACCAGCCCGTAGACGGGAGGCAGCAGCAGCGCGATAGGGAGCTCCCACACCGGATGGGCGGATTTAATGTGGCCAGCGGGCTCGCCGGACCGGCGCGTCAGCTCCACCGTCGCGATGTCGCAACTGAGCAGGAGCCCGAAGAGCAAGGCGTCATGGGCCCGCACGGTGGTGAACAGGACGCACGCGGCAATGGCCACGACATCGGCGGCGATCACCGTCAGCACGACGACGCGCAGCCAGGCCGGGAGATCCCAGATCGGCCATTCCGCTGCCGGACCCATCCATCGGCGACGGCCTGGGACTGCTGCAGGGCCCATCGTCTGCCTCCGTGCGCGGCCGTCAGGTCGCGAGCCGAACCCATACGCGCTGCGTCTAAGCGTAACCGGGTCAACTCGTATTGTCATGGACACAGAGGAAAAGAGGGCCGCCAGTGTTCGAAAACCTGCCAAAGACTCTCGTGGTCGGCATTTAAGCATGATCGGATCGGGCCATGACCTGCACTTTCCCGGCGGTCATGACTGAAGGGAGGACGGCGATGCGCGGTCACGAGTGGGGCTAACGGCGGGGTGTGGTGCTGGTCTGCGGGCTGCGGAAGGGAGGACGGCGATGCGCGGTCACGAGTGGGGCTAACGCAATCAGACGTGGTCCGGAGCGCGGCTGGGCGACCGGTCGGCTGCCAGCGGGAATGCCAGGCCGATGGCGGCGACGGTGCCCAGCGCCCCGGCGGCGCCGATTACCAGGGCCGGAGCCAGGTGTAGCGCGGCTGCGCCAGCCAGGGCCATTGCAGCCGCCTGGCCTAGGCTCATGCCGGCGGCGGCCAGGCCGAAAGCCTGGCTGCGCTGCTCTGGCGGAGCGGCAGTGACAAACGCTGCGTTCGCCGCGACCTGGAAGCAGCCGCAGGCCCCAGAGGCGGCCAGGATCAGCAAGGTGATCGGCAGGTTCGGGCGGAGCGCGATCAGGATCAGGATCGCGCAGGACGCCACGGATAGCGGTCTCATCAGCCGGTCACGGCGATCGGCGTTCAGCAGGCGGCTGAAGATCAGCGCGCCAACGGTATAGCCGGCGGCTGGGAAGGCGAGAAGCAGTCCGGTAGCCGCTGCGCCGCCCCCCAGCGCCCGGCCGAACGGGGCGGCGATGCCCTCAGGAGCGTCGCAGAACGCGGCGAGCCAGCCCAGCAGCATGGGGGCCCGCAGCGCCGGGTTGCCCAGTACTAGCTTGAGGCCGGCGACCAGGCCGTCGACTGCCCTGCCTTTCGTCACCGCGCTGGCGGCAGCCGGAGGCCGTACGGCCACGCCGACCCGGACCAGGATGGCCGAGATCCCGAAGGTCGCGGCGTCGATGAGCAGGCAGGCGCGAGCACCGAACAGTGCCGTCATCGCGCCGCCGGCGGCGAACCCGATCACCTGGCCGAGCTGCAGCGTCGTGAGCGTCACGGCCGTGCCCGTCACGTAGTGATCGCCGGCCAGGATCTCCGGGTAGATGGCCGCCCGCGCCGACTTGAACGGAGCGCCGATCATCGTGATCCCGAAAAGTAACGCGACCAGGACCGCCAGCGGTACGCCTCGCACGACCATCACCGCGGCCAGTGCCATCCGGGCCAGGTCGGAGGTGATCATCACTGCCCGGCGGGGCAGCCGGTCAGCCAGCCCGGAGAGCAGGATTCCGCCGGCGAATGACGGGACGAAGCTGGCCGCGAAGGTCAGGGCGGCCAGGAGCGATGAGTTGGTTCGCTGATAGACCAGCACGGTCAGCGCCACCTTGGCCAGCTGGTCCCCTACGACCGACAGCAGCTGCGCGGCCCAGAGCGCTCGAAACTCAGCGACCGCGAACACCACCCGGTAACCAGCCCGGCCGGCCACTTCGCTCACGGCCGGCCCAGATGCCTGCGCCGCGAGTACCGGCCAGCTGGCCTGGCCTGGCTGGTACTCGCGGCCATCTCGGCATCGGGAACCGCCCGCTCATCCGCGCGGCCGACGAAATGGTCCATTCGAACAGTGTGCACCTGTTGGTGCCGCCCGAGGACGGCCTAGGCGATGGCTAGCTCACCGCGCCTGGGTCAGGTTGTAGACGGTCTCACCGCCTACGGTCCGCGCCGTGAAGTGCGCCGTCACCCAGCTCGTGATGGCCGCCGCGGCGCCTGATCCGCCGCCGAAGCTGCTGGCGTTCGTGCCGACGAAATAGTGGATCTTGTGCTCGGCGACCAGCTTCTTGAACTGCGCTAGCGTCGGCGCCGCGTCGGTGCCGTTGAACCCGCCGATCGACAAGATGGCCTGCCCGGTGGCGAGTTGCAGCGGCGCTGCGCTCTCGGAGCCAACTGTGGCGGCGGCCCAGGTATAAGTGCTGGCGTCTCGCTCCAGCAGCGTGGTCAGCGCCTTGCTGACCTGGGTGGACCCGCCGAGGCCGCCGCCTCCAGGACCCCCGGCGCCGCCGGGAAAGCCGGCCGGGCGTCCGGAAGCAGTCCCGCCGCGCGGCACCGTACCGGGTAGCTGCCCGGATGCAGGCAGCTGGCCCGCGCCGGGGCTGGACCCGGCTGCCCCGCCTGCGGAACCCGCCGCGCTGCCGGCTCCCGCGCTGCCGGCTCCCGCAGGGTTACCAGTCCCGGCGCCAGCGCCAGGCAGCGTGGCCCGACCGCCCGTCCTGCCCGCGCCGCCGAAGCCGCCACGGAAACCGTGGCCGAATCCGCCGCCGGGTCCGCCGGCGCCCCCTGGACCGCCGAACGCGCTCGTGACCGTCGGTCCGGCAGTGGGCAGCGCGCCCGTGTGCGTGGTGCTGGCGGCGTCCACGCTGTAGGCCGCGGGCCCGGCCAGCGCGGCGACGACCGCGCCCGCGGCTGCCGCCCCGGCCATGGTTACTCGCCATCGTCTGCCTGCGACTGCCTGCCCGCCGGTCGCCAGCCCGGGGGCGGCACCCGATCGCCTGGTCAGCCATGGTGATGCCAGCAGGACGGCGGCCGATGCGAGTCCGAGGACGAGCACCGCGAACCGCAGCGGCGGATACCAGGAGGGCGAGCGGTCGAGCAGGACATACGACCAGATGGCCGTCACGGCGACAGCCGCGCTGAGCAGGGCCCGGGCCGGCCACTCTTGCCGCAGTCGCCACAGGGTCACGGCGCCGATCCCGGTGAGCGCGGCGATCGCCGGAGCCAGGGCCACCGTGTAGTACGGGTGAATGATGCCGGTCATGAAGCTGAACACGGCCCCGGTGATGATCAGCCAGCCGCCCCACAACAGGGCCGAGGCCAGAGCGCGGCCGGTCCGCCACGGAGCCGTCCGCCCGCCGACAGCATCAGCTCCCCTGCGGCGGTCGCGTCGCGGGCGCCCCCGCCAGGACAGCCAGGCCAGCGCGCCGATGGCCAGCAGTGCGGCCGGGAGCAGCCAGCTGATCTGGCCGCCCATCTCACTGGCAAACAGTCGCCCGAGACCGGCCGACCTGCCGAACGCCGGACCGGACCCGCGACCGCCGGTGAAGCCCACCGAGCCGGTCTCGTTGCCGCTGAGGCGGCCCAGGCCGTTGTAGCCGAGCGCCAGCTCCAGGATGCTGTCGTTGGTCGAGCCGCCGACATAGGGTCGGCTGGCGGCGGGCGTCAGCATGACCGCTGCGACCCACCAGCCCGCGGCCACCACGACGGCGGCCAGCCCCGCGAGCAGCTGCCAGATCCTGGTGCGCAGCCGGGGCGGGCCGGCGACCAGGTAGACGAGGCCGAACGCCGGCAGGACGAGAAACGCCTGCAGCATCTTGGTCAGGAACCCGAAGCCGAGCAGCCCCCCGGCGAGGACCAGCCACCGAGTGCGGCCGGACTCGATCGCACGGACCACGGCGTAGGCGGCGGCGGTCATCATCAGCACCAGCAGCGCGTCCGGGTTATTGAACCGGAACATCAGCGTGGCTACGGGGGTCAGGGCCAGCACCGCCCCGGCGAGCAGCCCGGCGCCCGGCCCGTACCAGCGGCGCACCGCGGCGTAGAGCAGCGCCACCGACCCGACGCCCTCCAGCGCCTGCGGGACAAGCATGCTCCAGTAATTGAGGCCGAACATGCGCGCCGAGAGCTCCATTGCCCAGAGCGAGGCGGGCGTCTTATCGACCGTTATGAAGTTAGAGGCGTCGAACGAGCCGAAGAAGAATGCCTTCCAGCTCTTCGTGCCAGCCTGCACCGCTGCCGAGTAGAAGTCGTTGGCCCAGCCGTTGCGGCTGAGTCCGACCAGGTAGAGCAGCGCTGTCGCGGCGAGCAGCCCGCCCAGAGCCGGGCGCGTCCAGCGGGCGGGCGCAGCGGTCGCGGCGCGTGTCCGGGCCGGGCGGCCGGCCGTGACGGCGGTCACTGCGAAGTCCCGCGGAAGACCCAGCTGCGATAGAGGGCGAACCGGGCCAGCGTGGCGACGAGGCTCGCGACGAGCAGGACGGCCAGCTCCGCGGCCCTGGTCGGCTGCGGAACCATCCAGTGCAGCATGGCCAGCGCGCCCGAGGTCAGCAGCAGGCCCGCGGCGAACGCGATGAGGCCGCGCAGCTGATGCCGGACGACGTGCCGGCGGCCGGAGATGCCGAACGTGACGCGCCGGTTCACGGCGGTGTTGGCGACCGCCGTGACCAGCAGGCTGATCGCGTTCGCCGTCTGTGCCGCCAGCCCGCGGCGCAGGACGAGATAGATGAGCAGGTAGGCCAGGGTGCTCGCGGCCCCGATCACGACGAACCGGGCCAGCCGCTGGCCGCCGCCCATCCGCAGGATGCCGCGGAGGTCAGCCAGCGCGGTCGCGCGCACGTTCACCCGCGAGTCCGGGTCGTCGGTCCAGTCGACCGGCACCTCGTGGATGCGCAGCCCGGCCCGCTCGGCCAGCACGAGCAGTTCGGTGTCGAAGAACCACCCGCCGTCCTGCGTGCGGGGGAGCAGTTCGCGGGCCTGGTCCGCGCGGATCGCCTTGAAGCCGCACTGCGCATCGGAGAACCTGGTGCCCAGCGTCGCCTGCAGCAGCAGGTTGTAACCGCG
>DATCEO010000241.1:0-2305 GCA_036510065.1 Streptosporangiaceae bacterium | reverse complement strand
TTCATGTCAGGCTGGCGATGACTCCCTCGTAGGGGGCGAGCCTGAGCGGGTGCAGGCTGCCGGGCTGCGGATGGTCGTGCGTGGACAGCAGGATCCGGCCGGTGCCGACCTCGGGGTGGTCGAGGTCGTGCGGGTGGTCGGCGAAGTTCAGCGTGACGAGAATCCGTTGACCACCGGTCCGCCGGAGGTAGGCATACAGCGCCGGCTGGGTCGGGGCGAGCACCTGGTAGTCACCGTCGCGTAGCACCGGGTGCTCGCGGCGGAGTCCGATCAGGTTACGGTACAGGTTCAGCAGTGAGCCGGGTTCGTCCCGCTCGACGGCGACGTTGACGGTGGGGGCGCTGGCCGGGATCGGCAGCCAGGGCCGGCCGGTCGTGAATCCGGCGCCGCCGGTGGCGTCCCACTGCATCGGGGTTCGGGCCGGGTCGCGGCCGTTGGAATCCACGGTGGACCCGGGCGGGATCGATACGTCGGTCATGCCGATCTCGTCGCCGTAGTAGAGCAGAGGCGTGCCGCGCAAGGTGAGCAGCAGCATCGCCGCCAGCCTGGCCCGGGCCTGCCCGTGCCGGCCATCGTCGTAGCGGGAGGCCAGCCGGGGCAGGTCATGGTTGCCGAGCGCGTAGATCGGCCAGGCGCCAGGCGGCAGCACCCCCTCGGTGGTGCCGACGGCGGTGCGGAACCCGGCCGCGGTGAACGGCTGGGACCAGAAGCCGAAGTTCAACGGCAGCGTCAGCTCGTCGTCCCGGCCGTAGTAGGCGGCCCACCGGGCCGGGTCGGCGACCCCGACCTCGCCGAGCAGCAGCCGGTCACCGCCGTAACCGGCGAGGACCGCCCGCAGCTCACGCAACACGGTGTGCACGCCGGGCTGGTCGATGTGGCGCAGCCGCCGGCCGCCGGGCGCCAGAGCGGTGCGGGCGCCGGCGACGTCCGCCGGGTTGCCGGCCAGCGCCGGGTCCTTGATCAGGCGGTGGGCTGCGTCGATCCGGAAGCCGTCGACCCCGCGGTCCAGGAAGAACCGGAGCACGTCGGCCATGGCGGCTCGCACTTCGGCGTTGTGCCAGTTCAGGTCCGGCTGGGCAGTGGTGTAGGAGTGCAGGTAGTACTGCCCGGTGGGCTCGTCCAGGGTCCACGCCGAGCCGGCGGCCGGGAACGCCGACAGCCAGTTATTCGGCGGGCCCCCACCGGGGGCTGGGTTGGCCCACACGTACCAGTCCCGCCGCCGGCTGACCCGGCTCGAACGGGACTCGGCGAACCACGGGTGCTGGTTGGAGGTGTGGTTGGGCACGAAGTCGACCAGCACCCGCAGCCCGCGGGAGTGCGCCGCGGCCAGCAGCCCGTCGAAGTCGGCGAGGGTGCCGAACACCGGGTCGACCACGCAATGATCGGTGATGTCGTAGCCGAAGTCGACCATCGGCGAGGCGTAGAACGGCGACAACCAGACCGCATCCACTCCGAGGTCGACCAGGTAGTCCAGCCGGCCGGTGATCCCGGGCAGGTCCCCGACCCCGTCGCCGCCGGAGTCGGCGAAGCTCCGCGGATAGATCTGATAGATCACCGCCGACCGCCACCAGTCGTCTCCGGCGAGCCCTCCCCGGCCTGACTGGAGATCGTCCTCAAACGGCACCGCTCCAGCCTGCCAGACCCGGCCCCGACTTCACAGCAGCCCACGACCCGCGCAGGGTGCCCGGGTGATCGATCCTCGTGCGCCGGGTCAACCCCTCGCGCCCCGCTTAGCCTGCACCACGCTCCGTGATGAGCCGTCGAGCCGTCCTTGCCCGGGCTGAACCGGGCGGAGGGGCGTGTCGTCAAGTTCAAAGAGCTCGTTATTGGCTGCGGAATGCTCTATGCGCGCAAACTCCAGAAGTGATAAAATGGCGATTACGCTCCGGACCCAAGCAGCTGCACCCGCAAAACCCGCGGGTACACGGCAGGGCCCGGGCCTTTTTTTGTACACGGACAGGTGCTGGCAAGACGCTACGGGCTAAAGGACGGTGAGAAGCCCGGGAGAATTCTTCTCCCCACCGCGATGTTCGTCGACGATCCGCGCTCATCTGTTGAGCTGGCGGCCTATCTCGTCGGCGACAGCGCGGAGACGCTCGTCGTGTCCGTCAGGGAGCAGCAACATTCACTGCTGTCTGCCTGGCAGGGCGATGATGCGGGAACTGAGGAGATGCGCACGACACTCCAGCAGTACCGCACGTTGTGGAATCGCCTTGAGGCTTTCTCGCGTGAAACCTGATCGTCCCTCGCTGGCTAGTGCGCCGTTGAGCGCCTAGCCAGCAGGGATGCCATCCTGATGCCAGGA
>DATCEO010000240.1:0-17743 GCA_036510065.1 Streptosporangiaceae bacterium | reverse complement strand
CCACCAGACAGCCTTGACGGCAATGCCCCCACGACGATCAGGGATACGCCATGTTGACCGTCTGCGCTGAAGAGCCAGTCCACAGCCCTGCTGTGAGTCGACGGGCTACGACTGCCATTTACTATGCGCTAGCCGTTGAAGTCGCTTTGATTGTGCTGTTCGCCGTTATGTATAACCCGTTTGATTTCAACGTCTACGTGTGGGGCGGGGCAGTCAGTCCGGAAGGGTCCTGGGGAGTCCGAATCGGGGCAGCACGCTGTTGTCAAAGCGGGTCAAGGCGGAGATCTGGCTGCCCGCGACGGTGAGCACCAGCAGCCCGTTCGCGTGGGCGACCCTGGCCCGCGGGTCGCGGACGTAAAAGCCGAACGCGGGCTGGCCGTTGGCCCTGGTCGCTATCAGCCGGTAGCCGAGGTCCTGCCAGACCGCCGTCAGGAACCGGGTCGCCAGCTCGCGGCCCTGGTACTCCAGCGGAAGCGGCGGCATGGTCAGCCAGACGTCGTCGGTGAGCAGGGCAACCACATCATCAACGTCACCGGCCTCGAAGGCCCGGGTGAACCGCTCGACGAGTTCCTGCTCGCTGGCGGAGTTCGGGGGCGGGGGCGGTTCCCGCTCCCACGACGGTGGGAGCCGGCGCTGGGATGCGGCACGGGCGCGCTTGAGCGCGCTGGTCACCGACTCCTCGCTGCTGTCGAGCATGTCCGCCACCTCGCTGGCGTGGAACCCGAGGACGTCGCGCAGGATGAGGACGGCGCGCTGGCGGGGCGGCAGTACCTGCAGGGCCGTCACGAAGGCCAGCGAAATGGCTTCCCTGGCCTCGTACCGGGCCTCGGGGTCGGGCCGGTGGTCGGCGAGCCCCTCGAGGAGGACGTCCGGGTAGGGCTCGAGCCATACCACTTCGCCCAGCCGGGTGGCCTCCGGCGGGTTAAGCCCGGGTGGCCGCACGTCCGTCCGCGGGCGCCTCTTGCTAGATCGCCGTGCGTTCAGGCAGCGGCTCGTCGCGATCCGGTACAGCCAGGTCCGGACCGAGGCGCGTCCCTCGAACCCAGCCAGGCCCTGCCAGGCCGACAGCCAGGTGTCTTGCAGCGCGTCCTCCGCGTCTTGCGCCGAGCCGAGGAACCGGTAGCAGTGCATCTGCAGCTCGCGCCGGTACGGATCGACAAGCTGGGCAAACGCGTCCCCGTCTCCGGCTTGTGCCCGGGCGAGCAAGTCCACCGTCACCGCGCAAGCCTCCCATCGCCGCATCCTTCCGGCTCCGCGCCAGCGGGCCGGTACAGACGACGGCGCGAAAGGAAACTGGGCGCCCGCCGCCCGCCCAATCTTCCCCGCTGGCCGCCGTCTAGATCAGCAGTACCGGAGTTCCGCTAGCCCGTAAAGGAGAATCCAGATGTCTGCTCAGCACGAATCACCGGCCGTCGCCGTCGCCGTCGCGCACGTCGAAGCATGGAGCAACCACGACTTTGACACAGCACGGAACGGCCTCGCGCCCGGCGTCAGGGTCACCGCCACGACGACGCAGCCGATGCCGCCGGCCACCGACCTGACCGGTGCCGACGACTACATGGTGGGCCTGACCCAGTTCGCGCAGGCCGTCGTGCCCGGCAGCCTGCGCATCCTCGCCAGCATCGGCGACGAGCGCAACGCGCTGCTCATGCTGACCGTCGAGGCGGATTTCGGCGCGGGGAAGGCCACGCTCCCCGGTGCGCGGCTCTACCTCCTGGACGAGAACAACAAGATCAAGACCGAGCACGTCATCTTCTACGCAGCGCAGAACTGACCAGGCGCGGGGCCGGGGTGGTGCCACCCCGGCCCCCGCTGGCCACCGGAAACACGCGCGCCCGAGCCTGGAAGCCGGCATCGGCCAGCCGGCCGGGAGATGCACCCGCTTGTCCCGCCATGCTCCTCATCCGGGCAGATCAGCGTACCCGTCAGCCCGGCGACGACGGCGGCCGGAAGCGCCCTAGTTCCGGGTCAGGACCGGGTGAAAAAATAGGCGGGCGAGATCTGGTTCCGAGGCGCGGGACGGCGTTCGTGACCCACTCGGTATAACTTGCCAGGCGGCCATGACAGTTGCGGATCCGCTGAAGCCCCCGTCTCATCCGGGTCGCTCCGTAAAACATCCGAGACCGGGCAACTCAGATGAGACACAGAGCGGGATCGAGTCATGCGGGACAGCTCAGGCATGGACATTCAGGCAGACACGCGGACGAGTGTCAACGGCCAAGTTGCGTTGGCTCTGGCCCAGTTTTCGGGATGGTGTCAGTCGGCGAGCAGGACGCGCTTGCGCAGGAGGTCGGGTTTCGCTCGTCCGTACATTCGTCTTTTGATCATCTTGATGCGGTTGACGTGGCCTTCGACTGTGCCGGAGCTCCAGGGCGGGGTCAGGCCGGCGGTGACGGCGGGCCAGTCC
The DNA here is from genome assembly GCA_036510065.1 of Streptosporangiaceae bacterium. Lineage (GTDB taxonomy): Bacteria > Actinomycetota > Actinomycetes > Streptosporangiales > Streptosporangiaceae > DASUBV01. Next base: position 15,336 of record DATCEO010000240.1, on the reverse strand, counting down.
TTGCGCAGGCCGGCGGCGAAGCTCCGCATTTCCTGGACGGTGCTGGCCTCGGCCTGGCAGGCCCAGGCCGGGAGCTTGCTGCCATGGCGGTGGGTGAGCATGTCGCCGAACTGGCGGACCAGGGTGCGGGCGGCGTCGAGTTCGGGACAGCGGGCGGTGATGGCGGCCAGGGCGGTGCGGTGGTCGGCGCTGAGGTTGCCGGGCGGGGTCAGGATCCAGCGGGCGACCTTCCTCGATCCGGGCACGGGCGGCGGGGCGGGGGCTGCGGCTCGCTGGCGAAGGACGGCGGTGTGGCGGCGCAGCGTGCGCAGGCTGCCGCGGTAGCCCCGGGCGCGCAGTTCCTCGTTCAGCTTGTCCGTGCTGTGGCAGCCTTCCTCCATCGCTGGTGCAGGTAGGGCAGGTGCGGGTCCAGGAGGTCAGCCCGGCTGGCCGGGGCGTCCGGTATCAGGGCGGCCGGGTCAGCGGTGGCGGCGTAGCGGCGCACGGTCTTGCGGTCCAGTCGCAGGTCGCGGCTGATCTGGGTGATCGTCAGGCCACGGGCAGCGCGGCGTGGACGGCGGCGTGGCGGTCGCGGGCCTGCCGGGAGCGCTCGCCTTCGGGCGCCTTCTGGATGACCGGGGCGGCCGCAGGCTCAGCTGGTGTCTCGCGCAGGCAGGAGCGGTGCCGGGCGACGGCCCGCTCCACTGCTTCAGCGAGGTTATGCAGCAGGTGCCACTGGTCGGCGACCTGGATGGCCAGCGGCGCGCCGCTGGCCGCACCCTCTAATGGCACAGTCAGATATTGAAACTGTCTGAATTCCTCAGCTTGGAGGGTGTTACCCGCCATTCCTCGTGACGCCCGACGAGACTGCTGATGGATGCGGGACATCCGGTGGGTCTGACCGAATTCCGGGCACGATGCTCGCGATGACGCGATGCTGTTCACCATGACGCGCCTGCCTGCCAAGATCGTCTTGCGAGAGCGGAGCAAGCGTTGCCCTGGCTCTGGATGCTCGCCCGCGCTGGACGTTGCCGCGCACAAACGCCAGCTGCCTGGATTGACCAGGGTGGCTTGTTTGTGAACTCGGCGATGACTCGGTGACGTCAGATCCTGCTGCCTGGGAGTTGGTGAGCCCGCAATGGCGGGCCTGCCTGGTAGAAGCGTGGACCTCCTGGTCGCACGGCTCGCTCGGGGTCGGCGCGGTCATCATCAGCCCAGATGGCGAGGTCGTGGCCCGAGGCCGCAACCGGGAAGGAGAACAGCACGCGCCCGCAGGCCAGCTGGCGGGCAGCTACCTAGCCCACGCGGAGGTCAACGCCCTGTCAGCCCTGCCGCGCCGGCGCCACCCCGGTCACCGGCTGCTGGTGACCCTCGCCCCGTGCCTGGTGTGTGCCAGCGCGATCGTCATGACCCAGCTCCCGCAGCTCACTTATGCGGCGGCCGATCCCGTGATGGACGACGTCAGCAGCTGGCTCGCCACCCTCCCCTGGGCGGCAAGCCGCCTGCCGGACACCGACGGCCCGCTTAGCGGCCCGATCGGCCACTTCGCCCGGCTGCTGCCGGTGCTGCACATGGCCGAGCACCGCCGCCAGGGCCGTAGCTTCGCCGTATACCAGGCCTGCCAGCCGGGCCTGGTCAGCCAGGCCGAGCAGCTCCTGGCCGATGGCACTGCCCGGCAGCTCCGTGACCTGCCCTGCCACCTCGCCTTTGGCGCGCTGGCCCTGCCTGCAGACGCCTAAGCCCGCGATCCCTTGCGCCCGGAGAACTATGTCCACGGCACTCACCCTGGATGGGGGTCTGTCTCACTAAAGGCTCTGTCTCACTTTCGGTGGTGACGATGCGTGGTTTTAGCTGAGCAGGATGCGGTGGCTGAGGAGATTGAATCCCGCGCGGCCGTACATCTGCCGCTTGATCATTTTCGTTTTGGTGTTCACGCCCTCGGTCCGGCCGTTGTGGAACGGCAGGGTGAGGGCCGCGATGACGGCCAGCGCGTCAAGTTCCAGGCCGCGCGTGAAGGCGTGGATGTTCGGCAGGTCGCAGGCCCGTGCGGTTTCGGCCCAGTCCTTGAGCGTGGCCTCGTTCGCGGGGTCGGGCCTGAGCAGGGCGGCGAAGGAACGTACGAGGGCGGCGAGGCTAGTCATCTCGGGACAGGCGCCGGTCAGCTCGCCGAGCAGGGACCGCTGGCCGTCGCTGAGGGCGTCCGGCCGGGTGAGCAGCAGCCGGGTAACTCGCCTGGGTGACAGGTGCGGCCGGTCGGCTTCGACGCGGCCCTGGGTGATGTAGCGGTAGAGCAGGTTCATGCTGCCCGTGTAGCCCTGTTCGCGGATCTCGCAGAGCAGCCGCTGGACGGGCACGGCCGGGTCCTCGGCGCGGCGGGCGCGCAGGTGATCACGGTAGGGGTCCACCAGCGTCGCGCGGTACCTGGGCGCGCGGATCATCCGCTCGGGCTCGGCGGCGCGGGCGTACCGCTTGACCGTGTTCAGCGACAGGCCGAGCCGCCGTGAGCATTCGAGCAGTCCGGTACCCCTGTCCAGCAGGTCGTGGACCTGCCGCCACCGCTCGGCTGTCGTCTGGGCCTGCTTTCCGTCCTTGCGCGGCGGGCCGGCGGCCTCCCAGCAGGAGCTGTGCACGGCGACCTCCTTCAGGGCGGCTTCGGCCAGGCCGTGCCACAGGTGCCAGCGGTCGCTGGCCTGGACCGCGCCGGGCAGCGCATGGCGGATCGCCTCTAATGGCACAGTCAGACATTGAGACTGTCTGAATGCCTCAGCCTTGACGGGCTATCCCCAGAAGATCGCGGTGGGGTCGCGGTCGATCTCCTTCAGGAGATCGTCGATGTTCGGGGATGGTTCGAGCTGGTCGTAGCGGTGGAAGCGGAGATTACGGTCACGCCAGTACAACGTCCACATCCCGGTGGCGTGTGTGTAGCGAAGCCGGGCGATGGGGAACCGTGTCCATTCCGGGCCGATGCCCTCGCGCCAGGGCGGTCGGCACTCGACGATCGTCAGCTGCCGGGGCCCGATGTCGCACTCGACCCGGACCTGGTTCCGGACGTGCTCTGGGACGCGCTGTTCGCACCAGCGGCGGACGCGGGCGATATCGAGTTCGGGCAGTCCTGGCATCTGGTCAGTGTTCCAGGCGGTTGCTGACGTCGGCGGCGTAGGCGGCCCAGTCGCCGCCGGAGATCTTCTGCCACTGGACCGCCGCCTTGATGTGGATGCCGAGGGTCTTGGCCAAGATGGCGGCTGGGACCTCGGCGGCCAGGGTGAACAGGGCGGTGCTGCGGCTTTGCCGGGGCTGATCCCGAGGGCATGCAGCCGCTTCGCGAGAGTGTCTTCGGTCAGCGCGCTTCCCGGCTGGCGTCCCGGGAACAGCCATGAGGAAGGGACGTTGAGCAGGCTGCTGCCTGGTGCTTTGCGGGTAGCCGCGAGCGCGCCGGCGAGGGCGTCCAGCGGGGCGGGCAGCACGATGGGCCTGCTGCCCAGACGCAGCAGCGTGCGGCCGTCCTGGTGCAGGACGTCCTGGGTCGTCAGCGCCGTGATGACGTTGAGTTTCTGGGCGTGGCGGTATGCCAGGTCGTCGACCTCGTTCCCGCGGGCGACGGCACGATCGTCCATCTCCGGCTCCTGCCCGGCCTGGTCGACGAGTACCGTGCTCTGGTCGAGCGGGCACTCGCCAGCTGAGCCTGGACATTCCCCAGCCTTTCCCGGCTTCCCATCAGGGATCGCTTCGAGCGCCAGGGTTGCGGACGAGAAGGCCCCTCGCTGGCTAAAGGTGCTGGTGGCAGCCCTGTGCGGACGCTGTCCGTGGAAATCCGCGATTCATCGGTCTGGAATCCTGAGCGCACGGACACATGACGGACAAGCAAGCTCGCGAAGTGGGTAGCTGGTGACGGTGCCCGCGGCCGGACACGTACCGCCGGCGAGGACCCAGTCCGGTCGCGGCGGCGGAGCGAAGCGTCTGCATCGGCACAGACAGCGGCGACGCTCGGGGCGCCGGCTCTTCCGCCTGCCGATCCAGGTCGCTGCGCTCTTGTGCGGCGTAGGCTCCGAGCACGAGGTTAGACCCAGGAGGGTGCCGTGCGAGTCGATGCTGACTCCGCCGGCTTTTTCCTCGCTTCAGGGACCTCGGTGAGCGTCGCGGGTCCGGGTCCGGGTGCACGCACCACCGTCCGTTCGGCCAAATGATCTTGATTTTGGCTCTATTTATCAGCATGAGGAAGGTGAAGGCTAGGGCATCAAGGGGAGCCGGGCCACGGGCTGGCGTGGCAACCGGGAAGCTGGCTGGCCAGGTTCTCCAAGTCGTCGTCCCTCGCCATAGGCTCTCGGAGCCGGGCGGTGATCCGGACGGCGAGAGGGTCGCAGCCGACACTGGCGAGGTGCTCGCGGAGCAGGTCAGATGCTCGCGTGACGTGGCCCGCGGCCGCGGCGGTGACCACTTCGATGTGATGGCGTTCCCAGTTCATCGGCCGGCGACCGGGATGGCGGCTTGGTGTGCCGGTGATGGCCTCGAGATCGGCGGCGGCGAGGGCGAAGTCCGGGTCGGCGGTGACGGCGAGGCGCAGGGCCGTGGCGGCCCGGCGCGGGTCGGCGGCTCGCTGCGCCCGCCGGTACCATGCGGCCGCCTGAGGGTGGGTGCTGACCACCCGGCCGTGGTCCTCGACCGCGGGCCCGGTGGCGGGCAGATGATCATGGTGGCTGGAGCGCTGGCTTGGCGATGGCTGCATAACGGCCAGGTTGCCCGGGCGGCCTGAACCGGCGCTGAGGTGAGGCTGAGGTCAGCCGAGGCGGTTGGCGAGGGCGGCCACATCTGGCTCGTCGGTCAGAGAGCGATACGCCAGCCCGTGGGCACGTCGCTGCGCGAGGGCGACGAAGGCCTCGACGTGGTGACGGGCCGGGTCGGCGATCGCCTTGACCGCGGCCACGGCGGTCTCGGCCAGGAGTTGGGTGGCCGGGTCCCCGCTGGCCGAGGCCCCTTCGGCGGCGTCAGCGGCGAAGACGGCAGCGTCTTGGAGGTGCTCGGTGGCGAGCGCCCACCAGGCCAGGCCGGCGAGCACACGAGGCGGGCCGGCGGGAAGGTCGATGTGCCGGTAGTGACCGGCCGCCGCGTCAAGCAGGGCCCGGGACCGCGGCAGGTCACCGCGGCGACGGGCGACCGCCGCCTGACCGACCATGGCGTCGGCCGACAGCCACGGGCTGAAGCTGCAGTCGATCGCCTCGGCGTAAAGACCGTCGGCGGCGGCGTCATCGCCTTGCCTGGCCCGCAGCGCGGCCAGGGCGACCAGGCTGAACGGCACCTGAATGGGTTGCCCGGTGGCCCGGCATCGCTCCACGAGCGCTTCGTAGGCCGCCGAGGCCGCCTCGAGATCCCCCCGGGCCTCGGCGATGCTGGCGAGGGCGTTCAGCGGAGAGACGACGACCAAGACCTCTGCCTGGGCGTCGAAGCGTTCGAGACTCGAACGGGCGACTGGCTCGGCGTCCTCTAGCCGCCCCAGCGACAGCAGGTTCCAGGCCACGATCAAGTCGTGCGCAGCGAGGAGCCAACCGTGGCCAGCCGGTTCCAGCTGGTCCCGCGCCTCGCCCAAAGCTTCGAGTGATCGGTCGAAATGATGCGCGAACCCCAGCACCGTCGCGCATACCACCAGCGCCTCCGCTAGGCGAACCCGGTCGTGGCTAGTCCTCAAGACGGCTACGGCCTCCTCGCATTCGATGACGCCCGCCGCCGGGTGAGTCGACATGCCCACGCAATAGCCGCGCCAGACGTGGGCGGTTGCTTCCACTTCGGGACGGCGCGGCCCTTCAGCGCCCAGCGCATCACCGAGCCAGCGGGCTCCTTCCAGGAAGTCACCGTTGATGAACCACAGCCAGGCCATCCCCGACGCCAGCGACAGCGCCCCGTCAGCATCGCCCGTGGCGATGTACCAGTCGAGCGCGGCCCGCAGGTTGCCCGACTCCGCGACGAGGCGGTCCCGCCAGATCGGCCCGGCAGCGCCGCGCAGACCCTGGTGGGCTTGCTCGGCCAGCTGCCGGTAATACGCCCCGTGGCGGGCACGCATGGCGCCGGCTTCGCCGGACTCGGTGAGCCGGTCCCTGCCGTACTGCCATAGCGTCTGGAGCTGGCTGAACCGGGCCTCGTCTCCGTCGCCGGGGGCAACGACGAGGGACTTGTCGACCAGCCGGCCCAATACATCGAGGATCTCGTCGGCGGGCACCTGCTCGTCTGCGCAGATGGCCTCGGCCGCGGTGAGCCCGCAGCCACCGGTGAAGGTGGCCAGCCGGGAGAACAGGCGGCGTTCGTCCTCGAACAGCAGGTCATAGCTCCAGTCCACCACGGCGCGGAGTGTCTGCTGGCGGGGCAAGGCGGTACGGGCGCCTTGGCTGAGCAGCCGGAAGCGGTCGTCGAGGCGTTCCGCAAGGGTGGCCAGTGGCAGCGCCCGAAGGCGAGCGGCGGCGAGCTCGACGGCCAGGGGAAGGCCGTCCAGCCGGCGGCAGATGTCCTCGATGACGTCGCCGGCCGGGCCGTCCGGGAGGAAGCCGGGCCGAACCGCCCGGGCGCGATCGACGAACAGCTCGACGGCGGCCAGCGGCGCCAGGCCGCCCACCGGCACCAGGACTTCCCCGGGGACGCCGAGCGGCTCGCGGCTGGTAGCGATCAGCCGGAGACCGGGCACCGCTCCGGCCAGGGTGTCGGCCAGCGCGGCCGCCTCGCTGATGACGTGCTCGCAGTTGTCGAGGACGACGACCAGCGAGCGTCCGGCCAGGTAGCGCACGATAAGCTCCGTGGTCGATCCCGCAGGCTGAGCGCCCGGGAGGGCAGCAGCGCCCGCCCCGAGTGCCGCAGCCGCGGCCGGCGCCACCCCGTCGGGCTCGACCACGCCGGCCAGCTCGACCAGCCAGGCGCCGTCCCGGTGCTCTTCACGCACGGCGGCGGCCGCCTCCACCGCCAGGCGGGTCTTGCCCGTGCCGCCCGGGCCGGTCAGCGTGACGAGCCGGCTGGAGCGGACCGCCTCACACAGCTGGCGCAGCTCGGCGTCGCGGCCAACGAAGCGGCTCAGCCGGGCGCGCAGGTTCCCGGCCGACGACGGCGGCGCGGCCGCCGGGACCGGAGCCGGGCTGGCCGGGGCGAGCGAGGGGTCCTGGGCCAGGATGCGGGTCTGGAGTTCTCGCAGGGCCGGACCGGGGTCGATGCCCAGCTCGTCGACCAGGCGATCACGGACTTCGGTGTAGGCGCGCAAGGCTTCGGCCTGCCGTCCGGCCCGGTACAGGGCCAGGATGAGCAGCTCCCACAGGCGCTCGCGCAGCGGGTGCTGCCGGCACTGCGCCTCCAGTTCGCCGGCGAGCTCCCCGTGGCGGCCCAGCATCAGGTCAGCTCCGGCCCTGGCCTCGACCGCCACCAGGGTCAGCTCGTCCAGATGCGCCCGCTCGGCGTCGGCGAAGCCGGCGTCGGCGAACTCGGCCAGCGGCTCACCCCGCCGAAGGCCGAGCGCTTCGCCCAGTGCGGCTGACGCGAGCGCCGCCTCGCCGTCTCCCGCCAGCCGCCGCCCCTCGGCCACGAGCTGCCCGAAGCGGACGACGTCGACATCATCGGGGCCGACGGCGAGGGCATAGCCGGCTTCGCTGGTGAGGATCGCCGCCGCCCCGAAGGTGCGGCGCAGCTGACCGATCTGGGCCTGCAGGGCGTTGGCCGGGTTGGACGCTTGCCCGTCGCCCCACAGCACGTCGATCAGCCGGTCAGCGCTGACCGGCCGCCCCCGCTGCAGCGCCAGCAGGGCCAGCAGCGCCCGCTGCTTGGCGCCGCGGACCAGCACCGGCACGCCCTCGGCTACCGCCTCGAGCTCGCCGAACAGCCGCACCTGCATGACCTCACCATAGGTCCCGCCTCAGCGCCACGACAGTGCCGCCTCAGGAGCCCGGCGCAGGTTGGCGATCAAGACCAAAAACACATCGAGGAAAGGACGAACAATGATCGAGGCGCAGCACCTCACCAAGCGCTACGGCAAGACGGTCGCGGTCGCCGAAGCCTCCTTCGCTGTCCGGCCTGGCCGGGTGACCGGCTTCCTTGGCCCCAACGGGGCGGGCAAGTCGACCACCATGCGCATGATCCTGGGCCTGGACGCGCCGAGCTCCGGCTCAGTCCTGGTCAACGGCAAGCCGTACCGCGAGCTGACCGACCCGCTCAGGTCTGTGGGGGCGCTGCTGGACGCCAAGGCCATCGTCGGTGGCCGCAGCGCCGCCAGCCACCTGGCGTGGCTGGCCGACAGCAACGGCATCGCCCGCCGCCGCGTGACCGAGGTGCTCGACATCGTCGGCCTCAGCGACGTCGCGGGAAAGCGGGTCGGCACCTTCTCGCTCGGCATGAACCAGCGGCTCGGCATCGCCGCGGCCCTGCTCGGCGACCCCGAGACGGTGATGTTCGACGAGCCGATCAACGGCCTGGACCCCGACGGCATCCTGTGGATCCGGAACCTGATGAAGTCGCTGGCCGCTCAGGGCCGCACGGTGTTCCTGTCCAGCCACCTCATGAGCGAGATGGCCCAGACCGCCGACCACCTGCTCGTCATCGCCCGGGGCCGCATCATCGCCGACGCCAGCACCGACGAGTTCGTCAACCGCAACTCAACCCCGAGCGTCCGGGTCCGGGCCCTGCAGCCGGCCGACCTGGCCGTCGCCCTGACTCGCCGCGGCGGGCTGGTCGAGCGCTGTTCCGACGGCGCCATGATCGTCACTGGCCTGGACTCCGCCGCGATCGGCGGGGCCGCGTCCGCCGACGACATCACCCTCCTCGAGCTAGCGGTGCACGGCGCGTCGCTCGAGGAGGCGTTCTTCGAGCTGACCCGAGACGAAACCGACTACCACGCCGGCCAGCTGGCCGGCACCAGCCAAGGAGCCTGACATGAGCGCCACGACCTACATCCGCACCCCGGCCCGGACGGTGCGAGCCACCTCGATCAGCCGGACCCTCAAGGCGGAGTGGACGAAGCTTCGCACCCTGCCCTCCACCTGGCGAACCGCCGCCCTGACCCTGGTTATGGGCATCGGCTTCGGCGTCGCCGTGGCCTTCTCCGAGATCAGCCAGTGGCACACCATGACGGCCCAGCAGCGCCAGGTGTTCGACCCGACCAGTGCCTCGCTGAGCGGAGTCATGATCGCCGCGGTGGTCCTCGGGGCGCTCGCCGTACGGACGGTCACCGCGGAGTACTCGACCGGCATGATCCGGTCTACCTTCAGCGCCATGCCCGCCAGACCGCTCGTGCTGGCGGCCAAGGCGGCCACCACGGCTGCGTTCGCGTTCCCCGTGACGCTGCTCGGCAACGTCGCCGGCTTCGAACTCGGCCAGCGGATATTCGCCGGCCAGCACGTCGCAGTGGCCATCGTCCATCCCGGCGTGCTTCGGGCCATGTTCTTCGGAGCCGTGGCCGTGAGCCTCGTCGCCGTGATCGGTGTGGGCATCGGCGGCCTCGTCCGGCACACCGCGGGAGCGGCCACCACCCTGGCGCTGATCATCATCGGAGGGCTCACCGTCGGGCAGTTCCTTCCAGCCGGCTGGCGTCAGTACATGCCCGGTACCGCAACTCAGGCGGCCGTGACGGTCCACCGCTCAGCCGGGCTACTGCGCCCGGGCACCGCCATCGTGGTCCTGGCCGTGTACGCCGCCATCGCCCTGGGCGCGGCATCCCTCCGGGTGGCGCACCGCGACGCCTGACCCGGCTAAGGCCTTCGAGATCGACTACGTGCAGGAAAGGAAACTCTCATGAACACCTCTACCATGACGACCAGGCAGCGGACGACCGACAGGACGACCATGCAGGCGATCACCCAGGATCGCTACGGCGAAGCCGAGGACGTGCTGCGGCCGGAGGAGATCCTCCGGCCCGCGATCGGCGACGAGGAAGTACTGCTGAGCGTGCACGCCGCCGGCGTGGACCGGGGCGTCTGGCACCTGATGACCGGCCTGCCCTACCCAGTGCGCCTCGCGGGCTACGGGATCCGCGCCCCCAAGACCCCGGTGCGGGGCCGGGAAGTCGCCGGGCGGGTCGAGGCGACCGGTGCGGCCGTCACGACGCTGCACGTCGGCGACGAGGTGTTCGGCATCGCCGACGGCTCCTTCGCCGAGTACGCGAGCGCCCGGCCGGACAAGCTAGCGCCCAAGCCAGCGAACCTCACCTTCGCGCAGGCCGCGGCCGTCCCCGTCTCGGCGCTGACGGCCCTGCAGGCGGTCCGCGACCGCGGGCACGTGCAGGCCGGAAACCGGGTGCTGGTTATCGGCGCGTCCGGCGGCGTGGGGACCTTCGCCGTGCAGATCGCCAAGGCAGCCGACGCCGAGGTCACCGGCGTGTGCCGCACGGCGAAGGTGGACACGGTCCGGTCCCTCGGCGCGGACCATGTCATCGACTACACCCGAGAGGACATCGCGGCCGGAGGGCGCCGCTACGACGTGATCCTCGACATCGGGGGCAACCGTCCGCTGAAGCACCTCCGCTCTGTCCTCACTCCCCGCGGGACGCTCGTCATTGTCGGGGGCGAGACCGGCGGACGATGGCTCGCAGGCAGCGACCGTCAGCTCCGGGCGCTGCTTCTCTCCCCGTTCACCAGCCAGACGCTGACCACGCTGATCTGCTCGGAGAACACGCCGGACCTGCTCGCGCTCACCAGGCTCATCGAGTCCGGCCAGGTCAGGCCGGTCATCGACCGGACCTACCCGCTGAGCCAGACCCCCGCGGCCATCCAGTACATGCGGGACGGCCGCGCCCGGGGCAAAGTCGTCATCAACCTCTGAGCCACGGTGGGGAGCATGCGGAACGGAGCGGTGCCGCGGCCGCTCCGTTCCGCTTTCCGCGCCGGCGGTAAGTTCCAGCCAGCCAACACGCACTCAGCGGCCTGGCCAGGCCGTCTCGGCCGCCGTTAGCCCGGCGGTGGGGATCTGCTGGCGGGATGACCGAACGCAAGAGCGCGCCGGGAGCAGCCCTGGTGCGCCGCCCTCGGCGCGTGCTTACTGCGGTCAGGCGTCGCGTTTGCGGAAGAGGATCAGGCCGCCGATGATCGCGCTGGCCGCGTAGCCGCAGAACACCCCGAAGCCTGTCCACGCGGAGAACATGTGCGCCGACGGCGACCGCCCCCCATATCTGGCCGCCCGCGCTGAACGGTGCCCGCTTGCTCACCTGCCAGGACGACGGCAGCTGCTGGGCCAGGATGAGCGGCACGTATAGCAGTCCGACCGCCGCGCCGACCGCCGCTGCGGTATGCCGCAGGATCAGGCCAAGCCCGAGGCCAAGCAGCCCGCCGACGGTCAGGAACAGCGCTCCGCCGATGACCGCGCGCAGGACGTGCGGCTGGCCGAGTGTGGTGCTTATGTGGTGGCCTGACATCAGCGCCTGGCCGAGGAAGAACGCCGCGAAACTCGCTACCAGGCCGGTGACCAGGGCGACCGCGCCGAAAGCCACAGCTTTCGCGGCGATCAGGGTGCTGCGGCGAGGCATGACCGCCAGCGAGGTGTGGATCATCTCAGTCGAGTATTCCGAGGTGATGGTCACCGCGCCCAGCACGGCGATGATCAGCTGGCCGAGGACCAGGCCGAACAGGCTTCTGCTGGTCGGGTCGAAGTCAGGCCCCAGCCGGGTTTCTTATCCCTGACGCCGCAGTCATCAAGCGCCTCTGCGACAAGCTCCGGGGTCACCCACCGGCCCACCGCCCCAGCCGGACATGACCTGACAAGCCCACCCACGGATGCATGCCGATTCAAACGACTGCGCCACCGCAACGTCACCATGAAGTGCTTTGCGGCACACAAGCAACGGCATTGCGCGATCAGCCGGCGGTGCCAGCGCAGGATGGTGCCGGGCGTGACAAGCCGGTGCATCCGCAGCCGCGTGGGCAGGACCCGGATCAGCACGGCGAGGACAGCCCGGTCGGCCCAGACCATCCGGGGCCGCGGCCGGGCGCGCCGCAGGACGGCGATCTCATGCCGCAGCACGAGCAGCCCGGCGTCCCTGGACGCCGTGGAGCGGCTGAGCAGGACCAGCCAGCTGCAGGTCCGGGCGAACATCAGGTAGAGCAGGCGGATAGGCATGGCCGACCATCATGCCCTGCCCGGGCTGCCAGCGTCGTACCAGCTCAAGAGGTCTGCAGACTTCTGACACCCCACAGGTCACCGGCGCCGCGCTCATCTTGTTCCTCGCATCACCTGCCGCGGGAACCGGAAGCCAGCGAACACTGAGGACGAGCCCGACGACGCCACCGAGCCAGTCTCCCGCCCACCACGATCAGCCAACGCAACACTGCCCGGCCAGGGCCAAGCACCCGGCGAGCCAGCAGTTAGACGATCTTGAGCAGCACCCGGCCAGCCAACCATCACCACCGCAAGCCTGCTGCCGATAGCGCAGGTCAGCTACCCAATCGAGTATTCGAGCGGCCAAAGATCGGCCCTGTGACCCGCCAATGCCGCCATGCCCTCCGGGCAGCGATGCCGACTGGAGCATCTGTTCACCGCTCGTGCGGGACAATCACGACTGGGCATGCCGAGTGCTGGACGACCTCGCTGCTCACCGACCCCATCAGCAGCCGGGCGAAACCGCTGCCGCTGCGTGTGCCGACGACTACCAGGTCGGCATCTTGCGAAGCATCGACCAGCTCCTTGACCACGAAGCCGTTCACAGCGTGGACATTCACCGAGGCTGGCCCGGCATCGCCCAGCCGGCTGGCTGCCCTGTGCGTCATCTCCTCAGCGGCCTGGTGCAGTTTTTCTAGCAGGGGCCTGTCCGCCGGGCCGACCACCGGGATGCCGCCCCAGTAGCTCTTCGCGACCTCGTGCACTGCTAGGACAGTCAGCGGGGCATGCAGAGCCGCTGCCTGTCTCATCGCCCAGTCAAGTGCGCGTTCCGAGTTAGGTGAGCCATCTACGCCCACGACGATTCCAGGCACTGCCTGCTCCTTCCCCTTGGGCCACCGCTCCGGCGGCGGCCATGAGTTCCCTGTATTTGGAGTGTTCCCGCTTTTTTGGACACCGAATTAGGCTGCCAATTGACTGAGTTGCCTATATCCTAGTTCGTATTCTTCGGGTGTCAAGTACCCGAGCGTCGAATGCCTCCGGACCGGGTTATAATAGTTGCTGATCCAGTCGGCCGTCTCCGTTTCCAGGTTCGCGAGCGTCGGCCACGGGCGGGTATGGATCAGCTCTTTCTTATACGTCGCGAAGAACGATTCCGATACGGCATTGTCGTAGCAGATTCCCGGTCTTCCCAGGGACCGCCTGATATTGTTCTCCGTGCAGTACTCGTCGGAGACAGCGGACGTATACTGGCAGCCGCGGCCGGAATGAAATATCACGCCGGGCGGCGGCTTCCGGGCGGCGATGGCCATGTCGAGGGCGGCAGTGATCAGGCTGGTCCGCATGTGCGCGGCGATCGCCCAGCCGACTACCTTGCGTGAGTAAAGGTCGATGACGGTCGCGAGATAAGCCCATCCGTCCCGGGTCTTACTGTAATGTAGGTGACGTCGCCGCACCAGCGGGTGTCCGCATGGCCTGCGGTGAAGTCGCGGCCGATCAGGTCCGGGGCGGCGACCGGCCGGCCGCCGCCGATGGTGGTCCGCTTCCACGCCCGGGGGTGGCGTCCGCGCAGGCCAGCGGCCTGCATCAGCCGGTGAACGCGCTTGTGGGAAACCAGCTGGCCCAGGGCCGCCAGGCCCGCGCGCATCCGGCGGACGCCAGGATTGCCCCGCGCCTCCTCAAATACCTTTCTCATGATGGCGGTCAGCGCGGAATCGTCTTTCTCCCGCTGCGCCGGCTCCGCGGCCCGCCAGGCGTAGTAGCCGGAACGGGACACGCCGAGCTGGCTGCACATGAATGACACCGGGAAGGTGCCCGAATCAGCCCAGCCCGCGATGGCAGCGAATCTCACTGACTGCCTTTCGCGAACCAGGTCGCCACTCTTCCTGCGAACGCTGCCTGCATCCGCAGCTCGGCGATCGCGGACTTGTCATCCCTGGACCCGGCCCGCAGGCGGACCAGCCCGGCCCGCAGGCGGACCAGCCCGGCCCGCTCGGACTCGCCCAGCGGGGCATCCGGGTTCTTCCCGGACTCCGCGGCCTCTCGTGCCACCTTCACCCACTTGCCCAAAGTCATCTCATGGACGCCGATGTTGCGGGCGACCTCAGCGACCGGACGGCCGCCGTCAATGACGAAAGCTACCGACTGCTCCTTGTACTCCGGCGTAAATGCGCGGCGTGTCGAACCCATTTCTCGCTCTCCCGACGAATCGGGCAGCTAAGCCGGGTGTCCACCGAAGCGGGTACGGTCCACCCCTGATGACGTCTCGTGAAGGTTGACCCCGCAGGTGGGATGTTCCAGCGGGGTATAGGGACTGGCCGCAGAAGAGCGGCGGGTGCCGGCCGGAGGATAATCGCCGGCCGGGAGCGCACCACTGTCCCCGGGGTAAAGGGGGCGCCCTGCCCGGTCGCGTCTTGCTCATGTGCAACACGACAACCCCGTTGGGGTCCGGCGGCCAGATGGCCGTCGGCAGGCCGACCGTGAGGAAGGCTCCATTCCCCAGCGGGCGCAGGATGACCCAGGAAGCGAATGCCGGCAGCCGAAAGGGCAGCAGGAAACCGGGAACCGCAGCGCTGGCACCTCCGCCAGATGGGTCCCGCATAACTGGCCGGATACGGGCTGGTGCCCGGCCCGAAAGGGAGCTGACGTGGGTCAGGTGAGCCTGTGACGATCAGGTGAACGGAGATGCCAGAACCGATGGGCAAGTTAGGCACCCTCGCGGTGAACGGACCTGAGGACGATGTCGTGGCCTGGGACGCTGTGGACTGGCGCCAGGCCGAGGACAACGTAAGGCGGCTGCGGCAGCGGATCTTCACGGCGAGTAAGGCAGGGGACCTGAAGAAGGTCCGCAGCCTGCAGAAGCTGATGCTCCGGTCCCGCTCAAACGCGCTGGTGAGCGTGCGGCGTGTGACGGAGGTCAACGCTGGCCGCAAGACGGCCGGGGTCGATGGGCGGGTCGTGCTCGCGGGCTGGGAGAAAGCCGATATGGCTGCCTGGCTGCAGCACGGCGCGGCCGCGTGGAGGCCCCGGCCTGTCAGGCGGGTATTCATCCCGAAATCAGGCGGGAAACGGCGCGGGCTCGGGATTCCCGTGATCGCCGACCGTGGGCTGCAAGCCCTGGCGGTCAGCGCGCTGGAGCCTGAGTGGGAGGCCCGGTTTGAGTCCAGGTCGTATGGGTTCAGGCCGGGCCGCTCCTGCCAGGACGCGATGCAGGCCATCTTCGTGACCGCACGAGGGAAGACCTGCAAGCGAGTGTGGGCGCTGGATGCTGATCTGGCTGCCGCGTTCGACCGCATTGATCATGACCATCTCCTTGGC
>DATCEO010000239.1:0-6147 GCA_036510065.1 Streptosporangiaceae bacterium | reverse complement strand
GCCCCCTTGTCATGCAGACGGGCCAGCGTCCTGAACGGCGAGGCGAACACTTTGGTGGCCCGGCTGAGCCGCTCGATCTGGGTCGAGATGTAGAAAGCCTCCTCGAAGGCCGGCACGATCACGTCGATCTCATGCTCCCGGACGATCCGCTCCAACTCGGCGAGGAAGCCCGCGGTGTCGCTGCGCGGCGAGGGATAGACGAAATGGCCCGCTAGGTACTTCGAGTGGTTACCCGGCGACAGCACGTGATCATCAGCGGCGTAGATCTCACGGCCCTCGGCCGCGAGCTTGCGCACCATGCCCAGCGCGAACGGCATCCGCGAACTCGTGATCAGCACCTTCATAGGTCCACCTCCGCTACCGAAAGACCGCGACGAAGGACAGGGCGAGCACGAGCAGGCCGCCCACAGTAACCGGGCGCGGCCTGGCGACCGCTCATAGCCGCGGGTACCCTAAGCGGCGCGCAATGCCTTGATGAGTTGCTTCTTGGTCATGGTTGACCGGCCGGTGATGCCAACCTGCTTGGCCCTGCGCCGCAGATCGGGGACTTTCCAGTCGTCGTAGGAACCGGCCGCGCCGCCGCGCTTGCCGCCCTTCTTGCGGGAAGCCGTGACGGTGTTGTTCGCGACCCGCGCCGATGTCTTCTTCGACGCGCCCGCACCCCGGAGCCGTTCGTAGAGTCCTTTGTCCTTCACCTTGGACCCTGGGTCCTTCTTCGCCACGATGTCACCTCTCCCTCTCTGCACGGCGCTTCTTCGCGCCGTGCCCGGTCCAGTCGCCGCGGCCTGATGCCGCGTCGCGGACCTTGTCGGCCGCCGCGACGGCCCGGCCCGCGCCCTTCGGCACCGCCAGGCTGGGCGGCGTGGCCTAAACGCGCTTCACGCTGCCCGGTAGAGGCACTTCTAAACCCAGGGCGGGCTTTGCCAGCAGGGATCAGTGCCGATGTCTGGGGCCGGGCCGGCGACCTCCGGCGCCGTGAGATTTCAAGTGACGTGATCAGGCGGCTGGGAAGCTTCAGGCCGCTGGCGATGCGGCCGCGGCCCGGGCTCGGTTGCGGTTGGTGAAAGGACGGTCTCGTCATAGGGCACGCCGTTTGGTGAGGCAGCGCTCGGCGTCCAGCCATGATTCGACAATCTCAGCGACCCCATCGGGGCGGGCGGCGGCACGATGTTGGCCTTGTGCTCCCGCTGGGCCTGGACGCTCGTATGATCTGGGGCGCGCGACGAGGTGGGGCGGGTGCCGGTAGGTTTCTTCCTGTGACGACTCTTCCCCATGCTGTGGACGTGCGGCGCCGCGCCGGCTGGCTTCCCGAAAACCAGGACGACCTGGAGTCATGGCTCGCCGCTCACCGCGAGCGGGTGGAGGCCCGCGGCGGGCAGGTCGTGCTCCATCCCGTGCTCACCGAGTGCCAGGAGCTGATCGACACCGATCCTGTCGTGCGCATGTACATCAACCAAATGATCGCCCAGGTGCCGAGGGCCAAGCCGTACCGCAAGCGGCACCTGGAAAGCCCGGGGCAATTGCTGCGCCTGATCAACGAGGTGCTGACCATGGCGCCTGAGTTCGGCGGGTCGATGGTGGCCACGCCGCTCGGCGCGATCCTCGACTGGACGATGGGCACGCCGGCCGGCTCCGCCGCCTACCGCGACCCGCGGGTCAACGCGATGCTCAAGAAGATCCTCAACGCCTGGTGTGAGTTCCTCAGCAGCGGCGACTCGCTCTACGCGCTCAACAATTCGCCGTCCGGCTGGAAATCCGCCGAGGCCCAGCGCACGGTCGGCATTGAACAGTACGAGCACGATCCGCAGGACGAGCACTGGGGCTTTGCCTCGTGGAACGACTTCTTCACCCCGCCGCTTCAAGGACGGCGAGCGTCCGGTGGCCTCGCCGGACGACGACAAGGTGATCGTCAGCGCCTGCGAGTCCACGCCCTACGGCATCAGCACAGACGTCAAGCGCCAAGACCGTTTTTGGATCAAGAGCCAGCCGTATTCGCTGCAGGACATGCTGGCCGATGACGACTCGGTGGACCAGTTCGTGGGCGGCACCGTCTATCAGGCCTTTCTGAGCGCGAACAACTACCACCGCTGGCACAGCCCGGTGGCCGGGACGATCGTCCGGGCGTTCATCGAGGAGGGCACCTACTACTCAGAGGCCGACTCCGAAGGCACCGACGCGGTCGAGCCCACGAACTCACAGTCCTACCAAGCTCACGTCGCGGCCCGGGCGATCATCCTCATCGAGGCCGACGACCCCGTCATCGGACTAATGGCGTTCGTGCCGGTCGGCATGGTGGAGGTTTCCTCTTGCATGATCGACTCGAAGGTGACGCCCGGCTACCACGCCGCGAAGGGTGAGGAGCTCGGTTACTTCCAGTACGGAGGCTCGACTCACTGCCTCGTGTTTCGTCCGGGCGCGATCGCCGAGTTCGCCCTCACGGCGATTCCCCAGCCGCACGACCCCCAGGCGCCGCTGATGCTCGTCCGCTCGAAGCTCGCCACCGCCAGCACGGCGGTCTGAGGCGCGGCGCCCTTTCGGGTCAAGGTCAAAGGATTCGCTGCCCGGAAGGTCCGGGGCACCTCACCCGGGGATCAGGGGGAGGCAGCAGGGCGACAGGACGGTGACCGCACCCGCGGCGGCGGCCAGGGGCGCGGCCAGCAGGAGCGGTCCGGACTGGACCAGGAGCGCGATGCCGCCCACGTAGATGCCTCCGGTCGGGCGCTTAAGCTATCACCGGCCAGGCTCGGGCTGCCTTCGGGCCGCCCCGGGAGCTATGGCGCGCCGGCCCCGAACTCTTCAGTCGGGGATCAGGCGATGGAGTGATCGCGTGGCTCACCTATTCTCTGGCGGGGCGCTCGTGTTCCCCGGGATTACCGTGCCAGGCGGTTATCCTGCGGGGCATGGCTATTTCGCCGTTGCCCCCAGATGTTCCGCGTCGCAGCCGAGGTTTACCGCGAGCTGGGACCCGAGTACCGGGATGCCGTGGCCGAGTCGTTCGTTGAGAAGATCAACAGGGAGATCGAGGCCCGCGTCGGTGCGCGGCTCGCGGCTGTACCACGCGCTCCCGGGCCAGACGCCGGGTCAAGCCCCTACAGGCATCGTTTGCCGGTGACCGGGCTGGCTGCTGGGGCCGTCGTCACCGGCATCCCGCCGGCCCTCGTCCTGGTCGTGTTGCAGGGGAGTGTGGCGGCTCGCGCGGATTGGGTTCAGCGGGTGTTCGGTGCCCTGCTCGTAAGCGTCGCGGTTTCCGGCGTGGCGGCCCTAGCGCGCAGAGCGCAGGTCCGCGCCGCTGGCCGAATAAGACTAAGGATTGCGCCTGCGCTGAGGCCGGGGTGGTGCCCGGAGGACATCGGTGTGCGGACGCTGTCCGTGTTTGTCCGCGATTTCAGGCATCCTGGCCTCCGTGCGCACGGACGCATAGCGGACAGGGCCGACAGCGAAGATCATTGCTAAGTTCATATGCGCAGGTCAGCGGCTATATGATCGCATCAGGACAGGCGGTCTGTAAAACCGTCGGCTCAGCCTACGTTGGTTCGAACCCAACACCTGCCACCACCTCAGTAAATAGCCCCTGGCCTGCAACTATGCGGTCGGGGGCTGATCTTGTCTGGGTCCGGTGGTGTCTGGCCGGGGCCAGGCGTTTGCGGGTGGCTGCGGAGAATACGCGGAGAAGTTCCCGCAGGACCACTCACACGATGAGAGCAGCTCTGCCTCCGGCTGGTAGGGGGAGACGAGCACTACGGCGCTGCACTTCACCAAGGAGACATGACCGTCTTGACCATCGTCGCCGTCATCGACTAACTGGGCTTCCTGCCTCCCATTCGCGCCAAGTACCGTCATGCTGCGGCTTGTGGGCTTCGTGGTTTGAGTCCCTGTTGGTTGTCGGCGCGCCGACCGTACTTGAGCATCCCAGGCCGTTCGGGAGCAGGATTGGTTACTGACTGTAGCTGTCGTCATCCGAGCCTTCTCGGCCCGCAGACCTGGGAGCACTTCGGCGTGTCGCGCTTGATATGTGCGACACTCCCTGAGATAGTGTCATCAACATCCATGCGAACATACGTTCGATATTCGGGAGTAGCATGGACGTAACTGAGAAACAGTATCGACTACTTCAGCTCTGTGCTATCCGGGTCGATCGCGAGAGCGTCGACTGGAATGTCATTGCCCGCCAGGCGCAGGATCCCAGTGGTCTTGACGAGCTGTGGCAGGGTCTCGTGCCAGAGAAGTCAGCCGCGGCCAAACGCTCGGTGCCGATACTGCGGAAGGCTCTCCGCGACCTCGCGCCGTTGACTCGGCGGGTTGACACAGAACTTGAGGCGGCGGCAACCGTAGGCGCCCGCCTCGTCACAGTGATGGATGTGGGGTATCCGGCCAACCTGCGGCTGATCCCCAACTTGCCACCGTTCCTCTTCTATCGCGGTGAGTTTCGGGAGGAGGACGCGCGCTCGGTCGCCGTGGTCGGTACTCGGAAGCCGAGCGATGCCGGCACAGACCGGGCGGCGCGCATGTCACGCCTCTTGGCCGAGCGAGACGTCACGGTAATCTCCGGTCTGGCGAAAGGTATCGACACCGCAGCGCACCGTGCGGCACTCGCAGCGGGAGCGCGGACGATTGCCGTGTTCGGCACCGGGATCACCCAGTGTTATCCAGCCGAGAACCGAGACTTGGCGGAGGAGATCACTGCAAGCGGAGTGCTTGTGTCGCAGTTCTGGCCTACCCGTCCCCCTGGCAGAGATACGTTCCCGCGTCGCAATGTGGTGACCTCGGGCATCAGCCAGGGCACCGTTGTGATCGAGGCCAGCTCGACATCGGGTGCCAAGATGCAGGCTCGCCTTGCTATCGAGCACGGCAAGAAGGTCTTCCTGGTGCGGTCCCTGGTTACCAGCCAACCCTGGGCCAACGATTACGTTCAGAAGCGCGGCGCAATCGAGGTAGGCGACGTCGATGAGGTGATCACCCGGCTTGCCGCGCCCGAGCGCGTGCGGAAGGCGACAGAGCAGCAGACCCAGCTGACGCTATCCGTGTTGTGATACCCGATGGCCAGGTCAGCTGAGCTACCGGCCGGAGAGCCGCTTGGCTTTCCTCAGTGCGCCCGGTGCCCGTACAGGCGCACGGGCCCCGCGCGGATCTGTGTTGCCTGCGCCAGCAAGACCCTGGAGGCCATAGAGCCGGGCGCTTGCCCCGTGTGCAGCCAGATCCTCGGCGAGGATGGCGCATGCCCTAACTGGCTATGTGATGATCCGCGGCGCCGCATCGAGCGGATCGACGCCATCGCCTACCTGTCCGGAGCACTCCAAATAAGGATTCACTGGTACAAGTACAAGGGCAGGACCGCCTGGTCTCTGATTTTCGGCCGCCTGCTCGTGGGCTGGCTTGAAGCCCACGCTGCCGCCGGGCCGCCCGATCTCATCGTGGCCAATCCCACCTTCCTTGAGCCAGGCGGCCCAGAAATAGGTCACATCGAGCGGATAATCGAGTCGGCAGCCATCGCAGATGTTGAGCAACGATGGGCATTCGACGTCGAGAACCCCAATCCTGCGATTATCAAGACCGGCCCTACCGATAAGTCGGCTGGACGGACCGCGGCCGCCAAGCGTATATCCGCGGCCAAACTGCGCAGGCTGCTGGAAATTCCTGATCCGTCGGTCACCGAAGGCCGCAAGATACTCGTATTCGATGATGTCTGCACCACTGGGAGCCAGCTTGATGCCGTAGCGGACTGCCTACTCGAAGAGGGGAACGCGGCAGAGGTGAGTGGACTTGCTCTTGCTCGGGCGCCATGGCGTTCGAGGTAGCGCCAGGGCGGCCGCGCTCTCAGGCATCTCGGCCGCCGGCCAGAGCGGTCCTGGCACGCTGCGGCCGCAGCCAACGCTTGGCCTGGCGTCGTGAGGTGCCTGCCAGCTGAGGCGCGACGTAGCCGGTCGAACCGAAGAGAGACTTGCGGTTGAGATACGTGTTGAAGTGCCGACAGCTTGGCTCGCCTACATGCAGGCAGGCCAGGCATGCTCCTGTGCCGCTCGAAAATAGTCAACAGGTCTTGGTGGCGTTTGGTGGCCACGAAACTTGTCCGCGTCCCGTCCTGGGCGGGCTGGCGTGGCGGGTACGGTGGCCGCGGCGCGGGTGGCGTGCGCGAGTGTGCTGCCCGGC
>DATCEO010000238.1:0-3006 GCA_036510065.1 Streptosporangiaceae bacterium | reverse complement strand
TCGCAGATCAACGGCTGCGCGTACTGCCTGGCGATGCACAACCGCGACGCGCGGGCGCACGGCGAGCACCACACGCGCCTGGACACCGTGGCGGCCTGGCGGGAAGCGCCGTTCTTCACCCCGCGCGAGCGGGCCGCGCTGGCCTGGTGCGAGACGCTGACCGAGCTGAGCCGCGCCGGGGCGCCCGAGGCGGACTTCGCCGCCGTGGACGCGGTGTTCTCCGCGGAGGAGACCGCGGCCCTGACTCTTGCCATCGTCGCGATCAACGGCTGGAACCGGCTCGCCGTCGGGCTCGGCTCGGACATCATGACCCTGGACGGCCTCGACCTTCCCGGGGACGCAGCCGCGTCCCCCGCAGGGTGAGGGAGCGCCCGGTGCCGGGCGGCAGCTTCGGCTCCAGCGGCTTCCTGAACGTCGATGGTGCCGCATACCGGATCTTCCGGCTGGACGCCATCGACGGCGCCGTCAGGCTCCCGTTCAGCCTGAAGATCCTGCTGGAAAACCTGCTGCGCAACGAGGACGGCCGGATGATCACCGCCGGCCAGATCCAGGCGCTGGCCGGATGGGACCCGGCCGCGGAGCCGTCCGAGGAGATCGGCTTCACCCCGGCCCGGGTGCTCATGCAGGACTTCACCGGGGTCCCGTGCATCGTCGACCTGGCCGCCATGCGGGAGGCTATGACGGCCCTCGGCGGCGCCCCGGCCAGGATCAGCCCGCTCCGCCCCGCCGAGCTGATCATCGACCACTCGGTCATCGCCGACCACTTCGGCCAGCCCGGCTCCCTGGAGCGCAACATCGAGCTGGAATACCAGCGCAACCGGGAGCGGTACCAGTTCCTGCGCTGGGGCCAGGGCACCTTCCGCGGCCTGCGGGTCGTGCCGCCCGGCACCGGGATCTGCCACCAGGTCAACATCGAGCACCTGGCCCGGGTGGTGTTCGCCGAGAACGGCACCGCCTTCCCGGACACCCTGGTGGGTACCGACTCCCACACCCCGATGGTGAACGGCCTCGGGGTGCTCGGCTGGGGCGTAGGCGGCATCGAGGCGGAGGCGGCGATGCTCGGCCAGCCGGTGAGCATGCTCATCCCGCGCGTGGTCGGCGTCCGGCTGTCCGGCGAGCTCCCCGACGGCAGCACCGCCACCGACCTGGTGCTCACCATCACCGAGGCGCTCCGCGCGACCGGCGTCGTCGGCACATTCGTGGAGTTCTACGGGCCGGGCGTGGCCGCCGTCCCGGTGGCCAACCGGGCCACCATCGGGAACATGAGCCCCGAATACGGCTCCACTTGCGCGATCTTCCCGATCGACACGGCCACCCTGTCCTACCTGCGGCTCACCGGCCGCCCCGCCAGCCAGATCGCGCTGGTCGAGGCCTACGCCAAGGAACAGGGACTGTGGCACGAGCCAGGCCACGAGCCTGCCTACTCCCAGACGCTCGAGCTCGACCTCTCGCGGATTGTCCCATCGATCGCCGGCCCGAAACGGCCGCAGGACCGCATTCCGCTGGCGCAGGCACCGCAGGCGTTCCGGGCCGCGCTGCAGGGTCACGCCCGCGGCGGTACCCTCCCGGTCGGGCTGGACGCAAGCGGCGCCGAGTCCTTCCCGGCCTCCGACCCGGTCGCGGTAACGGGCGATCGCGACGGCGACCGGCCAGCCACCTTCACCCCGGCTGCCGGCGTCCCGCAACGCCCGCGCAATCCGGTCCGCATCATGCTGGAGGACGGCCAGGCCGTCGAGCTAGACCACGGCGCCGTGGTGATCGCCGCCATCACCTCCTGCACCAACACCTCCAACCCCGACGTCATGATCGGCGCCGCACTGCTGGCCAAGAAGGCACACCAGCGGGGACTGGCACCCCGCCCGTGGGTGAAAACCTCGCTCGCCCCCGGCTCCCGGGTGGTCACGGACTACTACGACCGGGCCGGCCTGACCTGGTACCTGGACAAGCTCGGCTTCAACGTCGTCGGCTACGGCTGCACCACCTGCATCGGCAACTCCGGGCCGCTCATCCCCGCAGTGTCGGCCGCCGTCACCGGCGGCGACCTGGCAGTCTGCGCGGTGCTGTCCGGCAACCGCAACTTCGAGGGCCGCATCCACCCCCAGACGAAGATGAACTACCTGGCCTCCCCGCCGCTGGTGGTCGCGTACGCCCTGGCCGGGTCGATGGACACCGACCTGACCCGCGACCCGCTGGGCACCGGCAGCGACGGGCAGCCGGTGTACCTGCGGGACATCTGGCCGTCCCCGGCCGAGATCGCCGGGGTCATCGCTTCCTGCCTGCAGCCGGAGATGTTCACCCGCGAGTACGCCGCGGTGTTCGCCGGTGACGAACGGTGGCAGTCGCTGGCGACGCCAGCCGGTGACACCTTCACCTGGGAGCCCGGCTCCACCTACGTGCGCAGGCCACCCTACTTCGAGGAGATGGACCGTGAGCCCGGGCCGCTGCGCGACATCGATCGCGCCAGAGTGCTCGCCCTGCTCGGCGACTCGGTCACTACCGACCACATCTCCCCCGCCGGCACGATCAGGGCAGACTCCCCCGCAGGCCGCTACCTGACCGGGCACGGCGTGCAGCCGGGGGACTTCAACTCCTACGGATCCCGCCGCGGCAACCACGAGGTGATGATCCGCGGCACCTTCGCCAATATCCGGCTGCGTAACCAGCTGGCCCCCGGCACGGAGGGCGGTTACACCCGCCACCTGCCCAGCGGCGACCAGATGACCATCTTCGACGCCGCCACCCGGTACGCCGCAGAGCACGTGCCGCTGCTGGTCATCGCCGGCCAGGAATACGGCTCCGGGTCATCGCGGGACTGGGCGGCCAAGGGCACCGCGCTGCTCGGCGTGCGGGCCGTCATCGCCACGTCCTTCGAGCGCATCCACCGCTCCAACCTGATCGGCATGGGCGTCCTCCCGCTCCAGTTCCCGCCAGGTGCAGACGCCGCCTCCCTGGGCCTGTCCGGGGAGGAGACCTTCACGATTCACGGCCTGGCCGGCCAGGCCAGCC
>DATCEO010000237.1:0-11352 GCA_036510065.1 Streptosporangiaceae bacterium | reverse complement strand
CCGACCACGGCGCTCCCGACCACGGGCCGAAGACTCGTTCCCCGTTGCGCTGCACAACCGCGCACAGCTCCGCGACGTCCAGCTGCTTCACCGCCGCCAGGGCCCGCAGCGTATGCGCGGCCTGGGCCGGCGCATTCGACTTGCCGCGGTTGGGGACCGGGGTCAGGAACGGCGCGTCGGTCTCCACCAGCAGCAGCTCGGCCGGCGTGACCGCGGCCGCCTCGCGCAGCCGCGGTGCGTTGGCGAACGTCAGCGTGCCCGCGAAGCTCAGCACGTAGCCGGCGTCGGCGCACCGCCGGGCCATGGCCGCGTCGCCCGAGAAGCAGTGAAAGATCACGTGCTCCGGGGCGCCTTCCTCCGCGAGGATCGCGAGCACGTCGTCGTGCGCGTCCCGGTCGTGGATCATCAGCGCCTTGCCCGCCTGCTTGGCGATCTGGATGTGCGCGCGGAACCATTCGCGCTGCAGCGCCGGCGGCGCGTCATCGCGGTAGTAGTCCAGCCCGGTCTCCCCGACCGCCCGGACCTCAGGCCGCCCGGCCAGCTCGCTGATCTCGGCTAGCACGCCGTCGCGCTGCGCGGGAGTCGAGGCGGCCGCGGCGGTCTCGTTCGGGTGGATCGCCACCGCGGCGAGGACGTCCTCGTGGTCGACGGCGCACCTGAGCGCCCAGTGCGAGGACGGCAGGTCGCAGCCGACCGTCACGACCCGGTTGATTCCTGCCGCCGCGGCGGCCGCCAGGACGTCGGCGACCGGGACCTCGATCATGTCCAGGTGACAGTGGCTGTCGAACGCCGCCGCGGGCAGCGGCTCCGGATCGGGCGCGGCCGGGCGCTCGAAAGTCACGAGGTCTCCAGCCGGGCCAGTTCCTCCTCGACCACCGACGGGTCCAGCTTGGTGAACAGCGGCACGGGGGGCGCCAGCGGCGTCCCCGCCGCGATCGGTGCCGATTCCCAGCGCGGCGTGTTCCGGTAGTCGCCGGTGATGACCGGGTAGGACGGGCCGCCGTCCTCGTTCACCTGCTCGATCTTGGGCATGCCCGACCACGTCCCCTGGCCGCCGAGCATCTCGAAGACCTTCTGCGACGACTCGGGCAGGAACGGGGTCAGCAGCGTCTTGCCGTCGTTGACCAGCTGGAGCGCGACGTGCATGATCGCGGCCATCCGGTCGGGATCAGACTCGCGCAGCTTCCACGGAGCCTGGTCGGAGAGATACTTGTTGGCCTCGGCCACGGTGCGCATGGCCGTGGTGCTCGCGGCCTTGAACCGGGACCGGGACAGCGACTCGCCCACAGTGGCGAACGCCGCCCGGGAGTGCTCCAGTATCGCCGCGTCGGCGTCAGTGAGCTGGCCCGCCGCCGGGATCGTGCCGATGTTGCGCGCCGCGAACGACACGGTCCGGTTGACCAGGTTGCCCCAGTTGGCCACGAGCTCGTCGTTGTTGCGCCGGACGAACTCGCTCCAGGTGAAGTCCGTGTCCTGGGTCTCCGGGCCCGCCACCGCCACGTAGTAGCGCAGCGCGTCCACGTTGTAGCGGGCCAGGAAGTCGCGGACGTAGATGACGACCGCGCGCGAGGAGGAGAACTTGCGGCCCTCCATGGTCAGGAACTCGCTGGAGACCACCTCGGTCGGCAGGTTCAGCGGGCCGAGCGAGCCCGGCTGACCGCCGCGGGCGCCCCGGCCGCTGTAGCCCAGCAGGATGGCGGGCCAGATCTCGGTGTGGAAGACGATGTTGTCTTTGCCCTGGAAGTAGTAGGACTCGGCGTCGGGGCTCTGCCACCACTGCCGCCAGGCGTCGGGATCACCGCTGCGCCGGGCCCACTCAATCGACGCCGACAGGTAGCCGACCACCGCGTCGAACCAGACGTAGATCCGCTTGTCCGGGCGGTCCCGCCAGCCGTCCAGCGGGATCGGCACGCCCCAGTCCAGGTCCCGGGTCATCGCGCGCGGCTGCAGGTCGCCGAGCAGGTTGAGGGAGAACTTGAGCACGTTCGGCCGCCACTGGCCGCTCTTGCTCTGCAGCCAGGTCCCGAGCGCGTCGGCGAACGCGGGCAGGTCCAGGAAGAACTGCTCGGTCTCCACGAAGACCGGGGACTCCCCGTTGATCTTGGAACGCGGGTTGATCAGGTCAGCCGGGTCCAGCTGGTTGCCGCAGTTGTCGCACTGGTCACCCCGGGCGCCGTCGTATCCGCAGATCGGGCAGGTGCCCTCGATGTAGCGGTCGGGCAGCGTCCGGCCGGTGGACGGCGAGATGGCGCCGATCGCCTTGCGCGGGAAGATGTAGCCGTTGTTGTAGAGCCCGAGGAACAGCTCCTGCGCCACCGAGTAGTGGTTGCGTGTGGTGGTCCGGGTGAACAGGTCGTAGGAGATGTCCAGGCCGACCAGATCTTCGGTAATAACGGCGTTGTACCGATCGGCCAGCTCGCGCGCGCTCAGGCCCTCGGCGTCGGCCTGGACCTGGATCGGCGTGCCGTGCTCGTCGGTGCCGCTGACCATCAGCACGTCGTTACCCGCCATCCGCTGATAGCGCGAGAACATGTCACAGGGCAGCGCGAAGCCCGACACATGCCCGATGTGGCGCGGGCCGTTGGCATACGGCCAGGCGGGAGCGGCAAGAATAGGACGGCTGGTCGACGACATGCCATCCAGCCTAGGGGAGGATAGCCCCGGCCGGTTCCTCATAACTGGGAGCGCGCCCTGGCCACCATGGCGTCGTAGACCGCGCTCCGAAGCAGCCCGCGTTCCCTGGCTACCGCCGCGATGGCCTTATTCCGCGGCATGCCGTCCCGCTGCCGGAGCACCACCTCGTCCGCGGCCTCCTCCGGGGTCAGGGTCGCGATCGCGGCCGGGGCGCCGGCCACCACGATCGTGACCTCGCCCAGCGCGCCGCCGGAGAATGCCGCGGCCAGTTCGGCCAGCGTGCCGCGGACCACCTGCTCGTAAGTCTTGGTCAGCTCGCGGCAGACGACGGCGCGCCGGTCCGGGCCGAAGGCCCCGGCCAGCTCCGGCAGGGTGGCCGCCACGCGGCGCGGCGACTCGAAGAAGATCAGCGTGCGGGGCTCGCTGGCCAGGTCAGCGAATCGCCGCGCGCGCTCGCCCGCCTTCCGCGGCGGGAAGCCCTCGAAGACGAACCGGTCGCTCGGCAAGCCCGAGATGGCCAGCGCGGCGGTCACCGCCGACGGCCCCGGCAGGGCGGTGACCCGGACCCCGGCCGCCGCGGCCGCCGCCACCAGCCGGTATCCCGGATCGCTGACCGCCGGCATGCCCGCGTCGGAGACCAGCAGGACATCGGTGCCGCCGAGCAGCTCGGCCAGCAGCGCGGGCACCCGGCGCGCTTCCACCTCGTTGTAGTACGACACGAGCCGGCCGGCCACCGCGATGCCCAGGGCCGCGGCCAGCCGCCGGAGCCGCCGGGTGTCCTCGGCCGCGATGACCGGTGCGGTGCGCAGCGCGGCGATGAGCCGGGCGGAGGCGTCGCCCGGCTGGCCGATCGGCGTGGCGGCGATCGTCAGGATCCCTGCGTCCCCGCCGGGCTCGGACGGCTCGCCGGCCTGCGGCCGCTCGCCGTCGTTCGCAGAACGTTGCATGACGCCGCCCAGGCTAGTGGGCGCCGCCCTTACCATGGCACTCGATGAGGGCAGAGGAGACGGCGCCGGCCGGCCCCGCCGACGCCACCGGGCCGGCGCAGACGAGCTGGCCGGCCAACCCCGGGCCGGGCGGCTCCGCGCGGGCGGCCCAGGACCCGGCGGAGAACCGGCGCTGGATGGTGCCGCCCATGCCCGGCAGCGTCGTCTGGGGCTGGGCCGGCCCGCTGCTGGTCACGCTGTTCGGCGCGTTCCTGCGGTTCAACCGGCTCAGCGTCCCCCGGGCCGTGGTCTTCGACGAGACCTACTACGTCGGGGACGCGTGGGGCATTCTCCAGCACGGCGTCGAGATCCAGCACGTCAAGAACGCCAACGCGCTGCTGACCAGGGGCAACACGCACATCCTGGCCGGCACGCAGGCCGAGCTGGTCGCGCATCCGCCGCTGGCCAAGCTGATGATGGCCGTGGGCGAATGGCTGTTCGGCCTGACGCCGTTCGGCTGGCGGTTTACCGTGGCCCTGGTCGGCTCGCTGGCGATCCTGATGCTGGCCCGGATCGTCCGGCGGATGACCCGCTCCACCCTGCTCGGCTGCGTCGCGGGCCTGCTGATGGCGCTGGACGGCCTGGAGCTGGTGCTCAGCCGCACCGCCATCCTGGACATTTTCGTCATGTTCTGGGTGCTGGCCGCGTTCGGACTGCTGGTGATCGACCGGGACCGGACCCGGGCCCGGCTGGCCGCCGCGGCCGCGACGGTCACCACCGGCCGGGACGCAGCCGCCGGCCCCAAGCTGGGCATCCGCTGGCTGCGGGTCCTGGCCGGGGTCTGCCTGGGCTGCGCGGTCGCCTGCAAGTGGAACGGGGCCTGGTTCATCCTGGCCTTTGCGGGCCTGGTCATCGCCTGGGACCTCGGCGCGCGGCGGGCGGCCGGGTACCCGGGGCGCCTGCTCGGCGTGCTGCGCAGCGACGTCAAGTGGCTGCCAGTGTGGTTCGGGATCGTCCCGGCCCTGGTCTACGTGGCCTCGTGGACCGGCTGGTTCGCCACCCCCTACGGCTACGACCGCAACGGCGCCGCGCTGAGCAGCCACCACCAGACAACCTCCACCATCGCGGCCTGGCTCGGCTACAACAAGTGGATGCTCCAGTTCGGCCTCGGACTGAGCTCGACCCAGACCTACAAGTCCAATCCCCTGGGCTGGCTGGTGCTGGCCCGCCCGATCTCCTTCTACTCGGTATGCGGCAAGCCGTGCGGCTCCGGCACCGAGCAGGAGGTCATCGCGGTCGGCACGCCGCTGATCTGGTGGGGTGGCGCCGCGGCCCTGGCCTTCTGCCTGGTCTGGTGGCTGCTGCGGCGCGACTGGCGGGCCGGGTCGGCGCTGCTGGGGGTGGCCGCCGGCTGGCTGCCGTGGATCTGGTTCTACTGGCACGACCACCGGACCGAGTTCTTCTACTACGCCGTGGTGTTCGAGCCATTCATGATCATCGCCATCACCCTGTGCCTGGGCCTGACCATCGGGCCCAGCCGGGCCTCGCCGGGCCGCCGCGCCGTGGGTGCCGTGGTCGGCGGCGCCTACCTGCTGGCCGTCCTGGCCAACTTCGCCTATCTCTACCCGATCCTCGCCGCCCAGGTGATTCCGTACTCGTCCTGGCTCTCGCGCATGTGGTTCCACAGCTGGATTTGAGCTGGCCTTCAGCTAACCGTCAGCGGCTGCTGCCACCGTGATACTGGCAGCCAGGGGCCGACGCTGCGGGGGCCGGCCACAGGCCCGCCAGATTTCTTGGACCAGGGACGATCCCGGCGGCTCCGCGAGACGTCTATAGGGTGGGAGGCCAGCAAGGTGCGCGGCCTTGGAGCTGGGAACGAGGATGAGTCCGATGGGTCAAAAGCCCGACCTGCACGCGCGGTTCGAGCAGGACGTGCTGCCTGCGCTCAGCAGGCTTTACCCGGCCGCGCTTCGGATGACCAGGAACGCCAGCGACGCCGAGGACCTCGTCCAGGAGACATCAGCCAAGGCGTACGCGGCGTTTCACCAGTTCAAGCCCGACACCAACCTGCGGGCTTGGCTGAACAGGATCCTGGCCAACACCTTCATCAACGGCTACCGGAAGCGCCGCCGCGAGCCCGTCCAGGAGCTGGGCGCCGATTTCGAGCGCGACTGGCAGACCGACTCGCCCCGGGCGAGGTCGGCTGAAGCTGAGGCCATGGACCGGCTCGGGGACGCCGAGATCGTGCAGGCGCTGCTGGACCTGCCGGAGGCGTTCCGGATGACGGTGTACCTGGCCGACGTGGAGGGCTATCCGTACAAGGAGATAGCCGAGATCATGGGGACGCCCGTCGGCACGGTGATGTCCCGGCTGCACCGGGCCCGGGGCCGGCTCCGCGAGCAGCTGGCCAGCCGCGCTCCCCAGGCCCGGCCGTCGAGCGGGCGCTCCGCGCCCCGGAAGGCGGGTCCGCGCGGCCCGCTGGCCTCGCCCGAGCCCGCCTAGCCGCACGGCCCCTAGCCGCAACTCCCCTAGCCGCCGAAGATGCGGTCGCAGGCCCGCGCGGCCGCCTTCCCGTCGTCGAGCGGGCAGAACCGGGCGGCGAACGCGCGGTAGGCGTCGGCGTACTGGGCCGCCACCTGATCCAGGTTCGCGATCGCCTCGACCACCTCGGCGGAAGTGGACAGCAGCGGGCCGGGAGCCTGCGCCTCGAAGTCGAAGTAGAAGCCGCGCAGCTGGTCTCGGTACTGGGCCAGGTCGTAGGTGAAGAAGAGCATCGGCCTGCCGGTCGGCGCGAAGTCGAACATCACCGACGAGTAGTCCGTGATGATCGCGTCGCTGACCAGGAACAGCTCGGTAATGTCCGGGTAAGCGGTGACATTGATCACGAAACCGGGCCGGCTCCCGGCCGGGATGTCGTCGGCCATGTGATGGTGACCGCGGAGCAGGATGACATAGTCCTCCCCCAGGCGCTTCCAGGCCTGCTCCAGGTCCAGCCGGAAGTCGAACCGGTACCGTCCCGAGGCGTAGTACTGGTCGTCGCGCCAGGTCGGCGCGTACATGATCACGCGCTTGCCGGGCGGGATGCCGAGCCGGGCCCGGACCTGGCCCGCTACCCGCTCGGTGGCCCCGCTGCACAGCGCGTCGTTGCGGGGATACCCCGACTCGCAGATCTCGCCGTCGTAGCGGAAGGCCCGCGCCATGATCGGCGTGCTGAACGGGTTGGGCGACAGCAGCAGGTCCCACTTGGCTACGTCCTGCCGGAGGTGGTCGAGATAGCTGGTGCCGCTGATGAACTGCGGCTGCGCCACGTCGAAGCCGATCCGCTTGAGCGGCGTGCCGTGCCAGGTCTGCACGTAGACCTGGCCATCGCGCTTGCCGTACCAGCTCTGCATGTCGTCATTGGTGATCAGGTACTTGCACCGGGCAAGCGCCTCGTAGTGCTCCTCGGTGCCGGCCAGTACCGAGGTGGCGCCGTCCGAAGCCGGGACCGCCCAGTCGCTGACCACCCAGAGGTGATCGCGGGTATCGCCGCGCCGCCGCAGCTCGCGGGCGATGGCCCCCGGGTTGTCGCCGCACTGCTTGCCCTTCCAGCTGATGAACACCACCGCGTCCCGCAGCGGCCGCCGCTGCTGGAGCGGGTAGTACACGCTGCGCAGCACCTTGCGCTGCAGCCGGCCATGCTCGAGGATCTTCAGGGCCGGGCCGACCGTCAGGATCGGCCTGTCGTAGCCGCTGGTGGTAAAGCGATAGGACTTAGGGCCGAAGTTGAGCCGCTTGTCGCCTACCTGCGCCAGCCGGGCGTGATCGTAGACCGGGGTCATACCCTCGTCGGCGCCGGCCTGGCCGGCCTCCCGCACGCCGACCTGCCAGGTGCCGTCGCGCAGCGGCAGCTGCCGGCCGAACGACGGCATGGCGGTCGCGTCGATAGTGATCGTGAAGCGCTCGCCGTCCCGGGCCATCGCCACCACGTGCCGGTCGGTGGAGCCCTTGCGGGTCAGCACGCCCTCGCAGGGGGCGCCGGGTGCGCCGGCGTAGCTGCCGGACAGGATCAGGCTGCCGCCGGCCGTCCAGGCGTGCTGGTCGATGACCGGCACCTGGCCGCGCCGCACGATAGCGGCGTTGTCGTACCTGGTCCGCTCCACGACGATCTCCCTGTTGTCGGCGACGTAGGTGTACTCGGGCAGGTCGCCGGGGAACGCCACCCGGGTCCGCTCGAGGGCCGCCGTGGTGACGTACAGGTCCCACTCGACGGCCTCGTCCCGGCCCATGGCCCCGCCCGCCAGGCCAGCCGGCGACAGCGCCTTGAGCAGGTCGGCGTCCTTAACGGCGGCCCGCAGCCGGACCGTGCCGTCGCTGAGCAGCTGGCTGGTGGCGCCCAGCTCCTGCTGCGAGGCGCCCCTGGACCAGGCCAGCACGAGATCGGCGTCCCGCCGCGTATCCAGCCGCATGACCCGCCGCGCGCCTGGCTGCTCGAGGTCCACCTCCAGCACGAGCTCATCGCCGGCGTGCTCGCAGCGGCGCAGCACGGCCGGAGTCGGCACCACCTGCACGTGCAGCTGGCGGCCGACCCAGCGGGCGCCGAGCCGGATGCCGGGCGCGACCTGCCGCGGCGCGGGCCGCTCGGCGGGCCCCACTACCGGGGTGTGCAGGCGAGAGGGGCGCCAGATGCCCCGCCCCCGGACCAGCAGGAATCCTTCCCAGTCGCCCGTCAGCCAGCGACCGCCGGCCCGGAACCAGCGCGGGCTGATCTCGCAGCGAAAGCCCGCCCAGTCATAGGCGTACCGCTCCTGCCCGGACCAGCCGGTCGCGAACGGGTGCTCGGTCGAGCGGGCCGGCAAGACGATCGGCAGCCGCCTGCCCTGGCGCGGTACCAGCACCACGACCTTGGAGACGTGCCGGCGCCTGGTAATGTCCACCGACGGGACGAAGGCGGCTCCGCTGATGACCAGGCTGTCGCCCGCCCACTCGATGCTCTCCACGCGGACGAACGGGGCTAGCTCGCGCCAGTGCGGCCGGTACAGGCGGGGCGGCACCCTGAGCTCGCGGTCCAGCCGGAACGGCAGGTCGGCCCGGAGCCGGCCGTGCTCCCGGACCACGGGCACCGTCTTGATCGGCTGCTCCGCCAGCCACATGACCAGCTCGATCAGCTCGTCCAGCTTGCCGCGCTGGATCAGGTGGTAAGCGAGACGATGCGGCGAGGGCAGCCTGGCGAAGACCCGCCGGTCGACCTGGGCCAGGTACGACTGGGTCAGGGTCATGAACTCGGCCTTGAACGCGGCGTCCGTGCGGCCCAGCTCGCCGACATACAGCCAGACGTCGTTGTCCAGCGCCTTGCGCTGATGCTGGCGGACCATCCGGGCCGGCTTGTGCGAGCGCAGGAACGAGTCAATGAACAGCAGCACGTTGATGCGGTCCCGGTAGTTGCTGATGTCGGTCCGGGACTGCGTGATCGACAGGCCGCCCGTGCCCCGCTCGCGCCAGTAGTAGATCGGCTCCGGGATGACGTCCACGGCCCGGGCCAGCACGTGCGCCCGGGTAATGAGATGCAGGTCCTCCCAGACGATGCCCTCGGGGAAGGTCAGGTCATGGCTATCCCAGAACGACCGGCGGAATAACTTGTTGAACACCGAGACGTCGTAGAACAGCGCGGGCGTCCGGCTGATGTGGGTGCCCGTCTTCCGGCCCTTGATGGCCTTGGCGTGCAGCGCCGACTGGGTGATGCCCATCGGGCCCAGCCGCAAGACATTTCCGGATACGAAGTCCGAGCCCGAGCTCTCCAGCGCGTGCAGCATGCGCTCGTAGGCGTGCGAAGGCAGGGCGTCGTCGGAGTCCGCGAACGCCAGGTACGTCCCCCGGGCGCGCTCGACACCGCGGTTACGGGCGGAACCGGGGCCGGGGCCGCCATTGGGCACCTGCAGCAGGATGAACCGCGGGTCGGCCGCCGCCTGGGCGGCCGCGATGGCCGCGCTCCCGTCGGACGACCCATCGTCGACCATGATGACCTCGAAGTCGGGATAGGTCTGGGCGGCGATGGAGGCCAGGCAGTCGCCCAGCAGATCCTCAATGTTGTAAAAGGGCACAACAACGCTGATCTGCGGATCTGTCATAGCTATTCTCCCGGTGGTTCCCCGCTGGCTACCTGACGGGAGATCCTAGCTACTGGCCGCGCCAGGCCGGCGGCCGTTTCTGCGCGAAGGCCGCTGCCCCCTCCCTCGCGTCCGCCGAGGTGAAGACCGGGTTAATGATCTCGGCCTGCCGGGCGAATGCCTCGCCGCTGTCCCAGTCCGTCGCCCGCGTGATGACGGCCTTGGTCGCCGCCAGCGCCAGCGGGGCACCGGGCACCACGCGCTGCGCGAGGGCCATGGCGCCCGCCAGCGCTTCCCCGGCCGGGACGACCTGGTTCACCAGGCCCGTTGCCTGCAGCCGCTGGGCCGGGAAGTGCTCCCCGGTCAGGGCGATCTCCATGGCCAGGTGGTACGGGATGCGCCGGGGCAGCCGGAGCAGGCCGCCGGCGCCGGCCACCAGGCCGCGGCGGACCTCGGGCAGCCCGAACCGCGCCGCCTCGCTGGC
Source organism: Streptosporangiaceae bacterium (assembly GCA_036510065.1). Classification (GTDB taxonomy): domain Bacteria; phylum Actinomycetota; class Actinomycetes; order Streptosporangiales; family Streptosporangiaceae; genus DASUBV01. The sequence continues at coordinate 1,222 of DATCEO010000237.1, read as the reverse complement.
CACGATCAGGTCGCAGGCCAGCACCAGCTCGAACCCGCCGGCCAGCGCGTAGCCCTCCACGGCCGCGATGACCGGCTTGGCCGGCGGCCGCTCGGTGATCCCGCCGAAGCCGCGATCGCCGGCTACCGGCGCGTCGCAGGCCAGGAAGCCCTTGAGGTCCATGCCGGCGCTGAAGTTGCCGCCAGCACCGGTCAGCACCAGGACGCGGATATCGGCGCGGCCGTCGAATTCCTCGATGGCGGCGGCGATGCCACGGGCGACCGCCCCGTTGACGGCGTTCCTGGCCTCGGGACGGTTGATCGTGATGACCGCGACGGCGTCAATGACCTCGGTCAGCACGGGCTCAGCCATCGACTCTCCTCAGGGCTGACGGGGCCTACTTGGGCTGGAATCTGATCCCGCCGTCGAAGCGGATGATCTCCGCGTTCATGTAGTCGTTCTCGATGAGCGACCGCACCAGCGCAGCGAACTCGGCGGCCGTGCCCATCCGCTTGGGGAAGACCACCGGGGCGGCGAGCTTGGCCTTGAACTCATCGCTGGCGGGACCGCTGCCGTAGATCGGCGTATCGATGATGCCGGGGCAGACCGTGTTCACCCGGACTCCGATGGCGGCCAGGTCACGGGCGGCCGGGACGGTCATGCCGATGATCCCGCCCTTGGACGCGGAATAGGCGATCTGGCCGGTCTGGCCCTCGATCCCGGCGATGGACGCCGTGTTGATCACGACGCCGCGCTGGCCGTCGGCGTCGGCAGGCTCGGTCGTGGCGATCCGGGCCGCGGCGATGCGCATCAGGTTGAAGGTCCCGATCAGGTTGACGTCGATGACCTTGCGGTAGGCGGACAGGTCATGCGGCGACCCGTCCCGGCCGACGGTGCGGGCCGCCCACCCGATGCCCGCGCAGCTCACCGCCACGCGCAGCGGCGCGCCGAGGGCCGCGGCCGCGTCGACGGCCGCGCGCACGGACTCCTCGTCGGAGACGTCGGTCTGCGCGTAGGCGCCGCCGATCTCCTCGGCGATGGCCTTGCCGCGCTCGGCATTCAGATCGGCGACGACGACCTTGCAGCCAGCCGCGGCCAGCTCCCGTACTGTCGCCTCGCCCAGGCCGCTGGCCCCGCCCGAGACGATCGCGGAGGTTCCGTTCAGCTTCATGGGCCGGAGCTTACTGCCCCGGCGCCCGGTTCTCCCGAATGGGGTTCGGCCTGCGAGGTCGGGTGCGCGGTC
>DATCEO010000236.1:0-32419 GCA_036510065.1 Streptosporangiaceae bacterium | reverse complement strand
TTCCCGGTGCCCGTGCCGCCGATCACCACCTGGTGCGACCGCAGCCGCTCATAGCGCAGCCGGGCCAGGGGAGTGGCCGGGTGACCGATGGCGCGGATAACGGCCCCGACGACGACGTCTCCGGCGGCCGTGGTCAGCGGCACGGCGCCCGGGACGGCTATCCGCGCCGCGGCGGCGCGGACCTGGTGGCGCCATTGCCGCAGGTCAAAGGACACGGCCGAGCCCGCGGACGCCCCGCCGGCCGCCGAGGCCATGGCTCGCGTCCGGTACGACCACGCCAGGCCGCCCGCCGCCAGACCCAGCGGTAACGCAATCGGGGCGATCAGCACCGCCGCACGCGGATACGCGCCCTCGGCGGCCAGGCGCCACATGGCGGTCCAGGCTAGATACGGCGCGGCGGCCACCTGCTGCCACGCCCCCGAGGCCACGGCGATCGCGGCCAGCCAGGCCGCGACCATGGGCCCCAGCCACAGCGCTTCCCGGTAGAGCCGCCGCGGCGGCAGGCCGCGCAGCCAGGCGACCCACGCGCTAGCGCCGGCCACCAGCGTGACCGGGGCCGCCCCGAGCAGGACGGCGGCCAGTACCAGGAGGCCGAGGACCCGCGCGGCGAGCCTGGCGGCGCGGCTGGCCAGCCAGCCGATCATGGCGGAGTTCCCCCGCCGGGCGACGGCAGGTACCCGCCCGGCGGCAGGGAGCGGATCTCGATCCTGGCCCCGTCGCCGCCCAGGGCGTCCCGCGCCCGGGCCACGGTGCTCGCCGCCGCGGGCGCGCACAGGTAGATCACCCGCGCATGGCGCGGCGGCCGGCCAGGGACCCGGACGTCGGCAGCCGCGCAGCCGTAATCACCGGTCCGGGTCAGCAGCTCGCGCATGATGGCGGTGGTCCGGCTGACCGTCTTGGGCGTCAGCTCAGCCTCGATCGCCCAGCACTCGCCGGCCCACGGTACCCCGCCACCCGCGGGAAACTCGGGCCAGTGCACCTCGGCGTCCGGGAGGTGGTCACGCAGCCCGAGCCGGCCGCCCAGCCGTGCCCGCAGCCGCCGCTCGCTGCGCCAGTGCGCGCTCGCGGGGCCATAGGCCGGGACCGATTCGAGCGCCAGCCGGACCGCGATGACGGCCCGCATGTGAGCCAGGCGGGACAGCGCGGGCGGGTTGGCCACATACGGCAGCCCGCAGCTGACCAGCCCCGTCTTCGTCAGCCAGACCCACCGCGGGCCCGGACCGAGCCGGCCGGCCTGCGCCTGGCCCCGGGCCACCCACCGGGCCGCGACCTCGCCCGCCCGCCGGGTAGGGACGCCAAGGATGGCGGCGAGCTGGTCGAGCTGCGCTCCGTACATCTCGGCCACGAACAGCTTGGCCGCGGTGTCGCGAGGCTCGCTGCGGCCGGCAGCCGTGGCCCCCGGCCGACCCGGGTCGGCTAAGCGCGGATCCGGTGCCCCTTCTGCCCGTTTCACACCTCTATCACATCATGCGGCGGCCCAGATTTCGCCTGGGTGAGCGGGCAAAAGTGGCTCGCCCCTAGCCCGGTGCTGGTGCCGGTGCTGCCAGTAGGGCACAATGTGATCCGAGCGCGGCAGCGCTGTCACGGCGCCTGCGGGCGACGAGGTCGTTGGGGAAGACGCACCTGGTCGGCTGCAGGGAGGTCGAGTGTCCGCACGTGGCGTGCTGCAGATTCACTCTGCGCCCCCGGCGTTGTGCCCGCATATCGAGTGGGCCGTCGCTGGGGTTCTTGGTGTACCCGTGAGCCTGCCCTGGGTCGATCAGCCCGCATCGCCGGGGGCGCTGCGGGCCGAGCTCGACTGGCAGGGCCGCCCCGGCTCGTCGGGCGCGATGACCTCGGCGCTGGCCGGCTGGAACCGGCTGCGGTTCGAGGTGACCGAGGACGCGAGTCCCGGCTGCGACCCGGTTCGCTACAGCTACACGCCGGCGCTGGGCACCTTCAGCGCCACGGTGTCGGCCAACGGCGACATCCTCGTTCCGGAGGGGCGCCTGCGGGCCGCCATGGCGCTCGCGGCGTCGTCCCGGTCCGGGTCGGCACATCTCGACCACGGGCACCTGGACCACGGGCACCTGGACCACGGGCGCTCCGACGAGCTAGGCAGCCTGCGCGACCTGCACGGACCCCGTCACCCGGCCCTTGGCGGCTCGCTGGAAGCGGAGCTGTCGCTGCTGCTGGGCCAGCCCTGGGATGACGAGCTGGAGCCGTTCCGCCACGCCGGGGCCGGTGCTCCGGTGCGCTGGCTCCACGCCACCGGCTGAGGGGCAGGCGTTTGCATCGGCGGGGCGTTCAGCTGACTCTCAGCTTCAGCCGGCATTCAGGAAACTGTCAGCAAACAACCGGAGCTAACGCTCAGGTTCATCTCCGATAGTCGGGATGTGCGCCAGAGGAGCGCACGCATCGGAGGGATGAGCGTCATGAACACGGTCCACGGTCAGCCGGAGACGCAGGGACCTGCGTACCCGGAATCACCTGCGTACCCGGAACCACAGGCACCAGAGCCGGGCGCGGGATTCCCGGCCGGACCTGGCGTTCCTCCGGGTCAGGCGGGCTGGTACCCGCCGCAGCCACCGCTCTCGTCCCCCCGGCGGCCGCGCCGCGTGCTGGCTGGCGTAGCCGCTGGCGTGGCGGCCTTCGCCATCGGCGCGGGCGCCACGGCCTGGGCGGTAGGCCTCCCCGGCTCGGCCGGCGGCGCGCTCGTCAGCCGGTCGCTGAGCACGGCCTCCATCGTCTCGATGACCGACCCGGCGGTCGTAGACATCGTCTCCACCCTGGGTGCCCAGGGCGCCGAGTCGGCCGGGACCGGGATCGTGCTGACCGCCAGCGGTGAGGTGCTCACCAACAACCACGTGATCGACGGGGCCACGTCGATCCGGGTGACCGATGTCGGGAACGGCCAGACCTACACCGCGACCGTCACCGGTTACGACGCCACGCACGATGTCGCGGTGCTCAAGCTCAGCGGGGCCTCGGGGCTCAAGACCGCGCGCATCGGCGATTCCTCGACGGTGGCGGCCGGCAAGAAGGTCGTGGCGCTGGGGAACGCGGGCGGCCGCGGCGGCCTGCCTTCCGTCGCGGCAGGCAAGGTGACGGGCCTGGGGCGGGCCATCACCGCGCAGGACGCGGGCAGCGGCAGCTCTGAGCAGCTGACCAACATGATCGAGATCAACGCCGCGATCCAGCCCGGCGACTCCGGCGGCCCGCTGCTCAACACCGCAGGCCAGGTGGTGGGCATGGACACCGCGGCCTCGTCCTCGCCGACCCAGACCTCGGGCGCCACGGAGCAGGCGTTCGCCATCCCGATCAACCGCGCCCTGTCCATCGCCGGGAAGATCACGGCGGGCACGGCCTCGGCCACGGTGCACATCGGGCCCACCGCGATCCTGGGCGTGGAGATCTCCAGCCAGCCCACCGGGCAGGCGGGCCTGCCAGGCTCCGCGCTTGGCAACGGCGCGACCGGCAGCGGCGCGACCGTCGCCGGGGTGGTGCAGGGCGGCGCCGCCGCAGGCGCCGGGATCAGCGCCGGGGACACGATCGTGTCGCTCGGCGGGAAGACCATCAGCTCGCCGACGGCCCTCCGGAACGCGATGACGACCCGGCATCCCGGCGACAGCGTCTCGGTGACCTGGCTCGACCAGTCCGGCCAGTCGCACTCCGCCACCGTGGTGCTGGGCACCGGGCCGGCCGCCTAGCGGCCCAGTTCAGCCGCCAGCACAGCCCAGCACTTCAGCCAGCACAGCCCAGCACTGCCGCCGCCGCACCCAGGTCTTGGTGCGGCGGCGGCAGTTGCGTCAACACCACGGGAATGCCAGGATGCCGGGCCGTGGTTGCCGCAGCCATGTCCCTTGTCTGCATCGCCACCGGGTACGGCGGTCCCGAGGTCCTGTCCGTCACCGATCAGCCCACCCCGGAGCCGGGGCCCGGCGAGGCGCGGATCGAGGTCCGCGCCATCGGTGTCAATCCCGTCGACCACAAGGCCTACAGCGGCATGTTCGGCACCGACCCGGCCCGGCTTCCGCTGCGGCTCGGCTTCGAGGCCGCCGGCGTGGTCACGGCGGTCGGGCCTGACGCGATCGGCCCTGCCGGGCCGGTCGCCGTAGGCGATGAGGTCATCGCCTACCGCGCGCCGGGTGCCTATGCCGCCGAGCTGGTCGTCCCGGCGCAGGCGCTGGTACCCAAGCCGGCGTCGCTCGACTGGGCGCAGGCGGCCGGGCTGCTGCTGACCGGCGCGACGGCCTGGCATGCGCTGGTTGCCACCGGCGTGCACGCGGGCGACACCGTGCTGATTCACGGCGCGGCGGGGGGAGTAGGGCTGGTCGCGGTCCAGCTCGCGGCGGCCCGCGGCGCGACCGTGATCGGCACGGCGAGCCCGGCCCGGCACGACCTGCTGCGCGAGCTGGGCGCCATCCCGGTCGCCTACGGCGCGGGTCTCGCGGACCGGGTCCGGGGCGTCGCCCCCGGCGGCGTGGACGCGGCCCTCGATCTGGTCGGCACCGACGAGGCCATCGATGTCTCGCTCGAGCTTGTCGCCGACCGGGCCCGGATCGCCACCATAGCCGCGTCCGCACGGGGCCTTGAGCTGGGCATCCAGGTGCTCGGCGGCGCGCCCGGAGCCGACCCCGGCACGGAGATCCGCGACGCCGCGCGCCTGGAGCTGGTGCGGCTGGCCGACAGCGACTCGCTGCGGGTCCTGGTGTCGCAGACCTACCCGCTCACCGAGGTGGCGCAGGCGCACCAGGCGATCATGACCGGTCACACCAGCGGGAAGATCGCGCTCATCCCGTGAGCCCGCGACGCGAGCGCGGACTGGAGCGCGGACTGTCAGGGCAGCTGCCTACACTGCCGGTCATGGAGCCCTTCGACTATCACGGCGCGCTGGTGGTGGTCGAGACCGACGCCGGCGAGATCGTCCTCGTCCACCCGCCCGGCGGCCCGGCGCAGGCCCCGGCCTCGCTGCCGGGCGACCCGTGCGCGCCGGGAGAGGCACCGCAGGACGCGGCGGTGCGGATGGTCCGCGAGATGACCGGGCTGGACGTCGTCGTGGTCCGCGAGTTCGTGACGTTCATCCAGGAGGGGACCCCGACGGGCACGATGTGCGCGCACGGGTTCCTGGCCCGGATCACCGGCGGCAGGCTGACCGGCGACGGCCCGGCAGGCCCGGCCAGGGTGTACCCGGTCGACGGGCTCCCGGCGATCATCCCGGTCAGGGTGGCCAATCAGCGGGTCCTGGCCGCTTACCTCCGGCAGCGCGAAGAGGGCGAAGAGCCGAGCTCGGGACCCGGCGAGTCAATGCCTAGCAGATCCTCAGCAAACGCAGAGCAAAGCCTCGGCCCTGACCCGCACAATTACTAGTGAGGCGGAGCGGAACACCGCGGCCGCGCGGACACGTGGTCGGGTGAGGATGCAGGGTCGCGGAGAGCTAGCGAGCGGTCAGGAGCTGATCCCGTACCGGCCCGCGGCGCTCCAGCCGAGGCGGCGCTGGCGCTCGGCCTGGATAGCGGCCGCCGTCACGCTCCTCATGACGCTCGTCGCCGTGCTGTGGCCGATGACGGCCGCCCCGTCGGCCCTGGTGCCGATGGCGCTCGTGCAGGCCATCCCGGCCGCCCGGACGCCAGCGGTCGGGGCGCTGTTCTCGGTCAGCGGCGGCCGCCTCGGCTCGCACTTCTGCACGGCAAGCGTCGTTGACAGCCCGGCCGGGAACCTCATCCTGACGGCCGCCCATTGCCTGGCCGCCTACCCGGGTGCCGGCTTCGGCGCCCTGGCGTTCGTGCCCGCCTATGACAAGGGGGCCGCGCCGTACGGGGTCTGGAAGGTCACCCGCGTCTTCGTCGACTCGGCGTGGGCATCCTCGGCTGATCCCGACCATGACGTGGCGTTCCTGACCGTGGCTCATCCCCGCGGCGGCAAGACGATCGAGGAGGTCACCGGCGGCGAGCGCCTGGGCATCGACCAGCCGTCCGGCGCGGTGGTGCGCGTCAGCGGCTACCCCAATACCCAGGATGAGCCGATTAGCTGCCAGAACCGCACCCTGGCCTTCAGTTCCACCCAGCTCGAATTCGACTGCGATCACTTCACTAACGGCACCAGTGGCAGCCCGTTCCTCATCGACACGGGCGCGGCCATCGGCGGGGTCACGGTGATCGGGGTCATCGGCGGCTACCAGGAGGGCGGGGACTCGGCGGACATCTCCTACGCCGCCGTGTTCGGCCGGGACGTCAAGGCCCTGTACGAGACCGCCGTCGCCGGGAGCTGAGCCGCCGCCCGGAGCCTGGTGCAGCAGTCACCTTGGTGGAGCCGATTGCCAAACTCGCCGTTATGAACGATTATTCATGAACTACTGTTCACGGAGAGTCCACTGACGGGAGCACACCATGGAGATTGACCTGCGTGGCCTGACGAAGACCTTCGGCAGGGTCACCGCAGTCTGCGACGTGTCCTGCACCGCTGCGGAAGGGAAGGTGACCGGGTTCCTCGGCCCCAACGGGTCAGGCAAGACCACCACGCTGCGCATGGCACTCGGCCTGGTCCGGCCCACCGCGGGGAAGGCGCTGATCGGCGGCGTGCCTTATGACCGTCTGGCTTATCCGCGCCGCTGCGTCGGCGCGCTGCTGGAGGCGACTGGCTTTCATCCCGGCCGCCGCGCCCGCGATCACCTGCGCGTGCTGGCGGCCGCGGGCGGCATTCCCGACGACCGCGTGGACGTGGTCCTGGATCAGGTCCAGCTGACGGGGGATGCGGGCCGGCGGGTCCGCGGGTTCTCCCTGGGGATGCGGCAGCGCCTCGGCATCGCCGCCGCTCTCCTCGGCGACCCGCTCGTGCTCGTGCTCGACGAGCCGGCTAACGGCCTCGACCCGGCCGGTGCCGCCTGGCTCCGCGGCCTGCTGCGCGACCAGGCCAGCGAGGGCCGCACCGTCGTGATCGCCAGCCACGTGCTCAGCGAGATCGCCCAGACGGTCGATGACGTCGTGATCGTCAGTGCCGGGGAGCTGCGCTTCGCCGGCCCGCTGCGCGAGATCGGCGATACGAGCGCAGCGCTGGAATCGGCCTTCCTGAGCCTGACCGGGACGTCGCGATGATCCGCGGCGAGCTGCGCAAGATCATCACCGTCCGCGGCCCGTGGCTGCTGCTGGCCGCCGGCCCGCTGATCGTGGTGGCCGGCATCACCGGCCTGATCGAGTCCGGGGGGAACGTCCACGACCCGGCGCTGCAGGGCCGGGCCTACGCGCACGTCGGCCTGGCCGCGATCTGCACCCTCATCTTCGGCATCCTTGCCGTCTCCGGGGAGTACCGGCAGGCCACCATCACCGATACCTACCTCAGCTCCCCGCGGCGGGAGCGGGTCCTCGCCGCCAAGCTGGCCGTCTACGGGCTCGCGGGCGCGGCCGCCGGGCTGCTCTCCGGCCTGGTCGCCATCGCCGTCACGGCCGCCTGGTGGAGCGCCAGGGGCGGCACCTTCCACCTGTCCGCGGCCGGGGCCTGGGCCACGCTGGGCGGCGGCGTGGCGGCCAATGTGGCCTTCGCGGCGATCGGCGTCTGCGTCGGCGCGGTCATCCGCAACCCCGTCGCGGCAGTCGCCGCCGCCCTGGCCTGGATCGCCCTGGTCGAGGGAATCGTCGGCCAGCTCATCGGCGCGGGCCTGGCCCGGTGGCTGCCCTTTGACGCCAGCGAGTCCCTGGACCGGGCCAGCCTGACGGCGGCGATCCGCCTGCTGCCGCAGTGGGGCGGCGGTCTGCTGCTGCTCGGCTACGCGGGCGCGTTCGCCGCGGCGGCCCTGATCACTACACTCAGGCGGGATGTCACCTAGGAAGCCCGCGGTCCTGCGCGGCGGCGGGGAGAACCTCCGCGAGTATCTCATCGCCACTGCCGCGCGGCTGATCGGCGAGCGCGGCAGCGCGGGACTGGCCGTTCGCGACATCGCCCGTGAGGCGCAGGTGGCCGACGGCGCGCTCTACAACTACTTCGAGGACAAGGAAGACCTGCTCGCCCGGGCGCTGCTGGTCCACGTGGGCAGCGTCATGTCCGGTGCCCCGCGGATGCCCCCGCCGGGCACCGGGACGGTGGCGGAGAACCTGGAGCTTTTCGTCGACGGAGGGCTCGCGGTCCTCGAGCGGGTCGCGCCCGCCTTCGCCGGGCTTCAGTCGCAGCCCAGGGTGCTGATCCGGTTCCATGCGATGGTCGGCGGAGACCCGGCATTCGGCTTGGCCGGACATGACGCGGCAGCAGGCGGGGCGGCGGAGGGCGAGGCGGCGGAGGGCGAGGCGGCCGGCTCCGGACCGCGCGGCCTCCCGGATATTCTCCGGGACTACCTGAGCGCCGAGCAGCGGCTCGGCCGCATCGACGCCAGCGCCGACATCGACGCGGCCAGCATGCTCATCGTCGGCGCGATCCACGGCCAGATCCTGCCGCGGATCTTGCTCAGCCCGCCCGGCAGTCCCATTACCATCCCGCCCGGCTACGCCGCCGCGCTGGCCAAGACGGTGCTCAACGGGATCGCCCCCGGCGCAGCGCGCTCGTAGCCGGCGTGGCCGCGGCGGCCGCGGCGCGCCCCGCGACCTCAGGCCCGCGACCTCAGGCCCGCGACCTCAGACCGGCCAGCTCTCCTGGCGGTAGCCCATGTCCCAGAACATCCACTCGTAGCGGCTCGTCGCCCGGAAGTGCCGCCCGACCTGCGCCCGCTCGGCCGGCGCCAGGGCGGGGCCGAGCTCGTCGGCGATGGCCAGCACCTCGCGCACCTCGCCGGCGAACTCCTCGCCGCTATAGGTATCGATCCACTGCTGGTAGCGCGGGTCGGGGGAGCCGCGGCGCAGCAGTTCCTTGCCGACCTCCCAGTAGATCCAGTAGCACGGCAGCACGGCCCCGACTCCCTCGGCGTAGGAGCCGCCCTGGGTGGCCGCCAGCAGGTAGCTGGTGTAGGCGAGCGTGGTGGGAGCCGGCTCGGCCGTGCCGATCGACGCCGGGTCGATGCCGAGGCCGGCCAGGAGCGTGTCGTGCAGCTGCCGCTCGACGTTGACGATGCCCGCGGCGTGGCGGGCGAAGGTCTCGGTTCCGGCGCCGTCGGGGGACCGTCCGGCTACGGCCGCGAGCGAGCGGGCGTACTGCTGCAGGTAGAGCGCATCCTGGACCACGTAGAAGGCGAAGGCATCGGCGGGCAGGCTGCCGTCGGTGAGCCCGGCCAGGAACGGGTGGGCCAGGATGGCGCCGTAGATATCGGCGATGTCTCGCCACAGCTCCTCGGTGAACCGGTCACTCATGGCGCAGCTCCCTGTCTCAGGCCGGATACCGGGCCGGTCGCGCGGTGCCGGGTTCCGGCATGCTAGCGCTCATCCGCGCGGGGCTCCGCGGCAGGAAACGGTGCAGCGACAGGCCGGCGGCCGGTGACGGAGCGGACGCGGACCGGCCGGTGAGAGATACTTCTGGCATGAACGACCGAAACGTGCTGGGCGGTGAGCTGGAGCCGTGCGGCAACGATCCGGTGACCGGCTTTTACCGCGACGGGTGCTGTAACTCCGGGCCGGAGGATATTGGCAGCCACACGATCTGCGCGGTCGTGACCGCCGGGTTCCTGGAGCATCAGCGCGGCATCGGCAACGACCTGAGTACCCCGGCGCCGCAGTTCGAGTTCCCGGGGCTCGTGCCGGGGGACCGCTGGTGCGTGACGGCAGCCAACTGGCTGCGGGCCCACCATGACGGTGCCGCGGCGCACGTGGTGCTGGCCTCCACCCATGAGCGGGCCCTGCAGATCGTGCCCCTGGCCGTGCTGCGCGAGCATGCCGTTGACGTCCCGGCTCATCCCGGTGCCCTGGAAGAGTGAGCCAGGCCGGTGCCAGGGCCGGCCGAGGTGACCGGCACCGCCCCGCGGCCGAGGCTCGCGGGCCGGCGGGTCCTGCTGCGGCCCGGTGACCGGCGCGGCGCCGAGGTCCTGCACGCCATCCAGGCCGAGCCCGCGGTGTCGCACTGGTGGGGCGAGCCGGATCCGGTCGCGGCCATCACCGCGGAGCTGCGCGGCACGGAGTCGTCGGCCTTGCTCGCCGGGCGCAGGATCAGCGGCCGACGACCGTGATCCCGCCGTCGATCGGCAGCACCACGCCGGTGAGGTACCGGCCCGCCCGCGAGGAGAGATAGATAGCGGCGCCAGCCACGTCATCGGGGTCGCCGATGCGGCCGAGGGGGACATGCGCCTCGATCCCGGCCCGGCTCTGCGGATCGTCCAGCGCCCAGGCCATCATCTTGCTCTCGAAGGGCCCCGGGGCCAGCGCGTTGACGGTGATCGACTCCCCGGCTAGTTCCCGCGCCAGGTGCTGAGTCAGCATGTGCACGCCGGCCTTGCTGCTGCTGTAGGCGTAGTGCTGGACGGCCGACGTCGTGAGTCCGTCGATGGACCCGATGTTGATGACCCGGGCCGGGTCCTGCGCGCTCGCCGCGGCGCGCAGCAGCGGCAGGCAGCGCACCGTGACGTCGAACGGGGCCTTCACGTTGATGTTCCAGACCTTGTCGAACGCGTCGAGCGGATACTGCTCGAGCGGCGCCCCCCACGTCGCCCCGGCGTTGTTCACCAGGATGTGCAGGCGGTCCTCGCGCTCGGCCAGCAGTTCGGTGAGCGCGCGCACGCCCTCGGGCGTAGCCAGGTTGGCCGGCACCGAGATGCACTCGCCGAACGCGGACAGCTCGGCGGCCTTGGCATCGCACGCTTCCTGCTTCCGGGCGGTGATGTAGACGCGGCAGCCGGCCCGCACCAGGCCGGAAGCGATCATTGCCCCGATGCCGCGCGATCCGCCGGTCACGACCGCGATCTTGCCCGCCACGCCGAACAGCGACTCGATGGTCTGGCTGGCGGATGCTGCATCACTCGTGCTGATTTCCACGTGAGGATCTTTCCTGCCCGGCAGGCAGTCTGGCAAGGGGCCTGGCCGCGGGATCTGCGGCCGCCCGGCGGCTTGTCCGGATAGCGGGTTAAGGGTTGGCCGTTTCCTGCGTAAATGTACCGAACTGGCCAGTAACGACGTCCGGCTAGTGCAGGATCTGACCATGGACGACCGAGCACCAACGCCAGGCAGTCACGACGACCAGCAGAGCGGGGAGCCGGCGGAACCGGAGCAAGCGGGCGAGGCAGCCCTGACCCAGGAGCTGCTACGCCTGCAAGAGCGGCACCGGGAAGGCGGGATCGATCCCGAGCTGGCTTTCGGTGCCGGAGACGTGCCCAGCGTCCTGCCGGCCGACTGACGCCCCGCCGCCCCGCCGGCTGAGGCCTGGCTGACTGGTCGCTGCCTTCCGTCGTCACGCCCTTCTGCAACGTCGGCCTCTTTTGGCGGTGCCATTTGAGCAAACGCGATGTATCTTGAGTTCGACGAGCGACCCGAACGACGGAGAAGGGCGGCGCGGAGCATGTTCGAGAGGTTCACCGACCGGGCACGGCGGGTGGTGGTCCTGGCGCAGGATGAAGCCCGGACCCTCAGCCATGACTACATCGGGACCGAGCACATCCTGCTCGGCCTCATCCATGAGGGAGACGGGGTGGCGGCCAAGGCGCTGCAGGCCATGGGCATCAGCCTCGAATCGGTGCGCCAGCAGGTCGAGGAGATCATCGGCCGCGGCCATAAGATGCCGTCGGGCCATATCCCGTTCACGCCACGAGCCAAGAAGGTGCTCGAGCTCTCGCTGCGCGAGGCCCTGCAGCTCGGCCACAACTACATCGGCACCGAGCACATCCTGCTGGGACTTATCCGCGAGGGCAACGGGGTAGCCGCGCAGGTGCTGGTACGGCTGGGTGCCGACCTGGACCGGGTCCGCCAGGAGGTGATCGAGCTACTGCGCGGCTACCAGGGCGAGGACGCGCCGGGAATCGTGGGCGCGGGACGCCGTTCGGGCCGGGCCGGGCGCCGCGAGCGCAGGATGCTGGCTCAGCTGTCCGGCCACGTCACCTCGATGGATTCGCGGCTGTCGGCCGTCGAGCAGCGCGTCGGAACCGGTCCGGACGACAGCGAGATCGACCAGCAGATCGAGCAGGCCCGCCGCGATAAAGAAGCCGCCATCGGCGCCGAGGACTTCGAGAACGCGGCCATCCTGCGCGACCGGGAAAGGGAGCTGCTCGCGGAGAAGGCCGCCCGTCAGCACGAGTGGGCGAGCGCGCACCTGGACCTCCCGTCCGTGGCCGAGGAGCTCCGCAGGCTGGGCGAGGAGGTCAGGCGCCTGGAGGGCCTGCTACGCCAGCATGGCATCGAGCCGAAAGACGGTGCGGCCTGAAGACGGTGCGGCCTGGGCTCCTGCCCGAGGTCTTCGGCTGGCTAGGGCAGCGGGGCAGCACGCCGGCCGGGGCGCCGTTCTGGAAGTACAACCTCATCGACATGGAGCGGCAGCTGGAAGTCGAGGTCGGCGTGCCCGTCGGGGGGCCGATGACCGGCGATGACCGGGTACTGGCGGGCGTGTTACCGGCCGGAAAGTACGCGACGCTGCGGCACGTCGGCCATCCCGCGGGCCTCCTGGACGCGACGAAGGCGTTGCTGGACTGGGCCGCGCAGCAGGGCCTGAGCTGGGATGTCACGGAAACGGCGGCGGGCGAGCGGTGGGGCGGCCGGCTGGAGATCTACGAGACCGACCCGGCGCAGGAGCCGGACATGGATAAGTGGGAGACCAAGCTCGCGTTCCGGCTGGCCGGGTAGCCGCCAGGACCGGTCGCGGCCGGGCCGCGGGGTGATCCGGGGACTCGTTACGGGCGGGACCAGCTTGATGATATTTTTCCGGGTCCGGGCGGTCCTGCGCCCGAGGCCTACGCGTGGTGAGGTATTTTTCTCCAACCTTCTCCGCGGGTAGGTGCGCACTGGTGTGCGCCTGGCGATCAGGTGCCCGGGCGCGGCGGAGGCGGCCGCGGGAAAGCCTTATCCGGACGGGGTTTGCGAGCCTGACGGCTGCCCGGGACGGGCGTCCGGACCGGGCGCCTGAGGCTCTCCGAAGGCCCTAACTAGTTGCACACGGAGCGTAGTTTGTGCTGCTAGGAGTCCTTGACATGACCCTGAGTCATTGTTTAAATACTTCAAGTCGGTGGAACCAGTGAGTTCCGCAGATGCCCCTCACGTCGCCACTTAGAGGAGACTCGCATGAATTGCCAAGGCGGCTTACTGTCGCAGTGGCTCGTGGCTTACCGCTAGGGCCACTCAGGCTCAGGCTGTCCCGCAGCCGACTGGCGGTGCTGGTAGCGGGCGGCCCGAGGTCTTGCAATTCAGCGGTTTTACGGCGGCCCGGTGACGAGGGGTCGCAGAACGCCAAGTGCGCTAGCCCTGATCCCGCGTGCGCGGACCTAGTCCGGCGTCGGGTGCTTACTCACCCGCGCTTGCTACTGACGTGGCAGCCCGCCGGACGTGACCAGTGGCCCCGCCAGGCCACACAGCGGAGGGAAGTCGGGTTATGACAGTTGCACAGGACGTTGTCAGCCAGACCAACCGTACTCATCATACCGAACAAATCGCCCAATTCAGCCAGGACGGGTGGGACGAGGGAGACGGGCAGGATCAGCAGGACCAGCGGGACGCGTATTTCGAGACCGAGGTCGCGTCCTGGGGGAACCAGCTGTATCCGGCCGCGCTCCGCATGACCCGCAATCCGAGTGACGCCGAGGATCTCGTTCAGGAGACGATGGCGCGGGCCTACGCGGGCCTGCGCAACTTCACGCCGGGCACGAACGTGCGCGCCTGGCTCTACCGGATCCTGACCAACACCTTCATCAACAGCTGCCGCAAGCGCGGGCGCGAGCCCGCCCAGACCCTGCGCGCGGAGTTCGAGCAGCTGCTGGACGCCCGGGACGGACTCGGTCAGTCCGCGCGCTCGGCTGAATCCGAGGCCCTGGACCGGCTGGCCGACTCCGAGGTCATGCGGGCCCTGATGGAGCTGCCCGAGGGCTTCCGGGCCGCCATCTACCTCGCGGACGTGGAGGGCTACCCGTACCGGGACGTGGCCAGCATGCTGCAGGTCCCCATCGGCACCGTGATGTCGCGGCTGCACCGCGGCCGCGGCAAGCTGCGCGAGCGGCTCGCGGCCTACGCGCCCGCGCCCCGCCCCGAGGCTGCGCCCCGGCTGGCGTCCCAGCACCTGGCGGCGGACCCCTCGAGCGGGATCGCGGCTTAGCTCGCCGGTCCGGGCGTCTCGTGGGGCCGGCTAGCGCCGGCGATTCCGGGACGCGGCTGGGCTTGCTTGCCAGCGGCCCTCGTGCTGACAAGCGGCCTGGACGGGCGGCTGTCTCCGCCACACCCCCCGGGGGGAGACAGCCGCCCCGCCGGCGCCCGCCGTCGCCGTTCAGCCGCCGGACCGCCCAGAACGTCGGGTATCCCGCTGAATCAGTTGCAGGATAGGATGCAAGCAACTGTTTTCGTGGCTCAGGGCGTGATTAGTGGCAGATTCCGAATCGACGGGCTCTCGGCCGGCGGCGGGCTCCCCGGAGACGCTGTCGGCTACCCCGCGGACTCGGCACGGGCGGCTGCGCGAGCAAGGGCGCTGCGACCGGGCGGACCTGCACGCGGTCCTGGCGGCCGGGTTCATCGCCCATCTCGGGCTCCCGGCGGCCGGCGGGGTCATGGTGATCCCGACGGTCTACGGGACGGACGGGCAGAACCTGTACGTGCACGGCTCGGTGGCGAGCCAGAGCCTGGCCGCGGACGCCCCGGTCTGCGTGACGGTTACCCTGGTCGACGGGCTGGTCCTGGCCCGGTCGGTGTTCGAGCATGCGGTCAACTACCGCAGCGCCGTCATCTACGCGGTACCGCGGATCGTGACCGACCCGGCGGAGAAGCTGGCCGGCCTGCGGTGCGTGTCCGAGCACGTCGCCCCGGGTCAGTGGGACTACGCCCGCCAGCCCAGCCGCAAGGAGCTCGCGGCTACCCGGCTGCTCGCGCTGTCGCTGGCCGAGGCGTCGGTGAAGATCCGCACCGGGCCGCCTGACGACGCCGATAGCCCCGACGCGGCCCTGGGACTGTGGGCCGGCGAGCTGCCGCTGGAGTCCCGCTGGCAGGAGCCGGCCGCCGACCCGGCCCTCCCGCCTGGCCAGCCGGTTCCGCCGCATATCCAGTCCATGGCCGGAACGCTGGCGTATCGCCGCCCCGGCACGCCTCCGGCGCACGGCTAGCTGGCGAGCGTCGCCGCCAGCACCTCATGAAACGTGGTCGGCTCGCGATCAGGTGACGGCTGACGGCTAGAGCGGGATGTTGCCGTGCTGGCCGCGCCCGCCCGGGGCGGCCGCGATGGCATCGGCGATGGCCTGGCGGGTCTTGACCGGCTCGATGACCTCGTCGATGACGCCCAGCGCCACCGCACGGGCCAGGCCGCCTGACTCCCGCTCGTGCTCGGCGGCCAGCTCGGCCTCGACCTCATGGCGCTGTTCCGGGGGAGCGGCGGCGATCACCCGTCGCTGCAGGATGCGCACGGCGGCAACCGCACCCATCACGGCGATCTCGGCGCCGGGCCAGGCGAACACGCGGGTCGCGCCCAGCGACCGCGAGTTCATCGCGATGTAGGCGCCGCCGTAGGCCTTACGGGTGACCAGCGTGACGCGCGGGACGGTGGCCTCGGCGAACGCATGCAGCAGCTTGGCGCCGCGGCGGACCACGCCGTCCCACTCCTGGCCCACGCCGGGCAGGTAGCCGGGCACGTCGACCAGCACGACCAGCGGGACGCCGAACGCGTCGCACATCCGCACGAACCGGGCGGCCTTTTCCGCCGAGGTGGCGTCCAGGCAGCCGCCCAGGCGCAGCGGGTTATTGGCGATAACGCCCACCGTCCGGCTGCCGAGCTGCCCGAGCATGGTCACGATGTTCGGCGCCCAGCGCGGATGCAGCTCGACGCCGGGCTCGTCCAGCAAGCCGTTGATCAGCGGGTGCACGTCGTAGGCCCGGCGCGGTGACTCCGGCAGCAGCGCTCCCAGGTCGGTGTCGCCGAGCGCCGCCGTCCCGGCCTCGCCAGTCCCGCTGGCCGCGTCAGACCCGGCCGCCTGCCCCTGGCGGCCGAGCATCAGCGCCAGCTGCCGGGCCTTGCTGAACGCCTCGGCGTCAGTGGTGGTCACGATGTGCACGACGCCGGACCGGCGGCTGTGCGGCTCCGGGCCGCCAAGCCGCTCCATGTCAACGTCCTCGCCGGTGACGCTGCGGACGACGTCGGGCCCGGTCACGAAGATGCGGCCCTGGTCAGACAGGATCACCAGGTCGGTCAGCGCCGGGCCATAGGCGGCGCCCCCCGCCGCCGCGCCGAGCACCACGGAGATCTGCGGCACCTTGCCCGAGGCCCTGGTCATCGCGGCGAACACGGTGCCGACGGCGTGCAGGCTCTCGACACCCTCGCGCAGCCGCGCGCCGCCCGAGTGCCACAGCCCGATGATCGGAGCCCCCAGCTCCATAGCATGGTCGTAGGCGGCCACCACGGCGGCGCAGCCGGCGGCGCCCATCGCGCCGCCCTGGACCCGCGGGTCGCTGGCGAACGCCACGGCAGGCATGGCGTCGATGAGGCCGGCGCCGACCAGCACCCCGCTGTCATCAGCGGGCAGCAGCAGCTCCAGGCTGCCGTCGTCGAACAGCGTCTCGAGGCGGGCCAGCGGGTCGCGGCTGAGCCCGGCCGGGGCCCGGCCGGGGCGATCCGGCGCTGCCGCCTGGCCGCCCGGCGCTGCCGCCGACTTGGTCGGCGCGGCCGGCGCTGGGCTCGCGGATGAGCGAGGGGGAACCCGGTTGTCCACGGCAGTCACGTCAGTCTCCTCGGGTCGGCCAGGCTGCTGGCGCTCGTCAGGCGCGCCAGGGCGCGCCAGTGAGCGGTGGTCAGGCGGCGGTGAAGGCAAGCGCGACATTGTGCCCGCCGAATCCGAACGAGTTGTTGAGCACCGCCATGGGGGCTGCGCTGCGGGCCTTGAGCGGCTGGGGCTCCGGCGAGATGGTCAGCCCGGCGTCGTCGTCGGGATCCTCGAGGTTGATGGTGGGCGGCGCGACCCGGTCCCGCAGGGCGAGGATCGCCGCCACGGACTCGACCGCGCCGGCCCCGCCGAGCAGGTGCCCGGTCATGGACTTGGTGGACGAGACGACCACGCCGGGCGCGGCCGCTCCCAGTGCCGCCGCTACGGCCTGGGCCTCCACGACGTCGCCGGCCGGCGTCGAGGTGGCATGCGCGTTAATGTGCACGATCTGCTCGGGGTCCAGGCCCGCGTCGGCCAGGGCCCGGCCGATCGCGCTGCGGATCCCGGTCCCGCCGGGCTCGGGCTGGGCGATGTGGTGGGCGTCGGAGGAGTAGCCGGCCCCGGCCGCGACGGCGTAGACCGTGGCGTTCCGGCGCGCGGCGTGCTCGGCCGACTCCAGGACGACGATGCCCGCGCCCTCACCGAGCACGAAGCCATCCCGGCCCTTGTCGAACGGCCGGGAGGCCCGCTCCGGCTCCTCATTGCGGGTGGACACGGCCCGCATGGCGGCGAACGCGGCCACGTTCAGCTGCAGGATGGCGGCCTCGGTGCCGCCCGCGAGGACGACATCGGCGCGCCCGGACCTGATCATGTCGATCGCGTAGCCGATTGCCTCGGCCCCGGACGCGCAGGCGCTCACCGTCGTGTGCACGCCCGCCCTGGCGCCGATCTCGATCCCGATCCAGCCGGCGGAGCCGTTGGGCATCAGCATCGGGATGGTGAACGGCGACAGCCGCTGCCAGCCCTTCTCCTTCAGCGTGTCGTAGGCACTCAGCGTGGACGCGATGCCGCCGATCCCGCTGGAGACCACGACCCCGAGCCGGTCGGGATCGATCTGCGGCGCTCCCGCGTCCGCCCAGGCCTCCCGGGCCGCGATGAGCGCGAACTGCTCGCAGCGGTCCAGCCGCCGGGCCTGCACCCGGTCGATCAGCGTGCCCGGGTCGGCCGCGGCCCAGGCGGCAATGCGCGCGGGCAGCTCCTTGGCCCAGTCATCGGTCAGCGCCGTGACCCCGCTGCGGCCTGCCAGCAGCGACTGCCACGTAGTAGCGACATCGGCGCCCACCGGGGTGATCGCACCGAGCCCGGTGACGACGACGCGCGTCCGGTCTGTGCCCACTGTCCTCGTGCTCCTCTAGTTCGGGGTAACGCGGCGCCGGGCGCGAGTGTCCCTGCGCGCCGCGTCCGCTCGGCTCCCGGTCAGGCAGATACCGCAGCACGCTTGACGTATTCCACGACGTCCTGCACGGTCTTGAGATCCTTGAGCTGGTCGTCGGGGATCTCGACACCGAACTTGTCCTGCGCGGCGACCGCGATCTCCACCATCGACAGCGAGTCGATGTCCAGGTCATCGACGAACGTCTTGTCGGGCGTCACCTGGTCGGCCGGCACGCCTGCTACCTCGTCGATGATCTCGCCGAGGCCGGTCAGGATTTCCTCTTCCGTCATGGCCATGAGACTGCTGCTCCTTGTCTGTCTTGCTTCAGTTACCGACTGTGCTTGCCCTTCTGGGCTTGCCCTTCTGGGCTTGCGTTACTGGCAGCCACCCCGGGGGAGGGGCGGGCGTCAGGGTACCGTGATCACCTGCGCGGCGTAGCAGATGCCCGCGCCGAACCCGATCAGCAGAGCCGATGAGCCAGACGACAGCTGACCGCGCTCGATCATGGCGGACAGCGCCAGCGGGATGGACGCCGAGGAAGTGTTTCCCGAGGTCACGATGTCGTCGGCGACGATCGCCTGGGGGGCCCCGAGCTTGCGGGCGATCGACTCGATGATCCGCAGGTTCGCCTGGTGCGGGACGAAGGCGGCCAGCTCGGTCGGGTCCACCCCGGCGCGCTTGCAGGCCTCCAGCGCGACCGGGTGCAGCGCGGTGGTGGCCCACCGGAACACCGCCTGGCCCTCCTGGACGATGAACGAGTTCCGGTCCTTGATAGAGATCTTGTCGGCCAGGTCACCGGCGCTGCCCCACGACACGGGCCCGATGCCCGGCGCCTCCTGCGGGTCGGTCACCGGGCCGACCACGGCGGCGCCCGCGCCGTCGGCGAAGATGATGCAGGTCGAGCGGTCGGTCCAGTCCACCCACTGGGAGAGCTTCTCCGCGCCGATGACCAGCACGTTGGTCGCGCTGCCGGCCCGCACGGCGTCGGCGGCGGCGGACAGCGCGTAGCAGAAGCCGGCGCAGGCGGCGTTGAGGTCGAAGGCGCCGGGCGCCGCGATGCCCAGCCGCCGCGCCACGGTCGCCGCGGTGTTGGGGATCGGCGCCTCGGGGGTGCAGGTGGCCACGATCACCAGGTCAATGTCGCCGGGACCCAGGCCGCTGCCGGCGAGCGCCTTCCCGCCCGCGGCCACGGCCATGTCGGCCAGGCTTTCCTCCGGCCCGGCGATCCGGCGGCTGGCGATCCCGACCCGGCTGCGGATCCACTGGTCGTTGGTGTCGACGGTGGCCGCGAGCTCGTCGTTGGTGACCACCCGGGCCGGCTGGTAGCCGCCGAACGCCAGTATCCGTGCGCCGGCTCGGCCTTCGGTGAGTCGCATCGCGTCGCTTCTGCCTCTCGGTCTGCTGATCAGTCCGGTTGCTGCTGATCAGGTCGTGTCCTGCAGGTAACCGCCCGGCTGCCGGGCCAGCCCCCGGCGGGCCGGGCCGGCAGCGGCCGGGCCGCCGCCGGCCGCTCAGTCCCGGCCGTCGGGCTGGAGCCGCACCAGCGGCTGCCCGGCGCTGACCGGGTCACCGTCCTCGGCCAGCCACTCGATGATCGTCGCGGGAAAATTCGGGCTGACCGCGTGGAAATCGCCGCGCGCCTGCACCTGGCCCAGCTCGGTCCCGCCCGGCACGGCCGCGCCCGCGGTGACGGGCTCGGCCAGGGCCCGGAACGTGCCGGCCACCGGGGCGACCAGCAGCCGCCACTCCGGGGCGTGGAAGTCGGCCTGGGCGTCGGCGTGCTCGGCGAGCATCGTCCGCGCGGCCTCCAGGTCGTCCGGGGTCTTGAGCGCGAGCAGCTGGACACCGGACAGCGCGCGGCGGGCCAGCCCGGTCAGGGTGCCCGCGGGCGGCAGCTCGATGAGTGCCGTCACCCCCAGCCGCGCCATGGCCTGCATGCAGCTGTCCCACCTGACGGGCGCGCTGACCTGCGCGACGATCCGCTGCAGCCAGTCGGTGCCCGAGCGCACCAGGGCGCCGTCCAGGTTGGACAGCAGCGGCAGGCCCGGGTCGCTGGCCGGGACCTGAGCCGCCGCGGCGGCCAGGGCGTCGACCGCGGCGGCCATGTGCCGGGTGTGGAAGGCGCCGGCCACCGAGAGCGGGCGCAGGCGGGTCCGGGGTGGCGGGGCGGCGGCGAGCGCGTCCAGCTGGGCCAGGGTGCCGGCGGCCACGATCTGGCCGGCCCCGTTCACGTTGGCGGGGGTCAGCCCGGCGGCCTCGATCGCGGCCAGGACCTCGGGCTCGCTGCCGCCCAGGACGGCGGTCATGCCCGTCTGCTCCGCGGCGGCCGCCGCGGCCATCCCCTGCGCGCGGACCCGGACCAGGCGCATGGCGTCGTCGGCGGAGATGGTGCCCGCGATGGCGCCGGCCGCCAGCTCGCCGACGCTGTGCCCGGCCACGACCGCGGTCAGCCCCTTCATCGGGACCGGATCGCCGGTTAGCGCCTCCGCGGCGGCGATGGCGGCGGCCACCAGCAGCGGCTGGGCCACGGCGGTGTCCCGGATCTCGTCCGCGTCAGCCGTGGTGCCGCACCTGATCAGGTCGCAGCCCGCCAGCTCTGACCAGGCGGCCAGCCGCTCAGCGAAACCAGGCAGCTCGAGCCACGGCGAGAGGAAACCGGGGGTTTGGGCGCCTTGTCCAGGCGCGGTGATCACGAGCATTCTCCCAGCCTGCACTGTAGGAGTCCGCCATATCCATGCCGAACACCACGAAGTTTCCCGGTTAGATCCTGTGGGAAGTCTACAAGCTACGTGCTTTTGTGAGCCAGCCGGCCGAACACCACGGCTACCCAGAGTGAGAAACCGCCGCGGCCGCTGCCCGGCGCCACCCCCGTGAGTTCGCTGACCCGGCGCAACCGGTAACGCACGGTATTGGGATGAACAAACAGCATCCGGGCGGTGGCCTCCAGGGAGTTCCCGAGCTCCAGGTAGGTCATGACGGTGTCCAGCAGCGCGCTGCCCCCGCTCAGCAGCGGCTCGTAGACGGTCTCGATCAGCTCGGCCCGGGCCAGCTCGTCGCCGTCGAGGGCCCGCTCGGGCAGCAGGTCGCTGGCCAGGACCGGGCGCGGGGCGTCCGGCCAGGCGCCCGCGGCGCGCAGCCCGGCCAGCGCGGCCGCCGCGGACCGGCTCGCCGACTGCAGGTTACCGACCGCCGGCCCGGCGACCACCGGGCCCGGCCCGAACCGGCCGGTGAACTGCCGGGCCGCCTCCAGCGGGTCGTCGCTGCCGCCGAGCACGACGACCAGGCGGTGGCCGTGCACCCCGGCCAGCAGGTCCAGGCGGGCGCGCCGGGCGATGATGCGGAACTCGTCGATCAGGCCTTCCGGCTCCTCGCCGTCGGCGGCGCCGGCGATCACGCAGACCGGGGACGTCGACCAGTTCAGCGCCGACGCCCACGACTGCAGGCCCTCGTCCACCTCGCCGCGCACCAGCGAGTCCACGACCAGCGCCTCCAGCCGGGCGTCCCAGGCACCCCGGGCCTCGGCGGTGCGGGCGTAGACCTGGGCCGCGCCGAAGGCGATCTCCCGGGTGTAGCGGAGCACGGCCTCGCGCAGCTCCGCCTCGCCGCCCGGCGCCGCCAGCCCGTCCACCTGCGTCTCGACCACGTCGATGATGACCCGGACCATCTCCACGGCCTGCTGCAGGCTGACCGCCCTGGCCAGCTCGCGCGGCGCGGTGCCGAACACCTCGCCGGCCACCGCCGGGCGGGTGCGCTCAGGATGCTTGACCCAGTCCAGGAACGCGGCCACGCCGGCCTGGGCGACCAGGCCGAGCCAGGACCGGTTCTCCGCCGACATGGCCCGGAACCAGGGCAGCCGCCGATCCATCGAGGCCATGGCCGCGGCCCCCAGCGCGCTCATCGACTGCTCCAGGCGCGCGATGGTCTCGGCGCGGACCCGCCCGCGCGGCGCTGCCACCGGGCGCAGCCCGCCGGCCCGGCCGGCCGGGGACCTGGGGCGCTTTGCTGCCGTCACGTCACTAGCCTGTCATGCCCGGGGCACCCGCCGGACGTGCCGGCTGCGACATGGCCGGGCAGCAACTGCCGTAGTAACGACAGCTCAGGGCGCCAGCTCGGTCATGGTGGCGGTGGCGAAGGCCAGGCCGTGACCGGCGGGCGGGTCGGCGCGCAGGGTGTCCCCGGTCACCTCGACGCCGCTGGGCTGGGCCAGCGCCCCGAGCGCCGCGAACGAGCCTTCGTCGATGTCCTCGACGAAGGGCAGCAGCGGCAGCGCCATGGCCAGCTGCCCCGAGATGTCGGGCAGCAGGTGCGGCATGACCGGGACGCTGAACTGCCGGGCCATCCGGGCGATGCGCAGGAACGGCGTAATGCCGCCGACCCGGCACACGTTGGGCTGGATGAAGTCGATGCCGCCGGCCAGCAGCAGCTCGCGGAACTGGGCCTCGGTGTACAGGCTCTCGCCGGCCGCGAGCGGGATGCCGATGGACCGGCGCAGGTCGGCGTAGCCCCGGAAGTCCTCGGCGACCAGCGGCTCCTCGAGCCAGAAGATGTCGTAGGCGGCCAGTTCCCGGGCCGCCCGGCGGGCCGACGGGAGATCCCAGAACTGGTTGGCGTCGACCATGAGCAGCGCGCCGGGCCCCACGACCCGCCGGACGGCGGCGACCCGCTCCAGGTCGTCGGCCAGGCTCGGCAGGCCGACCTTGAGCTTGAAGCGGGTGTGGCCGGCCGCGACCTGCTGGGCCGTCCGCTCGGTCAGCTCGGCCAGGCTCAGGTGCCGGTTGACCCCGCTGGCGTAGGCCGGGACGCGGTCCCGCTGACGGCCGAGCAGGTCGGGCAGGCCGAGCCCGGCCGCCCTGGCCCGCAGGTCCCACAGGGCAATGTCGATCGCCGCCATGGCCAGGGTGGTGACCCCGCCGCCGGCCTCGCGCAGGTACCACCACAGGCGGTCCCACACCAGCTCCGGCACCGCCGGCAGGCCCTCGGCGACGGGGCGGCAGTCGGCGTCCACCATGGCCCGGATGGCCTGCGCCCCGGCCTGCACGGCCCAGCTGAAGCCGGTCCCCGTGGCCCCGGAGCTGGTCAGCAGCTCGGTGACGATCAGGTACTGGCTGGTCACGCCAGGGCCCCAGGGCCGGGGCATCTCCAGCCGGAACAGCCGGGTCGAGACCGACTCGATCCGGTCGGGCCCGCTCGCCGTCATGTCAGCCGGTCCGCGTCGTACTGCGGCAGGCAGAATGCCCCGCCGAGGTAGGCCAGCACCGGATCGTCCATATCAGGCGGCCCGGACTCCGCCAGCACCTGCGCGGCATAGCGCTCGGCGTCGTCGCGGGGCTCGTAGCCCAGCGCGCGGGCCTCGTCCAGGCTGACCCAGCCGCCCCGGGTGTTGGCCGAGACGCCGAACGCCACCCGGAAGCCCGGCCGCTCGGCGGTCAGGCAGGCCTCGAACAGGCGGCCCGCGTCGTCGGGGGAGAGCCAGGTGGACAGGGCCCGCACGTTGGCCGGGCGCTCCGCGCAGGTCAGGATGCGCAGGCAGATCGCGTCGAGGCCGTACCGGTGGTGATAGAGCGCGGCCAGCGCCTCGCCGGCCACCTTGGACACGCCGTAGTAGGTGTCGGGAGCCGGGAACGCATAGTCCGGGACCGGGAAGCGGTCCCGCGGCGTGAAGCCCACGGCATGGTTGGACGAGGCGTAGACGACCCGCGGCGTCCCGGCCGCGCGGGCGGCCTCGAACACCACGTAGGTGCCGTGGATGTTGGTCTGCGCGATCTGCTCCCAGGGTGCCTCGCCGGGCAGGCCGGCCAGGTGGATCACCGCGCTGGCCCCGGCGCACGCCGCCGTCAGCGCCGGGAGGTCGGTCACCGACGCCTGGATCGCCTCCTCGCCGGGACCGGCGGTCAGCGGGGCAACGTCGACCAGGCGCAGCAGGCGGCCGGGGCGGGCCAGCCGCTGGCGCAGCATGCCGCCGATCCGGCCGGCCGCCCCGGTCAGCATGACCACAGCGGATGGCGAGGCGGAGAGGGGAGCCGTCATGGGGAACAGGGTGCCACGGCGGCTAAGGCCCGCGCGTCGGCGGCCGGGCCGATCTCGCCGGGCGGCGGCCTGGTCCTGCCGGGGCCCGCGCCGAACAGGGCCCGCCGCACGCCCGGCCCGCGGGCGGCGACCACGGCCATGACCAGCGACAGCAGCAGGGCCGTGCCCGTGGTCGTCCAGCCGATGCCGATCCGGTCCACCACCGGCCCTTGCAGCAGCGCGCCGACCGGGTAGGCCACTCCGAGCGCGACCAGGTAAAGGCTGAGCACCCGGCCGCGGAAGGCCCGCGGTGCCCGCAGCTGGACCACGGCGGACAGGCCCGACAGCACGCCGATGTAGACCAGGCCGACCGCGAACAGGGCGACGGCGCCCCACCAGAGCGCCTGGGCGCTGCCGTAGGCGATGAGCGTGACCGGGAGCAGCACCAGGCTGCCGGCCAGCACCCGGCCCCGCCCGAACCGGTCGGCGAGTCCGGTCAGGCACAGCGCGCCCGCCACCGCCCCGACGCCCTGCGCGGTGGTCAGGATGCCGGTCGCCCCGGCCACCGCGCCGGGACCGCCGCCGGTCAGCCGCAGCGCCATCGCGGGCACCAGCGCGATGAACGGCGACGCGATCAGGGCGACGACCGCGATGGTGCAGATGGCCGCCCAGCAGGACGGCTCGGCCCGAGCCGCCCCCAGCCCGTCGCGCAGGGAGCCCAGCAGGCTGTGACCGTCCCGCCCCGCCGGCGCGGCCAGCGGGACGAAGGCCAGCGCCACCACGACGGCCAGGAACGAGGCGGCATTGGCCACGAAGGCCACCGGATAGCCGAACGCCGCGACCGCCGCGCCGGCCAGCGCGGGCCCGGCGATCCGGCCCAGGTTGAACTGGGCTGAGTTCAGCGCGATCGCGGGCAGGAACTCCGACTGCGGCACCAGGTCGGGCAGGATCGCCTGCTGGAACGGCCCGATCACCGCGGAGGCCGCCCCCTGCACGGCCACCAGCCCCACCAGCAGGCCCGGAGCGTCGTGGCCGGAGGCGACCAGGGCGGCCAGGGCCAGGGCGACGGCGGTGGCCGCGAGGTTGCCGCCGATCAGGACCGGCCGCCGCGGCAGCCGGTCCGCCAGCGCGCCGCCGATCGGGGACAGCAGGCCGAGCGGCAGGAACGCCGCGGCGGCCACGAGCACGGCCCAGGTGGCCTGGCCGGTCCTGGAGATCAGCAGCGCGCCGACAGCCACCGACTGCATCCACGAGCCGATGGTGGAGACCAGCCCGGCGCTCCACAGCAGCGCGAAGCCCCGATGGCGCAGCGGCTGCACGGACGCCAGCAGCCGCCCCCGCGCCCCCCCGGGGCCGCCCGGACCGGTCAGAGTGCCTCGCTGACCGGCAGGTCCAGCCGGTACTTCGCGATCGCCTGGCCGACAACCTCGGGCTTGACCTCGCCCATCCGGGCCAGCTGGCCGAGCACCGCCACGGTGACCGATTCGGCGTCCACGTGGAAGAACCGGCGGGCGGCCGCGCGGGTGTCGGAGAAGCCCCAGCCGTCGGTGCCGAGCGAGGTGAACGGCGCCGGCACCCAGCGGGCAACCTGGTCGGGAACCGCGCGGATCCAGTCGCTGACCGCCACCACCGGGCCGGGGTGGCCCTCCAGGGCCGAGGTCAGGTACGGCACCGCGGGCTCGGCGTCCGGCTGCAGCATGTTGTGCTCCTCGCACGCCAGCGCGTCGCGCCGCAACTCCGTCCACGAGGTCGCCGACCAGGCCTCCGCGCTGACGCCCCAGTCCTCCGCGAGCAGCCGCTGCGCCTCCAGCGCCCACCGCATGGCCACGCCCGAGGCGAGGATCTGCGCCCGCGGCCGCTCGCCGTTGGTCGCCTGCTCCTCACCCTGCTGGCCGCCAGTCCCGGCCGGCATCTCGGGCGAGTCGGCGTAGCGGTAGAGCCCGCGCAGGATGCCCTGCTCCAGCGCCTGCTCACCGCCCGGGTAGTCAGCCGGCGCGGGCGGCTGCACGTAGGGCTCGTTGTACACCGTGAGGTAGTAGAAGATGTCCTCGCCGCCGGTGTGCTCGGGCGTTGACCCGTACATCCGGCGCAGCGCGTCCTTCATGATGTAGCTCAGCTCGTAGGCCCAGGCGGCGTCGTAGGCCACGCAGGCCGGGCTGACCGAGGCCAGCAGCACGGAGTGGCCGTCGTTGTGCTGCAGGCCCTCGCCGGTCAGCGTGGTGCGGCCGGCCGTCGCGCCGAGCAGGAAGCCCCGCCCGAGCTGGTCGCCCAGCGCCCACATCTGGTCGCCGGTGCGCTGGAACCCGAACATCGAGTAGAAGATGTAGACCGGGATCATCTGGGTGGCATGGGTCGCGTACGACGTGGCCGCCGCGATCATCGAGCCCATCGCGCCGGCCTCGCTGATCCCCTCGTGCAGGATCTGGCCCTTGACGGACTCCTTGTAGGACAGCAGCAGCGTGCGGTCCACCGCCTCGTAGGTCTGGCCGTGCGGGTCGTAGATCTTGGCCGTCGGGAACAGCGAGTCCATGCCGAACGTGCGTGCCTCGTCGGGGATGATCGGCGCGAACCGCTCGCCGAACCCCGGTACTCGCATCAGGTCCTTGAGCAGCCGGACGAAGGCCATGGTCGTGGCCACCGCCTGCTTGCCCGACCCCTTGCGCAGCTCCGCGTAGACCTTGTCCTCGGGCAGCGCGAGCGGCTTGGACCGGACGACCCGCCGGGGCAGGTAACCGCCGAGGGCGGCGCGGCGCTCCTGCATGTACTGGATCTCGTCGGACTTGCCGCCCGGGTGATAGTAGGGCGGCAGCTCGGCCTCCAGCGCCGAGTCCGGGATCTCCAGGTAGAGCCGGTCCCGGAAGTCCTTGAGCTCGGCGACCGTCAGTTTCTTCATCTGGTGGGTCGCGTTGCGGGCCTCGAAGTCCGGCCCGAGCGTCCAGCCCTTGATGGTGTGGGCCAGGATGACCGTCGGCTGGCCGGTGTGCTCCGTCGCGGCCTTGAAGGCGGCGTAGACCTTGCGGTAGTCGTGGCCGCCGCGGGACAGGTTGCGGATCTCGTCGTCGGACAGGTGCTCCACCATGGCCCGCAGCCGCGGGTCGCCGCCGAAGAAGTTCTCCCGGGTGTAGGCGCCGGACTCGACCGAGTAGGTCTGGAACTGGCCATCCGGGGTCGAGTTCATCTTGTTGACCAGGACGCCGTCGGTG
Organism: Streptosporangiaceae bacterium; assembly: GCA_036510065.1. Lineage (GTDB taxonomy): Bacteria > Actinomycetota > Actinomycetes > Streptosporangiales > Streptosporangiaceae > DASUBV01. The sequence goes on along the minus strand of DATCEO010000236.1, from coordinate 5,142 downwards.
TCCTTGGCCAGCAGCGGGTCCCACTCCCGGCCCCAGATGACCTTGATCACGTTCCAGCCGGCCCCGCGGAACGTCGCCTCCAGCTCCTGGATGATCTTGCCGTTGCCGCGCACCGGGCCGTCCAGCCGCTGCAGGTTGCAGTTGATCACGAACGTCAGGTTGTCGAGCTCCTCGCGGGCCGCCAGGCTGATCGCGCCGCGCGACTCGGGCTCGTCCATCTCGCCGTCGCCCAGGAACGCCCACACGTGCGACCGGCTGGTGTCCTTCAGCTCCCTGGCCAGGAGATAGCGGTTGAACCTGGCCTGGTAGACCGCGTCGATGGCACCCAGCCCCATGGAGACGGTCGGGAACTCCCAGAAGTCGGGCATCAGCCGCGGATGGGGGTAGGACGGCAGGCCGCCGCCCGGGTGCGAGAGCTCCTGGCGGAAGCCGTTGAGCTGCTGCTCGGTCAGCCGGCCTTCCAGGAAGGCCCGGGCGTAGATGCCCGGCGCGGCGTGCCCCTGGAAGAACACCTGGTCGCCGGACTCGCCGTGATCCTTGCCGCGGAAGAAGTGGTTAAAGCCGACTTCGTACAGGCTGGCCGCGGATGCGTACGTGGCGATGTGCCCGCCCACCCCGAGGCCCGGCCGGTTGGCGCGGGAGACCATGACGGCCGCGTTCCAGCGGATATAGGCCCGGATCCGCCGCTCGACGTACTCGTCGCCGGGGAACCAGGGCTCGCGCTCGGGGGGGATGGTGTTGATGAAGTCCGTGCTGCGCAGGCCGGGCACGCCCACCTGCTGCGCCCTGGCCCGCTCGAGCAGCCGCAGCATGACGTACCTGGCGCGCCCCCGCCCGCGGGTCCGGACGACGTTGTCGAACGACTCGACCCACTCCCGGGTCTCGTCGGGATCGATATCGGGCAGCTGGGTGGGCAGGCCGTCGCTGATGATGGAAAAGCGCTGGCGTCCGGAGGCCACGGGGTGTTCCTCGCCTTCCGCGGCCCGCAGGCGACCTGCGCGACCACGTCATAGGTGATCCTGGCGACAGCATGCTGCCGCGTCGTGGTGTTGTCTGTCTCAATCCTCGTACGAGCCGCGCCGCAACGCGACTCTACTTATCAGTAACCGTACAGTCGCGCCGCATCTGGACTCGCCCCGCCGGATCGCGCCCGGCGTCCGCACCCGGCCCCCAGCCAGCGGCTTGATCGGGCGAAGGTGGGTACACCAGCCAAGGGTGCGGCGCGGAGGCGGGGGTATTACGGGGCAAGAGGGTCAAAAGACCGCCAGCCTGGGGTGCGTTACCCGAGGCATGACCCGCTTGGCAGCTGGGTCAGCTCAGGGCTTTTCGTTCTGTGTGCCAATTGTGACTTGCGCACCGCGCCGACCCAGTGTGAACTGTCCGATCAAGAGGAACGGCCGCCATCAGCGGTGCACGGGGCGCCGGGGGGTGCCACGTGCCGTTGCCAGCCAGGCAGCCAGGGCGGGAAGGATTCGGGAGGATTTCAGTGAGCGCGACCGCGGGCCAGGCGCAGGACCAGCGTGACCTGGCCGAGCGGCTCGGTGTCAAGCCGGGCCACGTGGTGCAGGAGATCGGCTACGACAACGACTGCGATGAGCACCTCCGGGAGTCGGTGGAGGGACTGCAGGGGGCCGAACTCGTCGACGAGGACTACGACGATGTCGTGGACGGGGTCCTGCTCTGGTGGCGGGACGGGGACGGTGATCTTGTCGATGCGCTTGTCGACGCCCTGACACCCCTCGCCGACGGGGGCTACATCTTGCTGCTCACCCCCAAGACTGGCCGCGATGGCTATGTAGAGCCCAGCGAGATCGGGGAGGCGGCGCCCACCGCGGGGCTGTCGCAGACCTCCACTGTCAGCGCGGGCCGGGACTGGTCAGCCACCCGGCTGGTAGCGCCGAAGGCGCGGCGGTAACGGCCGTCCCTCCCAGAGCCGCAGGCGGTTCCCGCCGCGCGGACCCGGCTATCCAATCCCGCCTGGTCGAGAGGATCAACTGTGGCTGTAGAAGTCGGCGACGAGGCCCCGGACTTCGAGCTCAAGGACCAGCACGGCACGCCGGTGCGGCTGTCAAGCCTGCGCGGCGACAAGAACGTCGTGCTCGTTTTTTACCCGTTCGCCTTCAGCGGAGTGTGCTCGAGCGAGATGTGCGCCATGCGCGACCAGTTCCCCGAGGTAGCCCGCGACGACGTGGAGCTGCTGGCGGTGTCGGTGGACACTGGCTTCTCGCTCCGGACCTGGGCCGACCAGCAGCATTTCGGTTTCGAGATGTTGTCGGACTTCTGGCCGCACGGCGCGGTTGCCAGGTCATATGGTGTCTTCGATGAGAACCTCGGGGCCGCCACTCGCGGCACCTTCATCATTGACAAGAATGGCGTCGTGCGGTGGAAGGTGGTTAACCCGATTCCGCAGGCGCGCGACATTGCCGACTACCAGAAGGCCCTGGCCGCGCTCGCTTAGCGCGGCCGTGACGGCGTCCTGGGCAGAAGGCGGAAAGCGGAACAGGCTCGATGCCCTGCTATCGCTGCGGTACCCGGCAGGTCGATCCCGACCGGGGAGAAAGCCCCTGGAAGCGTGGTGTCCGGGGGGACCGACAGGTGCTTGTCTGCCCTGAGTGCCAGGGCTCATTCGACTGGATGGCCGACCTCGACCGCTGTCCGGTGTGCACGAGCGTGCACCTGGTGCGGCGGCTCGGCGAGACCGAGTGCCGCGACTGCGGCTATATCCGGCAGCAGCCAGCGGCCTCGTCCCTGCCGGGCCATCTCGCCGCGCTGGCCCCCGGGCCCCGCGGTGCCGCGCCTGCGTCCCCCGGCCTGGCCGGGACCAGCAGCGAGTCCGCCGCCCTGGAGGGCCTCGCGCAGGAGGTAGAGCTCGCCCTGGCCCGGGTCCTCGGCCGAACGGCGGGCAGTGCCGCCGGCGGCTGACTCACCGCGAGCGGGACCTGCCGGGGAAGCCGGGAGGCTGGTCAGGCCATGAACGATGCCGCGGTAGTGGGGCGCCTGATCCGCGAGTATCACCTCCGGAGCCCGCGGCCGCCACGCGTGCGCCGGCTGCACGGGTCGGTGCGCGGTACCAGCGTGACCTACCACGTGCAGGGCGACGGCCAGGCGCCGTATATCGTGCGAGCGTTCCGCGCCGACGGGTCCGTTATCGCGCAGTTCGGGGATTCCGCGGCGGAGACGGTGGTCGACTGGCTGGTGAGCAGGGCTAGCACCCTGCGGTTCCTGGAGGAGTCCGGTTACGCCGCGCCCCGTCCGGTCCGGGTCAGGTCCGGGGAGCTGGTCGGGGAGACCGGCCCGTGGCTCACCTGGGCGACCACCGTCGTCGACGGGCCGGTCCTCGCGCCCTCCCAGGACCAGCTGCGGATGCTCGGCGGCGCGCTCGGGCGGCTGCATTCCGTCCTGCTTCCCGGCCCCGGCCAGGGCCCGGGGCCGGGAAGAGCGGCCTGGCATCCGGAGGCCGCGGTGCCGGTCACGCTGACCCGGCTGGCTAAGGTCGCTCCGCTGATTCCGGCGGACTGGCGGCCGATGCACGCGGCGTTCGTCGCCACCGCGCAGGCCGTGCGGGCGGCCGCGGGGACGCTGCCAAGAGGGCTCGTGCACGGCGACGCCTGGCCGGGCAACGGCGTGCAGACCGGGGCGAACGAGGTCACGCTCACCGACTGGGAGGCGGCCGGGCTGGGCTTGCCGGTCCTCGACCTTGGATACTGCCTGGCCGAGTGCCACCTGGACTCCGGCCTGCCGCCGGACCAGCCCGAGGCCTGGCTGGTGCAGCCGGACGAGGAACGGATCGCGGCGGTGACCGATGGCTACTCGGCGGTCCGGGACCTGTCGGCCGCCGAGCGTGACCTGCTGCCGGAGGCCGTGCGTTTCGGGGCGGCGTTCGCCGGGGCCATCCATTTCGAGGCGGCCCTGACCGGCGACGCCGGCGGCCCGTCCATGGACGCGCGGCTGGCCCGGCTGCGCAACCGGCTCGCGGTCAGTGACACCGTGGCCCAGCTGGCCCGGCCGCACCTCCCCGCGGCGGGGCTAGCGAGGACGACCGAGGCTCAGGACGAGGGAACCCAGTAGCGGCGCTTGATGCCGCGCCTGTCCTCCAGCACGCCGCCGTTGACCTCGATGACCTTCCGCGACCCGACGTTGTCCTCGTCACAGGTGATCAGCACCGGGTCGATGCCCAGCGCCTTGGCCAGCGGCAAGGTCGCGGCGAGCATCGCGGTGGCATGCCCGCGACGCCTCGCCGTCGGCCGGATGTCATAGCCGATATGGCCGCCGTAGTCGCGCAGCTGCGGCGTCAGCCGGTGCCGGATCGAGATCCGGCCCAGGTAGTCATCACCGCCGACCCACCACAGCGTGGTCGAGGGAACGTACCCCGCCGGGCGCGGCGCGTCCTCGACCGAGTCGTTCCGCAGCCAGCGGACGTAGGCGTCGAAGACGCCGGGATCCTGCCACCGGCCTGCGTAGTGGTCGATCTCCCGCCCCACCATCGAGGCGTCACCGGCCCGGCCGCGGCCCTCGTCCTGAAACTCCGCCATGGCGGCGAGGAACGACGCGTGCACGCGGACCGTGGGCCCGGTGAGCTTCGGCATGCGGATAGTCCTACCCGGACAGCGGCGGAGGGTGCATCTGATTTTCGCGGGGCGGGCGGTGGGCGGGGCCGGCCGGGCCGGCGGGCGGTGGGCGGTGGGGCCGGGAGCGAGCGCCTGGCTGCGGGGGAGCGGTACGCTTGTGCGTCGGTTGTCGGTCTCGGGGCCCGGCACCTGGGTGCATAGCTCAGCGGTAGAGCACTCGCCTTACAAGCGAGGGGCCGTAGGTTCGAACCCTACTGCGCCCACCTGTTTGACCAGGTCAGCGGCATGTTACGGCCTTGTGGTGATCGTTAAAAGGCAGCGTGGGAGCCAAACGGGGAGCCAGGACTGCCGGTGATCTTGTTCGTGGTGCTGAGATGGGTGTCGTGGGTCGGATCTTGGTATCGCGTGGGCTGACGGCCTAATTGTTCTGGCCGGAGGCTGCCAGCAGACATGCGACATTGCCACTGCGCAGTGTGATCACTTCGGTGGCACGCTGACCGCTCGGGCAGGTGCATATATCACCGATTCGGCGTCGCGAAGGAAGATCGTCTGCGCGAGCGTGGGAGCATGCCGA
>DATCEO010000235.1:0-47416 GCA_036510065.1 Streptosporangiaceae bacterium | reverse complement strand
GATGAGCTCATCGCCACGCTCGACAAGCCGCGCGGCGTCTGGATCATGGTGCCGTCCGGAAAGATCACCGATGACACCGTCGCCGCGCTGCAGTCGCTCCTCGAGAAGGGTGACACCATCATCGACGGCGGTAACAGCAACTACCACGACTCGATCGCCCGGGCGACGAGCAGCGCCGAGCGCGGCATCGGCTTCATCGACGCGGGGACGAGCGGTGGCATCTGGGGGCTCCAGGTCGGGTACTGCTTGATGGCCGGCGGCGAAACGCAAACGGTCGATCACTGGCGACCGATCTTCGAGACCCTGGCGCCTCCGGATGGATTTCTCCACGTCGGACCGGCAGGCTCTGGGCACTTCGTCAAGATGGTGCACAACGGCATCGAGTACGGGATGATGGCCGCCATCGCCGAGGGACTCAGCATCATCAAGCACGCCGACGCCGGCGAGCATATGGAGGAGATCGACGCCGAGACCACCCCGCTGCGCGATCCCGAGTACTACCGCTACAACATCGACGTAGGCGAGGTAGCCGAGGTATGGCGGCGCGGCTCGGTCATCGGCTCCTGGCTGATGGACCTGACCGCCGACTCGTTCGCCAAGTCTCCTGATCTCAGCGGCTTCACCGGGCGGGTTTCCGACTCTGGCGAGGGCCGGTGGACGGTGACGGCGGCAGTGGACACCGGCGTGCCGGCTCCCGTCATCACCGGCGCCCTGTACGAGCGCTTCGAGTCACGGGGCAACGGTGAGTTTACCGGCAAGATCCTCTCGGCCCTGCGCTCGGAGTTCGGCGGCCACGCCGAGAAGAAAGCCTGACCCGCGAGGTGCGTTACCGGCCATATGACGAGCGCAAGCCCGATACTCAGTACCGGGACCTGCTCGGGCGCATCGCGGCGGACGGGATAGCGGTGCCCACCCGGCAGGGCCCGCAGGCGCTGACCCTGATGCAGCAGACGATGCGGTTCGAGCTCGCCAACGGGTTCCCCGTCATCACCGAGCGCAGCATGAAGTCGTTCTGGCGCAAGCCGATCGGCGAGCTGTGCGCCTTCATCAACGGGGCCACCACGCTGGACGAGCTGGCCGCCTTCGGCTGCAACTGGTGGGATGCCTGGGCCACGCCGGCCAAGACGTCCTCGCGGGGCCTGCCGCCGGGCGACCTGGGGCCGGGCTCCTACGGCGGGGCGTTCCGCCGGTTTCCGACCTCGGGCGGCGGCGAGTTCGACCAGTTCGAGCACCTGGTGCAGCAGCTGCGCGAGCTGCCCGGCGACCGGACGCACTTCGTCTCGCCGTGGATCCCGCAGTATCAGGTCCGGGGGGCCGGCAAGACGCCGCAGACCACCATCTCGCCCTGCCACGGCTGGGTGCACGTCCGGGTCCTGGGCGGCGGGCTGCACCTGCACATGTTCCAGCGGTCCGGCGACGTGCCGGTGGGCGTGCCGGCCAACATGGTGCAGTACGCGGCCCTCCTGCTCATGCTGGAGCAGCTCACCGGGATCGAGGCGGTGGCGTACTACCACACGATCTCCGACGCGCACATCTACTCCGACCAGCTCGAGCACGTGCAGGTCATGCTGGACCGCGAGGGGCGCGCGCTGCCCTCGGTCTTCCTGACCGAGGCCGGGCGCCAGGTCACCGACATCCACGAGTTCCGGGCGGAGCACTTCGAGATCGCCGACTACGCGCCGCACCCGTTCATCGGCGGCATCCCCGTCGCGCCGTGACCACGTCACTGATCGTCGCCGCGGCGTCGAACGACGTCATCGGGGCGTCGGGCGCGCTGCCGTGGCACCTGCCCGAGGACCTGCGTCGGTTCCGGCGGCTGACCTCCGGTCACCCGGTCATCGTCGGGCGCCTGACGCACGAGTCGATCGTCGCCCGGCTCGGGCACCCGCTGCCGGAGCGAACCTCGGTCGTGCTGACCTCGCGACCTGCGGGGCCGGCGGCGGAGCGGGTCGTCTGGGCCGGGTCGCTGAAAGAAGCCATGGCGGCGGCGGCGCAGGCGGCAGGCGCCAGTGCCGCGGCCAGCGAGATCTTCGTGATCGGCGGGACGTCGGTCTACGTGCAGGCGCTGCCGCATGTCGACCGGATCTACCTGACCCGGGTGCACTGCGAGGTGGCCGGGGATACCACCATGCCGCCGGACTGGCTGCAGGGCTTCCGGCTGGCCGGGCGCGAGGAGCGGCCGGCCCAGGGAGCGCAGAGTGCCTACTCGTGGCTGGACTACGTGCGGGAGTCATCGTGAGCCTGTACTGCATGGACAATCACCGGACCGCCGAGCAGCTGGCGGAGATGGAGCGGCTCGACGCCGCCGGGCTGTGCCTGTTCTGCCCGGACGGCCTGCGCTGGCAGGAGAGCCAGGGGCGGCAGAAGATCATCTTCGAGACCGCGGACTGGACCGTCCGGCCGAACGAGTTTCCCTACCCCGGCGCCCGGCTGCACCTGCTGCTGGTGCCCCGCCAGCATGTCGGCGACGTGCTCGACCTGGATCCGCAGGCCCAGGCCGGGTTCTGGACCGCGCTGGCCTGGGTCCGCGAGCACTACCAGCTGACCTACTACGGGCTCGGCATGCGCAACGGCGACTGCCGGTATACCGGCGCCACCGTCCGGCACGTCCATGCCCACGTCCTGGTCGGGGACCCGGCCGGCGCCGCGACGACGCCCGTGCGCATGCGGTTCAGCTCCGCCCCGGCGCCGGCGCCGCTGTCCTGACCGTCCGGTACCGCCCGCGGGCCGGCGGGGGGCCGCCCCCGGCCGATTAGGGTGCCGTGATCGGGTAGGGACCAGGCAGGGCCGCCGACCGGCGGAGGCTTTGCAGGCAGGCGGATGGCAAGCAGGCGGGGGGACGCGTGAAAGTTGCGGTGACCGGAGCGTCCGGGTTCATCGGCTCGGCCGTGGCGCGGGAGCTGAGCGCCGGCGGCCACGAGGTGACGGCCCTGACCCGGCACCCGGAGAGCTACGGCGGGGCGGGGCGGCCCGTGCTGGCCGAGATCCAGGATGCCCGCACCCTGCGGCAAGCCCTGGCCGGGCAGGACGCCGCCTATTACCTGGTCCACTCGCTGGCCACCACCGACTTCGCCGCCAGGGACCGGGCCGGCGCCCGGGCCTTCGCCGCCGCGGCGACCGAGGCTGGCGTGGGGCAGGTCATCTACCTGGGCGGGCTGGGCGACGAAGGCGACGCGCTCTCTGCGCACCTGCGCAGCCGGCGCGAGGTCGAGTCGATCCTGATGGAGAGCGCCCCGACCACGGCGCTGCGGGCCGGCATCGTCATCGGCGACGGCAGCATCAGCTGGGAGATCCTGCGGCAGCTCGTCGAGCGGCTGCCGGTCATGGTCACCCCCCGGTGGGTGCAGACCCGCACCCAGCCGATCGCCCTCGACGACGCGCTGGACGACCTGACTGGCGTCCTCGGGCGTCAGGACACGATCGGCCAGACCTACGATGTCGGCGGCCCCGAGCCGCTCACCTACCGGTCCATGATGGAGACCGTCAGCCGCCTGATGAGCCTGCGGCGGCTCATCGTCCCGGTCCCGCTGCTGTCGCCTCGGCTGTCCTCGCACTGGCTGCGGCTCATCACCGACGTGGACCTGACGACCGCCCAGGCGCTCGTGGACTCGATGACCAACGAGGTCATCGTGCACGACCACCGCATCGAGAAGCTGCTCGGCCACGTCCCGATGACCTTCGAGGCCGCCGCCGCCCGGGCGCTCGCCGCGCGGGCCAGCCGCCAGGGTGGTGTGACGGGCCCTCATGTGGCTGCCTGACCTGCTGGTCCCGGCCACTGAGCCCGATCCCGTCCAGGCCGGCGGCCCGCTGCGCAGGCGGCGGATCGTGGCCGGCGTCACCCTCGTCACCGGGACGGCGCTGCTGGCCAGCACGCTGCGCGCGGCGCCGGGCTCGGGCTGGTTCAGCGCCCTGGGCTTCCTGGCCGCCCTCACCTGGATCGCCGGCGGGCTGCTGTCGGGGCCCATTCCGCTGCTTGCTGACCGGCCCGCCGCGTGGCGCACGGTCGGGCTGCCGGCGCTGGCGGTAGGCGTTATCGCCTTCCTGGGCTTCCTGGCTGCCGACCTCGCGGGCCAGCAGCTGCCCTGGGTGGCGCACTCGCTCACCAGCATCCTGGGCCAGGCCGACTCAGGACCCCGGCTGCTGGTCCTCGCGGTCGCCCTGGTCAACGGCGTCGGCGAGGAGATCTTCTTCCGCGGCGCCCTGTTCGCCGCGCTGGAGCCCTACCGGCCCGCCATCACCGCGACCGCCATCTACGTGCTGGTCACCGCCGCCACCGGCAACATCGCGCTGGTCGCCGCCGCGGCAGTGATGGGAATCATCTTCAGCCTGGAACGCCTGTCCACGCGCAGCATCCTGGCTCCCCTAGTCACCCACCTCAGCTGGTCCACCCTCATGCTGTTCCTGCTGCCCCGCTAGGCTCGGCGCCTGCGTCGACCCAGATGACCTCCACGCCCGCCGCCCGCAGCACGCTCTCGCCATCGAGCAGGGAGTAGGGACCGGCGAAGAAACAGCGCCGGAAGCCGGCCTCCGCGATCAGCCGGGCGCAGGCCGGGCACGGGAACGTCGTCACGTACAGGTCGGCGTCGCGCAGGGAGATCCCGTCCCGGGCGGCCCGGGCGATGATCGCGGCCTCGGCATGGACAGCGGTGCTCAGGTCCGCGCGGACCCCGCGGCTGAATGCGTCCCGCGGGTCGCCGTCGACATAGGGGGAGTACTCCGTCGGATGGTGCCGGTTCCAGGCATGGCCCAGCAACTCGTCGCCGCGGACCGCGATGGCCCCGACCTGCCGCCACCAGTCCGAGCTACGGCCGGCCAGCTGCCGGGCCCTGGCCATCAGGCCGCGCGGCAGGTCGCCTGCGGCGACCTGGCCGTCGAAGCTGGCCGGCCGCCCTGTCTGGCTCCAGGCCCGGTCCCAGCGCAGGAAGGTCTGGTCGAAGACCACGGTGCGGCCGCTGGCAAGGTGATACCGGGCCGCGAGGTCGCGCAGCACCTCCTCGTCGGGCAGTACCAGCGGGTCACCGGTGATCGCGGCCGGCAGGTCGGGCGGCTCCACGACCTGGACCTGGCCGCCGGGGAAGGCCAGCCGCAGGTACTGGGCGGCCCGCTCCGGTGGCAGCGCCCGGATGTCCTTGGCCAGGACGGGAAACTCGGCCCGGAAACCGCCGCCGAGCACCAGCACGCTCCCGGCATCGGGATGCCGGGCTAGCAGCGCCTCGTATCCGCTATGGATGACGGGCAGATAGAGCAGGAGCTGCTTCAATTCCCCGGCCGGCCGGCCGGGGCGAGCTCATCGCCCGCCGCCGGATCCCCGGCTGCCGGATCCCGTGCCGCCGGATCAGCCGCCGGGGGCGCCTGCGGCTCGGGGATGCCCAGCTGGATCCGGCGCAGCCGGGCCGACGTGCTGACGGTCGCCATCCGCTCCAGTACCTCAACGCGGCCGCAGTAGCGGGACTCCAGCTCCTCGATCTCCGCCGGGGTGTAGGTGTCCTCGGTCGCCACCAGGACGTCCGGGCCGACAGCCTTGATCAGCTCCCAGCGGGGATGCTGCGCGCCCTTCAGGGTGACCAGCCCCACGCCCCGCTGATGGGTCACCATGCGGAGCCGCTCCATCTGCGGCACAGCCGGCCGGCCCTGGCCCTTGCGAGCGCGGATCTTCTCGTCGCTGTCGAGCCCGACGATGAGGAAGTCACCGAAGCGGCGCGCGGCTTCCAGGTACATGGAATGGCCCTCGTGAATGATGTCAAAGGACCCGCTGGTCAGCACCACCCGCAGCCCGAGCGTCTTCAGGGCGCAGACGATGGTCTCGATCTGATCGTAGCTCTCGACGAAGCGCAGCTCGAAGTTGGAGGCATCGGCGAACAGGCTGCTGGTCAGCTCCTGCGCGCCGAGCAGCGGCCTGCCGGGGATGGCGTACTCACCGCTCCGGCCCGAGCCGGCCCCGTTCCCGGCCGCCCCGTTCCCGGCCGCCCCGTCGCGGCCGCTTCCGCTCCGGCCGATCAGCTCTCGCATCCTGCTCATGCGTCCTCTCCCTCGCCTGCCGCCGTGGCGGCCAGGCGCGGCGGACACCCGGCGGCCAGCCGTCTGCCCCTGGCTCTGCGCGGCCCGGGATCCGGCCGCCGACGCGCCCGCTCAACGCCGCACAGCCTACCTTCGGCCGCCCGTTACCTTCGGGCATACGGCGAACCGGGGCCGGGCCAGGCAGCCTCAGCCGGCGGCCGGCCGACCCGGCGGGGCCGTCCCGGGCTGGGGCGCGCGGAGATCGGCCAGCACCGCCAGGGCGGTGCGCCGGCCCGACACCAGCGCGCCCTGGATCGAGGCAGTATCGCGGTGATCCCCGCAGACGTAGACGCCATCCCCGAGCGCGACGGGCTTGCGCAGCCGCAGCGGCGGCGGCATGGCCGGGAGCGCGCCCGCGATCGGATAGCTGCCCACATAGGTCCAGCCGCGCGGGTCCGCGCCGTAGACCCGGGCCGCCTGAGCCCGGACCGTTGCCTCCATGGCCGCGCTGTCGTCGGCGCCGAGGATGGTGGAGGCGATAAGGGAGCCGCTGGCGGCATAGGTCGGTGCGACGTTGGACACCACGGCCGTGTTGACCAGCGGCCCGGCCGCGTCGCCGTCCAGGTGCAGCAGCTCGAGGGGAGAGGGCGGCTCCTGGCTGCGGTGGTAGAAGGTGGTCAGCGCCCGCATGGCCGGCTGCGGCAGGCCCGCCAGCCGGCACGCGGTGACCGGATCACAGGCGATCACCAGGGCCGGGGCGCGTACCGTGCCGGCGTCGGTGTGCGCGATGCCGGCGCCGGCCGACAGCAGCGCCGTATTGAGGTGGAGCACCCCGGTCGGCAGCCGGGCGGCCAGCTGGTCGGGGATGGCCTGCATGCCACCGGCGGGCAGCGCGGGCCGGCCGCGCACGAAGGCCCGCACCAGCAGCTCGCCCAGCCGCCGGGACGTGCTGAGCCCGGATTCCGCGAGCACCCCGGCCAGGAACGGCTCGATGACCCGGCGGCGGAGCTCGCCCGATATCCCGAGCCGAGTCAGCTCGGCACCCAGGGCCGAGTCCGGGCGCTCCTTGATCCGCTGTGCCGGGCCATACCCGATGCGGGCTGCCCAGCGGGCCAGCGCTAGCTTCTCCGCGGCCGACCCGAACGGCGCCCGCAGGTCACCCAGCAGGGCGCCCGGGCGGCGCAGCGGGTCGGCCAGCACGCTGCGCCCGGAGCCGGACGCGACCACGAGGCCCGGCGCGAACGATCGAAGGTCCAGCCGCCCGAGGTCCAGCATGCGGCGAGCTTCCGGGTAGGCCGGGTTGAGCAGCTGAAAGCCGCGATCTAGCAGCAGCCCGTCGCGCCGGTCGGTGCGGACCCGGCCGCCGGGCGCGTCCGCCGGGTCGATCAGCACTACTTCCAGCCCCGCGCCGGTCAGGACCCTGGCCGCGGCCAGGCCCGCCAGGCCCGCGCCGGCGATCACCACGTCCGCCTGGCCCGGCAGCTCAGGCACCAGTAGTCCTCCATCCGCTCGTACGATCCCGTGCTGCGATCCTGTCTGTGCTGCGATCCTCCCCGGCGCGGCCAGCCTGCCGACGGCCTCCGGGAGTCCTGCCCTCGGGCTGGCCTACTGCGGGCCGGGCCGGGGCCCGGGACGGCCGGGCCGGGGATGCTGGCCGGGCCCGGGCAGCTGGGCCGGCCGCGGCTGGCCGGGAGGCAGCGCTGCGGAACCGGGCAGGTCCTCCGAGCCGTCCACGAAGTCCCGGGCCAGGTCCGACAGGCCGCGGTTGCGGGCGCGCGCGTGACGTCGCAGGACGGCGAAGGCCTGCTCCATGTCCAGGTCGAGGCGCTCGGCGAGCTTGCCCTTAGCCTGCTCGATGATGACCCGGCTGTTCAGGGCGCCCTGGAGCTGCTCGTTCAGGACCTCGGCGCGACGCAGGCTGCGCTCGTTGAGCAGGCCGATGGTGGCCACATCCGCCAGGGCCTGGCCGACGCGGACATCGGCGGTGCTGAACGCGCCCGGAGTCGTGCGGAAGAGGTTCAGCGCGCCGATCGTCTCGTCGCGGAGCCGCATCGGCAGGGCCTGGACCGCCGAGAATCCGGCCCCGCGGGCGATGGCCGAGAAATGGGGCCAGCGCTTGTCGGCCGTGCTCAGGTCCGCCTCCGCCACCGGCTGGCCGGTGCGATAGCAGTCCAGGCAGGGACCCTGGTCGTTCTGCAGCTGGAAGAGCTCGAGCAGCCGGACCTGCTCGCTGGAGGCGGCCACCACCCGCAGTTCGCCGCGCGGGTCGGCCAGCAGTAGCCCGGCGGCCGACGCGTCCAGCAGCTCGACGCTGCGGTCGGTCAGCAGGTGCAGGAAATCGATGACGTCGAAGCCCGCGACCAGGGTGTCGGCCAGCTCTACGAATGCCTCGGGAAGAAGTTCTGTGTCCATGTGCTCACCCTCCACAGGCCGGGACTGCTTCACTGGCGGACCGCCCGGCATTCACACGCGGCGCCAGCGGGTCACGCTGCACCGTCCGGAGGCGGGCTGCCCGGTCCGAGCCGCAGCGTCCGGCTGACCAGATCGCGAGCGACGTCAACGAGGCGCCGGTCATGAGCATAAGCGTAGGCGCGCAGCCGGACGAACGCCTCATCGATGCTGACACCAAGCTGCTCAGTGAGCATGCCGGTCGCCTGATCGATCTCCGCCCGGTGCCGCCCTAGCTCCAGCGGCTGCCCGCCGGGGCCCGGCCCCGCCAGGTCGTCCCCGTTCGCTGAGCCGTCCGCCCGGCCGTCCCCGTCGGCCCAGCCGTCCGCCCGGCCATCGCCGTCTGGCGTCCCGGCGTGCGTCAGGCGATCCTGGCGATCAAGCAGGAGCACGGTGGCGGCATCGGCGAAAATCAGCGAGTCACCCAGCTGCCCCGCGCTCAGCGGTCCGGGCTCCCGGCGGTACAGGTCCAGGACGCCGACCCTGATCGCTCCGATCCGCAGCGGGAAGGCGAAGGCCGCGGCCGCGCCGGCCATCCGCGCGCCCGGTGCGAGCGCAGGCCACCGCCCGGCGATATGGCTCGCGTCCAGGTCGGGTACGAGCACGGGCGCACCGTCGGCCAGCACATCGATGCGCGGCCCTTCGCCCAACGTCAGCTGCAGCTCCTCGAGCTGCTCGAGCTGCTCGAGCTGCTCGAGCTGCTCGTCGGTCACGCACAGGACGTGACCCATCCGGGCCTGACCTGCGTCTGGTTTCCCCGTGGCTGTCAGGGCGGCGCCCGTTACCGCGACCGTCGGGACGCACACCGCGCACACGTCGGCCGCCGTCGCGGGACTACCGCGCTCGACCGCACGAGCTGCCAGCAGGTCCCAGATGATCGCCATCCGGCTGGCTGCCATGTCTCCTCCGCCTCCACGCCGGCTGCCGGCAGACCCGGGGCGGAGAGGCGACGGCTTGTTCTCGACGGGCCGGCTCCTGCGGGCCGGGCCCGCCGCCAGGCGGCGGCCGATCCGCGCGTCAGCCGATGGGAGGCCGACATCGATCGAAGAGGCCTCACTCTACGCGCTCGGCCCCGACCGGGTCAGCTCGCGGAGCGCCTGGTCTGCGCTGGCGCTGCCACGCTGCCGCCCAGGAAATGCTCGATCGGCAGCGTGGCGGCGCCCAGGGCGACGGCCTCGGCGCCCAGCCGCCCGAGCTCGATCGCGGTGTCGGCGTAAGGATGGCTCAGCGACTGCTGCCGGGTCGCCGCGCGGATCTGCGGCAGCATCCGCTCGCCGAGCAGGAGCCCGGCCCAGCCGCCCAGGATGATCTGTTCCGGGCTGAACAAGTTGATCAGGTCCGCGATGCCAGCCCCCAGGTACAGGGCCGTGTCGGCCAGGACCTCAGCCGCCCGGGCCGACGTCGGGGCCAGGTCCAGAAGCGCGGCGAGGGCGGACTCCTCATCGTCACCCGGCAGCGGGAGACCGTAGCGGTCCAGGATGGCCTCGGCTCCTACGTACGCCTCCAGGCAGCCTCGCGATCCGCACCGGCAGGCCCGGCCGCCCACCATGATGGTCGTGTGGCCCCATTCGCCGGGACGCGAGGAGGAGCCCTGGTGGGCCGCTTCCTGGCCGATGATGCTCGCGCCCACCCCGGAGCCGATCAGGCACACGACGGCACGCCGGGTGCCCCGCCCGGCGCCGAACCACAGCTCCGCCTGACCCATCGTCTTCGCGCCGTTGTCGATGTGCAGCGGCAGGTCGGTGCCCGCGCGGAGCAGCTGCTCCAGCGGAACAGCCTCCCAGCCGTAGGTCTGCCCGTAGACGAGGGTTCCGGAGCCGCGCTCGAGATCGCCGCGCTCGACGGTCCCGGGCACTCCGACGCCCACGCCGAGCACCGCCGACGAATCCACCCCGGCGCCGGCCAGCACGGCGGCCAGGCCAGTCAGGATCGCGTCCACGATCACCTCCACGCCGTGCTGGCGGGGATCCAGCGGGTAATCGACCCTGGCCCGCTCGTTCATCGCCAGGTCGAACAGCTCGACGCGGACCCGGGTCTCGCCGACATCCACGCCGATGACGTAGCCGTAGTCCGGGCTGACCTCCAGCAGCACCCGCGGGCGGCCGCCGTCTGAGTCCTCGGAGCCGGCCTCGAGCACGATGCCCTCGCCGATAAGCTCGCGGATGACGTTACTGACCGACGCCGGGCTGAGGCCGGTGGCGATGCTGAGGTCCTGCCGACTGCACGGCTGACCGAAATATAGGGATGACAGCAGCATGGACCGGTTATCCCGGCGCAGATCCCTAACCGTTGACCTTCTGAGTTCCGGCATCCTCCCCCTCCCCGCTGATTCAGATCTTATAACAAGCGCCTCACGAAGCTGCGCAGGCCCCGCTGCCTACTTGCGGCCCGGTCATCGCTCCAGACGGCCCGGGGCCGGAGGCACCCGCAAGCCAGCCGGGTGACGAGGTCGCCGTGACCCGGAGAAGATCCACGGTGAGGGGAGGGGGCGGGAGATAGCCGTCCTCGGCGCCTCGATGGTACAGCTCACGGTTCGTCGGCGCGCCGCGGTCGGCTCGAGCGTATTTCCCCGCAGGCGGCCCACGTTCTGCTGAACGGTTTCCTCGCTGAGGGTCATTCTTCGGGCAGCAGATTTCATCGGCATTCCGGTCGCGTAAAGGCGCAGCGCACGTGCCTGCTGCGAGCGGAGGACGGGCCGGCCGGCGGCATCGGCGGTGGCGAAAATATGGCCAGCCGATAGAAGTTCCGCTTCCGAGCGGGTATGGCCACGATCACCTGATCGCACCAGGTGACGGGAGCCGGGGAACGGCGCCCGCGGCTAGCCAGCAAGGAGCAGCCCCATGGCCGGAACGACGGATTTCGTGATCGGCGCCAACGTCAGTTGCAGCGACGGGCTCTGCGGCAAGGTCACCCGCGTCGTCATCAATCCAGTCGCGCAGACGGTGACGCATCTGGTCATCGAGCCGGAGCACCGGCAGGGCCTCGGCCGGCTGGTGCCGCTCGACCTGGTGACCGGCGAGGCGGAGGATCTGCGGCTGGACTGCACCATCGCGGAGTTCCAGCAGCTGGACTCCGCCGAGGACACTCAGTTCATTCCCGGCAGCAGCGGTTATGCCGCCTACGGGCCCGATCAGGTGGTCGCCTGGCCTTACTACGGACTGGGGGGCGGCGTGGGCGACCCTGGCGGGCTGGGGATGGGACCCGCCGGCTCGGACATACCAGGCGTCTCCCAGACCGTCACCTACGACGCGGTTCCCCCCGGAGAGGTCTCTGTGCGGCGCGGTGAGCACGTCCACGCCACGGACGGCGACATCGGCCGGGTCCAGGGCCTGGTCATAGAGCCCGGCAGCCACCACGTCACCCACGTGCTGCTCCAGGAAGGGCACCTGTGGGGCCGCAAGGACGTGGCCATCCCGATCAGCGTGGTGAGCCGAACCGACGACGGCATCCGCTTGTCCATCACCAAGAAGCAGGTCGAGGACCTGCCGGCGGTCGACATCGACCACCCGGCCAGCTAGCCGCCCGCCCGGCTAGCCGCCCGGCCGCCCGGGCCGGCCAGCACCACGCCTGAGGTATATTTATGAGGTGCCTCATAATGAGGCACCTCTGGGAAGCTCTCAGCGTGCTAGCCGTCGGCAGTGCGACCAAGTCGGGGAGGCCAGGTCCGGGCGATGATTTCGGCAGAGCAGGTGGGTGAGCGTTATCTCACCGTCCATCACCGCATGCGCCGGGCGGTGGACGATGGCATGACCGACTGCGGGCTGAGCCTGGCTCGCACGAAGGTGCTGGGGTACCTGCGCCACGGGCCGACCCGGCCGAGCGTCCTGGCCGCCGCGCTCGGCGTGGCCCCGCACACGATTACCGATGTCGTCGACGCCCTGGAGCGCGACCATCTCGTGGCCCGCCAGCCGGACCCGACCGACCGCCGCGCCCAGCTGGTCGCCCTGACCAGCGCGGGAGAGGCCGTACTCGCGGTGGCGTCCGCCACCCGGGAGCGGCTGCTCAAGCAGGTTTTCGGCGCGCTGGATCCCGCGGACCGGGCGGCGATGATGCGCCTGCTCGACGTCCTGGACCGCGCCGCTGCGGCCCTCATCCCCTGCCCGGACCAGGCACAGAAGCAGAAACAGGCGCAGAAACAGGCGCAGAAACCGGCGCCAGTACCCACCAACCTCTGACTGCCGGGCGGCGGCGACCAGCCGCCGCCGGGCTCGCCTCACGACCTAGCGGAGTTTTATGTCCATGTCAGCACCCGCCACCGACGTCCAGCAGCCGCCCGGCACCGATCACCGCTGGCTGATCCTGGTGGTCGTGGCGGTCGCGCAGCTGATGGTGGTCCTCGATGCCACCATCGTCAATATCGCGCTGCCCTCGGCCCAGCAGGCGCTGGGCTTCCCCAACAGCGACCGGCAGTGGGTGGTCACGGCCTATGCCCTCGCCTTCGGGAGCCTGCTCCTGCTGGGCGGCCGGATCGGCGACATGTTCAGCCGCAAGCGCGTCTTCATCGTCGGCATGATCGGATTCGCGCTGTCCTCGGCCCTGGGCGGTGCCGCGGTCTCGTTCGGAATGCTCGTCACCGCCCGGACCCTGCAGGGTGCATTCGGCGCGATCCTGGCGCCGGCTGCCCTCGGAACGCTGGTCAGCACGTTCCGCGATCCGCGTGAGCGGGGCAAGGCGTTCGGCATCTTCGGCTCGGTCGCCGGCGGCGGCGGCGCCGTGGGCCTGATCCTGGGCGGCCTGCTCACCGAGTACCTGAACTGGCGCTGGACGCTGTACGTGAACCTGATCTTCGCCGCCATCGCGGTGACCGGCGCCCTTATCTATATGCGCAGCATCAAGCCGGCCAGCCGCCCCGGGATGGACATCGCCGGGACGCTGCTGGCCTCATCCGGCCTGTTCTGCATCGTGTTCGGCTTCTCGCATGCCGAGACGGCCGGGTGGGGAGCCGGGCTGACCATCGGCGCCCTCATCGCGGGCGTGCTGCTGCTGGCGGGGTTCGCCGTCGCCGAGCAGCGGGTCAGCCATCCGCTGCTGCCGCTGCGCGTGATCCTCGATCGCACCCGCGGCGGGGCCTATGTATCGGTGGGCATCGCGGGGATCGCGGTCTTCGGCGTCTTCCTGTTCCTGACCTACTACCTGCAGCAGGTCAAGGGCTACAGCCCGGTGACCTCCGGGCTGGCCTTCCTGCCGATGATCGCCTGCATCCTGCTGAGCTCCAACGTCTCCAGCATCGTGACGCTGCCTCGGTTCGGGCCGCGGGTCCTCATCACCTCGGGCATGGTGCTGGGCGCGGGCGCGATGGCCTACCTGACCCAGATCGCGGTCACCTCCAGCTACGTCACCAGCGTGCTCCCGGCGCTGCTGGTCCTGGGCCTGGGTTTCGGCATGATCATCTCCCCGGCCATCAACACCGCGACGGCTGGCGTGGACCGCAAGGACTCGGGCGTAGCGTCGGCGCTGGTCAACACCATGCAGCAGGTGGGCGGCTCGATCGGTACGGCCTTGCTGAGCACGATCGCGCTGACCACCACGGCCAGCTACCTCGCCGTGCACCACACGGGGGCGCTGGCCCCGGCCGTCGCGGCCACCCACGGCTACAAGATGGCGTTTGCCACCTCCGCGGCCCTGTTCGGGCTCGGTGCCGTCCTGGCCGTCACGCTGCTGCCGTCCAAGCATCGCCTCGAGCAGCTCCGGGCCGCCGCCGCGACCGGGGCGCCGGCGGAGGCGCCGGACAGGGTCGCCAGCAGGAGCTGAGCCCGCAGTGCCGCGAACAGGGAGGTTTGGCCCGCTGCTGGCGGGCAGCCTGATGCGGCTGTCGCGGGATGTTCGGATAGAAGTCGGCGGATGGGCACTCGGCAGCCCGCCCGGCCGTTAACAATGCGGCACAGGGAGAGCAGGCGAGCACCCAACGGAGTCATGAATGCTAGGACCGCAGAGCACGATGCTTTTCGTGCTGCTGGTGGTAGCCTTCGGCGCCCTGCTGTGGTGGATGCTGGTCGCCAAGCACATAGCGGTCCGGATCCTGGCCGCCTTGCTGGCCTTCATCCCGGCCATGACCTTCGGCATCGCCGTGGTGAACAAGTATTACGATTACTACCAGAGCTGGAACGCGGCGATAGCGGACATCACGAACCAGGGCGCGCCGGCGACGACGATATCGGCCACGGGCAACGGCCTGACCACCGGATTCAGCGCCCTCACCGCGCACCATATCGACATCGGAATCGCCCGCCAGTACGGCCTTACCCTGCGGCTGAATGTCCACGGGCCGACCAGCAATATCACCAGGCTGGTCTACGTATTCCTGCCGCCGCAATACTTCTGGACGGGTTATTACCAGAATTACCGGTTCCCGGTGGTCGAGCTGCTCCATGGATTCCCCGGCCAGCCGCAAGACTGGATAACCGTACTCGGCGTCAACCAGATGCTCGACTCGCTGATTACCACGCGCCAGGCCAAGCCCGCGGTCCTGGTCATTCCCGACGCCAACGGCGGCCGCGGGATATCACTGCAGTGCCTCAACCAGGCGGGCGGCCCGCAGGACGACACCTATCTCGCCAAGGATCTCCCGGCCTTCATCAGCCGGGAGCTGCGCGTCCAGCCGCCGGGCCTGGGCTGGGGTGTCGCGGGCTACTCCGAGGGCGGTTTCTGCGCGGCGAACCTCGGCTTGCAGCACGGCCGGAAATTCAGCTACGCGGGCGTCCTGAGCGGTTACTTCCAGCCGGCCAAGAACCAGCTCCTGAATCCGCCGCGGCAGGTGAGTCCCTTCGGCGGGGACCGCCGCCTGGCCCGGCTCAGCAATCCCCTGGACCTGCTCCGCTCGCTGCCGATCGGCCAGCCGGTGCCGAAGTTCTGGCTGGGCGCGGGGCTGCAGAACACCCGCGATGTGCGCGCTGCCCAGACCTTCGGCCAGCTGCTGCAGATACGCCAGCCCGCCGTGACCCTGAAGCTGGTGGCCGGCACGCACACCATGCCGACCTGGCGGAAGCTGCTGCCGTCCATGCTGGAGTGGATGACTCGCGGCCTGGCCCACCAGGTGGCGATCTACAACTCCCCCGCCGCGCGTGCCCGCCGGGCCGCCATCGCCGCCGCGGCGGCCAAGGCGAAGCTGCTCGGCGAGCGGCCCAGCTACCCGGGGGCCGGCCACCAGAGGCCCGGTCAGCAGCCCTCCGGCCGGCCCCGGTCCCGGCCGCAGCGGTCCCGCCCGCAGCGGTCCCGCCCGCCGGCGGGAACGGCCGGCCGGCCGGCACGACACAAGCTGGCCTAGCCCCCGGCGGCGAGCACGAAGGGCAGGACGGCGACCGCTCCGGCCTCCCGGAGCAGCTTGGCGGCCACCGTCATCGTCCATCCCGTCTCGATCCGGTCATCCACGAGCAGGACTGGTCCGCCGGCGCCGGCCAGCTCCTCCCGCACGGGACCGGGCACCATCATCGCCCCCCAGACAGCCTGGAGGCGCTGGGCGCTGTTGGACTGCCGGCTACCGGGCAGCGCGGCCGCCGCGGGCGGGACGCCGGGCCCGGTCGCGTACTCCAGCGAGCCCGCGTAGGGCAGCCGCCCGATCTCGGCGATCCGCGCGCCCAGGCCCGCGATCAGCCCGGGGCGAGACCGGGACGGGATCGTCGCCACCGCGGCGGGCCGCTCGGCCCAGTCCCAGGCCGCGAGGATCTTGACCACGGCATCGATCAGATCGGCCGGAACCGGCACGTCCGCAGCCAGCGCGCCGGCGGCGGGCGGCTCCGCCAGGGCCGCGCGCAGCCGCGGGCCCCAGCCCAGGTCCGTCAGGCCCGCCACCGCCCGGCCGGGCCAGGCCTGGAGCTCGGGCGCAATGCGCCCGGACACGTCAATGCCGAGGTCGCGCATGCCCGTCGGCCACATCTGCCGGGGCTTCAGCTCGGTACCCGGGCGGAGCAGCCGCTCCTCCGCGGCCGCGGCGACCACCTGGGTTACCGCGGCGGGCCAGGGCCGGCCGGTGCAGTTGTCACACCGGCTGCAGGGCTGGGCGCCGGGATCGTCGAGCTCCTGGCGCAGGTACTGCATGCGGCAGCCGCCGGTCTCGATGTAACCGAGCATCGCGCCTTGCTCCCTGGCCCGCTCGGCCGCCACCCGCGCGTAACGGTCAGCGTCGTAGACCCAGGCTTGCCCCGTCGCGGTCCAGCCGCCGCTGACCCGCCGGGCGGCCCCGTCCACGTCGAGCACCTTGAGCATCATCTCGAGCCTGGTGCGGGTCAGGTCGACCCGGGTTTCCAGGGCCGCCGTGGACAGCGGCCGCCCGGCATCGGCCAGGGCGCCCAGCGTGGCCCGGACCACCGCCTCGGGCGGGAACGCCAGCGATCCGAAGTAGGCCCAGATATCGGCGTCCTCGCGGCCGGGAAGCAAGATGACGTCCGCCCGGTCCACGCCCCGGCCGGCCCGGCCGATCTGCTGGTAGTAGGCGATGGGCGACTGCGGCGCCCCGAGGTGCACGATGAAGCCGAGGTCCGGCTTGTCGAAGCCCATGCCGAGCGCGCTGGTCGCCACGAGGGCCTTGATCTCGTTGCCGAGCAGTGAGCTCTCGGCGGCCAGCCGGTCCGCGTGGTCGTCCTGGCCGGTATAGGACGCGACCAGGTGGCCGCGATCGCGCAGGAAGTCGGCCACCTCCCGGGCGGCGGCGACGGTCAGCGTGTAAATGATGCCGGAGCCGGCGAGCTCACCGAGGTGCTCGGCCAGCCAGGCCAGCCGCTGCTGGGCCGCGGGCAGGCGGACGACCGCCAGGTGCAGGCTGGCCCGGTCCAGGGACCCGCGCAGCACCAGCGTCGCCGCGTCCCCGCCGGCGCCCAGCTGCTCGGCGATGTCGTGGGTGACCCGGGAGTTGGCCGTCGCGGTGGTGGCCAGGACCGGCACGCCGGGTGGTAGCTCGGCCAGCAGCGTGCGCAGCCGGCGGTAGTCCGGGCGGAAATCGTGGCCCCAGTCGGAAATGCAATGCGCCTCGTCGACCACGAGCATTCCGGCGGCGGCTACGAGCTTGGGCAGCACCAGGTCGCGGAAGCTCGGGTTATTTAGCCGCTCCGGACTGACGAGCAGGACATCGACCGCCCCCGCCGCCACCTCCGCGTAGACCTCATCCCATTCGCCGGCATTGGCGGAATTCACGGTGCGGGCGCGGATTCCGGCGCGGTCCGCGGCCTCGATCTGGTTGCGCATCAGGGCGATCAGCGGTGACACGATGACCGACGGGCCGGCTCCGCGGGCCCGCAGCAAGGCCGTGGCCGTGAAGTAGACCGCCGACTTGCCCCAGCCGGTGCGCTGCACGACCAGGGCCCGGCGCCGAGCACTGACCAGCGCGGCGATCGCGCGCCACTGGTCCTCGCGGAGCCTGGCCGCGGGGCCGGCCAGCGCCCGCAGCGTCTGCTCGGCCTCAGCCCGCAGGGCCTGCTCGGCCTCCGCCTGCGGGCCTGCCTCCGGCGGGTGATCAGACATGCTCTCCTTCGTATCAGTCGCCACTGACGATCGGCGGCCCGCAGGCCCGGCGCCTGCCGCACCCGCGGCCACGGTGGCCTGCCCAGGCGCTGGCCGCATGCGCCAGGATGGTCGCATGACCGGCGCCCCGGAGGAATACCGCATCTACTCCGAGCTTGCCGCGTGGTGGCCGCTGATCTCTCCCCCGGAACAGTACGCGGAGGAAGCCGCCTACCTGGCCGCGGTCCTGCGCCTGGCCCCGGGTCCGGTGCGCGAGGTGCTGGACCTTGGCAGCGGTGGCGGTCACGTCGCCGTCCACCTCAAGGATCACCTGGCCCTGACGCTCCTGGACCTCTCCCCGGGGATGCTGGCCACGTCGCGCCGGCTCAACCCCGAGTGCGCGCACCGGCAGGGCGACATGCGCACCGCCCGGCTCGGCGCCACCTTCGACGCCGTGCTGGTTCACGACGCGGTCGACTACATGACCAGCGAGGCCGACCTGCGGCAGGTGATCGAGACGGCGTTCGCGCACTGCCGCCCCGGCGGCGTCGCCTTGTTCGTGCCCGACTACACCGCGGACACCTTCCAGGCGGTTAACGGCCACGGGGGCGGCAGCGACCCATCAGGCCGCCAGGCCAGCTTTCGCGAATGGACGTGGGATCCCGACCAGGCCGATAGCTGGGTCCAGGCCGAGTACGAGGTCACGCTGCGCGCCGCGGACGGCACGGTCCAGGTGGTCTGCGAGACCCACCGGCTGGGCGCCTTCAGCCGCGCGACCTGGCTACGCCTGCTGGCGGAGGCCGGATTCGACCCTGATCCCGGCCTCGCCGCCCGGGCGGTCACCGGGCCCGAGGCCGCGGGCCGCCCGGACAACTTGTTCATCGGCCACCGGCGCTCCTGAGGTGGCCCGGAGCACCGCGATCGCCGCGCAGTGGGTCCATGCTGCCCACACGCCGACCGGGGCGGGAGCGGCTGGCCTGGACGGACAGGGCGCAATCGGACCAGCTCACCTGCCCCACATACCACACCGGAAGCCCCCGATGCATCCGGCGCCCCATTATGACGACTTTTATGAAGCTCCATGACAATTGGTGGCCAATGGCGCAGGATAGTGCACTGGCGGTAGCTGCGGGTTCGGCTGCCAGTGCCGGGACTCCAAGCACGGATCGATCCAGGAGCGGCCACATGCGCGCATCGAACCCGGGAGGCCCGGAACGTCCGCGCATTGCGCCGCGTTCGATCCGGTTCACCTTCACGGTCATGGTGCTAGTGCCAGCAGTCTGCCTGGCGCTGCTCTGGGGCGCGGTCATAACCGCCCCGTTCGGTAAGAAGCTGGTCGGGCACGGCTTCTCGCTCCACAGCCACCGGCTGCTGGCTGAGCAGGCGGGTTTAATAGCCGCAGGCATCGCCGTCATCCTCGTCGCGGTCGTGGTGATGAGCTCGTTCGCGCGGCGGATATCGCGTGACGTTGACGCCCTCACGGCCGCTGCCCTGGGGCTAGCCGATGAGCAGTCCCAGCAGGTCGGCGAGCAGGGATCGCAGGGCGGGGAGCAGGCACCGCAGGCCGGGGACAGCGCGCGCGGTGGCATGCACGCCGCCCGGCCCAGGACCGCCGAGGTGGCCCGGGCCGCCGCGGCCGTCGCCAGCCTGCAGGCCGCGGCCGCGGCAGCGGCCGCCAGCGAGGCCAGTCTCCGCGACGGCCTTCGCCTGGTTATCGTCAGCATGGCCCGGCGGAACCAGTCGCTGCTGCAGCGGCAGCTGCGGCTGATCGACTCGCTCGAGCAGAAGGCGTCCGATTCCGCCGCGCTGGCCGACCTGTTCTCGCTGGACCACCTCACCACGCGGATGCGCCGGCACGCCGAGAGCCTGACCATCTTGTCCGGTGCGGCCCCGGCGCGCTCCTGGCGGGAGCCGATACCGATCATCGACGTCGTCCGGGGGGCGATGGCGGAGGTCGAGGACTACACCCGGGTATCGGTCGTTACGCACACCGGCGACGCGGTGACCGGGTCGGCGGCGGCGGACATGATTCACCTGCTGGCCGAGCTCATGGAGAACGCCACCATGTTCTCGCCCTCGGGTACCGCGGTCGAGGTCCGGGCCGGCCGGGTGGCCAACGGCTACGCCATCGAGATCGACGACCGCGGGCTGGGTATCGAGCCCGATCAGCTGAGCGAGCTCAACGGGAAGCTTGCGCTGCCGCCCGACTTCGACCTGGCCAGCGCCGACCGGCTGGGCCTGTTCGTGGCGGCGAAGCTGGCCGCCCGCTACGGCGTCCGGGTCTCGCTGCGCACCTCGCCCTACGGGGGCACCACGGCCATCGTGCTAATGCCTAATCACATCGTGGTCCCAGCCAGCGCGATCGGCGCGGACCCCCGCCCCGATCCCCGCCCGCTGACGGCCAGGGCGACCTGGCTGAACCTGCGCAGCGGCAGTGCGCTGGCCCTGGTGGCCCAGCGCCCGGCGCCGGCCCCCCTGCAGGCGACCCCCGAGCCGATGACGCCCGAGCCAGTGACGCTCGAGCCGGTGACCCCCCAGCCGGTGACCCCCTATCCGGGCGGCCGCCGACCGGGCAGCTTCCAGCCGGCCAGCCTTCAGCCGGCCACCTTCCAGCCCGGCAGCTTCCAGCCCCGCGAGCCAGGTAACCCGCAGCGGGGGGACCACCTGCCGGACAGCCCGCCGCCGGACAGCCTGTGGTCGCCGACTTCGCGGGGAAGCGACCGTCAGTACGCCAGCCAGCAGCCAGGGCTGCTCCCGCCCGCAGCCGCCTCGCCCGCAGCCGCCTCGCCCGCAGCGCCGCCCACGACCGCGCCGCCCACGACCGCGACTATGCCGCCCGCGGCCCCGGAGCCCGGATCTGGCCGGCCAGGCCTGCCCCAGCGCGGGGCGCGCCGGCCAGCCGCCAGCCAGCCGGAGCCCAGTCCAGGCGGTCCCGCTCGTTCCGGCCGGCCGGCCGGCGATACCTACCGCGGCCTTCCCCGCCGGGTCCGCCAGGCCAACCTGTCCCCGCACCTGAAGGACGATCCGCCCGGCGCGGCCGGCGCGGGCCTGCTGGCTGCGCCGCCCGAGATCCGGCCGCCCGAACAGGCGCGCGATCTCGCCGCTTCGCTGCAGAGCGGCTGGCGTCGCGGTCGCGAGGAGGACCTGCCCGATCCGGCCGCCACGCCGCTCCCGCCGGCTCCCGCCGCCGCGCTCGGGGCGGCCACCGAGCCGGCGGCAGGCGCTGCCACCGGTGACGGCGCGGCAGCGGAAGCCGCGCCGCAGCCGAGCGAGGAGGGGTGATGAGCGAGCACGGCACGGTCGGCCAGCAGCGGGACCTGGACTGGCTGCTTGATGACCTGGCGGCCCGGCTGGACCAGTTTCGCCGCGCCGTCATCCTGTCCCGTGACGGACTGGTCATGGCCGCGTCCAGCGACCTGGATCGCGAGGACGCCGAGCACCTGGCCGCGCTGGCGGCCGGGCTGCAGAGCCTGGCCAAGGGCACGGGAGATCGCTTCGGCGTCGGCGAGGTCCGGCAGAGCATCATCGAGCTGCAGCACGCGCTCCTGTTTGTCACCGCCGCCGGCCAGGACAGCTGCCTGGCGGCGCTGTGCCCCGCGGACGCCGACGCCGGGCTGATCGCTTACGAGATGGCGATGCTCGTTAAGCGAGCCGGACCGCACCTGGCCCCGGCGTCGAGGTTCCCGGCCGACCAGCTCCCGGCGGAGTGAGCTGGCCATGCGGGCGGACGAGTGGGGCAGCCGGGACCCCGGCCCGGCGGTACGTCCCTACGCCCTGACGGGCGGCCGGACCGAGCCCGCAGACGGCGAGATACTCGACGTCATCGCGATGGTCGTCGCGGTGGTCCGGCCCGCGCGGGACGGCGAGGCCGAGGATTTCGCCGGCCTGGTCCCCGAGCACCGCAGGATCCTGAGCCTGTGCCGGCAGCCGGCCACGGTAGCCGATCTGGCTGCCGACACCGGGCTACCGCTGGGGGTAATCCGCGTGCTGCTGGCCGATCTGACCGCGCAGGGCCGGATCACCGTGCTGCCCCAGCGGCCCGCCGACGAGCAGCCGAGCGCCGACCTGCTCAGGGAGGTCCTGCATGGGCTCCGGGCCCTCTGACCGCGCCGCCGCCAGCCAGCTCACCGCGTTCAAGATTCTCATCGCCGGCGGGTTCGGCGCGGGCAAGACTACCCTGGTCGGGGCCATCAGCGAGGTCCGGCCGCTGCGGACCGAGGAGCCCATGACCGGCGCGAGCGTCGGCCTGGATGATCTCAGCGGCGTGGATCAGAAGAAAACCACGACTGTGGCCATGGATTTCGGTCGTATTACTCTCGGCAGCCGCATCGTGCTTTACCTCTTCGGGACGCCCGGCCAAGAGCGATTCTGGCCGATGTGGGATGAGTTGTCGTATGGAGCGCTGGGCGCCGTGGTCCTGGCCGATACCCGCCGCCTCGATGACTGCTTTCCGGCAGTCGACTATTTCGAGAAGCGACAAGTGCCGTTCCTGGTCGCTATCAACTGCTTCGACGACGCTCCCCGCTATGATCCCCAAGACGTACGGATTGCCCTTGACCTGGATCCACGCGTTCCGGCCGTGCTCTTCGACGCCCGCGAGCTCCACTCCGTCAAGCAGGTCCTGATTACCTTGGTCGAGTATGTCCTGGCCAGCAGATCCGCGCCCCGGCGCGGCGCCGTCACCTCGGGGTAGGCGATGAGCGTCACGGCGGGTCTGAACCAGCTCACGGCAGCGCCGGCCCTCCCCGACGGGTGGCGTGCCCGCCGCGGTGACCCTGACATGATGTGAGAAATAACGGAAGGTAGTACACCGATGGTCGCTTCGACGGCGCAGCCGGCGGGGACGCAGGGGGGGCCAATTTCGTGGCCGGTTCGATCCGGCGCAGTGCCGCCTCTTGCCGATGGCTTCAGCACGAGGCCGGAAACTGCCCCCAGCCTGGGCATGGCCCTGGTCCCCGGTACCGCTGCCGTGCTCGTTCCCTCCCGCGCCATTGCCGATGAGTGGCGGGACTGGCTGGGCTCGTGCGGCAAGACCCAGCTCGCCGTCCACTACGCCGAGTCACTGTGGCGCACCGGGGAGATGGAGCTGCTGGTCTGGGTACCCGCCACCAGCCGGGCGTCGGTGCTGGCCGGCTACGTCGAGGCTGCGGCCGCAGCCATCGGAACCGGCCCCGCAAGGGATGGCGAGTCGGTGGCCGCGCGCTTCGTGAGCTGGCTGAGCGAGACCAGCCGGCCCTGGCTGATCGTGCTCGATGACCTGTCCGACGCGGCGGAGCTAAACGGACTCTGGCCGTCGGGGCCGGCCGGCCGGGTACTGGTGACGACCAGGAACACCGGGACGCTCCCGCCGGAGGCCAAGGCGCACGTCCTGCCGGTCGGGGTGCTGAGCCCCCGGGAGGCGCTCGGCTACCTGATGGGCCGCCTGACCGCGGACCCAGATCAGCGTCTGGGCGCGATCGACCTGGTCAAGGACCTGGGCTGCGAGCCGCTGGCCCTGGCGCAGGCCAGCGCGGTGATCTCGGAATCGGCGCTGTCCTGCCGTGACTACCGGGCTTACTTTGCCCGCAGGCGCGAGCAGCTCGCCGAGGCGGACGGTGGCATCACTCCGGCCGCCGCCGCGGTCACCTGGACATTCTCGGTCGAGCAGGCGGACCGGCTGTCACCGGACGGGGCCGCGCAGTCGCTGCTGGCGCTGGCCGCGCTGCTGGACGGCCGCGGGGTCCCTGGTGCGATCCTCACCGCCCAGCCAGCACGGCAGTACCTGGCGGGTGAGGGCGCGGACCCGGTCAGCCAGGACCGGGCCCGCGGCGCGCTGCAGATGCTGGAGCGCGCGGGCCTGCTGGAGATTGACGCGGCGGCCACGTGGCCGACGATCCGGATGAGCCCAGTGGTTCAGGCCGCCATCCGGACGGCGATGCCCCCCGAGATGCTCCCCCGGGCGGCTCGGGCGGTCGCCGACGCGCTGCTGGAGGTATGGCCGGAGGACGACCGCGGGACGGGGGCCGCCGAAAGCCTGCGGTCCTGTGCCGCCAGCCTGCAGCAGGGGGCCGGGGACCTGCTCTGGGTCAACGGGTGTCATCAGGTTCTGCTGCGAGCCGGGCAGAGCCTGGACAGCGCGCGCCTGGCCGGGCCGGCCGTGGCGTACTGGCGGGATCTGGTCGCGGTGAGCGACCGTGTGCTGGGACCGGGCCACCCCGATACCCTCGTGGTCGGCGAGCAGCTGGCCCGCGCCTGCCTGGCGGCCGGCCGGGCCACGGACGCCGTGCCGTGGTTCCAGTGGGTGCTGAGCAGGCGGATCCGGGCGCTGGGGCCAGATCACCCGGACACCATCGAGGCCCGGCGCAATCTCGGCCACGCATTAGTGGCTGCGGGCCAGCTCGATGAGGCCGTGACGGTGCTGGAAGGGACCGTCGGCGACTACGAGCGCGTGCGCGGACCAGATCACCTGGACACGCTGGACGCGCGAGACGAGCTCGCGGCGGCCCAGAGCGGCGCCGGCCTGCTTCCCGCCGCCATCCAGCTGCGTCAGCACACGCTGGCCCTGCGCGAGCGGCTGCAGGGCGCCCGGCATCCGGACACCATGACGACGCGGCAGAAGCTGGCTGACGCCTACCTGGCCGACGGCCGCCTCAAGGACGCTGTCGGCCAGTACAAGAAGACGCTGGCCGATCGGGAGCGGGTCCTCGGCGCCGACCATCTCGACACCATCGCCACGCGCAGCAGCCTCGGATCCGCCTACCATGCCCTGGGCCGCATAGCCTCGACCCTGCAGCTCTACGAGCAGGCCCAGACGGGCTACGAACGGGTACTCGGCGCCGATCACCCGGAGACGCTCGCGCACCGCGCGAATCTCGCGCACGCCTACTACGAGGCGGGCCGGCTGACGGACGCCATGACGGTGCTCCGCGATACCGTCACGCGCTGCGAGCGGACGCTGCCGCCGGGAGATCCGCTGACCCAGACCGTGCGCGAGAGCCTGGCCAACATCGCGGGGGGATGACAGGTCGCGGCGGCCATGCTGCCCCCGCCAGGCCGGCGACGACACGACGGACCAGGCCGTTCGCGGGCGGGCGGGGCAGCGCGGGCGGCCCGGCTAGCCGTCGGCGGTGTAGCTCTCCCGCCGGATCTGGAAGAACGGCGAGCGCAGGACCAGGCGTGCGGCGAGCATCAGCAGCAGGCCGGCGACGACGATGCCCACGATCGACCAGATCTGCGTCGACGGTGCCGCCAGCAGCGACTTGACCAGGATCCAGCCGAGGAACCCGGCCGCCGCCAGCGGAAGCAGGCCGACGATGAGGAAGTCACGGACGCTCCTGAAGACGCGCCGCCGGTAGTACGCCATGGCAGCGAGCGCGGTCATGATGTAAAAGATGGAGAACAGCAGCCCGGTCACGTTGATCACGTCGTAGAACGCGTTCTGAACCGACGTGGCCAGGAAGTAGATGGCGCTGAGCCCGATGATGAGCACGGCGACGATGACGCTCGCGGCGACGGGGGTGGCCCACCGGCGCGACACGTGGGACAGGAACTCCGGCAATGCGCGGTAGCTCGCCATCCCGTAGACGATCCGCGAGCTGAGGACGATGCCGGTGCCGGTGGTGGCGATCACCGACAGGGCGATGGACAGGGCCATGGCCTTAGCCCAGAAGCCGCCGCCCAGCGCGTTGGCCACGTAGACCAGCGCGGTGCCGTTGGCCGATGCCGCCTGCAGCTTCGCCGGCGAGACGACGCCCTGAAAGCCGACCTGCGCCAGCGTATAGATGATCGCCAGCAGGGCGACCGCCATGATGGCAGCCCGGCCAGGGTTAACGCGCCGGTGCTTGACCTCCTCGTTGACGTACAGGGTGCCGTCCCAGCCGCCGTAGACGAAGACCGCCACGAGGAAGCCCGCCACGGCGCTGCCCTTGCCGTCAATTCCGCTGAGGCTCAGCCAGCCCTTGCTGAACGTGACCGAGCCGGGATGATGGCCAAGGACCCAGACGACGCCGGCGATGGCCAGGCCGATCAGGATCAGGTACTCGACCAGAGCCATGCTGACCTGGACGCGGGCGGTGATCTTGATGCCCACGATCGCGATCACGAGCATGATCAGGCCCATGGCCACGCCAATGCCGACATAGGCCCAGGTGTTATTCGAACTGGAGCCGAAGACGGCCAGCACCGACGGCCCGAGCAGCAGGACCTCGGCGACCGTTCCGATGATGTAGGCAGCGATCATCAGCCAGCCGGTGAGGAAGCCGAGGTAAGGGTTGATGGCCCGGCCGACCCACTCGAAGGAGGCGCCGCAGTTCGCGTTCCACACGTTACAGCGCCGGTAAGCGTTGGCAATGATGAGCATGGGAATCGCGGTCAGCAGCAGGACAGGCCCGGCACCGGAGGCTGTCGCCGCGGCGAGCGCCGCCAGCGAGAGGCCAACCGTTGCGGCCGGGGCCGACGACGCCATTCCGATGACCGTGTCCTGGGCTACGCCGATCGCATTGGACTCTAGCCCCGCCGGGGCAGGTGCCGTTTCTGCGCGCTCATCCACCATTTCGTCACCATAGCGGCAGTTTTAGACCGAGAATAGACAGAGGCCGAGCAAATCCCGCGGGGACCACGTGGCCGGCATGGCCCGGCCCGAAACTGCCTGAGCCATGCCGGCCGCGGCTGGCTAGGGCACCGTCCAGGACTGGTTGGCACCGCCGCTGCAGGACCAGATCTGCAGCTGGGTGCCGGGCGTGGTGGACCAGCCGGTGTCATCCAGGCACTTGGCCGACTGCGGATTGTAGAGCGCGCCGCCGCTTAGCGGCTGCCAGACCTGAGCGCCGGTGCCATTGCAGTCGTAGAGATCGACGGTAGTGCCGTTGCTCGTGCCGCCGCCGTTGATGTCCAGGCACTTGCCGAGCGCCTGGAGGGTGCTGCCGCTGACGGTCCACTGCTGGGCATTGGTGCCGTTGCACGTGTACACCTGCACGGGCGTGAAGTTCGCGTTGCTCGCGCTCCGCACGTCGACGCACAGGCCGGCGTAGCCGGTGATTTGCCCGGTCGTGCCGCCGCCCCCGCCTCCGCCACCGCCGCCGGTGATGGCGTTAAAAATCTTGGAGTAGGCATAGCCAGTGGGCTTGTCGTAGCCGTCGACCTCCCAGAACGACAGCTCCTGGATGCCGCGGGAGGCGGCGAAGCTCTCCAGCGTGGAGGCGTTGGCCTGGGTGAACACCTCGTTGTCGTCGTTCTGGCCGGCGATGGGCGTCAGGCCCATCTTCGCGTAAGCCTGCGCGGTGGAGATCCCGTAGAGGCTGGCCAGCTGGCCGGCCGTGGCCTGCGCGGCCGAGAGGGCGTCATTCAGCGCGTTCTGGCCGTTGCCGAAGTCCATCGTCATGATGTTGACGGCGTTGACCTTAACGCCATTGCTCTGCGCGTTCTGCAGCACGCCGAGTTCTTGCGACGGCAGGCCGTTGGGCGCGACCGCGAGCGTGTAGTCGACCTGGACCGCCGGGTTCTGGGCCTGCAGCGCGGCCAGCGCCTGGTTGCGCCGGTTGTTGGCCGCCGAGTCGCCCAGCGTGGCGCCCTCGATGTCGAAGTCCAGCCGGGTCGTCCCGTAGGTGTTCACCACATTGGCATACGCGGCGGTGAGCGAGGAGACCGAGGTGCAGGTCTGAGCCAGCTCCCCGCCGCTCTCCCCGCCGAAGGAGATGATGACGTTGCCGCCCGCGGCCTGGAGCGAGCTGATCTGCGAGCTGAACGCCCCGACCGAGTCACCGTTGTCCTCCCACTGCGGCGTGCAGCCGGATCGCGGGATCAGGAAGGCCAGCGTGTAGTACTTGTCGCCGCTGGCGCCCATGTCGGCGGCCATGTCGCCCGCGTCGCTGCTGGCGATCTGCAGGTAGGGAGCGGCGTAGTGGGCGGGGAAGCTGGCGGCCGCCGCTACCGCCGCGCGGCTCACCGTGGCCTGGACCGCGGGCGTGGTCGCCAGCATGACGCCGGCGCCGCCGGCCAGCAGCGCCGTCGCGGCGCCGGCGGTGGCCACCCGGCTGCGGGCCTGCGGCCGGGCTGCGGCGCGGGACAGGGCCGCGGCGCGGGACCGGGCCGAGGCGGCGGGACCGGGCCGAGGCGGGGGACCCAGGGATCGGGAAATGGGACACGGATCCTCCTGAGGGGGTAAGGAGTCCAACTGATAGGAAACTTTCCTAAAAGTTAGGCGAACATTATGCCTCCCCGCTGACCGGGTCAATGCGTATGCGCGAACTGGGCCCGATCCGGGCCGTCCTTTACCGCCGAATCCGGTCTTCCGGAAAACGGCCGGCCCCGCGGCGTGAGCCGGTCCCGTGGCGATCGGGTGGCGGGGGCCGATACTGGTCGTGTGCGGCAGGTGCTCTGTCCGGTGCTGGTGGGGCGGGATGAGGAGGCCCGCCACCTGCGGGCTGCCCTGGCGGCGGCCGAGGCGGGCCACGGTGGCACGGTGTTCGTCACCGGGGAGGCGGGCATCGGGAAGTCGCGGCTGGTCCGCGCGACCACCCGCGCGGCCG
The DNA here is from genome assembly GCA_036510065.1 of Streptosporangiaceae bacterium. GTDB lineage: Bacteria > Actinomycetota > Actinomycetes > Streptosporangiales > Streptosporangiaceae > DASUBV01. The sequence continues at coordinate 19,034 of DATCEO010000235.1, read as the reverse complement.
CCGAGCGCGGGTTCACGGTCCTGGCCGGGCGCGCGGTAGCCGACGGCGTCCCGACGCCGTTCCGGCCATTCGCCGAGGCGCTGGCCTCGGCCGTGCGTGCCGGCGTCCTGCCTGAGGGCGCGGAGCTGGACCCGTTCCGGCCCGCGCTGGGCCGGCTGCTGCCCGAGTGGCGGCAGCCCTCGGTGGCGGGCGATAAATCGCTGGTCTACCTCGGTGAAGCGGTGCTGCGGCTACTGCGGCTGCTCGCCCCGGAGGCCGGCTGCCTGCTGATCCTGGAGGACCTGCACTGGGCGGACCGGGAGACGCTGGCGCTGCTGGAGTACCTGGCCGACAACCTGGCTGCGGAGCGGGTGCTGTGCGCGGGCACCCTGCGTGACGAGGAAGGCGGCGCGGCGGCTGGCCTGGCCCGGGCGCTGGAGGCACGCGGATCGGCTGCCGCGCTGTCCCTGGGCCGGCTGGATCCGGCGGCGATGGCCCGCATGGCGCTGGCCTGCGTGGGCGCCGCTGACCTGCCGGACGCGGTCCAGTCGCTGGTCGCGGAGCGGGCCGAGGGCGTCCCGTTCCTGGTCGAGGAGATCCTGGCCGGCCTGATCGGGGACGGGACGCTGACCGAGCGGGACGGTCACTGGCACGCCGCTGACCTGGCCGGAGCACGGCTCCCGGACACGTTCACCGATGCGATCCGCCGCCGGCTTGACGGGCTGGACGCCGATTCCGGCCACGTCATCTGCGCCGCCGCGGTGCTCGGCCGCCGCTTCGACTGGGCGCTGCTGGGCCCGGTGACCGGCCTGCCAGACGCTGCCGTGGTGGCGGCGCTGCGGCGAGGAGTCGGGCTACAGCTGGTCGCGGCCGACCGGGAGAGCTTCCGGTTCCGGCATGCGCTCACCCATGAGGCGGTGCTGGCCGGCCTGCTGCCGCCGGAGCGGGCGCTCCTGGCCGGCCAGGCGCTGACGGCGGTGGAAGCCGCCCATCCCGGCCTGCCGGGGACGTGGTGCATGCTGGCCGCCGAGCTGGCCGAGGGCGCGGGCCGCGGGGCCCGGGCGGGGGCGCTGCTGCTGGAGGCCGGGCGGCGTGACCTGGCCGTGGGTGCGCTGGCCAGCGCCGAGCACACCCTGACCCGGGCCCGTGCCCTGATCCCGCCGGACGATCCGGTGCTGCGCACCCCGGTGGATGAGGCGCTGACCGAGGTCTTCGTGCTGTCCGGGCAGGTCGACCGGGCGATCGAGATGGGCCAGACGCTGCTGGCCCGGCTCGGCGCCGGGGCGGCGTCCGCCGGGGCCGCGTCCGCCCGGGCGGCGACCCTGCACCTCGGGATCGCGCGGGCGGCGATCGCCGGCGCGCGCTGGGCGGAGGCGGCGGCGAGCATCGAGGTCGCCCGCGGCTACGCCGGCGCCGATGCGGCCCCGGTGGATGCGTGCGCGGCGCAGGTCGCGGCCGGCCGGGGAGACCTGGCCAGGGCGGACGAGCTCGCCGCGGCCGCATTGCGGGCGGCCGAGGGCGGCGGGCTGCCGGAGGTTGCCTGCGAGGCCCTGGAGGTGATCGGCCGGGTCGCACGGCAACGTGACCTGGACGCGGCGGAGCGGGCGTTCGGCCAGGCAGCGACCGTGGCCAGCGCGCACGGGCTGCAACTGTGGCATCTGCGGGCGCTGCACGAGCTGGGCACGATCGACCAGCTGCGCACCGAGAGCGTGGACCGGCTGCAGCAGGCGCGTGAGCTGGCGGTGGCACAAGGCGCGCTCGCGCTGACGGCCACGCTGGATCTGCAGATCGCCGCGGGGCTGAGCAAGCAGTTCCGCGGCGACGAGGCTCTGGCCGCCGCCCGGCGGTCGGCCGACGCGTCGCGGCGGCTGCGGCTGGCCACGCTGCCGATGGCGCTGATCTTCCAGGCCACCGCGCACGCGATCCGGGGCGAGCAGGACGCCATGGAGGGCGCGATCGGCGAGGCGATCTTTCTGGCCCCGGACGACCCCGACGTGCTGGGCTGCTCCTGGGGGCACTGCCGGGCGACGGTGTCCCTGCTGGCCGAGCAGCTCGAGGAGGCCCGCGTGGAGATGACGACCGGCGCCGGGCTGCTGCTCAGCTCCCCGGCGACGATCGCGCCGCCGTTCCTCGGGCTGTGGCCGCTGCTGGGCGCGCTGCTGGACCGGGACGCGCAGGAGGCCGCGGCCCGGGTCCGGTCCGCCCACAGCACCCGGCACCTGGTGGTCGGGGCCCTGCTCGGCTACGCCGACGCCATCCTGGCGGGCCGGGAGGGCCGGAGGCCGGAGGCGGCCGCGGCGTTCGCCGCGGCGGACGCTCAGATGGGGCCCCTGGTGGCCTGGTACCGGCAGTACGCACGCCGGCTCACCGCGCAGGCCGCGCTCGCGGACGGGTGGGGCGATCCGGTCGCCTGGCTACGGGAAGCCGCCGAGTACTTCGCCGCGCGCGGTGACGACCGGGTGGCGGCGGCCTGCCGGGGGCTGCTGCGCCGGGCCGGTGCGCCGGTGCCGCGGCGCCGTCCCGGCAGCCCGCCGCTGCCCGGCCAGCTCCGGGCACTGGGCGTGACCGAGCGCGAGGCCGACGTGCTGCAGCTGGCCGCCCGCGGGCTGGGCAACCGGGAGATCGCCGAGGCGATGTTCCTGTCGCCGCGCACCGTCGAGAAGCACGTCGCGAGCCTGCTGACCAAGACCGGCCTGCGCCGGTCCCAGCTGGCCGGGTATTCCTCCGGGCTCGACTAGCTAGGTAGTCGGCCGGGCTAGCTGGGTAGCCGCGGCCGCGCGGATTGGGTGCTGCCCCCGATGCGGCGGCTGCTGGCCGCGCGGCACGATGCAGGCATGCGGGCATCAGTCCCCGCCCGCGCCGGCCCCAGGGAGGACCAGATGAACACCACCCCAGTGACCCGACCAGGCGCAGCTGAGCTGGCCGCCCGTGACGACGTGCTGGTGGACCCGGCCTGGCTGCAAGCCCGCCTGCACGACCCCGCGGTGCGCGTCGTGGAGGTCGACGTGAGCCGGCTCGCCTACGACGAGTGGCACATTGACGGAGCCGTGCTGTGGAATGTGTACGCCGACCTTGAGGACGCTGACTACCGGCTCGCCGATACCCCGGCGGTAGAGCGGCTGCTCGCCCGGTCGGGGATCGGCCCGGACTCGACGGTCGTGTTCTACGGCTACGCGCCCGCCATGGGACTGTGGCTCATGAAGCTCTACGGGCACGCCGATGTGCGCATCCTCGACTGCTCACGCGACACCTGGCGCGGCCAGGGCCGTCCGTGCAGCAGCGCGCCGGCCGAGCCCGCCAGCACTCGTTACGTCCTCCCCGAGCCGGACGGCCGGCTCCGCGCGGACCACACCGCGGTGCGCGACGCCATCGGTGACCCGGGCACCACCCTGCTGGACGTCCGCAGCCGGGACGAGTACCGGGGCGAGCGGTTCTGGCCGTCCGGCGGCATGGAGCCAGGAGGCCGCGCCGGCCACGTCCCCTCGGCGGTGCACCAGCCCATCGTCGATCTCTACGACGACCGCGGTTCATTCCGGCCGGCCGCCGACCTCCGCGCAGTCTTCTCCGCCGTCGACCCCGGCGGCACCGTCGACCCCGGCGGCACCGGCGGCACCGGCGAGCTGATCACCTACTGCACGATCGGCGGGCGGGCCAGCACCGCCTGGTTCGCCCTCACCTACCTGCTCGGCCGCGAGAACGTGCGCGTCTACGCCGGATCGTGGGCCGAATGGGGCCGCATGGCAGACACGCCCGTCGAGTGCCCCTGAGCAATCAGGAGCCTTCGACGCGCCGGTCCCGCCCAGCCCAGTAGGGCTCGCGGATGACCTTGCGCTGGAGCTTTCCGACCGGGCTGCGCGGGAAGGGCTCAGCGCGGAACACGACCCGGCCCGGTTTCTTGTACGAGCCCAGCCTGCGGCCGCACTCCGCCACGACCTCCTGCTCGTCGAGCTTCGCGCCGTCGTCGAGAATCACCTCGGCCAGCGGGGTCTCGCCCCATCTGTCGTGCGGAACGCCGAATACCACGACCTCGCGGACCCCGGGCATGGCGGCGATGATCTCCTCCAGCTCGGCCGGCCAGATGTTGAAGCCGCCGGAGACGATCATGTCGTCGACCCGGTCGATGACGTACAGGAAGCCGTGCTCGTCCAGTCGGCCGATGTCACCGGTGAGCACCCAGCCATCGCGCAGCCGCTGCCTGGTCTGCTCCGGGTCGTCCCACAGGCCGGTCATCTGGCCCTCGCACCGGATCGCGATCTCGCCCTCGGCGCCAGTCGGGACGCTGGCGTTATTCTCGTCGCGTATCTCCAGCTCGGCGAACGGCATGATCCGTCCCGCCGCCCGCAGCGGACTGGAGCCGGCCAGCTCGCCGAACCACTCGCGCGGCCCCATGAAGGTGACCGGGACGGCCTCGGTCTGGCCGTACATCTGGTACATCGTGTCGCCGAACACGTCATGGCCGCCGCGGGCCGTCCGGGCGCTGATGGGCGCGCCCGAGACCATGACCACCTTGAGGTCGGGCAGGCTCTGCCGCTGGCCGCCGACGCGCGCGACGATGTCGGCGACCATGGTCGGGACCGCGAAGAAGTACGCGATCCGCTCGGCGCGCAGCGTGTCCAGGAACGTCGGCGAGTCGAACTTGGACGCCAGGATGTTGACGCCGCCCGCGATCCAGATGGGCAGGAACAGGTAACCGGATCCGTGCGAGATCGGCCCGACGTGCAGGCAGGAATCCCCGATGTCGGCGGGGGGGAGCATGTAGAACCAGTCGCGGGTCGCGCTCATCCAGGCCCGGTGGGTGTAGGCGATGCCCTTGGCCCGGCCGGTCGTGCCCGCGGAGTGCCGGATGATGAAGACGTCATCCAGGCTGACCTCGGGATCGGGGTCGACGGCCGGGTGCGCCGCCAGCCAGCCGTCGTAGCCGGAGTCGCGGACCACGATGCGCAGGCCGTCGACCTTCTGGTCGAGGCCGTCGACCTCGCTGGCGAACTCCTCCGACACTACGACCACCCTGGCCCCGGTGTGCCGGATCATGTGCTCGTGCGCCTCGGCGGAGTTGCGCCGGTAGAGCGGGACGCGGACGACGTTGGCGATGGCCGACCCCAGGTAGAAGTCGGCCGCCTCGACGCTGTTGTCCTCCAGGACGGCGACCCGGTCGCCGGCCTTCAGGCCCAGCCCGATCAGCGCGTTAGCCAGGCGCAGGCCGCGTTCCCAGGCCTGGCCGTAGGTGAGCTCGCGGTCGCCACTGCGGATCGCGACCAGGTCACGGTGAAACCTCGCCGAGCGCCGCATTGCGCTTCTGACGTCAAGCACGCTGCCTCCCGCGGGACATTCCGTTATCAGCCATGAGGGCGTGGCCCGGCTCACGGCGCGCTGACCGCAGTGTGGCCCAGGTCACAGTCCCGGAATTCCGGACTGTAGCAATGCCGCCCGCCAGTCGTCAACGCCTCTGTTGACGCGGCTGCGGCTGCGGCGGCCGCGGCTGCGGCGGGGCTGCGGCTGCGGCGTCACAGGACCGCGACCGGGGCGGCCGGGCTGCCGACGGCGCCGGCCAGCGGCAGCGGAGCCAGCACGAACAGGAACGTGCCGCGCCCGGACGCCGCCAGCGCGTCCAGGTCCATCAGCTCGGACAGGTAGACGCCGTGATCCCGGAGCAGCCCGATATGCAGGGGCACCTGGCAGCCGGGATCGCCGGAGGGATAGGCCTCCACGGCGACGTTGTCGGCCCCGACGAGCACGACGCCGCGCTCGGCCAGCCACGGGCCGCAGTCGCGGTCGAGGCCGGGCCAGCTCGCCGCGTCCGCCCGCCCGGCCGCGAACGCGGCCAGCCAGCCGGTCCGCACCAGCAGCGCGTCGCCGGGGGCCAGGTCGATATCGGCCGCGGCCAGCAGGCGGGCCAGCTCGCCGCGGTGCACCCGGTCACCGGCGTCCCGGTCAGCGCCGGGCGCGCAGTCGACGAGCACGCCGCGGGTGACGATCGGCCGCATCTTGTCGATGCCCAGCCGGCTTGCGCCGCGGCTGGTGACCGTGCCGGCCGGGAACCCGTTGTAGAGCTGGCCGTCGCGCCACACGTGGGCCAGCGCGTCGACGTGCGTCACGCCGTGCGTGGCCAGGGTGATGACGTCATCGGCGAACCCGAAGCCGGCCCGCTCGGCCAGGCCGGCGGCGTAGTCACCGCCGTCACGCAGCATGTAGTGGGCGGGCGCGGGCCGCCCGGCGATGCCATAGCCCTGCCCGCTGACGATCGGCGCGGCCAGGGACAGGACGGTGCCATCGCGCACGGCGGCCAGGCCGCGCAGTACCTCGGGCCGTCCGAGCAGGTTCAGGGCGCCGAGCTCATCGCCGGGTCCCCATCGTCCCCATCCGTCCATGAACTGGTCCCATCGTCGCGCCGCTGTCCGGCTCCATGAAAGCCGTTGTCCGGCTCCATGAAAGCCGCTGCCCGGCTCCATGAAAGCCGGCGCCCGCTCCCATGCAACCGGCACCTTCGACAAGTGTCAACACTAGTGTTGACAGATGGGAGGCGGATTCCTAGACTCCGGGACATGGGCCCAGGATCTGTCGACCTCGACGACCTGCTGTCCGACGAGGCGGTGAACCACCCGCGGGCCTTCTACGCCCGGCTGCGGGACACCGACCCCGTCTACTGGAATCAGCGGTGGAACGGCTGGGTGCTGACCGGCTACGACGACGTCGCCGACGGCTTCCGCAATCACCGGACCCTGTCCTCGGATCGCTTCGCCGGGCCGTTCGGCGAGGAACTGAGCGCGGTGTCCTCCGATTACCAGCAGCTGTTCGGCTTCCTGTCCAAGTTCTTCGTCTGGAAGGACCAGCCCTACCACACCAGGGTCCGCAGCCTGGTCAACAAGGCGTTCACCCCGCGCAGCGTGGAGGTGCTGCGGCCGCGGGTGCGCCAGCTGGTGGCCGAGCTCATCGAGCCGCTGCGGGCGGCCGGCGAGGCCGACTTCCTGGCCAGGTTCGCATTCACGCTCCCGGTAGTGGTGATCGGTGAGTACCTGGGCGTCCCCGCTCGCGGCCGCGACCGGCTGCGTCAGTGGGCACAGGACCTGGGCGCGGTCATCTTCGTCAGCGGCAACGACGACGACCGGATGCGCAAGGGCGAGGAGGCGATGGGCGAGCTGGCCGACTTCCTGCGGCCGGTCATCCGTGACCGCCGGGCTGAACCGCGCGACGACCTGCTCAGCGGCATGGTGCAGGCGCAGGATCGCGGCGACTTCCTGTCCGAGGACGAGGTGATCGCCAACGCGATTCTCATGGTCTTCGCCGGTCATGAGACGACCATGAACCTGCTCGCCAACGGCATCGTCGCGTTCGCGGAGTTTCCGGAGCAGTGGGCCAGCCTGCGCGACGATCCGTCCCTGGCGCCGGGCGCCACGGAGGAGATCCTGCGCTACGACGGCCCGATCCGGGCCATGGCCCGCTGGGCGCGCGAGCCGATGCGGCTCCGCGGCCATGACATCGCCGCGGGCGACCGGCTGCTGCTGGTCCAGTACGCCGCCAATCATGACCCGGCCCGGTTCGCCGATCCCGGCCGGGTCGACATCACCCGCTGGCCGAACAAGCACACCACGTTCGGCCAGGGCATTCACACCTGCCTGGGCGCGCCGCTGGCCCGGCTCGAGGCCCAGGAGGCGTTTGGCGCCCTGGCGGCGCAGTTCTCGCATCTCGAGATCGCCGAGGATCCGCTGCGGTACGTTCCGAATATCGTCTCCCGTAGCCTGCGCGGCCTGCACGTGACCTTCGCGGATCAATGATGCCACGAGTCCGGGTCACCGTGGACCATGACCGCTGTGCCGGCGTCACCATGTGCACCCAGCTGGCCCCGGGCGCGTTCGCGATCAACGGCGACGGGCAGTCCGAGTTCCAGGCGGGCCGCTGGGAGCTGGCGGACCTGGCCGAGGCCGCCGATGGCTGCCCGATGTCGGCGATTGCCGTGCTGGCCGATGACGTGGAGGTGACGTGACGGACGCGCCCGTAGCGGACTGGTCGGATCCGGGCCCGGTGCCGGTCGCCCCCGGCATCCACCGGATCGCGCTGCCGATGCCGCAAGACGGCCTGCGGGCCGTCAACGTCTACGCGATCGAGGACGGCCAGCAGGTCACCATGATCGACGGCGGATGGGCGGTGCCGGCGGCCAGGGCCGAGCTGGAGAAGGCACTCGACCAGCTCGGCTACGGGCTGCCGGCCATCAGCCGGTTCCTGGTCACGCACGCGCACCGGGACCACTACACGCTGGCGGTGCTGCTGCGGCGCGAGTTCGGCACGGCGATCAGCCTCGGCGCCGGCGAGCGGCCGACCATCGCCGTCCTGGCCAGCGGCGCGATCACGAACCGCTTTAACGCCCAGGTGCACCTGCTGCGCCAGGCCGGCGCCAGCGGTCTCGCCGATCTTATCGCCGGCGGTGACTCCCGGGTGGACCCGCTGCCCGAGGGATGGGAGGAACCGGACGAGTGGCTCGAGGCCGGCACGGTGCGGGCGGCCGACCGGATCCTGCGCATCCTGCCCACCCCGGGGCACACCCAGGGTCACATCGTCTTCGCCGACGAGCAGGCCGGCCTGCTGTTCGCCGGCGATCACGTGCTGCCGCACATCACGCCATCGATCGGCTTCGAGGCGGTGCCGTCCGACGCGCCGCTCGCGGACTACCTGGACTCGCTGGCGCTGATCCGGGCGCTGCCGGACCTCACGCTGCTGCCCGCGCACGGCTTCGTCGCCGCCAGCACGCATGCGCGGGTCGACGAGCTCGTCGCCCACCATGACGCCCGGCTGCGGGAAACTGGCCAGGCGGTGGCCAGCCTCGGGTCTGCTACCGCCGCGCAGGTGGCGGCCGTCCTGGGCTGGACTCGCCGCCGCCGCTCGTTCGCGAGCCTCGACCCGTTCAACCAGATGCTCGCCGTGACCGAGACCGTCGCTCACCTCAAGCTGCTGGTCGCCTCCGGCGTGCTGACAGCCGACGGCGACGTCGTCGTGAGCTACCGGCCGGCCGCCCTGACGCCACCGGCATGACGGCCCGGCCGGCCAGCGGCGTGACGGCCGACGGCCGGCTGCGCGGCAAGGTCCGCGAGTTCCTGGCCGCCCAGGCGGTCACGCCGCACTGTGACGCCTGGATGTCGCAGTTCGATCCGGCCTTCAGCCGGGCGCTGGCGCAGCGCGGCTGGATCGGGATGACCTGGCCGGCCCGCTATGGCGGCGCGGACGCGGTCGAGCGGGACCGGCTGGTGGTGATGGAGGAGCTGCTCGCTGCCGGCGCGCCGGTCGCGGCGCACTGGTTCGCCGACCGGCAGATCGGGCCCGCGCTGCTGCGCCACGGCTCGCCTGAGCAGCGGGCCCGGTACCTGCCGGCCATCACGGCGGGCGAGTGCTTCTTCGCGATCGGCATGTCCGAGCCGGACAGCGGGTCGGACCTGGCGTCAATTGCCACGGTGGCGCGGCCCACCGAGACCGGCTGGCGCATCACCGGCCGCAAGGTGTGGACCAGCCACGCGGCCCGGGCGCACTACCTGCTGGCGCTGGTCCGCACCTCGCCCCGCGATCCGCAGCAGCGGCACGCCGGCCTCTCGCAGCTGATCGTCGACCTGGCCGCGCCGGGGATCGGCATCCGGCCGATCCAGTCACTGGACGGCCACCGCCATTTCTGCGAGATAACGCTGGATGACGTCGACGTGCCCGCCGGCGCGCTGCTGGGCCGCGAGGGATCGGGCTGGCAGCAGGTCACCGCGGAGCTCGCCTACGAGCGCAGCGGCCCCGAGCGGTTCCTGTCGACGGCTCCGCTGCTCTGGGAGCTCGCCCGCCGCCGGGCGCCGCATCACGATCGGCAGCTGGGTGGCCTGGTCGCCGAGCTGCAGACGCTGCGAGCGCTGTCGGCCGGGCTCGCGGACGCCCTGCAGCGCGGCGCCGCCCCGCCTCGCGAGGCCGCCATGGTCAAGGACCTGGGCGCCCGCTTCGAGGCCAAGGTGGTCGACACCGCGCGGGAGCTCCTCGACACCGAGCCCGCGCTCGACTCCCCCGACGACCTCGCCCGGCTGCTGGCCGAGGCGATCGTGCACCGGCCGGGCGGCACGCTGCGCGGCGGAACCACGGAGATCCTCCGCGGGATCATCGCGCGCGACCTGGTAACGCCGTGACCGGCGACGCGGCCGGGGAAGTCAGCACGGCCCGGGAAGTCAGCACGGCCGTCCGGGAGCTGCTGGATCCCATCGATATCTACGCCGCCGACGGAACCTGGTCCGAGGCGGCGCAGCGGGCGGCGTGCGAACGCCTCTCGGCAGGCGGCTGGCTCGGAGCCGGCCTGTCCGGGCGACTCGGCGGAGCCGGCGGCGACCTGCGCGATGCCGTGGCGGTCACCGGCGCCTGCGCGGCGGCGGGCCACCGGCTGCCCGCCGCCGATGCCGGCATCGTCGCCGCGCACGTCCTGGAGCTGTCCGGGCTGCCCGCCCCGCCCGGCCTGCTCGTTCCGGTACCGGCGGCGTGCACGCTGCGCGACGGGCGGCTCCTGGTCCGCGCCGAGCGAGTGCCGTTCGCCCGCTGGGCGGCCACCCTGCTCGTCGTGGCCGATGACGGGGATTCCGGTACCGGCCTGCGAACCTGCCTCATCGACGCGGCCGCGGCGCAGATCGTCGCGGGCGCCAACCTGGCTGGCGAGCCGCGCGATACCGTGCTCATCGATGGCGCGCGGCCGGCCGCGGTGGCCGCCGCCGACGGCGGAATCCGGGACCAGCTGCACCGCGCCGGGGCCCTGGCCCGCGCGAGCCAGATCGCGGCCGCGACCGAGCGCATGCTGGACCTGGCGACCGGCTACTGCCGCCAGCGGCGCCAGTTCGGGCGTGAGCTGGCGCAATTCCAGGCGGTCCAGCAGCAGCTCGCGCTGCTGGCCGCCGAGGCGCTGGCCGCTCGCGCCGCGGTGCAGCGAGCGCTGGCCCTGCTGGGGCCGGGCCTGTGGCCGCTGGAGCCGGTCGCGGTTGCGAAGGTGCGCACGAGCCTGGCCGCCACCGCCGCCTCCCGGATCGCCCATCAGCTGCACGGCGCGATCGGCATCACCGCGGAGCACGCCCTGCACCGGTTCACCGTGCCAGCCTGGTCCTGGCGCGAGGAGTACGGCACCGAGCGGCACTGGTCCGCAGCTCTCATCGCCGACCGTGGCCCCCATCTATGGCCATCCCTCACCACCGGCCCCTAACGCCACACCCGTAACGCCCGCGCTACTCCCGCCACGCGCCCAGCCTGGCCCACAGGCGAGGGGCGGTTATCCACAGGCTAGGCGGCCTGGGCTGCGTCAGGAGCGGGGCGGCGCGGAGCGGGCGGCGGCTCAGGAGCGGCAGCGCGGGGCTCCGGCGGCGGCTCAGGAGCCGGGCTGCGGGTGCCCGCGGCCGGCCAGCACGCCTTGCAGGAAGATGTCCGCGAACTTCTGCCCGACCTCGGCACCCGTCAGCCGACCGCCCGGCGCGAACCAGCGGTGCGTCCAGTTGACCGCGCCCAGGATCGCGAACATGACCAGCCGCGCGTCGAGGTCGGGCCGGAACTCTCCCGAGGTGACGCCGTCGCGGGTGATGCGCTCGATCGCCACCTCATACCGCAGCCCCAGCGCCTTCAGTTCCTCGCCGGCGGTGGTGCCATCGCCCGGCACCCGGTTCATGTCCTCCTGGATGTAGAGGTGGATGAACGGGTAGTGCCGCTCGTAGGCCTCCAGCTGCGACTCCACCAGGCGCTGCAGCCGGACGGTGGCGGACTCGCCGGAGCCCGCGATGCCCTCGCTGGCCACGACGATCTCCTCCACGGCCTGCCGGACCAGCGCGAGGAAGATCTCCTGCTTGCTGCCGTAGTAGTAGTACACCGACGCGCGATCGGCGCCCATCCGCTCGGCGATGTCGCTGATGCTCGTCGCGTCCAGGCCCTGGTCCTTGAACACCTCGGCGGCCGCGCCGAGCAGCCGCTGGCGGCGCTCGATGTAGCCCACGCTGGGATCGCGCCGGGCATGCGTGCGGCGACGGCCGATCGAGCTGCCGTCTCCCGCGCTGGCCGCGCTGGCCGCGCTGACGGAGGTGGTCGCGGGCGATCGACTGGCCAAGGCATATCCTCTCCGCGCCGGGCCCTGGCGCGGCCCGCGTAGCACCCGACATTACCGGAACCCGGCCTCAGAGATTTTCAACACTATCGTTGACAGAGGGCCTGGCGAACCGGTAGCAAGGAGGGGTGATGCGGCCGGTGTACCTGCACGGCTCCGCGGTGAGCAGCACCTGGCGCGGCGCCTCGCGGAGCCTGACCGATCTCATCTTTGACTGCGTGAGCTCGGCCCTGCGCCAGGCCGGCGTTACCGCTGCTGATCTCGGTGCCGTCGTGCTGGCCGCGCACGACCTCGTCGACGGCCGCGGCCTGACGAGCATGGTCACCGCGCCCGCCGCGGCCACCTACCTCAAGGACGAGACCCGCCTGGGCGACGACGGCGCGCTCGCGTTCGTGCTCGGCGACGCCCGGGTCCGGTCCGGCTCAGTCGGCACGTGCCTGGTCGCGGCCTGGGGCCGGGCCAGCGAGGGACCAGTCGACGAGATCGCCCACGCCCTGTTCGACCCCTTCACCGCCCGCCCGCTCGCGCTCACCGAGATCGCCGTCAGCGGGCTGCGAGCCGCCCGCTGCCTGGGCGACTACCCCGGCTACGGGCGCTGGCGGGACGAGGCCGCCGCGCGGCGCGGGCCGCGGCCGGCCGACCCGGCGCGCACGCCCGCCACGGCCTGGCCGCTGCGCGGCGGCGAGCTGCCGGTCTGGGCCGACCTGGTGGCCGCCGCGGTGCTGAGCAGCTCGCCCGGCCAGGTCCGGGTGGCCGGCGTCGGCATGTCCACCGAGCCCTACGACCTCGGCGACCGGGACCTGACCGGGCTGCCGGCGCTGCGGGCCGCCAGCGCCCAGGCCCTCACGGCGGCCGGAGTCGACGCGGCCGAGGTTGACGTGCTGGAGCTGGACGGGCTGACGCTGTTCGACGAGGCGCTCGCGGCCGAGGCCGTGGGGGCCGCCGCTCGCGGCGAGGGCATGACGATACTGGCGAGCGGCGACCGGGTGAACCCCGACGGCGGGTACGCGGCCGGGTACTGCGCCCCGGCGATGGGCCTGGTGCGGATAGCCCGGGCGGCATCGCGGCTGCGCGACGGCCAGGGGCGCGACGGCCAGGGGCGCGACGGCCGGGTAGCCCTGGCCACCGGATCGTCCGTCGTCGCCGCGCAGGTGCAGGCCGCCGTGGTCCTGGAGCGCACGCACGCCACGCAGGACGCGGACGGCAGGCAGACCACGCAGGACATGCAGGATGCGGAGGGTGCGTGACATGGACGAACCCGCGGGCGGCAGCGTGCCGCCGCTGACCATCGACGGCCACTGGGCCTTCGATTACCAGTACTTCGCCGGGGCAGCGGCGAGCCGGTTCTTCGCCGGGCTGGCCGCCCGCCGCATCATGGGCAGCCGCTGCCCGCAGTGCGCGCGGGTGCTGGTGCCGGCCCGCGCCTTCTGCGACGCGTGCTTCGTCGAGACCACTGACTGGGTGCAGGTCAGCCCGCACGGCACGCTGGAGACGTTCACCATCTTGACTACGTCCTTTCCGGGGCTGCCGGAGCCGCCGCTGGTCGTCGGGTACGTCGCGCTGGAGGGCGCCTCCACCGCGGTCCTCAACTTCGTCGACGGCATCGACCTCACCGATCCGGACGCGGCCGGCGCCCGGCTGCTGCAGCGCCCGCGGGTAACCGCCCGGTTCAGGGACTCGTGCCAGGGACGGATCACCGACTTCGTGTTCACCCTGGACGAGCCCGCATGACCGGGCCGGCCGAGCTGGCCATTATCGGCGTCGGCCAGACCCCCTCCCGGCGGCGGCACGAGGGATCGACGCCGGAGCTCGTGCACGCCGCCGTGGGCGAGGCCCTGCGCCACAGCGGCCTGGGCATGGCCGATATCGACCTCGTCATCGGGGGGTTCGCCCCGGATGCGCTGGCCGGGGAGAACTGCCCGGACAAGCGGTTCCTGCCCGCCGCCGGGGCCGTCGGCAAGTGGAGCATGCGGGTCAACACCGGGGGGACGACGGGCATTGCCGCCGCCTACGCGGCGATGGACCTGCTCGAGGCGGGACATGGCGATGCCGCCGTGGTCGTCGGCGTGGAGCGGATGGCGCAGGCGCGCAGCGTGCCGGCGGTGTTCAACTCCATCTTCGATCCGATCTACGAGCGCGACACCGGCCTGTCGACGGTCTCGATGGCCGCGCTGCGGGCCAGCCGCATGATGCAGCGCTGGGGCTACACCGCCGAGCTATGGGCGCGGGTGGCGGAGCGGAACTTCAAGCACGCCACGAGCAACCCGCTCGCCCAGATCCGCACCGCCTACACCGCCGCCGAGGTGCTCACCTCACGGATGCTGGCCTGGCCCATCCGGCAGCTCGACGCGTGCCCCATCTCCGAGGGGGTGTGCGCCGTCGTCATCGCCCGCACCGCCGCGGCCGGGAGCCGGCCAGCGGCGGTCGTGCGGGGCCGGGCGACCGTGACCGACACCTACAACATGGGCGACCGGATCGGCCGCCGCGAGGGGGACCTGGTCGAGCTGCTCACCCTGCGGCTGGCGGCGGAGCGCGCGCTCGGCCAGGCCGGCCTGGGATCGGCGGCCGGCGCGGACGTCGTGGAGATACACGCGCCGTTCGACCACGCCGAGACCATGGCCTACGCGCCGCTGCGGTTCTGCGCCGCCGCCGAGGGCCCCGCCCTGGTCGCCACCGGGTTCGGCCAGCGCGACGGCGGCGGCCCGGTGCTCAACCCCTCGGGCGGCCCGCAGGCCGCCAACCCCGTCGGCGCGACCGCGCTGATCCGCCTGGCCGAATGCGCGCTGCAGGTCATGGGTGACGCCGGCCAGCGGCAGGTGCCGGGGGCCGCGACGGCCGTGGCGACCGGCCAGGGCGGGTCGACGCAGTTTTCCACCTGCACGGTACTGTCACGGAACTGACCACCGACTGGTAACGGACTACGGGCCCGGCCCCCGATCGCGGGCGCGGGCCCGGCTCGGGAGGGCAACGTCGTGCCGGATGAGCTGGTCACACTCGAACTGCGCGGCGGCGTCGCGGTGCTGACGCTCAACGACCCGGGGCGCCGGAACATCCTCACCGTCCCGCTCGTGCAGGCGATCGCCGCCGCCATGGACCGAGCCGAGCGGGACGAGGCCACCCGGTGCATCGTGCTGACCGGTGCGGGCAGCGCGTTCTGCGCGGGCGCCGAGCTGGCCACCCTGAGCGCCGCGGCCGACGGGGCCTTCGACGATGTCGAGACCGTCTATGACGGCTTCCTGCGGGTGCGCGATTCGCCGCTGCCCACCATCGCGGCGGTCAACGGCCCGGCGGTGGGGGCCGGATTCAACCTCGCGCTCGCCTGCGACGTGCGGCTCGCCGCCGCCAGCGCCAGATTCGACACGCGCTTCGCCGCCCTGCGGCTGCACCCGGGCGGCGGGCATAACTGGATGCTGGCCCGCGCGGTCGGGCAGCAGCGCGCCACCCTGGCCTGCCTGTTCGGCGAGGTCTGGGACGCCCGCGCGGCCCTGGAGACGGGCCTGGTCGCGGCGGTCATCGACGACCAGGCCGAGCTTGTCGAGACGGCCGTCGCGCTCGGCCAGCGCCTGGCCCACCAGGAAAAGGCGTACGTGCAGCGGCTAGTGGCTACGCTGCGGGACGCCCTGTCGCAGACGACGCACGCCGAGGCGCTGGCCCGGGAGACCGACGCGCAGCGCTGGTCGGCGACCCGCCAGGCGTTCCGCGACGGCGTCCAGGCCATCGAGGACCGCATCGCCGGCCGCCGCTAGCCCGCCGCCGCTAGCCGGCAGGCGCTATCCGACCGGCGGCGGCAGCAGGCCTTCCAGGTCGGCCTTGATCTGCAGGGCCAGGAACCGGGAGAACAGGCGGCACTCGTTGAGGGCGCCGCCCATCAGCCAGAACCGGTCCTGGCCCGTCCGGGTCCACATGCTGCGCATGAAGCCCTGCTCGTCGAAGCCCCAGACGTCGCCCACGCGGTCGGCGACCTCGTCGCCGCACAGCCGCCGGATGCCGGACGGCTGCTTCTCGTACCCCGTGGCCAGCACCACCAGGTCGGCCGGGACCGACGACCCGTCGGCCAGCCGCAGGCCGGACGGCCCGAAGGTGGCCAGGTCGCGCGCGTGCACGAGCCGGATGCGGCGCTCGGCGATCAGCTGCGAGCAGCCGACGTTGATGTAGTAGCCGCCGCCCTGGCGCAGGTACTTCATGTGGAACCCGGTGTGGTCGGCGCCGTAGTCCAGCTCGAAGCCCACCGCGGCCAGCCCGTCCAGCAGTTCCCGGTCGAGCTGGCAGGTCTTGGCGGTCAGCCACTGATAGGTGTCCCGCAGCACCGGGTAGGGGATGGCGGCCGTGATCAGGTCGATGTCCTCGACCGGGCCCTCGGAGTACAGGGCGTAGACCAGCGTGCCGCTCGGCACCAGGCTGACAACGCAGGTCGGGCTGCGCTGCACGATCGTGACGCCGGCCGCGCCGTTGCTGTAGAGGTCCTGCGCGACGTCGTGCCCGCTGTTGCCGGTGCCGACGACGATGGCGTGCCGGCCGCGGTAGCGCCGGCCGCTGGAGAACTCGCTGGAATGCAGGATCTCGCCCGCGAACTGGTCGAGCCCCGGCAGCGCGGGCCTGCGCGGAATGCCGCTGACGCTGCCGGTCGCGTGCACGAGCTGGGGCACGCGCATCTCCCGCACCGTGCCATCGGCGCGCCGCAGGGCCACCGTCCACGTGCGCGAGCCCTCGCCGAACGTGGCGCTGACGAACTCGGTGCCCGTCCACACGTTGAGCTCCATCGCGCTGGCGTAGCTCTCCAGCCAGCCGGCCAGCATGTCCTTGGGCACGAACGTCGGCCACGACGGCGGGAACGGCAGGTACGGAAGCGAGTTGGCCCAGACCTCGTTGTGCAGGGTCAGCGAGTGATAGCGATGGCGCCAGTTGTCCCCGACCCGGGCGTGGCGCTCCACGACGAGCGCGTCGACGCCGATCCGGCCCAGCCGGGCGGCGAGCGACAGCCCGGCCTGCCCGGCCCCCACGATCAGCACCTCGGGGTCGTGCTCCGCGTACGCCTGGGCCTGGCGGCGCTGGTCGAGCCAGTTGTCACCGGCGAAGTTGTAGGAGTACTGCACGCCGGACGGCCGGCGGTCGCCGACGGTCTCCTCGTGTCCGCGCAGCTCCTGCAGGGTGGTCAGCAGCATCCAGGCGGCCGGCGTCTCCTGGTTCAGCAGCCGGACGAACGCGGTGCCGTCTCCGGCGGCGGCCGCGAAGTCGACGAACCCCTCGATCACGTCCCGGCCGCCGCGGCGCACCAGCCGCGGCGCCATGCGGCCGACGGCCAGCCGAAGCTCGCGCGGCCGGGCCGGAGCGGCGGTTTCCCGCACGGCGGCCTCGATCTGGGCCTGGCCCGCCAAGGTCCGGTAGGACCAGCCGAGGGCCAGGATGTCGCGCCAGTAGCCGTCCGGGGCGAACAGGCTCGCGGTCCGCGCGGCGTCGCCGCTGGCCAGCGCGGAACTGAATGAGTCGACCCAGCGCGACAGCACCTCGGTGGCCTGGCCGCGGGCCGGTGCCTGCACGACATCCATGGTCAGTCCTCTCCCTGCCTGGCTGTCGTCATCATTTAATCGTGCCGCCGCACGCTCGTCAACACTACTGTTGACGACTACTCGCTCGCCTGCGCCCCGGCGAGCTCGGCAGCGATGTCGAGGTGGCCGACATGGCGGGCGTACTCCTGGAGCAGGTGGAACATGATCCGCTCGAGGGACGCCGGATCGGCTCCGTCCCACCGGTCGCCGGGCTGACCGAGGTCAGCCAGGTCATGGGACTCGACGATGGACCGCGTGCGCGCGGCCTGGGCGTACAGCGCCGCCACCAGCTCCGGGAGCGCCTGGCCGGGCTCGACGTACCAGCGGCCGTCGCGGCTGTCGGCCCAGGGGTCGGCGACCTCGCGGCCCTCGAAGCCCCACTCCAGCCAGCGCATCTCGACCGCGGCCAGGTGCCTGATCAGCTCGATCGGCGCCCAGCCCGAGGGCAGCCGGCTTCGCCGCAGCTCGGCGGCGGGCAGCTCCTCCAGCTTGGCCACCAGCCGGGAGCGAAAGTAATCCAGGTACCCGAGGAAGACCTCGGCGCGCGACGGCACCGACATGGTGGGCTCGGGGAACGGGAGGCTCATGCGCCGGCGACCTCGAGGGTGACCTCGATGTTGCCCCGCGTGGCGTTGGAGTACGGGCAGACCTGATGCGCCGCCTCGGTCAGCGACCGGGCCTGCTCCGGGTCCGCGCCCGGGATGGCCACCCGCAGCGCGACCGCCAGCCCGTAGCCGCCGCCGCCGATCACGCCGATCGTGACGTCGGCCTCGACCGTCGACGCACTGGTGTCCACGCCCGCGCGGCGGCCCGCCACGCCCAGCGCGCTCTGGAAGCAGGCCGCGTAACCGGCCGCGAACAGCTGCTCGGGATTGGTGGCACCGCCCGGGCCGCCCATCTCCTTGGGCGGCTTCAGGCTGACGTCCAGCAGCCCGTCGTCGGTGACCGCGTGGCCCGCGCGGCCGCCGGTCGCCGTGGCCCTGGCCGTATACAGCGGCTTGGTGAGCTTGGTCGTCACAGTCTCCTCCTCGGCTGCCTCCGCCGCGGGCCGGCGCGACTGCCTCCACGATAGAGCCGGTCAGGGCCGGCCGCGCAGCACCCCGTACTGGGCCAGGGACTCGGCCCGCTCGCGGGCGTGGTCCACGATCGGCGGCGGGTAGCCCGCCGGCCCGCCGTCCGCGCGCCGCCAGGGCTCATGAATCTCCCGGCCGGTCAGCTCGGCCAGCTCGGGCACCCAGCGCCGGATGTAGGCCCCGTCCGGGTCGAACTTGGCGCCCTGGGTGACCGGGTTGAAGATCCGGAAATACGGTGCCGCGTCGGTGCCCGTGCCCGCCGTCCACTGCCAGCCATGCTGGTTGCTGGCCAGGTCGCCGTCGACCAGGTGGCGCATGAAGTGCCTGGCGCCGTGCCTCCACTCGATGTGCAGGTCC
>DATCEO010000234.1:0-16492 GCA_036510065.1 Streptosporangiaceae bacterium | reverse complement strand
GTGCCGTAGGTGCTCTTCCAGCCCAGGCCCTGCTGCTCCATGGGGGCCGCTTCCGGGTCGGGGCCGACGCTGTCGGCCGGGCCGGCGCCGTGGGTCTTGCCGAAGGTGTGACCGCCCGCGATCAGGGCGACCGTCTCCTCGTCGTTCATGGCCATGCGGCGGAACGTCTCGCGGATGTCGCGGGCCGCGGCGAGCGGGTCCGGGGTGCCGTTCGGGCCCTCCGGGTTGACGTAGATGAGGCCCATCTGGACCGCGCCGAGGGGCTCCTCGAGCTCCCGGTCGCCGGTGTAGCGCTCGTCATCGAGCCAGGTGGTCTCGGGGCCCCAGTAGACGTCCTCGTCCGGTTCCCAGACATCCGGGCGGCCGCCGGCGAAGCCGAA
This sequence comes from Streptosporangiaceae bacterium, assembly GCA_036510065.1. Classification (GTDB taxonomy): domain Bacteria; phylum Actinomycetota; class Actinomycetes; order Streptosporangiales; family Streptosporangiaceae; genus DASUBV01. The sequence goes on along the minus strand of DATCEO010000234.1, from coordinate 16,112 downwards.
GGTCTGGAAGCCCATCGACTCCAGGGCGACGTTGCCGGTGAAGATCATCAGGTCGGCCCAGGAAACACTGCGGCCGTACTTCTTCTTGACCGGCCAGAGCAGCCGGCGGGCCTTGTCGAGGTTGCCGTTGTCCGGCCAGCTGTTCAGGGGAGCGAAGCGTTGCATACCGGCGCCGGCGCCGCCACGGCCGTCGCTGATGCGGTAGGTGCCCGCGCTGTGCCACGCCATCCGGATCATGAGCGGGCCGTAGTTGCCGAAGTCAGCGGGCCACCAGTCCTGCGAGGTCGTCAGCACCTCCGCGATGTCCTGTTTCACGGCCGCGAGGTCCAGGGTCGTGAACGCCCCGGCGTAGCTGAACTCCTCGCCGAGGGGGTTGGCCACGGCGGGGTTCTTGGCCAGGATCTTCAGGTTGAGCTTGCTGGGCCACCAGTCATGGTTGGCGTCACCCTCGGTGGGATGCGTGAGGCCGTGCACGACGGGACATCCCCCGCTCTCCGGGGTCGCGTCTTCGACGACTACTGGATCATGGTTATCGGACATCGGAATCCCTCCGGACTCGGCGGACAGTGCTCAGGAACTGCGGGCGGTGGAGCAGCCGGGGCACAGGCCCCAGTAGATGACCTCGGCCTCGCCGATCGAGAAGCCGCGGTCGTCGGACGCGGTCAGGCAGGGCACTTCGCCGACCGCGCAGTCGACGTCAGCGACAACACCGCACGACCGGCACACGACGTGATGATGGTTGTCACCGACGCGTCCCTCGAACCGGGCCGGGCTGCCGGCCGGCTCGATGCGGCGGACGAGCCCGGCCGCGGTGAGCGAGTGGAGCGCCTCATACACGGCTTGCAGGGAGACGTGGCCTACCCGGTCGCGCACCCCGGCGGCGATCGCCTCGACGCCCAGGTGGTCACCGTCCCGGACGGTCGTGAGCAGCGCGACGCGGGCGGCCGTCACCCGCAGGCCGGCACCGCGCAGCTCCTCGGCGGTGGTCGGAGCCCGGGATGCGGTCACGTACCCAACTTACCTTCATAAACACAAACGATTCAAGACAACGAATAATTCAGGTCTAGCCCGAGTCGGGTGACGGCGCGGGACTCTGGTCATGGCTGAGGACTGGGATTCCGGACGCGTTCACGACACCATCGCCGGCGACTTCGGCATGGTCACCAGGGATGCCCTCGGCCAGGACCAGACCAGGATCCTCAGCGACCCGTCCTGGATACCGAGCGCCACCGGCAGGGATTCTGGCTCAGCGTTTGACGAAGAAGTCGCGGATTCTCGCGAGCAGCAAGGCGACGGCGGCCAGGATAAGTAGAGCGGCTGCGGCCGCCCGCCAGTGGCCGAGGGCGGCCCATACCGCCAGCCAGGCTGCCGTGGCGACGACGGCAACGGCGAGCAGTCCTGCGATGAACCGCGCTAGGTGGCCTCTGGCGAAAGCTTCGGTGCACAGCATGACCACCGTCACGGCGCCGATGGCCGGTATCAGCTCACCGAGATGGCCGAGGATGACCACGGCGAGCCCGGCGAGGAGAAAGGATGCCGACACGGCGGACCACACCCGCAGCACCCGGCGGCGCGTGCGCACCGGGTCGACATTGGGCAGCGCCCGGTGCCGTAGGTGCGCGTGCGGTTCCTGCCGCGGAAGGCCGTGGAGGGCGGCCCGGGCAAGCGCCTCCCGCTCGTCGGCAAGCGCCTGGCGGCGGGCGCGCGCCTCCTGGACGGAGGTTTCCAGAGCGGCCAGCACAGCCTGGTCACCGCCGGGCCCGGTGCTTCCGAGCGCCTGGAGGCCGACGCGGGCCCGGCGCAGCGCATTGCCGCGGTCGCCGAGTTCCGCCGCGGCGGCGGAGAGCTGAGCGTCTAGCTCAGTGATCCGGTCATCGATGGCCTGCTTTTCCGCTGCGGGGCAGGGTGGCTCCTTATCCAGGCCCGCCCACCCCACCGGGTCAGACCAGCACAGGCGCACTGATCCGCCGCGCTCGTAGCGCGGCCCGGCTGGCGCGCGCTCCCCGCCGAACGGGTCACCGCTGTCTAGCCCCCACAGGCCCCGGTAATCGCGCAGCCAGGGCGTATCGTCATCGACGATCACCGGCCGCCACTTTTTCGCCTCCCCGGGCCCCACGCCGGCGCCGTCACCGCGGCGGTAGTCGATGAACGGGATGCCGAACGCGGTGCCACCGTCCCCGCGCGTCCAGGGCAGGAGCAGCCGGCTCAGGCGGCGCGGCGCGGCGAGCAGCCGTCCGAGCGCGGGCGGCTCGACGGTGACCAGGTAATCTCCTGGCAGGCAAGCGCCCGAGTGCGAGCCGGCGCCGGCGAAGACGACCGGGTGGATGCCCTGCCACTGCAGGTCCGGATCGTCTGCCCGGCGCCGCAGGTCATCGCCGACCTCGTCGTGACTGGAGAACGCGACCCAGGCTGGCCGGGCGGATGGGTCCGGGGGGTCTGGCAGGAAGACAGTGACTTGCTCCCAGTCGGCCTCGTGGTCGTTGACGCCGCCGAAGGTCGACCGCCAGTCGTTCATCGCGTAGAAGAACCAGTACTGCAAGGCGAGGAACCCCCGGTCGCGGGTGACCCGACCGTAGTACGGGCAGTCGTCCGGATCTCCGTGCGCCCGGTACTGCTGGTCGGCTGCGGCCGCCGTGCCGCCAGGCACTCGTCCGCGCGCCAGCAGGGACAGCCGCAGCACCGCGTCGATGAGCCGGCCCAGCAGGCCGACGGCGGCGAACCGGCTGGTCCCGGCCGCCAGCCGCGGCCTCTCCGTAGCGCTCCGCCACGCGCGGAGCTCGCGCCGACGGGGCCCTCGCTCCACGAAACGAAGCGAGAGGTCTTGTCCCGACGAGGCGCCTAGCTGGGCCAGCCGAGCGGGTGTGAGCTCTCCCGGCGCGCACAGCCGCTCCGCAGCGCCGCGTCGGGCCATCGCGCGCCTGGGGCCAGCCGCCCGCCAGAGACTGCAACTCTCCAGATAGTTCTCGACTGGCATCGGCAGGAACAGCTCGCCCTGCGTAAAGCGCAGCACCGGCTCGTATTGCTGGAGCAGCCATGCATCATCTTCCCTAGCCGCCCCAGCGGCGGGTGCGGTCGCGGCCGCCGGGAAAAGCTCGTCATTCGCCATCACGACGCGCGCACGCTGCCCAGGAGAATTCAGGGGATCCGCCCGGAAGTTTCCTGCATAGGGCCTACTTTCGCGGCTTCAGAAGCGGCGCGTCAAGGCGCCGGGCGGGTCCGTCGGGCTCCCGCGCGATGGACCCACGCGCGAACACAGATGCCGTCATCGTATTTTGCCCGGGTCGCTGCCCGCCTCGGGCCGCTCGCCGGGAGCGACCTGACCGGGAGTCCGCGGTGTGTCGTTGGCTGCGATGGCCTTAGCTGGCCAGTCATAAAACGAGACTTCCACATGCTCCTCGTCCCGCCGCTGGTTCTGGAGGGCCTGAGCCGCCAAGACGACTTGGTCAGCTGGGGTCAGGGGCGGCTGGACGATCGAGCGCGGCCATAGCCGACGGGACAGCACCACGTTCAGCTCAGCTGCATACACGGTGACCTGGAGGCTCAGGGAGATCCAGGCGAGGAGTCCGAGGGCCGTGGCGAACACGCCGTATACGGAATTGCTGTCCACGAAACGGCGCGTGAAGTAGCCCCCGAGCGCCTGCAGTACCGTCCACGCCAGGCCCCCGGCGACTGTGCCCGCCAGCAGATGGCGGGCCGGGACCACCTTGGGAGTGAGAACGCGGAACGCGAGCAGGTACATCACGATGTTGACGGCCGCTGCGAGTGCCTCCAGGAGCACGACGACGGTGATCGCGTTGCGACCGTCGGTGCTCAAGCCGGTCACCAGCGTCGTGGCGGACACGCCGAGGCCGAGGATGCCAAGGAAGACCAGCGACCGGCCGAGGCGCGGGATGTAACCGGGGCGGGCAGGACCAGGCAGGTTCCACACCTGCGCCATCGTGTACTGGGCAGCGTCGGCCAGTCCTGTCGTTCCCCAGACCAGGCCAACGAGCCCGATTACCAGGCCAATCTCGCTGGAACGCCGCAGCTCTCCTACGTTGCTTTCCAGCTCGTGGCCGATCACGGGGAGCTGCTTGGCGATGGCGTTGAACGCATGCTGGCGCAACGCGGCGTCGCCCGAAGCCACCAAGCCAAGGATCGTCATCAGGACAAGAAGCAGGGGGAACAGGGAGACGAAGGATGAGTGGGCGAGGTTGGCAACCAGCATGCCGCCGTTGTCATCCCCGTACTTCTTGATGACTCCGAACACGAATGCGGGCGCCCTATGCCGCTGCTGCTCGGCGTCGAGCCTTCGAATTACTCGTTCGACCAAGTTCACCCGTTCAGGATCCGGGCCTTCTGCTGCTGGAACTCCGCCTCGGTCAGCACGCCGGCCTTCATCAGCTCGCCGAGCTGGGTCAGCTGGGCAATCCGCTGCCCCATGTCGGCTGACTGAGCCGGTGCCGCGGGGACTTGCGGCGGTGCTGGCGGGGCGGGTGTGCCCGGCGGTCCGGGAACAGCTGCTGGCCCGCCCTGGTCCTGAGCCGCCCAGCGGGCCTGCTGCCTGCGCTGTACCCGTCCGTGCACGGAGCTGGCAACGGCGACCGTAGCGGCGGTTTTCAGTAGGCCCACCGTGATCTCCTCGTCTTTCCTAGGATGGCTCGGTCGCGTCGAGGGCGGCGACGAGGTCGCTGGCTGAGATTCCGCCATCGGCGATAAAGCGTGCGCCGTCGCGCCGCCAGGCGTCCACCAGGCCAAGAACCCACCGGTTCTCGTAGACGATGACGACGGCGGCACTGCCGGGCTGGATCGCTGCGGCGATCTCCTCGACATCGCTGTTATCGAGCAGTCCTGACGACGCACCCGCCCAGGCGCTCAGGTCGACGCCGCCCGGGTCCTCGAGTTCGCGAACATCGATTTTGCGGACGTTGCCTGCAGAATCCCTGGTGATGAATTCGAGGTCCAGGATGTCGATAACGCCCTGATCAGCGAGAGAGAGCAATCGTTCAAAACCCGGTGCGGTGATACGCGCACCGGGAAACTCGATCGCGAGGAAATCGATCGGGCCCAGCTCATCTTGCTCCGAACCAGGCGCGGTTGGTGCCGACATTGGCTCTCCTGCTGGAACGCTGGCAGCCCGCACGCAGCGGCCAGCGTGCCGGTTACGAGGGTACCTGCCGGTCCAAATCTACTTCCTCACCGGGAAAATGTCAGGACGGGACGTGATCAGTTTCGGTGGCTACACTGCGTGATATGCGTGCGATCACGGTGGTACCGCAGCATAAGGATTCCGTCGGGCTCACCGATGTGCCCGAGCCACCCGAGACGGACGGCCCGCTTCTCGTCGAGACCCGCGCGGTTGGTGTCTGCGGTACCGACCTGGAGATCATCAACGGCGAGTACGGCCTGGCTCCTCCCGGCGCCGACCGGCTGGTGATCGGTCACGAATCGCTGGGGCGGGTCATCGAGGCGCCCGCCGGCAGCGGCCTGCACCCCGGGGACCTGGTGGTGGGCATCGTCCGCCGTCGTGACCCTGTTCCGTGCCCGCAGTGCGCCGCCGGGGACTGGGACATGTGCACCAACGGGCGTTACACCGAGCGGGGCATCAAGGGCCGTCATGGGTTCGCCTCCGAGCGTTTCCGGACCCATCCTGAGCATGTGGTCCAGGTGGACCCTTCTCTCGGGGATCTCGCCGTTCTCCTTGAGCCGACGACCGTCGTAGCCAAGGCATGGGATCACATTGAACGGATCGGGCGACGCGCCACATGGACTCCAGGAACGGCCCTGATCACCGGGGCAGGGCCGATCGGGCTGCTGGCTGCCCTGCTCTCTGTTCAGCGCGGTTTCGACACCCATGTCTTCGACCGGGCCGCCAAGGGCCGCAAGCCCGACATGGTGGCCCGGCTCGGCGCGACCTACCACCATGGCGACGTGGCAGAGCTGCCCGTCGACCCGGATGTCGTCATCGAATGCACCGGCTTTCCCCAGCTGCTCGTCGACGCCGGCGAGCATGACGTCCACCACCGGATCACCTGCCTGACCGGCGTTTCCGCCGCAGGAGCGGAGTCCAGCGTCGACATCGGGCTCCTTAACCGCCAGATGGTCCTGCAAAACGGCGTGGTATTCGGCTCCGTCAACGCCAATCGCCGCCACTACGAACTGGGCGCCGAGGCCCTCGCCAGCGCCGACCCGGGCTGGCTGGCGGGGCTCCTGACCCGCCGTGTGGCTCTCGACCAGTGGCCCGAGGCGTACGCCCGCGACCCGGAGGACATCAAGACTGTCCTGCAGTTCGGGCCAGCGGACTGAGGCTGGGAAGGGCACCCAGGCCACCGGCAACCTGACGCTGGCGGTGCTGCGGGGATGGCGGTCTGGGCGATACCTGGCAGTTTCACGTCCGGGCCAGGGCGAATAGGAAGCTGGCGAGGAGCAGGAGGCTTCCCACGATGACGACCAGTCGGGTGGCCCAGGCCTGACGCAAGGTGCCTCCCTCAGACCATGTCGAAGCGCTCGGTGCTGACCTGCCGGGCCGGTACTCCCACCTTGGTCAGCGCTGCCTCCATGGCGTCCATCATGGCGGAGGACCCGCAGATGAGGTACTCGTAGCGGCGGTACTGCGCGGGGAGGTGACGTCGCAGCATGTCTGGCGTGATGTGGCCGGACTCGCCCGTCCAGCCTTCCGGCGGCCGGTCAAGCACGTGGACGACCTGGAGACTGGGCATCGTTTCGCTCAGTTTCGCCAGCTCTTCCCGGAAGACCGCGTCGTCCCAGGTTGGGCTGGCGTAGAAAAGCGTGACTGGCCGGACATCCTCGCGCTCCCGCATGGTCAGCACCATGCTATAGAGCGGGGTCACGCCGACGCCGCCGGCGATGAACACGTATCCCGGCGCCTGGCGGCGGTCCATCGAGAAAACTCCGTGCGGGCCGTCGAGATAAACGCGGGTTCCTGGAGTCACGTCGGGGACTGTTCGGGTGAAATCTCCGGCCGCTTTGATGGTCATGGCGACTGGTCCGCCGGGCGGAGTGTCGCCGGCGGAGGAAAATGAGAAAGGGTGCTGGGTCATGGAGAACGGCGACCGGCCTACGGCGATCCACCCGAACTGTCCCGGGTCGAACCCGAACCCTTCGTGGCCGACTGGCTCGATCACCATTGTGCTGGTGCCGCCGCGCTCGGCGGCCACCCGCACGACGCGCCACGGGTGCCGCAGCCTGATCAGCGGGCTGACGAGGCGGATCCACGCGAGCAGGAAGATGAGGCCGCCGATATACCCGTCATAGACCACGTGACGAAGCAGGCCCGTAACGTAGAAGCCGACCAGGCTGGCGTGCAGCAGCGCAAAAAGCACGACGATGACGGCGAGGAGCCCGTGCGTCGCCTGCCACCACTCGTAGCCGATGCGAAGGGCGCGCCGCCAGACGGAAAGCCCGGCGAGCACGAGAAGTGCGATGACGCTCGTGACTGCGAACCGGGCCCGCCACGGTGCCGTCAGCAGATTCAGCAGGGCAAGGTATTTGGAGTCGGCGACGAACAGCAAGATGGGGTGCGCCAGGGCGAACGCCAGCCCGACGAACGTAATCTCCACGTGATACTGCAGCAGCGCGTCGATCCCGAACGGTGCGGCGACTGTCTTGAAGCGCGCGATCAGCGCGAACTGCAGCGCCAGGATGGATAGGCCCACGAAGCCAAGCGCCACCGAGAACTCAACCAGGAACGGGCGTCCCGGCGGCCTGTCCTGGCCCACTGCCAGTACCAGCGGTACGAGGCAGAAGAACAGGTAGAGGAACACCCAGGCGAGCCCGCTCAGCGTGTTCCTCACTGCGTGATCACGCGGTGGTCTGCACGTCGATCCACCGCTCGCCCCCCTCAAGGGTCATGACGGGCCGTCCGCAGCCGCCGCATCCCGGCTCAGCTGCTCGTCCGCCCGGATCAGGTGCATGACGGCGTTGATCAGCGCCAGGTGCGAGAAGGCTTGCGGGAAGTTGCCCAGATGGCGGCCGGTGTGCGGGTCGATCTCCTCCGCGTAAAGGTGCAGCGGGCTGGCGAAGGACAGGAGCTTGGCGCACAGTGCCCGGGCCCGGGGGATCTCCCCGATCTCCACGAGCGCCGAGACCAGCCAGAATGAGCAGATCGTGAACGAGCCTTCCTCCCCGCTGAAGCCGTCCTCGGTCTCCTCGACGCGGTAGCGGAGCACGAGCTCGTCCTCGGTCAGCTCGTCCGCGATGGCCAGCACGGTGGCCCGCACCCGCGGGTCGTCTGGCGGCAGGAACCCCACCAGCGGCACCAGCAGCAGTGATGCGTCTAGCGCGGTGGTCTCGTAATGCTGGCAGAACACCCCCCGATCGTCGGTGCCGCGAGCGCAGATGTCGGCGTGCATCTCGTCCGCCGCCTGCCGCCAGCGGGCGGCGTTCTCCTGGTCGGAGCGCAGCTCGGCCAGTCTCGCGCCTCGGTCCGCCGCCACCCAGCACAGCAGCTTGGAGGCAGTGAAGTGCTGAGCCGGGCCGCGAACCTCCCAGAGCCCCTGATCAGGTTCCTGCCAGTGCGCCAGGGCGGCCTCCACCTGCCGCTTGAGCATGGGCCACCGCCGCTCGTCGAGGCCCTCGCGAGAACGGGTGTGCAGGTACACCGAGTCCAGCAGCACTCCCCACACGTCGTGCTGGCGCTGATCCCATGCGCCATTTCCGATGCGGACCGGCCGGGCCCCGTCGTAGCCCGACAGGTGATCGAGGGTTTCCTCGGTCAGCTCCCGCTCGCCGCCGATGCCGTACATGATCTGGAGATCGGCCTCTCCCTCGGCGAGATCCGACAGGAAATAGAAGAAGTCGTTGGCCTCCCGGTCAAAACCCAGCGTGTACAGGCCCCACAGCATGAACGTCGAATCCCGTAGCCAGCTATAGCGATAGTCATAGTTGCGTTCTCCGCCCGGCGTCTCCGGCAGCGATGAGGTTGCCGCCGCCAGTAGTGCCCCGGTGGGGGTATAGATCAAGCCCTTGAGCGTCAACGCGGACCGCTGTAGGTACGGCCGCCATGGATGGTCCGGGAAGCGGCCGCGGCTAATCCATTCGTGCCAGAAGTCCCCGGTAGCCACAAGCCGCTCGTGCGCCGCGGCGAACGTCTCCGGCGGGGAGCCGTCACCCCAGGACAGGGCACAGAACACCTGCTCACCCGCCCGCAGCCGACGCCGAGCGATCGCCCGCGGCCCCTCGAAACCCAAGTTCAGATCGGAGACCAGCCGGATCGCCAGTTCCCCCTCCCCGTCGGTCACTTCTGCCTGCCCGTAGCCCTCTCCGGTATGTCGCCAGACGCCGCGCCGGCGGCCGTAGCCGAAAGCAGGCTCGCACTCCAGGATGAAGTCGATGGAGCCGCTCAGGCACCGGACGGTACGCAGCAGCACCTTCTCCGCCGCGTGATCAGTCGGCACCCGCTGGTAAATGCCCGACCGGCGGGATTCGTGGCGCCATGGCCCGATGAGCAAGACATCCCGGACCACCGCCCAGCCCGTTGGGGTATCCCACGTGGTCTCTAGCACCATCGTCCCGGGCAGATATCGCCGTCCCGCGGGCACGGTGACGTCCGCCGGCCCCACTCGGAATCGTCCAGCCTCCCGGTCCAGCACGGCAGCAAAAATGCTCGGCGCATCCATGCGGGGCAGGCACATCCACTCCACGTTGCCGCCCGGCGCGATGAGCGCGCACACCTCGCAGTCAGAGATGAAGCCATAGTCAGCGATCGGCGGGAACGGGCTCCCCCCTACCGTCGAATGGGACAGGCGGGAAGCCTCGATCAGCTCCTCAGCCACGGGATCCATGCTCGTCACCCCGGTACCTCCTCATGTCCGCGGTGAGGCAGGTCGCCCCGAGCGTGGTTTCATGATCCACCTGGATGGCTGAGGTGACAACACCTCGCAGTGGAACCCTGCGTGAACACGCAGGCTAACTGCTGGCGAGGCCGGCGTCGTGCGCCAGCAGGCCGGCCTGGGTGCGGTTGGCGCAGTCCAGCTTGACCAGCATCCGCGACACGTAGCCCTTGACCGTCGCCTCGGACAGGTACAGCCGGGTCGCAATCTGGGCGTTGGACAATCCCTCGCCGAGACAGGCGAGCACCTCGGCTTCCCGTTCCGTCAGCGAGCCGACGATCTTGCGGGCGTGGTCGCGGGCGGCCTGGCTGTCGGTGGACGCGGCGATCAGCCGCCGGGCCGCTGCCGGGGACAGGACGGTGTGTCCCTCGGCCGCAACGCGCACGAGGCCGATCAGGTCCTCCGGCGGAGTGGACTTGACCAGAAACCCGGCCGCTCCCGCGCGCAGGGCCCGCAGCACGTACTGGTCAGCGTCGAAAGTGGTCAGCACCACGACGACCGGCGGCTCGGCGAGCTTAGAGATCCGCTCGATCGCCGTGATTCCGTCGACGCCAGGCATCCGAAGGTCCATGAGGACCACGTCAGGCCTGCAGCGCACCGCGGCGTCGACTCCCGCTGCGCCGTCGTGGGCCTCGCCGGAGACCTCGATGTCGGCGGCCGAGCCGAGAATCGTGCGCAGGTGCGCGCAGACCATGGGCTCGTCGTCGACCACCACCACCCTGATCATCGCGAGCTCCCGGCCGGCTCGGCGGTCTGGATGTACGCGGGCAGCGTCGCCTCCAGGCAGAACCCGCCGTCCGGGGTAGGGCCTGCTGTGAGCGTGCCGTCCACCAGCTCGATCCGCTGCCGCAGGCTGGCGATGCCGAGGCGGGAGCCAGTCGCGGCCAGATCGCCGCCGTTCCGGCTGGCTGGCGGAGTGTTGCGGATGCTGAGCCGCACCTGCGACTCGCCGTAGCTGACCTGCACGTGCACCTGCGCGCCGGCGGCATGCTTGCGCACGTTCGTGAGGGCCTCCCGCACGATCCGGTAGGCCGTGCGCCCGACCACCGGCGAGGCGAGCGCCGGGTTGCCTTCCTCGATCAGCTCGGCTGGGCTGCCGACCGCTGTCGACTCGGCGACCAGCGCAGCCAGCCCTGAGGTCGACGGCACCTGGTCGCCCTCCGGCGCTGTCCGCAGGATGCCGACCAGATCACGCAGCTCGTCCAGCGCCTGGCAGCCCGCGGCCCGCAATTCCTCCGCGGCCCGGCGGGTGGCGTTATCGGTCGCGGTAATGCCGAGCGCGCCAGCCTGCAGCACCATCAGGCTGACCCGGTGGGGCACGACGTCATGCATCTCACCGGCCAGCCGGGCCCGCTCGTCGGCTCTGGCCTGCTCGGCCAGCAGGTAGCGCTCCTGCTCGGCACGCTCGGCACGTTCCCGCAGGGCCTGCAGCATCTCATGACGGGCGCTGAAGTACAGGGCCAGCAGCGGCCCGGCCGCTGTCCTGAGCACGCCGATCATGATCACCGTCACCGACGGCTCCCAGATCCTGGCCACGATGGCGGTCAGCACGCCGACGGCCGCGAACGCGGTACGCCGGTTCTGGCAGTAGTAGAACGGCCCGTACGCGGCCAGCACGGTTCCGAAGGGCGCCCACACGTTCCCGGCATTCGCGGGTGTCAGAGCGCCAGCCGGCGAGATCAGCAGTGAGAGCGCGAGTGTGTAGCCGCCCAGGATGGCGATGACGACCATGGGAGCGCGCCGCCGGGCGGTCAGTGACAGGTCCGCCAGGGCCTGGGCGGCCAGCATCACCCAGGCCAGCGGGCCGGGGTGCACGGGCCACCAGGAAGCCCCGGTGAGCGTGGCGCCGGTGTCGAGCAGCGCGAAGCAGACCGCGATGAGCGCGTCCACCGCGAGCCGGTGCTGCCGCGACCACCTTGCGACAATCATGCAGCTCACGCTATGCCATGTTGCCCGCTATGCCCGTCTGGGCGAGACCTTCGGCGGGGCCAGGAACCTACGAAAGTCGTGCGCCCCCGAGCCGGAGCACTCCTTCGTCGCGCAGGACCCACCCGACAGCCCTGCCGCGCGGCCTCACCGATGGGCTGCCATGGGGACATGCACACCGAACCAGAGCACACGGCAACCATCCCTCCACTCGGCCACTACGCCATCAGCCCGAGTAAGTCGGCGGTGACGTTCCGAACCCGGCACCTGTTCGGCCTGGCGCCGGTCCGAGGCCGCTTCGCCGTCCGGGCCGGGACCGTGGACGTGGCCGAGCCCATCGCCGCGTCCTCCGTCTACGCCGAGGTCGAGACGGCCAGCTTCCGCACGCCGAACCCCCAGCGGAACCGAAGCGTGCTGTCGGCCCGGTTCCTCGATTCCGGCCGGTATCCGGTCATGACTTTCACGGCCGAGCGGATCGACTGGGAGCGCGGGGAACTAGCCGGGACCCTCACAGTGCGCGAGGCCAGCAGGCCGGTCAGCTTCCGCGTCAGCGAGTTCACCGCGGCTAACGGTCAGTTCGGGGCGCGCGCCACCGCACGGGTCGACCGGACGGAGTTCGGGATCACGGCGGCCCGCGGACTGGCCGCCCGTTACCTCGACGTGGCGGTGGAGGTCACATGCGTGCGCAGCTGAGCGACGATGCCGCCCTGGCCGTAGCCGGCCTGCGGAAGAGCTACGGCCGGGTGCAGGCGGTGCGCGATGTCAGCTTTACCGTCCGGCGGGGCGAGATCGTCGCCTTGCTCGGGCCGAACGGGGCCGGCAAGACCACGACGCTGGAGATTCTGGAGGGATTCCGCGCCCGCGACGGGGGCATGGCGCACGTGCTCGGCCGTGACCCTGGCCAGCAGTCCAGCCTTCGCGAGCTGCGGGAACGGACCGGGCTGGTCCTGCAGGACATCGCGGTCGAGCCGTACCTGACGGTCCGCGAGACCATCGCCCGGCAGGCCGGCTATTACCCGGCACCGCGGGGCGTGGCCGAGGTTATCGGCCAGGTGGGCCTGGCCGGGCTGGAGCGCCGCAAGGTCAGGGCACTGTCCGGCGGGCAGAAGCGCCGCCTCGACCTGGCCCTGGGCCTGATCGGCGACCCGGAGCTGCTGTACCTGGATGAGCCGACGACCGGGTTTGACCCGGCCGCGCGCCGGGACGCCTGGGACCTGGTGCGTCACCTGCGGGCGAGCGGCACCACGGTCCTGCTGACCACTCATGACATGGAGGAGGCGCAGGCGCTGGCCGACCGGGTCGTCCTGCTATCGGGCGGCGCCGTCGTAGCCGCGGGGCCGCCTGGCACGCTTGGCGGGCGCGACGCCGAGCGGGCGCGCATCACGTTCACCCTTCCGGACGGCTATACGACCGCCGACCTGCCGCTGCCTGCGGCGGCCCTGCCGCCGCAGGCCGCGGGGACAGGCGCAGTCGCGGTGGAGACCGACAGCCCGACGCAGGCCCTCTATCAGCTCACCGACTGGGCGCTGCAGAACGGCACCGTACTGGCCGGACTCACCGTTGACCGGCCCAGCCTGGAGGACATCTACCTGGAGCTGACCAGTCAAGGCGCGCCGGACGGCGCGCGGGAGGAGGCGACCCGATGACCACCGCCACTGTCACAGGCCGGCCTGCGCCCCGGCGTCACAACCTCGGGCTGCTGGCTCACCAGGTCAGGTACGAGCAGCTGTCGTTCTGGCGTAACCCGCAGAGCGCGATCTTCACCTTTGTCTTCCCGGTCGTGTTCGTCATCATCATCGGCGCGCTCTTCGGCGGCGTGACCAAGAGCTCGTATTTCGGCGGCCTGTCAGCACTGCAGTACTACGTGCCGACAATTGCGGTGCTGTCCGTCCTGGGCTCCTGCTACGGGCAGCTGGCGGTCGCGCTCGCGGCCCGGCGGCAGAACGGCATCCTCAAGCGCGTCCGGGCCACGCCGCTGCCCGCCTGGGCCTATTTCGGCGGCCTGCTCGCGCACTGCATGCTCGTCAGCGTCATCGACATTGCCCTCATCGTCGGTGTCGGCCGCCTGTATGGCGTTCCGTTCCCGTCGCACTGGCTGGCAATCGCGGCGACCCTGATGCTGGGAGCGGTTAGCTTCTGCGCACTGGGCGTCGCGGTGGCTTCGGTGATCTCCAATGCGGAAGCCGCCCCGGCGGTCGCCCAGCTAGTCCTGTTCCCGCTGCTGTTCGTCTCCGGCACCTACATGCCGATTCACTCCGCGCTGCTCAATCGCATCTCAGGATGGCTTCCGGTACGGCCATTCAACGAGGCGCTGACCGGGCCCTTCGCCCGGCACGCCGGCGCCGACTGGCGGCACCTTGCTGTCCTGGCCGTCTGGGGCGGCGCGGGTGCCGTGGTCGCAGTCCGGCGCTTCCGCTGGGAACCCGGGGCCGGGTAACTGCGGGTCAGTACCGCCAGCGTGTCGCGCCGCCTGGTGAGACCGTCGCGACCGCCGTTGCCGTGCCCGGGATCACGCGGTACACGAACCAGGGCGGCGGCCCGGCCGAGGGAGCGCTGAACTCGGCGGTGAGAGCCGTTCCGGTGTCGTCGACGCGAGCTGGCCATCCCCCGGCGGCCCAGCGCTCAGCCATGGCCGCCACCGTGGGCGGGTCGGTGATCAGGCGGGCAGTGCCTTCGACGACGAGGTCGAAGTCCTGGGTGGCGACACTCAGCGCGCAGCGCGGATCGCGAGCGAGGTTCCGGGCCTTGCGCGTCTGCCCGCCGGTCTCGAACCAGAATGCTTCGTCGGCCCACAGGGCGCCGACGCCCGTCAGGTGAGGGCTGCCGTCCAGGTTGATCGTCGTCAGCCAGCAGGTGTGGCGGTCCGGGCCGCCGGAGCCTGGCGCCTGGCTCATGCCGGCGTTCAGCCGGGCCTGAATGGGTGCCCAGTCGAGAGTCGGCAGCCCGTACAGTCCAGCGAGGTTAGTTACTTGCATGACTGATCTGACGTTCCGGGAGCCGAGGACTCAGCGGCGACGCCCCTCCGGGATCTGCCTTCCCCCGCGTGGCAGACTTGGCGCGACGGCGAGTGGATGGCAACAGCCGCACCACTGCCGCAATCGATTGCAACCGTGAGCGCGAAGGAGGAAGGGTGGCTACTGGCGCAGGGGGCGTCCCGGCCTCACCGGAGCGTCCAGCGGGCGTGCGGCCTCTTGGTGCTCCCGGCCAGATGGGGGTCGACTATGAGGAGCGCGTCGACTTCGGTCGGCTGCGCAGGTACCGCATGGCACGGGCCAGGGCGGCGCTGGAGGCGAGCGAGTGCGGCGCCTTCCTGCTGTTCGACTTCTACAACATCCGCTACACGACGCAGACCTGGATCGGCGGTGCGCTCGGCGACAAGATGATCCGCTACGCCCTGCTGCTCCGGGACCGGGACCCGATCCTGTGGGATTTCGGCTCGGCCGTGCGGCACCACAAGCTGTACTCGAAGTGGCTGCCGGACGAGAACTGGAGGCCCGGGTTCCTCGGCTTCCGCGGCGCGGTCGCCCCCGAGGCGGGCCTCATGCGCGACGCGGTGACCGAGATCAGGTCGCTGCTGACGGAGGCCGGCGTCGCCGACGCCCCGCTCGGCATCGACATCGTCGAGCCCCCGTTCCTGTTCGAGCTGGAGCGGCAGGGCATTGCCGTGCGCGACGCCCAGCAGTCGATGCTCGACGCCCGCGTCATCAAGTCGCAGGACGAGATCATGCTGCTCAACCAGGCGGCGGCGATGGTCGACGGCGTCTATCAGGACATCGTCGACGTGCTCAAGCCGGGCGTGCGCGAGAACGAGATCGTCGCGCTCGCGAACAAGCGCCTCTACGAGCTGGGCAGCGACCAGGTGGAGGCGGTCAACTCCATCTCGGGCGAGCGATGCAACCCGCATCCGCACAACTTCACCGACCGCATTATCCGGCCCGGTGACCAGGCCTTCTTCGACATCATCCACTCCTTCAACGGCTACCGGACCTGCTACTACCGCACATTCGGAGTCGGCAGCGCGACCGAGAGCCAGCACGACGCCTACCAGCAGGCGCGGGAGTGGATGGACGCGGCGATCGCCGCCGTCAAGCCCGGCGTGCCGACCGACGTTGTCGCCCGCGTCCTGCCGAGGGCGGAGGACTTCGGCTTCGAGAACGAGCTCGCCGCCTTCGGCCTGCAATTCGCGCACGGGCTCGGCCTGGGCCTGCACGAGCGGCCGATCATCTCGCGGCTCAACTCCCTGGAGAACCCGATCGAGCTCCAGGCGGGAATGGTCTTCGCGATGGAGACCTACTGCCCCGCCTCCGACGGCATCTCCGCTGCGCGTATCGAGGAAGAGGTCGTCGTCACCGACTA
>DATCEO010000233.1:0-6331 GCA_036510065.1 Streptosporangiaceae bacterium | reverse complement strand
TGCTGCGGTCGCTGACCTTCCCAGGCGCCATGGTGGCCAGCGACGCCATGCCGCTGACCTGGCCCGGGCCGATGCCCGACCCGCTCAGCTGGCCGCTGCCCGATACCGCGGTCACGCATCCGCGGACGGCCGGGACGTTCTCCCGGGCGCTGCGCATGCTCACCCGCGGCACCGTGCCGCTGGGCACGGGAACACTGGGCACGGGAACACTGGGCGCCGGGCCGCTGGGACTCGCTGAGGTGCTGAGCCGATGCAGCCTGCTGCCGGCCCGGCTGCTGGCGGACCAGGTTCCGGCGATGCGCCGTAAGGGTCGGCTCCAGCCCGGCAGCGACGCCGACATCGTCGTCTTCGATCCGGCTGCGGTCAGCGACCAGGCCACCTATGCCGCCAGCACCCGCCCCTCGACCGGAGTCCGGCACGTCCTGGTCAACGGCACAATCGTCGTACATAACGGAGACATCGCGGCCGGTGCCCTGCCCGGCAGGCCGGTCCGCGCCAGCCCCCGCTGAGCTCAGCCGGACGCGCGCTCAGCCCGGACGCCAGCTCGGCGCGACGGGGACCGATTTCCGCAGCAAAGTGGCCCGCATGGTCAGCGAGTGCTCGCGCACGGTACTGCAAGGAACGTGTATACGGCGGAGGCGTCAGCGGTGCTCAGCCCTGGCCGCCACCGTTCCGAGGCGATGCTAGCGGCATTCCATGCCGCCGGCGTGGCGGTCGAGGGCACGATCGCAGCAGGGGATCTTCGCTCCGAAGTACGGCCGCTACAGCCGGCATAGGCTCCCTGATCTCCTCGCGATGCCGGGAAGGTCGCCCGACGGAGATCGACAGTCGGCATGCTGCCCAATCCGAACGCGTCGCCTAGGTGGCATTGCCACTGTCATAGCGCCGCGGCGGCCGTCGCCGGGTCGGGCCTGGGCGGACCAGCCGGCTCCCACTCGCCGTCCGACAGCACATAGGGGTACCACAGCAGATCCTGCCCGAGACGGAGCTGCATCGGCCCGGCGGTGACCCGGTTCCGGGTGACCCTGGCGGGAGTTCCGGATGCGTCCCGCAACGCTACTTGTGCCGCCTTCAGCAGGTCGGGCCCGGCCGCGCTCGCCGGGGGATCCCAGTCGGCGTGCAGCAGTTCCAGCCCAGCCCTGCTGCCGTGCTGCCAGGCCAGCCCGCGGCGGGCCAGGTCGCGGCCGTCGACGCCGCTGCGGGCGGCCAGGGCGCTGAATGCCTGCGTGCCGAGTGCTCGCGCGGCCCGGCGGGCCAGATCCTGGTCGGCGTCGAGGCGCAGGCCCGCGTCCGGGTCGAGGCCGACGGCCAGTTGCCAGGCCCGCCCGGCCGCGTCTGCCGCGAGCGCCAGCAGGTCATCGCGGAGCCCGCTGCGCCAGGACGGCGGGTCGGCGGGCAGCGCAGCCGGATGACCTGGCCGGGCAGGCGGCATCGGCGGCACCGGGATCGGGCCGGATGCCGGCCCGGCTGACAGCGCGGTGCGGGCGTCAACGCCGTCGTCGGAGAACGCCGGTACCGCCGCTGCCTCAGGGCGGTCCTCGGGACGAGCAGCGCGGCCGCGCGCCGTCCCCGGGCGGCCGTCGCGCCTGCGTGCCCGCAGCCCGGCGAGCACCTCCCCGCTGGTTCTGCCGCGCAGCAGCAGCACCGCGAACGGGTCGGCGTCCAGGGCGTCGGCGACCAGGTAGCAGACGGCCGCCGAGTGCTTGCACGGGTCGGCGTCATCCGGGCAGCTGCAGCGCGGCCCGACCTCGCCGGCGACGGGCAGCAGGTCCAGGCCGGCCGCGGTGACGTCGGCCGCGACCTCCGGCGGCAGCTCGCCATCCAGCATCGCCGCGGCGTGGCCGAGCTGGGCGGAGATCGCGTCCAGTACCTGGTCCCACTCGTGGTCGGCGAACTGCCGCACCCGGATCCGGACCTCGTAGGGCGCGCGCTTGCGTCCCCGGACCCGGGCCCGGACCTCGCCGGGAGCGAGGACAAGCTCGCCGACGGAGCCGCTCCGGGCGTATTCCTGGCCGCGCGGCAGCCGGTTGGGGTCCAGCCGGGCTCGCTGTTCCAGCGCCTCCACCCAGGCCCGACCCCACCAGGTCTGACCGGGAGCGGCCCCCTGACCGGGAGCGGCCGCGGTCATCCGGCGGCCCGGAGCGACACGAGGTCACCGAGTTCCTGGTCGGACAGCCCGGCGATCCAGCCTTCGCCGGAGCCGACCACCGCGTTGGCGAGCTCACGTTTCTTCTCCAGCAGGGCGGCGATCCGGTCTTCCAGCGTGCCCTCCGCGATCAGCCGGTGCACCTGCACGGGGCGGTCCTGGCCGATCCGGTACGCCCGGTCGGTCGCCTGATCCTCCACCGCCGGGTTCCACCAGCGGTCGTAGTGCAGGACGTGCGTAGCGCGGGTCAGGGTCAGGCCGGTGCCGCCTGCCTGCAGCGACAGCAGGAAGACCGGCGCCGCGCCGGCCTGGAATTCATCAACCAGTTCCTGCCGGCGCCGGACCGGGAGACCGCCGTGCAGGTAGAGCGAGCGGACGCCGCGGGCGTCCAGGTGCTGCTGCAGCAGCGTCGCCATCTGCGTGTACTGGGTGAACACCAGCATCGACTCGCCGCCGGCCAGGATGACGTCCAGGAGCTCGTCGAATGCGGCAAGCTTGCCGGACCGGCCGGGCAACGGCCCGGTTTGCTTCAGGTACTGCGCCGGGTGGTTGCAGATCTGCTTCAGCGCGGTCAGCAGCTTGAACACCAGCCCGGCCCGCTCGATCCCCTCCTGCGCGGCGATCGCCTCCATCGTCTCCCGCACCACCGCCTCGTAGAGGGTGACCTGCTCGGCCGAGAGCGGGACGATCCGGTCCGTCTCGGTCTTAGGCGGCAGTTCCGGGGCGATCCCGGGGTCGGACTTTCTGCGTCGCAGCAGGAAGGGCCGGACCAGCGCGGCGAACCTGGCCGTCGCGTCGGCGTCCTTGTACCGCTCGATCGGGACCGCTACCCGCCGGGTGAAGGTCTCCAGGTGACCGAGCAGGCCCGGGGTGGTCCAGTCCAGGATCGACCACAGTTCCGACAGCCGGTTCTCGACCGGAGTCCCGGTCAGCGCGACCCGCGCCGGGGCGGGCAGCGCACGCAGTTCGCGCGCGGTGCGCGAGAGCGGGTTCTTGGCATGCTGTGCCTCGTCGGCGACAACGAGCCCCCAGCCGACCTCGGCGAGTTCCGCTGCGTCCCGCCGCACCACGCCGTAGGTCACCAGGACGATCTCGTTGGCGGCCACCTCCTGCAGGTGCCGGCCGCCGCCGTGATAGCGCCGGACCGGCAGGTCCGGGGCGAACCGGCGGATCTCCCGCTCCCAGGTGCCCAGCAGCGAAGCGGGGCAGACCACCAGCATCGGGCCGGCGTGCGCCGCAGCGCGGTGCAGGTGCAGCGCGATGATCTGGATCGTCTTGCCGAGGCCCATGTCATCGGCCAGGCAGCCGCCGAAGCCCAGCTCGCACATCGCGGCCAGCCAGGCCACGCCCCGCTGCTGGTAAGGCCGCAGGGTCGCGGCCAGGCCGGGCGGCGGGCCGAGCCCGGCCGGGCTCGCGGCCAGGCCGGTCACCCGCTCGGCCAGATCGGCGAGCGGGCCCTGCGCGACCACGGTGACGGTCGTCCCGTCGATGTCCGCCGACCCGGCCAGGACGGCGCCCAGCGCCTCCATCGCCCGCATCCTCGTGCGGGGCGGGCGGCGCAGGCGTTCCAGCAGCGCCGGGTCCAGGGTCACCCAGCGGCCGCGGAGCCGGACGAGGGGTCGTTTGGCCTCGGCCAGGGCGTTTATCTCGGCCTCGTCGAGCACCTCCCCGTCGAGCGTCAGCTGCCAGCGGAAGTCGAGCAGGGTGTCCAGGCCGAAACCGGACTCGACCACCTTGCCCGGCGCGGGCGTTACCGCCGCCTGCAGCTTGAGGCCGCCGCCGACCAGGCTGGTCGGCCACAGGACCTCGATCCCGGCGCCGGCCAGGTCCTCGGCGGCCGGGCCGAGCAGGGCGGTGATCTCATTGTCGCCGAGGTCGAGCACCGACGGGCTCGCCTGGGCCAGCACCGCGGCCAGCGGCGGCCACGCGGCGGCGCCCCGCCGCAGTGCCAGCAGCAGGTCCGTCTCGGCCTGGGCGCCGAACCTGGTGAGCACGACCTCCGGCTGGTCCCACAGCGAGCTGGCGTCGACGATCAGGCTCGGGTCGGCGGTGCTGCGCAACTGGAGCACTAGCCGGAACGCCGGCGGTGCGGCCGTCGCGGCCGCGTTACCAGCTCCGTCGCCCTGATCCGGGCCGTCTTTGTCCAGGTCGTCTTTGTCCGGGTCGTCTTTGTCCGGGTCGTCTTCGTCCGGGTCGGGCCAGCCGGGCCCAGTCTGGTCAGCTCCGCCGGCGATGTGCTCTGGTGCCGTCGGCACTACCTCGATCCGCAAGCCCAGGCTCGCGCCCGCGGCCAGACCTTCGGTGCTGTCGGCCAGCCATTCGGCCAGGTCATCAACCGGGGTCGGCTCGAGCGCGGCGAACGACGGCGAGCCGACGACCCGTGGCGCGGCGGCCGTGCGAACCAGGGTGTCGGCGATCGCGTCCCAGAACGCCCGGATCAGCGATTCGGCGGAACGGATCCGCATCGGCCGCGAGCCGGGGATCGCCAGGGCGTGCGCGGCCACCGGGAAATGAGCCGCGAGCTCGCGCAGCCAGGCCAGGTCCGCCGCATCCAGCGGGCCGACCCGCCAGGCGTCCGTGCCGCCCTGGCCGACCGTGGGCAGCAGCCTGCCGCGGGCGACCAGGCCGACCCCGGCCGTCGCCGCCGCGGCCCAGACCCTGAGCGTGGGCCGCACAGCCTGGCCGGCCGGGTCGACGGCGTCTGGGTTAATCGTGAGTAGCTCGGGCAGCGCCTCGGCCACGGACAGGAACCTCGCGGTGACCAGGCGCTTGCGCACGGCGTCGGTGCTGCGGGGGAAGACAAGCTCGACTTTGCCCGTTCCTGATCCGGTGCCCCAGAGGGCGAGTACGCCCCGCCGGGGAACGTCACCCGGCAGGAAGACCGCGTCACCATCTAGCACAGCACCGCACGATACCGTGCAAGCCCGGTCGGCCGACCCGCTATTCGGCTGTCTCGGTCACGCGTCTCGTCGGCTAGTAGGGCTCGTTGAATGACCGGCACCTGAGACAACACGCCTGCCGTCAGTAACGGAAGCGGTCGAAGAACCGCCGGAAGAGCCCGCCTTCGGGCGGCAGCTCCGTCTGGCGGACGATCCTCGATATCTGCAGGCCCAGCTCGGCCCCGGCGGCAGCGAGGTCAGCAGGCAGCTCCGGCATCGGGACCTTCCTTGATAGCTGCGCCGGATCGGCGGCGGCCGGGGGAGCGCGGCGGGCGCGAGCCGGCCGGCGGCTGGTTACTGTCTCCAAGGATGGCCCACCCGGGCCCGGCCAGCGCTGAGGAGGCACCACATGAGCGACTGGGACATTGTGCTGCGGGGCGGCCGCGTGATCGATCCAGAATCCGGGCTGGACCAGGCAGCGGACGTCGCCATCTCCGGCGGCCAGGTGGGGATGCCGCAGCGCAGGGACGGCCGGTCAACTACGGCTTCGCCACGTCCTGGGCCCTGGCCCGGATGGAGGCAGTCGGCGGCATCGGCCTGGACGGGAAGCTCACCACCTTCCTGGCCAACATCGCCAGCCCAGCCTGGCAGCGCGCGGCCGGCCCGGCGGACATCGACGCGATACTGGCCCGCCTGTCGGCTGACCTGGCTGACGGCGCCCTCGGCATCGGCGTGCTCGTCGGGTACGCGCCAGGAACCGATCCGGCCGAGTACCTGCGAGTCGCAGCGCTCGCCGCCGAGGCGGGCGTACCGACGTTCACGCACGCGCGAGACATGATCGAGATGGTGCCCGGCGCCGTTATCGACGGTGCGGAGGAGATCGTCCGCGCGGCCGGCGAGACCGGCGCCCAGATGCATTACTGCCACATCAACAGCACCTCGCAGCGACACACCGACCGCGTCCTGAGCCTGGTGGCGCGGGCTCAGGCGGCGGGGGCCCGGGTCTCCACCGAGGCCTACCCGTACGGGTCCGGCATGACCGGTATCGGTGCGGCGTTCCTGGCTCCCGAGCGGCTGGGCGAGCGCGGCCTGACGCCGTCGTCCCTCACCTACGCGCCGACCGGCGAGCGGGTGGCCAGCGAGGCGCGGCTGCGTGAGCTGCGGGAGACTGATCCCGGTGGCCTGGCCATCATCGAGCTGCTCAACGAGGACGATCCGGCCGACCGGCGGCTGCTGCTGCGGTCGCTGACCTTCCCAGGCGCCATGGTGGCCAGCGACGCCATGCCGCTGACCTGGCCCGGGCCGA
>DATCEO010000232.1:0-79221 GCA_036510065.1 Streptosporangiaceae bacterium | reverse complement strand
TGCTGCGGTCGCTGACCTTCCCAGGCGCCATGGTGGCCAGCGACGCCATGCCGCTGACCTGGCCCGGGCCGATGCCCGACCCGCTCAGCTGGCCGCTGCCCGATACCGCGGTCACGCATCCGCGGACGGCCGGGACGTTCTGCCGGGCGCTGCGCATGCTCACCCGCGGCGCCGGGCCCCTGGACCTGGCCGAGGTACTGAGCCGGTGCAGCCTGCGGCCGGCCCGGCTGCTGGCCGAACGGGTCCCGGCCATGCGCCGCAAGGGCCGGCTCCAGCCCGGCAGCGACGCCGACATTGTCGTCTTCGACCCGGCTTCGGTCAGCGACCAGGCGACCTACGCCGCCAGCACCCGCCCGTCGACCGGTATCCGGTACGTCCTGGTCAACGGCACCTTCGTCGTCCGGGACGGAGACATCGTGGTCGATGCGCTGCCCGGCCGGCCGGTCCGGGCCACCCCGCGCTGAGCAGCTGGCCGGCCGGCAACCGGCGGCTTAGCCCGCGGCGCTCTTGACGCTGCCCAGGGGCGTGGCTAACGTCCGCGGTAACAAACAGGAAAGTTTCCTATTTGATTGCCGGGGAGCTTGCTGATCGCGATGCGGGCCACCGCCTGCCCGCTGCGCGACGAGCTGACGTTCCTCGCCCGTTCGACTCAGCACTAGCCAAGGGAATCCCCGCATGACACGACGCACCCCGCCGCATGGCCCGCTCCGCAATCGGCTGCGCGCGGCGCTGGCCGCCGCGGCCGCCGCAGCCGCCGTGATCGGCTTCGCCGCCACCGGTGCCGGCACCGCGCATGCCGCCACTGCTCGTCCCGCGCATGACCGGCCAGCCGTCTTTCCGGCGCACGTCTTCGCTCCGTATTTCGAGGCGTATAACGGCGATAACCCGGCCACCCTGTCCCAGCAGTCCGGAGCCAGGTACCTGACCTTCGCGTTCCTGCAGACCGCCAGCGCAGGCTCGTGCACGGCGTACTGGAACGGCGACACCAGCCAGCCGGTCTCCGTCGCCACGTTCGGCAGTGACATCGCCGCTATCCAGGCCAGCGGGGGCAACGTCATCCCGTCGTTTGGCGGCTACAGCGCGGACACCACCAGCACCGACATCGCTGACAGCTGCACCAGCGTCAGCGCGATCGCCAAGGTCTACAAGAACGTCATCACCACTTACAACGTCCCCCGCGTCGACCTGGACATCGAGGCCGACTCGCTGACCAACGCCGCCGGGATCAACCGGCGCAACGAGGCAGTCGCGCAGGTGGAGGCGTGGGCCGCGGCGCACGGGCGCAGGATCCAGTTCTCCTACACGATGCCGAGCCTGCCCACCGGGCTGAACTCAGCCGGCCTGGCGTGATCGCGAACGCGATCGCCGTCGGCGCCAGGGTCAGCGTCGTGAACCTGATGACGTTCGATTACTACATCGGCACCCAGCAGCAGATGGCGACCGACACCGAGACTGCCGCCGCTGGCCTCCTCAGCCAGCTGCAGTCGCTCTACCCGTATGAGTCTCCCGCGCCGCTCTGGCACAAGATCGGCATCACCGAGATGCCCGGCATCGATGACTTCGGTCCCGCTGAGACCTTCACCCAGGCCGACGCGACCGCCATCGCGCACTGGGCCAGGGCCAAGGGCATCGGCACGCTGTCGTTCTGGGCGCTGCAGCGCGACAACGGCGGCTGCCCCGGCACCAAGGGTGCGGGCACCTGCTCCGGGCTGACCCAGCCGACGTGGTTCTTCAGCCACACCTTCGAGCCCTTCACCAGCTGGTGGGGCCGTAGCCAGAGCTGACCCCACCGCCGCACATGATCCGGGCGGGCGGCGACCGCAGCGCCCAGCGCGCTGCGGTCGCCGCCCGGCCCGAAGCGGACCGCGGGTTCCAGCCGAGGGACTAGGCGTCGAGCACCGCCGCGTCCGTGCCGCCCTCCTCGCCGAGGATGGAGCCGATCTGGTCCACCGACTCCGGGCGCCTGGCCCGCAGCCACAGCAGCGTCCCGACCCCGAGCGCCAGCCAGACCAGGGCCACATACGGCGTCCACTTCAAGATGCCGGGCGGCGTCGGGTGGATCGACCCGTACAGGGCCGCGCCGAAGACGATCGCGCCGATCAGCGGGACCGCCACGTGCACCAGCGGGTTCCACTTGCGCGAGTCGCGGGTCCGGTAGAAGAACACGATGCCGCCGATGCACAGCATGATGTAGACGACAATGATCACCAGCGTGCCGGTGGTGGCCCAGAAGTAATAGTTCGAGAACGGCTGGCCGAACGTCGCGTCCGACAGCGGGTACCCGATCAGCAGGGCCATCAGGGTGGCGATCACCGTCACGGCGATCGTGGCGTTGACCGGCGTCCGGAAGCGCTCCGATGTCCGCCCGAACGCCGCCGGCAGCACGCCCTCGCGGCCCATCGCGAACAGGGTCCGCGACGCGGCGGTCGCGCAGGCGACGCAGACGATGAACGCGGCGAGCATGCCGCCGATCTCGACCAGCGTGCCCAGCCACGCGCCGACGAACGCCGTGGCCGTGGTCTTCAGCGCGACCGGGTCGGCGCCCATCTTCACGCCGTTGTTGACCCCGAAGCCGATGGTGATCGAGTACGTCGTCCACAGGTAGAAGACCACGGCGAACAGGGTCGCGGCGATCACGGCGATCGGGATGTACCGGCGCGGGTTGGAGGTCTCCTCGCCGAAGTCGGCGGCGGTCTCGAAGCCGATGTAAGAGGTGACGCCGAAGATGATGCCGTAGAAGACGCCGGTGAAGCCGCCCTCGTTGGTGTGACTGAAGCTGAACGCCGACAAGGCCTGGCCGTGGCTGCCGCCCTTGGCCGTGGTGACCACGTCCACAATCAGGATGATGGCCACCGTGACGATGCCGATGATCAGCTGCACCCGGGTGGTGACCTTGATCCGGATCACCGACAGGACCACGAACAGGACCATCCCGATGAAGAAGAACAGGATCCACAGCTTGGGGTTCAGCCCCAGCAGGTCTGCCGCCAGGTAGCCGACGGCCGACATGGTCATCGGGACAAAGCAGATCATGCCGAAGAAGTACAGCCAGCCGGCCACGAAGCCGGCCTCCTTGCCGAGGCTCCGGCTGGCGTAGGTGTAGGCGTAGCCGGCCGAGGCCATCCGCCGGGTGAACCCGATGACCACGAAGGCCAGCGCCAGGCAGCCCACGCCGCCGAGCAGGAAGGCCAGCGGCGTCGAGCCGCCCGCCACAGCGGCGACGCCGGACACGTTGAGCAGCATCGCCATGCCGGGAGCGAGCACCGAGACGGAGATCGCGATGGCGTCCCACAGGCGCAGCGAGCCATGCGCGAGCTCGCCGCTGGCGGCCCCGGGGATCAGGTCAGGACTGGTCTTGGCCATGGGTGGTTCCTCTCACTCCGCCATCAGGACGGTCTGGTCGTCCAGCTGGTAGTCGAAGGCCAGGGGGGTGCAGTCCCGTTCCGTCAGCCAGTCCAGGAACTGAACGTGCACGCGATGGGCTCGGTAGGCATTCAGCGCGTCGACGTCGGGGAACTCGGTATAGAGCAGGTAGGGGTAGCCGCGGGTGCGGGCCCCGGTGAGGTCGGTGCCGAACCGGCACTTGGTCATCAGGCCGATCTCCTTGGGCCAGGACGCCACCATGGCGCGCATCTGTGCCGCCTCGGCCGCGCTGAGCTCGCGCGGGAAGCTGAACAGGACGATGTGCTGCACAGTCATCTCGACACTCCGGCCGGTCAGTAGAACTCGAAGTACTCCCGCATCTCCCAGTCGCTGACGTCCTGGCCGTCGGCGGCCGGGTTGGAGGCGATGGCCGCCTCGTAGCGGGCTAGCTCCGCGCGCTTCATCTGCACCAGGTAATCCACGGCCACGTCGCCGAACGCCTTGCGGAAGAAGCCGTCCTCCACGAGCGCGCCGACCGCATCGGCCAGCGAGGTCGGCAGCATCGGCGCCTCAGTCGCGTACGGGTCGGCCTCGACCGGCGGCGGCGGGTCAAGCTGGCGCCGGATCCCGTCGAGCCCGGCGGCGATGTTCGCGGCCATGTACAGGTAGGGGTTGGCGGCGGGCTCGCCCATCCGGTTCTCGACGTGGCTGTTGGCGTCGCCGGGGGCGCCCTGGACGCGGATCAGCGCGCCGCGGTTCTCCACGGCCCAGCACACCCGGTCGGGGGCGAAGGAGTACGGCCGGTAGCGCTTGTACCCGTTGACCGTCGGCGTCGCGAACACCGTCATCGGCATCGCATGCTCCAGCAGCCCGGCCACGAACTGCCGCCCCACGTGCGACAGGGACTCATCCGGGCTGGCAAAGGAGTTGTGCCCGTCTTGCCGCGACAGCAGCGACTCGTGCAGGTGCCAGCCGGAGGAGAAGAAGTTCTCCAGCGCGGGCCGGCACATGAACGTGGCCAGCAGGCCGCGGCGCTGGCACATCTGCTTGACCGCCGAGCGGAACAGCACGACCGCGTCGGCCGCCGCCAGCCCGCCGATGGGGCTGAAGCTGAACTCCATCTGGCCGGGGCCCCACTCGTCCTCCATGGACCGCGGCAGGAGGCCGAGCGCCCCCAGGCCGTCGCGGATCGCCTCGAGCGTCTCGGCCACGCTGTCCAGCCGCACCTCCGACAGGTACTGATAGCCGCGCTCGAACACGCTCACCGCCGGAACCGGCGGCGTGAACCCGGCGGCCTCGGGCGTGATCCGGTCGGAGTCGACCTTGACGATGTAGTACTCCATCTCGATGCCGGCCAGATAGTCGTAGCCCGCATCGGCCAGCTCGCCCAGCGCGCGGCGCATCAGGCCGCGGCCGTCCAGGGGCATCGGCGCGCCACTGGAGAAATACACGTCACAGAGCATCCAGCCGGTCCGGTCGGCCCACGGCAGCACCCGGAACGTGGCCGGATCCGGGACCAGCACCACGTCAGGGAACCCGGTGAGCTCGTCGATCCCGAAGCCGCCGCCCGCAGCGAAGGCCGGCACGAAGACCTGGTTCCCCGTGTCGAGGCTGAAGATGGCCCCGGAGAAGTCCAGGCCGTTGGACATGGCGGTGATCGCCACGTCGGGAGACAGCGACTTGCTGCGCGGCTGGCCGTGCTGGTCCACCACGACCAGCCGGACGGTGCGCAGGCCGAGCTCGCGGATACGGGCGGCCAGCTCGGCCGCCGCGTCGGCCTGCTCCGGGGAGTAAAGCCCGTAGCGGGCGACGAACCCGTGCTGGCCGACGCCGTCCACCGCGTGCGGGCCGCGGGCGCGGTTGTCGTGCGGGGGTGTGCTTCCCACCTGGTTAGCCTCCGGTCTTCCGCATGTCGCTGCGGCGCTGGCTCATCTGATCGAGCAGCGCGGCGCTGAAATTCTCTGGGTCCGCGTCGGCTAGCGACAGGAACGTCTCGGTCCGCTGCACGCCGCTGATCTGGAAAATCTTGGTCAGCAGGAGCTCGCGCAGGTGCGCGTGATCCCGCACGCGCAGCCGGACCAGCAGGTCGAGGCTGCCAGTGACCACGCTCATGACCTCCGCCTCCGGGAGGGCCCGGATGTCGCGGATGATCTCGCTCAGGTCCATGCCGGCCCCGGCCGTCACCGCCAGGTAGACGACCACCGGAAAGCCGAGGGCGGCCCAGTCGATATCCACCCGGTAGCCGCGGATGACGCCGCTGCGCTCCAGCCGGGCCAGGCGATCGGCTACCGCGGGCGGTGACATCTCGATCTGCCGGGCCAGCGACCGCTGCGACTGGCGCGCGTCGGTGGCCAGCGCGCGCAGCAGGGCCAGGTCGAGCTCGTCCACCTCGACCGCGGCCGGGACCGGCGCGGAGACTTCCGCCAGCTTGGCCAGCGGAGCCGAGATCGTTGTCATTTGCCAGGCAGCCCGTCGTGGAACCTAGTGATATGAGTTATGCTGGAATTATTACATTACTAACGTAAAGCGCAGTGTGTGGGATTTTTACATTTGTAAGTTCCACTGTCAAGAGAGCGCTGTCCGGGGATGGAGCAGGCGGATGACGGCAGCCTTGGCCCAACACGACTGGAGCGCCGGCCTGGCCCGGCGCACCCGCGCGCTCGGCGGCGGCGAGATCACCGCGATCCTCGCCCTGGCCGGGGCGACCGACGTCATCACGTTCTCGGGCGGCTTCCCCGACCCGGCTACGTTCCCGGCCCGGGTGCTCGGGGACATCGCGCAGGCGCTGATCGCCGGCGACGCCGCCGTCGCGCTGCAGTACAGCTCGACCGAAGGCCTGGCCGGGATCCGGGAGTACCTGTCCGGGCGGCTCGCCGCGCTGGAGGGGCGGGCCCCCGCGGCCGGCGAGCTGATGATCACTAGCGGCGGCATCGACTGCATGGAGCTGCTGGCCAAGAGCTACCTAGACCCCGGCGATGTCGTCGTGGTCGAGGCGCCGACTTACCTCGGCGGGATCATGGCCTTCCGCGGCTACGAGGCGGACGTGCGCGGCGTCCCGATAGATAACGGCGGGATGCGCGTCGACCTGCTCGCCGACCTGCTGGCCGGAGGCCTGCGCCCCAAGATCGTCTATACCATCCCGGACTACCAGAACCCGACCGGGCTGTCCATGAGCAGCGAGCGGCGCAGCGAGCTGGTCGCGCTGGCCCGGCGGTATGGCTTCCTGATCCTGGAGGACGTGGCCTACCGCGAGCTGGGCTTCGGGGAGGACTCGCCGCCGAGCCTGTGGTCCCTGGCCCCGGATGTCGTCCTGCAGGCCGGCACGTTCTCCAAGATCTTCTCGCCGGGATTCCGGATGGGCTGGGCCGCCGGGCCGGCCGAGATCGTCGCCACCCTGGTGGTCGCCAAGCAGAACTCCGACCAGTGCTCCGGCGCCTTCGGCCAGCGGATGCTGGAAGAGTATGGTCGCGGCGGCCACCTGGAGCGGCAGCTGGTCCAGTCGCGGGCGCTCTACGCGCGGCGGGCCGCCCTGGTGACTGACGCACTGACGGCGCACATGCCCGAGGGCACGACCTGGACCACGCCCGGCGGCGGGTTCTACGTCTGGGTGACCGCACCGGACGGCGTCGATACCGTGGCCCTGTCGGCGGCGGCCCGCGCGCGGAAGGTGGCCTACGTGCCCGGCCGGCCGTTCTACCCGGGCGACGCCGGCGCCACCCAGATCCGGCTGGCCTACAGCCGGGTCGCTGACAACCTCATCGATGAGGGCATCCGCCGGATCGGCGAGGTGCTCCGCACCGCACTGGAGGAAAAATGAGCGATGCCGCTCAGCCCGCTGACCGCCCCGCTGCTGACCCGGCCGCCGGCGCGCCCGGCCCAGATGGCTCGCTGGGCGACGCCGGCAGTCATTTCACGACGCAGGCCGACGGCGAGCCGGCCGGCCCGGGCCGCTTCGTGAACGTGGATGAGCTGCCGGTCGTGGAGTTCCTGCCCGGGCTCGGGTTCCGGCCGGTGCTCGGCCAGCGCGCGATGACGAACTTCGTGAGCTTCGCCCCCGGCGCCACCGCGCCGCATCATGTCCACGAGGAAGAGCAGATCGTCATCGTGCTGGACGGCGAGATGACGTTCGACCTGGACGGCGACGTCCGCACGATGCGCAAGGGCGACGTCGCGGTCATCCCCTCCTGGGTCCCGCACGGCGCCTGGACCGCTGACAGCCACTGCCTGGAGGTGGACGTGTTCTGCCCGCCCCGGCAGAGCCTGCTCAAGCTGGCCGAGGCGCACGCCGCGGGCAGCGTCGAGGCCGCGGTCCTCAACGACGCCGCGGCGGAAGCGCCCGGAGCGGAGGCGACGGAGCACGACGTCGTGGAGGCGTCCGGAGTGGATACGGCCGGAGCACCTACGGCCGCGGGCGGCCCGGCGAGCGAGGCCTAGATGGAGCTCGGGCTGAGCGGCCGCCGGGCCCTGGTTACCGGCGGCTCCAAGGGCCTCGGCAAGGCGATCGCCGCCGAGCTGCTCGGCGAGGGCACGTCGGTGGTCATCTGCGCCCGGCATGCCGACGAGCTGGAGGCGACGGCGGCCGAGCTGAAGGAGCGAGCGGCCGGGTCAGGGGCCGGGTCGGCCACGCTGCTGGCCGTGCCGTGCGACGTGACCGATCCGGACCAGGTGACGGCCCTGATGGAGGCCGCGACGGCTGCCATGGGCGGCCTCGACATCCTGGTCAACAACGCCGGCGGCGCGCGGCCAGGCCGGTTCGCCACCTTGACCGACGCGGACTGGCACGAGGACATCGAGGTCAAGCTGTTCTCGCAGATCCGCTGCACCCGCGCCGCGCTGCCGTCCCTGCGGAGCAGCGCCGCGCCGCGGGTCATCAACATCAACGCGGTCTACGCCCGCTATCCGGACCCGGCCTTCCTGGCCTCGTCGGTCAACCGGGCGTCGTGCCTCAGCCTGTCCAAGGCCCTGTCCATCGAGCTGGGGGCCGAGGGCATCCTGGTCAACAGCGTGAACATCGGATTCGTCACGACCCCGCAGTGGGAGAACATTCACCAGCGCCGGGCGCCGGACATGCCGGCCGACGAATTCTTCGGCCAGCTGGCCAAGGAGGAGGTCCCGCTGGGCCGGTTCGGACGGCCCGACGAGGTCGCGGGGCTGGTGGCGTTCCTGGCTAGTGACCGGGCCAGTTATATCGCCGGGGCCTCCATAGATGTCGGGGGAGGCATGGGGAAGTTCCTTTAGGGAAGACAACTATCCCATGTGCCGCCTACTTGGTTACTGCTCCCGTTCCCCGGTATCGCTGGCCCGGCTCCTCGGCGACCAGGAGCTCCGCGATTTCACGGCGCTGTCGGCCATGCACAGCGACGGCTGGGGGATGGCCTGGTATGCCGGCCGCGAGCCGGGCATCCGCCGGTCGCTGCGCCGGGCCGACCGCGAGCCGGCGTACGGCCAGCTGGCGCAGCAGCCCCTCGGCGACCTCGGTCTCGTGCACCTGCGCTGGGCCACGCCGGGCCTGGCCGTGGACGATCGCAACACCCATCCGTTCCGGTACGGCCCCTACGTCCTGGCCCACAACGGCGCCATTCACCCGCAGGAGCGGCTCGGCGAGATGCTGCCGCCCGCCTGGGAACGGCAGCTGACCGGGACGACCGACAGCGAGCGGTACTTCCTGCACCTCATGGGGCGGCTGGCCGAGCGAGACGGCGACATGATCGCGAGCATCGCCGATACCATTTCCGACCTGCAGCAGCGCTATGCGCCCAACAGCCTGAACGCCATCCTGCTCTCGCCCGACAAGCTGTATGCCATCTCCTGGTACGACCCGGCCAGGATCCCTGCGGAGACCCTCCGGCTGCGCGGCTACGACAGCCGGCCCGACGACATTCCGACCTACTTCCACCTGGCCTACCGGGCCACGCAGGACGCGGTCGTCGTCGCCAGCTCGGGCTGGCCCATGCCCGGCTGGACGCCGCTGCCGCGCGGCTACGTCCTGGTTACCGACCGGGCCACGCTGCAGACGGCCCTGCTGACCATCCCGCCGGCCGCCCCGGTCGAGCCAAGCGCCCCGATCGAGCCCAGGTGCGGCTCCCTGAAAGATTGGCTTCCTTGTATTACGAAATTCGTATGATACGGTAGCTAAGGGATCGCCGGGAGCACGCGGTGCCGCCAAGCCAGGCAGGAGGCATCCTGATGAAGATCACGGTCTTTGGAGCCACCGGAGGCATCGGCGGGCAGGTAGTGGCCCAGGCGCTGGACGCCGGTCACAAGGTGACCGCCGTGGTCCGCGAGAGCGCCGCTCGCGACTCTGCCGGGCTGGGCCTGTCTCATCCCGCGCTCGACGTGGTCACGGTGCCCAGCCTGACCGACCCAGAGGCGCTGCGGCCCGCGCTCGACGCTAGCGACGCCGTGATCTCCGGAGTCGGCCCGCGCGGCCGCAAGGTCGGCCCCGTTGCCTCGCAGACGGCCCGCGGGATCCTGGCCGCCCTGGCGGCCAGCGGCGTCCGGCGCCTGGTCGCGGTCAGCGCCGCCCCGGTCGGCCCCGTGCCCGCCGGGGACAGCTTCGCCAACCGGCGCATCGTGCTGCCGCTCGTCTCGGCCTTGCTGCGCGACACCTACGCCGACCTGGCCGCGATGGAAGACCAGATCAGGCGCAGCGACACGGACTGGACCGTGGTCCGGCCGCCCAGGCTCGTGAACAGGCCGCTCACGGGCGCCTACCGGACCTGCGTGGGCGGCAATGTCCCGCGCGGCACCACGATTTCCCGCGCCGACGTGGCTCACCTCATGCTGGCCGTGCTGGATGACCCGGCGACCGTCCGGCAGGCCGTCGGGATCGCCTACTGACCCGCGCGGGCGCCAGCCCGTCATGCACCGCGGGCCGGCGCCGGAATGAGCGCTCCGGGCTTCGGGTCGGTTACCATGCAGCAAGTCTCCAGCCGGTGTAGCTCAGCAGGCAGAGCAGCCGTCTTGTAAACGGCAGGTCACCGGTTCGATTCCGGTCACCGGCTCCTTATTCGGGCAGCCTGTCAGCCCGCTTACCTGCATCAACGCAGGAAGAGGGGCCATCTCATGGCGCAGTCAGCGCCCGCGCGGACCAAGATCAACACAAAAGTAACACAACCGGCCCGCGGCCGGGCTTCGCGACCGCCCGGCCCCCGCGTGAGCGGGGACACCCGCGAGTCCGTCCGCCAGTCAGCCCGCCCGGTGATCGAGCTGGAGTGCGGGATTACGGTGTACCCCGCCGGAGGCGGACGGGGAGCCGTGGCGGGCGGTGTTCACCGCTAGCCGACAAGGAAAGGTTTGGTGAATACACGCTGTACGCCGTGACAGCGCTCGATCTGCTGCCCGAGCAACCGCCGGTGCGCGTGTGCTGGGAGACCCATGTGCTGCAGCTCCACAGCCGCCAGTCTTTTGATCGTGCCCGCTTCGATGCACCCATTGTTCACATTGTAGACAAAGGGATCTCCGGGAACGAGGTAATCGCAAAAGCTGCGCTTTTTGGCAAGGACTTGAACCCTGCGAAGGCAGGCGGTCACGAGGTCTGAACGCTATGCGCGAGGTGGCTGAGGTAAGAGCGCTTCAGCCTGGCGTGCGTGTGGCCGCGTGGGGGTCGTCCCGTTCGGCGCCGGGTCAGCGGTAGTTCACAAACTGGACCGCGAAGTCGAAGTCCTGCCCGTTGACAAGGCGCTGAACCGCCTGCAGATCATCCCGGCTTTTGCTTGAGATCCGCAGTTCATCGCCCTGGATCTGTACCTTGACGCCCTTCAGTCCCTCGTCGCGGACAAGCTTGGAGAGCTTCCTGGCGTTTTCCTGGCTGATGCCCGCAGTGACCGTTACGGTGATCTTGCAGAGCTTCCCAGCGGACCTGGGCTCGCCTGCCTCGATGTTCTTCAGTGAGACCTGACGCCTGACCAGCTTGTCCTTGAAGAGGTCGAGAACGGCGCTTGCCCGCTGATCGGTGTTGGCTTGGATCTCGATCAGATCCCCGGACCACCTGATGTCGGCGTCGACGTTCTTGAAGTCGAAGCGCTTGGTGATTTCCCTCGCCGTCTGGTTGACGGCGTTATCTACCTCTTGGTGATCAGGCTTGTTGACGATGTCGAAGGAGGACTCCGAACTCATGGTGGGCACCCTTTCCGAGGGCGTCGTGAGGGCACTGGCTGATGCGTTCGCAGGGCGATTTTACACAACAGCGCGGGCGGCAGCCGCCCGCGGTAGGTCGGCGGGGGGCCGGTCCGGGGGGAAGGTTGCACACGCGCAGCTCCGCGGGAAGATGGACCAAGTTCCGTAGACCGACTTCCAGGCGAGGCCAGGGCAGGACGCAGAAGTTGGAGCTACCAGAGAATTCCGCCAGTGTGCTGTCACTCTGCCGCACGGGTTACCACCGCCAAGATCCCCTATCCTCGATGCAGACTGCCCGCATCACGTGCACCAGTTCGCTACCTGCATGAGCCGGGGGTTCGCTGGCCGTAGTCTATTGGTGAGGAACACCGTGAGCATCGAAGTCATCGCTCGCTCTGTGCGGGGCATCGAGTATGTGGTTGCCGATGAGATCACGGCGCTGGTGCCGACCGGCGTTACCCTGCATGCCCGCGAGGTGAGGTTTCAGGCCCCGCGCCTGGATCCCGGTCTCCGGACGCTCCGAACCCCCGACGACGTTTTCCTGTCAGTCGGATGCGTCGGCGAGGTT
The DNA here is from genome assembly GCA_036510065.1 of Streptosporangiaceae bacterium. Classification (GTDB taxonomy): domain Bacteria; phylum Actinomycetota; class Actinomycetes; order Streptosporangiales; family Streptosporangiaceae; genus DASUBV01. The sequence goes on along the minus strand of DATCEO010000232.1, from coordinate 67,172 downwards.
GGTCACCGCAAGGACGTTGTGCCGTGGCTGGCCGAGCAGGCACGACGGTGGGATTGGCGTCAGGCGGTCGAGACCGTGGGCCAGCTACGAGACCTGCCTGCCCGGCGCCGTTTCGATGTGGTGGCTAGCCTGCTTGGCCGTCGTAATTACTCTCGGTACGACGTTGAGGACGCGGTGGGCGCTGCGCTGTCAGCTGAGCTGGGCGCGCAGTACATTTCCCGGCGGCCCGGGGCCGAAGGGGTCCAGCCGTCGGCACTCACAGTGCGGGTGTTTATCGGCGGTGACACAGCGACATATGGGCTCCGGCTCGCCGACAGCCCACTGCACCGCCGCTACTACAAGCAGCACGCATCACGCGGCACACTGCATCCGCCGGTGGGCGCCGCCCTGGCACGCATGCTCGCGCCCAGCGTCAATGAGGTAGTAGTCGACCCTTTCTGCGGTGACGGGACGATTCCGATCGAGATCGCCGCCATCGCTCTCGGCGCTGACATCCGCGCCTCCGACAGCGACCCGGTGCGCGTCCGCAACGCTGTCGCCAACTCGGCACGGGCGAAGGCGCGCATCCCCTTCTCGGTCGCCGATGCCGGCCGGCTCGACTTCGCCGACCGAACGGTCGACGTTCTTGCCGCCAACCCGCCCTGGAATCTCGCGGTGGACGCATCCGGGCTTCTGGAGGGTGGTCTCGGCCCGTTCTGGGCGGAGGCCGACAGGGTGCTTTCGCCCTGCGGGCGAATGGGCATCATCATGGACGCCGGACTTGGGGCGGTTGATGAGTTGCGTCAGCGAGGATTCGAGATCGCCCTGGCGCAGAGGGTGCGGCTGGCTGGCCGGGTTTCCGAGATCGTCCTGTGCACGCCACCCGGCCGTCCACACTGGCATCTTCCTCGCGGGATCTCCGAGTGGAGGCGGGAATCACTTGCTGCGGGCCTGGTGACCGATACCGGCTTCGAGGCCAGGGCGGCGGAACGCTGACCAGCGCCGCGTCACAATGGTCGCAGGTTGATGTTGAAGTTGATGACGATCCGTTCATCCTTGCCGTAGAATGGCGCGACTTCATGCAGGATGTCGGCGGGCCACATCAGGAGTAGTCCCGGTTTGGGACGGATGTAGTAGCTCGTTTGCCGCACGCGGAAGCTGAACATGCCTGAGTAGGGCATGGCCGGATCTGGCGTGCCGTCGTCCAAGTAGTAGGCCCCGCACCAGCGTTCCTGCGGGTACGGCGGCCCGTAGCGCTCATGGTTGTGCAGCACTTTGTGGTCGCCGTCCTTGTAAAATTGGATCCAGCTCTCGCTTATCCAGGGTTGCTTGGCATGGATACCAGACGTTGCGTCCAGCGCGAACCGATAACGATCCTCCACAATTGACTTCAGGTGCTGAACTGGCTCCGCCGGATTGCCCAGGAAGTTGTTGGTGGGCACGCAGTGCCATACACCGATAGCCGGGATCTGGGTTTCTGACCAGGAGTCATTATCGAATTCGATGCTCTTTCCCATGTCATCCTTGTGCCGGACGTCGGGAACTTCGATCTCGGACTCGGACAGCAGCTCCCTGGCGATGCGGATGAGATCGAGATGGAAGCCAGCGATATCGGGAATCGATACTTCATGGTAGATAACCGGGATGGGCGCGAGATGGTGCAGGTCTCCGTTTGCTGGCAGGAGGGCACCGGGGGTACGGCCAAAAGCCACCTGTGATCCCTTCCTGGGCGGACGGCCTGCTGGATCGGCGACCGGCATGGCGATCTCTGCCTTTCAATTCTGCAGAATGACCTGTATCAATAGTAGCCGGGGAAGAGATTGCGGGCCAGACCCTAAGGAGCAGTGCATGGAACTTGACCGAGGGCTGGCCAGGGGGGATCTGCGACTCCCGGAGGGATCTGTCCGCGTCGTAACTTCGTGCGACGAGAGATATCTTCCGTATGTTGCGGTGCTGGCTGCCTCGCTGGCGTCCAGTCGAGTGCCGACGACTGAGGTTGAACTGACAATCATGCAGGCCGATGTCGGCGCATGGGCACGGCGGCAGCTTACGGAGGCCGCACCAGGGCTCGCGCTGAACTGGGTCGACGTTGACAAGTCTGCGTACCGTGCGGCCAGCGTCGAGGACGAACCGTTGATCCAGCAGCCTCGCTACTTCCGTTGTCTCATCGGTACCCTGCTTCCGCGCACTCTCCGGCGATGCATCTACCTGGACGGCGACACGCTGGTCCGCGGAGATCTCTACGATCTCTGGACGACGGATCTCGGCGGTGCAGTTATTGGGGCCGCGCTGGACTACTTCCTGCCGCGAACGGAAGCCGCGATCGCGCCGTGGCGCGAACTCGGGCTCGATCCGGATGCCCTGTACTTCAACTCCGGGGTCATGCTGATCGACCTCGATGCCTGGCGTGCAGCAGATGTCGGAGCGCGTGTGCTTCGGACGTGCATCCGTTACCGGGCGCACTTGATGGCCCAGGGCAAGTGGCCGCAGCATGATCAGTTCGGGCTGAACGCAGTTCTCCAGACCAGGTGGCATCAGGTCTCTCAGGACTGGAACTATCTTTCGGAAATGCCGTCTTACGAGCCGTGCGTGGTCCACTACTGCGGTGGTGGCAAGCCGGCATCGCCCACTTGCAAGCCGCAGTTCTCTGCCTGGTTCTACGACACGCTCCGCACCACAGCCTGGCGGGATCACCAACCGTCAGTCCCGGCGCGCAACGATGCGTAACGGCGGCGCCTGAAGAGCCACCTCACGGACGGACATCGATGCCGGCCTGCAGGGCTGCGTCGGCGCGCCGCCGGCGCGTGACTCTAGGCAGTTGGGCCAGCAACCACACGACGCTGCGCGCGAACTCCAGCCACGCCTGGCCGATAGAAGATCGGCCACCGACGCCGTCGCCCGCCAGGTCCCGGCGTACCCACCCACAGATGATCGCGAGCATGTCAGGCGCCTTCAGGCCGATATCAGTAAGGAGGAAATAGTATTTGTTCCGCATCATCTGAAGCCGCCGGTACGGGCCTGCTCCGCTGCCGCCGCCGTGGTGATAGACGCCACATTCGGCCAATAGCGCGACTCGCCAGCCGGCGAGCCGGGCCCTTCGGCAAAGGTCAGTCTCTTCGTAGAATGTATGGTAGGCCTCGTCGAACAGCCCGATTCTCCGTAGCACGTCACCCCGCGCGAACAGCGCGGCTCCTTGGACATAGGCATGCTCGGCGGCCTGCGGGGCACGGGGGGTTTGGAGTGTTCCCGCTTTTTTGCGACCCGACCGTCAGCAGCGCCGCCAGCACGGCCAGCGCGTACACGCCGAAGACCGCCGTGACGGTAATCGGCGAGAAGCCCCACTCGGCCTGGTAGCGCGCGTACAGGGGCGTCGGCGCGCTGGAAGAGGCGAGGAAGAACACGACAATAGACAGCTGCAGCCAGAAGGCGGCGGTAGCCGGCAGGCGGCCGGTCCGCAGCGGGAGTCGGCTGGCCCGGATGGCCCGATCGGACATTGTCTGGTCTCCTTAACCGGCTCCGCGAAGCCGCTGGCAGTCCGGGCGTTCAATAGACAGACCGACCTGTCTACTCATGTGACGGTAGACCGACCTGTCTGGTACTGTCAACTCGTGCCTGCCAAGACCATCGACAGCAGCGCCGCCGGGATGCCCGCGCGGGAGCGTTTGCTGGCCGCCGCCGAGGAGCTGTTCTACGCCGAGGGGGTGCACACCGTCGGCATCGACCGGGTCATCGAGCGGGCGGGGGTGGCCAAGGCGACGCTCTACAACTGCTTCGGCAGCAAGGACGAGCTGGTCCGCGCCTACCTGATCCGGCACAACCTCGCCTGGCGCGAGCGCCTGACGCGAGAGCTCGCCGCGCGGTATGCCGACCCCCCGGAGCGGCTGCTCGGCGTGTACGACCTGCTTGGCGAGCGGTTCCAGCGGCCCGAGTTCCGGGGCTGCGCGTTCGCCAACGCCAGCGCGGAGGCGCCCCCCGGCAGTTTCATCCAGGATGTCTCCGACGAGTCCCGGGCCTGGGTGGTAGCGACATTCACCGACCTGGCGCGGGCCGCCGGAGCCGGTGACCCGCCCTCGCTGGCCCGCCAGCTCGCGATGTTGTACCACGCAGCCACTCAGTCGGCGCAGATGGACCGCGACCCCGGCGCCGCCGCCACGGCCCGCGCCGCCGCCACTACGCTGCTCGACGCGGCCTGCCCGGGCGCGTCGCATGACCGCGGCGTAAGGGGGTAAGGGCGCAGAAGGCCGCAGGGCCCGTGGATTGAGGTGATCCCATGTGGTGGGAGTACGTGGTCGGCGCCGTGGTGCTGATCGTGGTCGGATACATGTTCGCCACCATCGTCGGCTTCAATACCCGCCGGTTTACTCGCCGGACCGACCGCAGGGCCGAGGACCTGTACGACACTTACGCCGACTCGCCGCGCGAGCAGCAGCGGTTCGCCAGGGAACACGGTGGCGAGTGGACTGACGAAGGCCGGCCCTCAGGCGGCAGCCGCTAACCCTCGGGCGGCAGCCGCGAGACGACGGCTCTCAGCCCGGCCTCTCGTGCGGCGGCCAGGTGCCCAGCGGCCTGCCGATCTCCCAGTGGTGGCCGAACGGGTCCTCGATGCGTCCCAGCAGCCAGCCGTGCTCCTGCGCCGCCGGGTAGACCTCCCGGGCGCCGGCCGCCACGGCTCGCGCGATCATCGCCACCGGATCCGGCGCGATCAGCAGCATCCGCACCGAGCCGCCGCCCAGCGACTCCGGGCTGAAGTTGGCGTTCGGCGGCGACTCGTCGGCCACCCAGAACCACGCGCCGCCGACCGAGAGCTGGGCGACGACCGCCTCGTCCTCGTCGGTGCCGCCCACCCGGTACTGCTCGACCGCGCCGAACGCTCGCTGGTAGAATTCCACCGCCGCCCGCCCGTGACGTACCGAGAGCTGCGCCTGCACCCGGCTCTGCCGGCCACCACGGTCATCTCCCGGCGTGTCCATAAAGGTCCTTTCCCGGCTCTGCGGCGACGGAGGTTCCGGATCAGCTCAGGCTAGGCCGCGCCGGCGCGCGCGCCGGGTATCGGCGCGCCCCCCGGCAGAAAACACCGATTTCCCCCTTGCCAGACCGGCCAAGGCGGTTTCCACTGAAAGTGGCCACCAGCACTGACCCGGCTCGACGCGGACGCCGGGATCTCCCCGCCCCCGGCACCGGGCCCGCCTCCGGCCCGTACGCCTCCCTCCCCGCCTTGACGGCCTGCCCGGCTGCCACTGACGTTCCCCGGATACCGGCGAGCGGCGTGGCGGCCTGGCCAGTCCGGCTCGCCATCAGAAAGGGATGACCCGCCCATGGGACCGTTAACTGAGGTAATCGCTCTCGCCATCCACGCGTTCCGGCCTGTCCCGGCCCGCCTGCCCAGCCTGGCTCGCCCGGCTGCCGCCGGGCGGTCCTGATGTGCGGGACCAAGGCGTGCGGCTGCGCCACCGCTAGCTCGAGCGTGCCGGCCGCCGCGGTCGCGGTCGTGGTCGTCTGCGCGACCGTGAGTTCCGCGACGGCCCACATCACCGGAGCCCTGCTCGCGATCCTCGCGACGCTGGGCGTCGCCTCGGCGCTCGGTGTCGCCGGGCTCGTCTACCTGCTGCGCCGGGACCAGGTGCAGATGTGGCAGCCCGCGCCCGCCCGGCAGGCCGCCCGCCCCGCCCTCGGCGCGCCGCCGGGCATCCGGCAGGTCACCGCGCCGCGGCTGCGCGCGATCGCGGCACCCACGACGGTGAACCTCATCGCCAGGCCCATGGCGGACGGCGTCCTGACCACCGCGGCCCCGGAGGAGATGATGATCGCGGGGCACTAACGGACTACCACGCCATCTCGTCGCCCGGCGGTCGGCCTGGTTTCGGCTGGCCGCCGGACCGTCGGGAAGATCGGCCGCTAGCCCGGCGTCAGCCGGCCAGCCCGAAATGCGGCAGGCACGGCTCGAGCCCGGCTATCTCCACCGGCACGGCCCGCTCGTCGGGGGCGTCCTGACTACCCTGCCAGGTAGTGCGGTCGAGCCGCAGCCGCCGCAGCACCACCGGGCGGCCGCGGATGGCCAGCACGTCGATGCCGTCATCGGCGTAGCCGAGCCTGCGGGACACCGCGAGCGAGGCCACGTTGGACTCGTAGGCGCTGGAGACGGCATGCTGCGCGTTCAGGCCGGCGAACGCCAGGTACAGGACGGCGGCGCGCATCTGTGTCCCGATGCCCCGGCCCTGGTAGGCCTGGCCCAGCCAGGATCCCGTGCTGACCCGCCGGGTCACCGCGAAGTCGTGGCCGGAGATGCCCTGCAGGCCCACCACGATTCCGTCCTCGACTACCGCGAGCGCGAGCGTCCAGTCCGATGGCTGCCAGGCCGCCCACCGGCCCCACTGGTACTGCAAGACCGATCGCGCCCGTTCCGCGGGCGGGACGTCGGTCCAGGGCACCGCGAACGGCTGCACGCTGGGGTCGTGAATCCCGGCCGCGGCCAGCTCGGCCAGCGCCGCCAGGTCAGCTTCGCCGGGCCAGCGCAGTTCCAGCCGCGGCGTCCGCAGCCGCAGGTCGGTCATGGGCCAGAAGGAGCTGGAGGGCATACGGCATTGTCGCGTCGCCGTGCGGCCCTGGCACCCGAATATCGGCCGGCCCGGCCCTGGCCCGGCCGAATCCGGCTGGGCCGCCTGAGCCGCTGGCTGCGCCTGGTCAGCGGCCCTGAGCCCGCTTCTTGCGCTGCTGCGCCCGGGCCTCGGCCGCGCGCCCGAAGGTGCACTGCTCGCACCGGCAGCCCCAGTTCCGGTAGCCCGAGGGCGTCCCGTGCGGAACGTCGGCGAACTTCCGGTCCTGCAGCGACTCCACCCAGCTGGCCCTGGCCGCCGATGCGGCGGCGCGGCACTCAGCACACCGGCAGCCGAGATTGTTGTAGCTGGAGGCGGTGCCGTGGGTGCGGACGTCGTCGGTTCCGCTGGTCACCGCGTGCCTCCGGCCGCCTTCGGCGAACCTGGCAGGAATGCGCGGCCGCCTGAGCCGGCCGCGGCCAGGCCGGCGCGCGTTGTCCGGGTAGCACCCACCTGACTGGCCATCTGCACGGTCATCCGGTCGACCCCCATCCCTCGCGGGCTGCTTGCGCCCGTCTGTTTGTCTTGCCGGCCTGAATAAGAGACGCTTTGGCGGCGCATCGGGTGCACATGCCCGCGTTCGCGACATCGCCGCCGGGTCGGAGTTGCGCACCAGAATGCGGCAGGTATGCGCGGCCTGCGCGCTAACGCCCGGACTGCTCCCGCAGTCGGCCAGGAGGCTAATCTGTGACAGGCCGCGCAGGCCCCGGGCGACCGCTTCGGGCACGTGCCCCGCGGCGAGCTGGAGGGGCTGAGTGCAGTATCGGACGTCGAGGCTGGTTGCTGGCCCGGCCCTGCGGCTACTTGCCCGGCCTGAGGTAACTGGCGCCGAGAACATCCCGGTCTCCGGGCCGGCCATCGTCGCGTCGAACCACCTGTCGGTCATCGACTCGATCTTCCTGCCGCTGATGCTGACCCGGCCGCTGGTGTTCGCCGCCAAGTCCGAGTACTTCACCGGGACGCGGCTCAGGGACCGGGCGGTCGCCGCTTACCTGCGAGCGACTAACCAGCTTCCGGTAGATCGGGCCGGGGCCCGGGCTGCGCAGGACATGCTGGAGGCCGCGCTGGGCCTGCTGCGCTCCGGGGAGCTTTTCGGCATCTACCCGGAGGGCACCCGCTCGCCCGACGGGCGGCTGTACCGCGGCCGGACCGGCATCGGCTGGCTGGCGCTGCATTCCGGCGCGCCTGTCATCCCGGTCGCGATGATCGGCACCGAGCGGATACTGCCGCCAGGGCACCGGCTTCCCCGGCCGGGCAAGATCGGGATCAGGATCGGCGAGCCGCTGACGTTCGAGGCGCTCCAGGGCCAGGGCGCCGGGGCCAGGCAGCGGCGGGTGGTCACCGACGAGGTGGTCCAGGCCATCCAGAAGCTCTCCGGGCAGGAGTACGTGCCGATGTACGCGTCGGTCCGCAAGGACGAGCTAGCCGTGCGCCGAACCGGGCACTAGGCGCCGGGCGCTAGGCGGCAGGCCGGGCGCTAGGAACCGGAACCGGCCTGACCGGGCCGCGGCGCGCCGGCGCCGCTAGCGAGCCTGGTCGCTCAGGCGTCGTCCACGGCTGGGAAGGTCTCGGTCGCGGCACTGGGGCGCCCGGCGTTGCGGCCGTCCTCGTCGGCTCCGTTGGTTCCGGCTGGCGGCCCGGACCCCTCGGCCGCTGGCTCCTGGCGCTGCTGCGTCGCGGCGTCCCACGAGCGGTCGGTGGTCGTCTTCCAGCCCGCGTCCGTGCCCGGCGAGCCCCACCGCGCCTGCGCGCTCGCTGACTCCCGTGGTGATGACTCCGGCCGCCGGGACTGAGCTGCCGACTCGGCTCCGGGTGAGCTCCACAGCGGGTCCGAAGCGGGGCCGTTCCCGGATGCGCTCCACAGCGGGTCGGAGGCACCGGATCGGGCCGAGGGCGAGCTCCACGACGAGTCCGCGGCGGCCCGCGCGCCTGCGGGCTTGCTCCAGAGCGGATCCGCGCTGGCCCGCGCGTCCGTGGGCGCGCTCCAGAGCGGGTCCCCGCCCGGCGCGTCCGCGGATGCGGTCCGCAGCGGGTCCGCGCCCGGCGCCGCGTCCGCTGTGCTGGCTGTATCGGCCGCGTCCGTGGGCTGCCGCTGGCCGCTCCGGCTGGCGGCCTGCCACCGCTCGCTGACGGCTGCGGCTAGCCAGTGCGGGCTGCCGCCGCTGCCCTGCGCGTCCCAGGCGGTGTCGTCGGCGGGCTCTGCCTGCTCCTGGGATGCAGCGTCCTCGGCGCTCCTCGAATCCCGGCCGGTCGACTCCGCTGGACCCCACACCAGCCCGGCGGCCCGGGCCTGCCCGGCGGCCCACGCTTCCCCGCCGGGGGCGGCCGACGCCTGGTCAGCGGCCGGCTGCCAGCCGGACCGGCCTCCCGCGGGCGGCCAGCTCGGCTCCGCGGCGGCCGGCTGGCGGAACGCGTCACTGTCGGCTTGCGGCCAGTCCGGGTCCTCGCCCGAGGCAAGCTGGCGCTCAGGCTCGTCGGACGTCTCCCAGTCCGAGCCCGACGGTGACGGGGGCGTAGCCCGGGCCTGCCACAGCGAGCCGGCCAGCCCTGGCGAGTCGGCCGGGCCGGATGTCGAGGCACCGCCAGCCCGGAATGCCGCCGGGGCGGCACCACCGGCCGCCGAGGCGGCGCGAGCCGCCGACGCATCTGCCCGGCCGGCCGGCCCGGGCTCACTGGCGCCCGGCCAGGCCGACGCCGGGGCCGCGGAGGAGCTCGCGGCAGCCGCCGGGGATGCGCTGGCCACTAGGTCGTCCCAGGCCTGGCCGCTCGGGGAGCCAGCGGATGACGACGGCCCGGCCGCGGCCGGGACGCTGGTCGGCCAGATGGAGTCGGACGCCGGGCTGGCGGCGGACGGGGCGGGCCGGATACGCGCGGCCCCGGCCGGAGTGCCGGGAACCGCGGCCCAGGGCAGTTCGGTGTCCGGCTCGGCGGCCGGCTCCCACGGCGGCGCGCCGGACACGCGCGGCGGGCGGCTCTGCACTCGCGATGCCGTCCCGAGCGGGACCCAGGCCCCGATCGCGTGGCCGGCGCCCGCAGTACTGCCAGAACCGGCCGCCGCCAGGGTCCCGGTGCCCGCGCCGATGTCGGAGCCGGCTCCGGCTCCGACTGTGATCTGACTGCCGGGGAGCTGAGACCCCCCGAACTGCGCTCCGGCGGACCCGGCCGTACCCGCTGTTGCTTCCGAGAACGGGGCGAACGGATCGGCCGGGCTGGGCGGGCTGTTGGGGGCGGCGAAGTACTCCAGCATCTGGTCGGCTTGCTCGGAGCCGTAGGGCGAGTACGCGTTCTGGGTCGAGCGGACCCAGTCGGCCGAGACCTTGGCCTCCTTGGCCTCCTGGCGGTCCTTCCGCCGGCGGGTCGCTGCGTACGCGACGACCAGGAGCAGCAGCAGGATGAGCGCGGCCACCGAGATGATCGCCGCGCGCAGTACCTTCGGCGCGAGGCCGTTGGACCCCGCGGGAGCCGCGCTCGGGGCAGCCGGCGCGGCCCAGCCCACCGCTCCGGCGCCGGCCCGCGCACTGGCGGGTGCCGCCAGTGCAGCGGCGGCGACAAGCGCTCGGGCCGCATCGGCGGTGCCGTTGCCCAAGCCGGCGTTGGCCGCCCCCTTGGCTGAACCGGCGCTGCCCGCTCCGGCGCCTGCCGCTCCGGCGCTGGCCGAGCCAGGGCCGGCCAGGCCGGCGGGCCGGAACACCGCGGAGCTGGTCAGCGCGTTCACGACCGTCGCGGCGGAGAGTCCCGGAAATCGCGACCTGATCAGGGCCGCGATGCCGGCCACCATCGCGCTCGCCGCGGTGGTGCTGTTGAGGACCGTGTAGCCGCCGCCGGGACTGGCGGCGGTGACATTGCTGCCACTCGCAGTCAGCGCCACATACCGCTGGCGGCTGGAATACCCGGCCGGCGCCAGGTTCGGGCCGAACGCACCTACCACGAGGACGCCCCGGTAAGCAGCCGGGAAGTTGGCGGCATTGTTGCCGGCGCCGTTGTCACCAGCCGGGGCGACTAGCACGACTCCCTTGTGCTCGGCGTAGGCGATCGCGGCCCGCTCGGCGCTGCTGCCCCCGGCAGCGGCGGCGATCCCCGTCAACTCAGGCGCCGTGGTCTGCCGGGGGGGAATGGGGAGCGCGGCGACCTGGGCCGGGCTGGGCTGGCCGGGATCCACTGGCAAGTCGATGACCTTGGCATGATGCGCCACGGCGTACCGGATGCCGTTGGCGATGGCATCGGGCAGGCCTGCGCCTACCGTGGCGCGATCCATGGCGGGATCATTGGGATCCAGCGTGACCCGGATCGAGAGAACCTTGGCCCGCGGGGCCACGCCGATGATCCCCGATGAACCGCCGGGCCCGTGCCCGTGGCCCGCGATCAGGCTCGCGATCGCCGTGCCCTGCAGCCCGGTGAACGTGCTCGTGATCTCGCCCGAGTTGGTGAAGTCGGGACCGACAGTAACGCCGGCGACATCGGCATGCGTGGCATCGACGCCGTCGCTGAGTACGGCCACGGTGACGCCGCCGCCCCGGCTCGCCTGCCACGCTGGGCCGACGTCGAGGGCACCGAGCCACCATTCCTGCGCGCGTACCTGATCTGCGAAGGCAGGTGCATTTCCGGCCACAACCCATACCGCCGCGATGACCGTGGCGATCACGGGCATGACCGGGCGGGGAAACCTCAGCGGCACGCCGGATCTGCCTTCCGTGGGAGAGTCCCCCGCATTCTGCCACGTTCCAGCTAGTTAGGGGTCTTCTGAGCGAACTCCCCACCGCCCCTCGCTTAGCCCGGCAAAAAGACCGCCGGCGGGCCGCTACTGCTGCCGGGCCAGCGACAACCGGACGTGCGCGCCTGGTGGCAGACCGAGTTCCTGAGCCGCGTCGCCGGCGTTGACAGCCAGCGAGATCAGGCCCGCGCTGTCGGTGAACGCGACGATCTCGCCGGGGGCCACGGCGGCGAAGGTATCGGCGAAAGGAATGGTCAGCTGGCGCCGCCCGGCCCGGACGACCAGCGGCGTGCCGATACCGATGCCCAGCATGTCGGCCTCGGCGGCCGGAATGGACAGCTGCACGTTGCCGAACCGGTCCACCGACATCACCTCGCCCTCGGCCTCGCCGTCATGGACCCGGCTGGTGGGGGCGGGCAGGGCGACCAGGTCGGCGACGTCGATCTCGTCACCGGCCTGGGTCAGGTCGGCGCCGACGGCCAGGTGGGCGCCGACCGGCATGAAGATGTCCCGGCCGTGGAAGGTCGCCGAAACGGGGTGCAGCCACAGGTCGCCATTGGTGAGCTGAACGGCCCGGCTGGCGCCGCCCAGGGCGGACACGGCCCAGGACAGCAGCCCGTTGTCCGGGCCGACCAGGATGGAGTCGCCGGCCTGCACCGCGACGGCCCGCCGGGAGGTCCCGACGCCCGGATCCACGACACCCACATGCACGGCCGGCGGCAGATAGCCGACGGTCTGCGCCAGTACGGCGGCGCCGCGGCGCACGTCGCCGGGCTGGATCAGGTGGGTGATGTCGATCAGGCCGACGTCCGGGGCGATACGCAGTGCGACGCCCTTGCACGCGGCGACAAACCCGTCATCTAGCCCGTAGTCGGTAAGGAACGTCAGGTAGCCAAAGCCAGTCACAGATGGTGAGCGTACGGCCTCCGGGCCTCTGCGCATAGCCGCGCTCGGCTAAGACCGGGCACCTGGCCGCCGCGCCTGCCTACGATGGGGGACGGGCGTGGCAGTGTTGGGAGGGTCAGGTGGCGGCGCTGACCGATGCTGACAAGCGCATCCTGGTTTTCGAGCGTGGCTGGTGGCGGTTCCCCGGCGCGAAGGAGCGGGAGATCCTGGAGGTGTTTGGCATTCCGGCGACGAGGTACTACCAGCTGCTCAACGAGCTGATCGACCGGCCGGAGGCGGCCGAGTTCGACCCGGCCCTCGTCGCCCGGCTGCGCCGCCAGCGGGTCCGCCGCCGCCGGATGCGATCCGCCCGGCCAGACTCCAGGGCAGATTAGGCCGGTGCCGCGACCTCACGACGTGCCGCCAGAGGGGGAGCCGCAGCCACCGGTGCGGGTGCCGCAGCCGACGGAGCGAGTGCCGCAGTCGGCGGAGTCCCCGAAGTCGTTCCCCGCGCTGCCGGTGCCGCGTTCCGAGACCGGCCGGGCCGCCCTGGCTGCGCTGCTAGCAGATCCGGCCCGGTCGCTGATCGGCCTGGACTTCGACGGAACACTCGCGCCGATCGTCCCCGAGCCGGCCCAGGCCCGGGCGCTGCCTGCCGCCACTGCCGCCTTGCGCCGCCTCAGCGGGCTGGTGGGAACCCTGGCCATCATCACCGGACGGCCGGCCCGCGAGGCCGTGGCCTTCGCGAGCCTGGAGGAGGTGCCCGGCATCGTCGTCCTCGGGCACTACGGCCGGCAGCGCTGGTCGGGCGGCACGCTGACCGCGCCGCCGCCGCCTGCCGGGCTAGCCGAGGCCAGGGACCGGCTGCCCGCGGTGCTGGAAGCGGCCCGCGCGGCCGAAGGCACCTGGGTGGAGGACAAGGGCGACGCGCTCGCCGTGCATACCCGCCGGACGGCCGACCCCCGCGCGGCGCTGGAACGAGTCGGAGCCCCCCTCGCCAAGCTGGCCGCGGAAACCGGCCTGGCCGTGGAGCCGGGCCGGATGGTCATCGAGCTGCGGCCGCCCGGCGCGGACAAGGGCCTGGCACTGCGGGAGCTGGTCGCGCAGCGCGACGCGGGAGCTGTTCTGTATGGCGGCGACGACCTGGGCGACCGCCCGGCGTTCGCGGCCGTGCGGGAGCTGCGCGCGGCCGGCCTCCCCGGCCTGGTGGTTTGCAGCGGATCGGCCGAGGTGAGCGACCTGGCACAGGAAGCAGACCTGGTCGTCGACGGTCCCGAGGGTGTCGTCGCCCTGCTGACAGCCCTCGCCGACGCCCTCGAGGCCCACAGCTGGCCGCCCGGAAACGTGGATGTCCCAGAGGTAACACCAAAGGGTTAGCAACGGGACATCCAGGATCGCCGGCCGACTGCCAGCGGGACTGGCGGGGCCAACGGGGTTAGCGGGACTGCTGGGACGGCGGCTGAGCGGCTGCAGCGCCTGGGCGGCTGCAGCGCCTGGGCAGGATCTGCGGCGCGGCGCGGCGCAGAGAGTTAGTCGAGGGCGGCGAGCTGGTCGGCGAACCACCGGGCCGGCGGGACGGCCGTGCCGGCCGCGGCGAGGCGGGCGCAGCGGCGAGAGCGCTCCTCGTCGCTCATGGAGAGCGCCTCGTGCAGCGCCTCCGCCGTGCCGGTGACGTCGAACGGGTTGATCATCAGCGCCTCGTCGCTCAGCTCGGCCGCCGCGCCCGCCTCGCGGGACAGGACCAGCACGCAGCCCCGGTCGCTGACGATCGGGCCCTCCTTGGCCACGAGGTTCATCCCGTCCCGGATCGGGTTGACCAGCAGCACGTCGGCAACCCGGTAAGCGGCCAGGGACCGGGCGTAATCGTCGTCTACCCGCAGGACCAGCGGCGTCCAGTCCTCGGTGCCGAACTCCTCCACGATCTGTTCCGCGATCCGCTGCACGGCGGCGGTGTACTCGCGGTACTCGGGCAGGTCGTGCCGTGACGGGTAGGCGAACGCGAGGTGCATGACCCGTCCCCGCCACTGCGGCCGAGAGATGAGCAGCTCACGGTAGGCGGCCAGGCCGCGGACGATGTTCTTGGAGAGCTCGGTGCGATCGATCCTGACGATCAGCTTCCGGCCGCCGGCCAACTCGGTGAGGTCACGCACCCGGGCCTCGACGTCGGCCTGGGCCGCCCGGCTGGTCAGGTCGGCGGCGTCCACGCCGAGTGCATGCACGCCGATGCCGGTGACGTGTCCCTGGTAGGTCACCCGCTGCCGCTCGCGGTCCACCTCGGCGCCGAGGATGGCCTGGCAGCATGTCGCGAAGGCGTCCGCCCAGCGCCGACAGAGGAAGCCGGCGTGGTCGGCCCCGAGGATGCCCTCGAGGACCTCCCGGGCGATGGCGTCGGGCAGGACGGCGAAGTAGTCCGGGGGCGCCCACGGCGTGTGCGAGAAGTGCGCGATGCGGATGTCGGGCCGCCGCTGCGCGAGCATCCGGGGGACCAGCGCGAGGTGGTAGTCCTGCACGAGCGCGCGCGCCCGGCCCCCGCCCTGAGCGGCCCCGTGGTCGGCGGCCCCGTGATTGGCACCTCCGTGGTCCGCGGCACGGGCGAGGGCGGCCGCGAAGGTGGCGTTATAAGTCCGGAAGTCCTCCCATTGCCGCCAGAACTCGCTGCCGAATCGCGGCTGGTCCGGCAGGTCGTAGAGCATGTGGTGGATGAACCACAGCGTGGAGTTCGCCACACCGTTGTAGGCGCTGGCGAAGGTCTGCGGCGGGATGTCGAGCATCTGCACCGCCGAGCCGTTCGCCCCGGCCCGGCCGTCGAGGTCGATCCGGCCGCCAGCCGCGGCCCGGGCCGCCGTCCGGTCGGCGTCACTGAGCGCGGCGCAGACCCACAGCAGGTCGGCCTGGGCGGCCACCGTCAGCAGGCCAGAGACCATCCCGCCGCCACCGCGCCGGGCGCTGAGCTGGCCGTTGTCGCCGAGCGTGAAGGAGATCGGTCCGCGGTTGGAGGCGACGAGCACTCTCCCGCGCGCTGCTGGCTGGCCCATATAACGCCACGCTAGTAGCCCAGCCCGTCCCGCCGGGTGCCGCCATGCCCACCCGGCCAGCAAGCCGGCCAAAGGGATTTCACGGGGGCGGGCATCTCCGGTTACAGTAGAAGACACAACTGCATAACGCTCATCCAGAGGGGTGGAGGGAACGGCCCGTTGAAGCCCCGGCAACCATCACGAGATCACGCGAACGCTCGCTAACGGCGAGGTCGTCTCGGGACAGGTGCCAACTCCGGCCCACGGCCTTGCAGCCGCTGGGGCAGATGAGGAGAGAGGCCTCGCATATGACCGCATCAGCGGCACCGGGTACGCCCACGGCACCCGAGTCCATCACCCAGTTCACCCCGCCTAGCCCGTCGCGCCCGACCCGTTCGGCATCCCGCTTCGGCTACGCCAGCCACCTGTCCTGTCGCGAGTGCGGGCAAACCTATGACCTCGGCGCCACGCACGTCTGCGCCGAATGCTTCGGCCCGCTCGAGGTGGCGTACGACCTGCCCCCGATCAGCCGGGAATCGATCGAGGCCGGCCCGCACAACATCTGGCGGTACGCCAGCCTGCTGCCGGTGCCCCAGGACGTCGCGGCCTCGCCCAACACCGAGCCGGGGTGGACCCGGCTGGTCCGGGCCGATCAGCTGGCCAGGGCGCTCGGCATGCGCTCGCTGTGGGTGAAGGACGAGCGCGCCAACCCGACCCATTCGTTCAAGGACCGCGTCGTCGCCGTCGCGCTGGCCGCCGCCATCGAGCTCGGTTTCAAGGTCCTCGCCTGCCCGTCGACCGGCAACCTGGCCAACGCCGTGGCGGCCGCGGCCGCGCGGGCCGGCATCCGGTCGGTTGTCTTGATCCCGTCGGACCTGGAGCCGCAGAAGATCCTCGGCACGGCCATCTACGGCGGCACCCTGGTCGCCGTCCAGGGCAGCTACGACGACGTCAACAAGCTGGCCTCGGAGCTGGCCGACGAGCGGGAGGACTGGGCGTTCGTCAACGTGAACGTCCGCCCGTACTACGCCGAGGGCTCCAAGACGATCGGGTTCGAGATCGCCGAGCAGCTCGGCTGGCGGCTGCCTGAGCAGATCGTCATCCCGGTGGCCTCCGGTGCCCAGCTGGTGAAGATCGACAAGGCGTTCCGCGAGTTCGCCGCGCTCGGCCTGGTGCCGGACACCGGCTGGAAGGTCTTCGGCGCCCAGGCGGCGGGATGCGCACCCGTCGCCACGGCGTTCCGGGCCGGCCACGACGTGGTCCAGCCGGTCCGGCCCGACACCATCGCCAAGTCGCTGGCCATCGGGAACCCGGCCGACGGCCCGTACGTGCTGGATGTCGTCCGGCGCACCGGCGGCGCGGTGGCCGAGGTGACTGACGAGGACCTGGTCGACGCGATCCGGCTGCTCGCGCAGACCGAGGGTATCTTCGCGGAGACGGCGGGCGGCGTTACCCTGGCCGTGCTGCGCAAGCTCCTGGCCGCCGGCCAGATCGACCCGGACGCCGAGACTGTCATCATCAACTCCGGCGACGGCCTCAAGACCCTCGACGCGGTGGCGGCCACGATTCCGCCGCTGACGGCTATCCGGCCGACGCTGGAGGCGTTTGCCGCACTAGAGAGCGCATCACGAGAGGCAGGCAGGGCATGAGCGTGTCGGTCCGGATCCCCACCATCTTGCGCACGTACACCGGTGGGGCGGCGGAGGTCGCTACCGAGCCCGGCACGCTGCGCGAGGTCCTCGCGGGCCTGGACGCGTCCTATCCGGGACTGGCCGGCCGGATCCTGGACGACGGCGGGAAAATACGACGTTTTGTCAACGTCTACGTCGGAGACGAGGACGTGCGCCTCGCTCAGGGTCTCGACACCGAGGTATCGGCGGGCACGCAGGTCTCGGTCATCCCCGCGGTGGCCGGCGGATGAGCTTCTGGCCAGCCGGTACGCCCCAAGATGGCACACCGCAGGCCCCCCGGCTGATTTAGGGGCGCAAGTGGGCGCAGTGGCGCACGGCACGATGTAAAGTCATGATCGGTCGCTGTTGGTACGGCGTGAGCGGCAAGCTGAGCTTTCGCGATGCCTGGCCTGTGCCGCGATCAAACGGGTTCCGCGTAGCAAGGGCGGGACCCGCAGCCCGAGCAGAGTTAGGGAGTTGTTGGGTAATGGCTCAGGGCACCGTCAAATGGTTTAACGCGGACAAGGGCTACGGCTTCATCGCGGTAGACGGTGGTAGGGACGTCTTCGTCCACTTCTCAGCCATCCTTTCGGATGGCTACCGCAGCCTTGAAGAAGGCCAGCGGGTTGAATTCGACGTCGAGCAGAGCGATCGCGGCCCGCAGGCCACAGGCGTTCGCACCGTATAAGGATCTGACTGACGTGCCGGAAGGCCCGGCGTCCCGGCTCCGGGGCGGCGGGCCTTCTGTGTCTGGCCTGGGCGGCTTGGGCCCGGGTGCGGTGCGGTGCGGGGTTCCCGGCGGGCCTCTCGCGGGTAGGCTGGACCTCGGTCCGGCAGGCCTGGCGGGACGCTGGATGGTCCGGCCTGGCGCCGGCTCAGGCTCGTTCCGGCTCGCCGGCCGCACGCTGACCGGTAGATCCGGCAGGCGCACCAGTGTCTGCGGGCCGGGCATTTCGGGTCCTCTCCTGATCCCTGCCTGCCACTGACCTGCCGGTTCTTCGCGGGACCGGTTCGCTAGCTTGCACTCTCACCCTGGGAGTGCTAAACAGGACGTTGGCACTCTCGGGGTGAGAGTGCCAGCGCAGTGGCGTTATCGGGCGATGAGGCCGGGCCGGCGGCATGAAGGGAATGTCCGCAGGATCGGCCGTCCGTCGCGGGCGTTGGCCCGATCGGCCTGCAAGGCAAAAAGTTCCGGAGGACTGGAGCCTATATGGCAGCGAAGATGATCGCGTACGACGAGGAAGCCAGGCGCGGCCTCGAGCGCGGCATGAATCAGCTCGCCGACGCCGTCAAGGTAACTCTCGGCCCCAAGGGCCGCAACGTGGTACTTGAGAAGAAGTGGGGAGCCCCCACGATCACCAACGATGGTGTGTCCATCGCCAAGGAGATCGAGCTCGAGGACCCGTGGGAGAAGATCGGCGCGGAGCTCGTTAAGGAAGTCGCCAAGAAGACCGACGACGTGGCCGGAGACGGTACCACCACGGCGACGGTGCTCGCCCAGGCGCTGGTCCGCGAGGGCCTGCGCAACGTGGCCGCCGGCGCCAACCCGATGTCGCTCAAGCGCGGCATCGAGGCGGCCGTCGAGCGGGTGAGCGAGGAGCTGTCCAAGCTCGCCAAGGACGTGGAGACCAAGGAGCAGATTGCTTCGACCGCCTCCATCTCGGCTGCGGATAACGCGATCGGCGAGATGATCGCCGAGGCGATGGACAAGGTCGGCAAGGAAGGTGTCATCACCGTCGAGGAGAGCAACACCTTCGGTCTTGAGCTTGAGCTCACCGAGGGCATGCGCTTCGACAAGGGATACATCTCGCACTACTTCGTGACTGACCCTGAGCGCATGGAAGCGGTCCTCGAGGACCCCTACATCCTCATCGTCAACTCGAAGGTCTCGGCAAACAAGGACCTGCTCCCGCTCCTCGACAAGGTGGTACAGGCCAACCGGCCGCTGGTCATCCTCGCCGAGGACGTCGAGGGCGAGGCGCTCGCCACCCTGGTGGTGAATAAGATCCGCGGCCTGTTCAAGTCCGCCGCGGTGAAGGCGCCGGGGTTCGGTGACCGTCGCAAGGCCATGCTGGGTGACATCGCCATCCTGACCGGTGGCCAGGTCATCAGCGAGGAAGTCGGTCTCAAGCTGGAGAACGCCGACGTCGACCTGCTGGGCCGGGCGCGGAAGGTCACCATCACCAAGGACGAGACCACCATCGTCGACGGCGCTGGCGACCCCGAGCAGATTTCTGGCCGGGTGAACCAGATCCGGGCCGAGATCGAGAACACCGACTCGGACTACGACCGCGAGAAGCTGCAGGAGCGGCTGGCCAAGCTGGCTGGCGGCGTGGCCGTCATCAAGGCCGGCGCGGCGACGGAGGTCGAGCTGAAGGAGCGCAAGCACCGGATCGAGGACGCGGTGCGCAACGCCAAGGCCGCAGTCGAGGAGGGTGTCGTCGCCGGTGGCGGCGTGGCCCTGCTCCAGGCCGGCAAGATTGCGTTCGAGAAGCTCGAGCTGACCGGGGACGAGGCGACCGGCACGCAGATCGTGCGCCGGGCGCTCGACGAGCCGCTCAAGCAGATCGCGATCAACGCCGGCCTTGAGGGCGGCGTGGTGGCCGAGAAGGTGCGGTCCCTAGAGCCCGGTTTTGGCCTGAATGCGGAGACGGGTGAGTACGTCGACATGTTCAAGGCCGGGATCATCGACCCGGCTAAGGTGACGCGCTCTGCCCTGCAGAACGCGGCCTCGATTGCGGCGCTGTTCCTCACCACCGAGGCAGTGATCGTGGAGAAGCCGGAGAAGAACCCGGCGCCGGCGGCGCCAGGCGGCGGCGGGGAGATGGACTTCTAGTCCCGCAGCCTGCCCGCGTCAGGGCAGGGCGAGACGATAAGCCCGTCGAGCCGAGTGGTTCAGGACGCAGAAGGCGGTCCCGGTTAGCGCCGGGGCCGCCTTCTGGCATGAATACGGTCTCCATGCGCCTCAGGCTGCACTTAGGCAGTACCCAGCGCGGATTTTTCGTGCGAGCCGGCTCCACAAGGAGGTCTAGAAGGGGGATTATCGGGCCATGAACCCCCCGACCGAGCAGCTGGTCCGCGACTACCTTAATCGCGTGTCTGTTGCTGCCCGCGGTCGGCTAAGTGCGGAAGACCGGCGTGCGTTCCTGGCGCGCACGCGCGAGTTTATTGATGCGAACACCCGGGCTCTCGGACATACCGACTCCGCGGACGTGCTCAACCTGCTGTCAGACCTCGGCGACCCGGCCGGACTCGTAGACCGCGAGCGCGATCGCCTGGCCGACCAGCGCGCGGGATCCGGTGCGGGCGGCGTGGGTAGCCCGTTCGGTTCAGCCGGTCCGGTTGGTTCGGGGGCGCCGCCCGGCGACCCCGCCAGTGCGGCGCGGCCGTCGGCCAGGGCCCGGCGCTGGCGGCCCGCCAAGGCCTCCCTGGCCGACCTCATGGCCGCCCGCGCCGCCGCGGTGCCACCGGGCCGGGTGGTGCCGGTGCCCGAGCCAGCGCCGGATGTTCCGCTCACCGGCGAGCTTCAGTTCCAGACCAGGCCCATCACCTCCAGATGGCGGCCGGGCGCGCCCATGATGCCCAAGCCGCCCCGCCAGCGCCGCGCCGGCATCCCGCGCAGGCTGCAGTCCGATGATGCGCCGCTGGATGACGGGCCGGCCGGTGGTGCGCCGGCCGGTGGTGCGCCGCCGGGCAGTGCGGCGTCGGATGGCTTGGTGTCGGATGGCTTGGTGTCGGATGGCGGGTCGTCAGGTGACGGGCCGCCGGGGGAGGCCGAGGAGCGCCGCGCCGCCGCTGCCCCGCCTGACGCGGCCGCGGATCAGCAGTCCGCTGAGTCACCCCACGGAGCTGCCAGCCGGCAGCCGCGCCTCCGTCGTCCCGAATGGCCCCTGGTATCCCCGAGACGGCCCGACGCGAGCGTGGGCGTCGGGGCCAATGGCCAGCAGCCGCCTGGGGGCGCCGACGCGCACATGTCCGGCCAGGCGCACTCGAACGGCGCCCAGTCGGGCGGCGAGCAGCTGAACGGCGCGGCGGATGGTGCGCCAGCGAACGGAGCCGCTCCGGATGCGATCGGGCCGAGCGCGACCGCGTCGGGCGGCACCGAGCCAAGAGCCGCCGCGGAGCCGGACGGCGCCGATTCGGGCAGTGCGGCGTCGGGGGGCGCTGTGTCTGAAGGGCCGGAGCCGGGCGGTGCGGAGCCGCCCGAGATCGCGGCGGGCAGTCTGGACTCGGGTGGCGCGCAGTCGGATGGTGGGCCGCCGGGCGGGACCAGGCCGGCGTGGCCGCAGGCGGGCGTTATCCCGGCGCAACGGATTTCCGGGGACGATGCCCAGCCCAGTGAAGCGCCGCCTTCCCTGCCCCAGGCCTCGGGACAGTCGCCTGGCCCGCCCCAGCCCCAGCCAACGAGTGCCGACACGGGGATTGCTGGCGCGGATAGTGGCGACGTCCCGGAGACCGCCGGAGTGTCCTCCAGCGAGCTGGTCGCGGGCCGGGCACCGGGCAGCCGCCGGCTGGCCGCGGTTGCGCGCGGCAGCGGCTGGGCCAGCGGGGTCCGGGCCAGGGGCGCTCGCCTGGCCGGGGCGCGGCGCCCCGGCCGTGGCACCGGGGCGGGCGGTGCCGGGGCGGGTGGGGCGGGGAGTGCCGGGGGCAACGAGCCGGACGCCCAGCCCGACAGCCTGGACAGCCAGCCCGGCAGGCCTGCTGAGGACCCGCTGAGCGGCCTCTGGCCAGACCTAGGCCCGATCGGCGCGGGTGCCGCGAAGCTGGCCCGCACCGTGCTGGCCAGAGCCCGGCGGCGTCCGCTGGAGGCCACCGCCATCGTTCTGCTGGGCCTCGGCGGCCTGATCTACCCGCCCGTGTGGCTGATAGGTGCCGCGGTGGCGCTGGCCTCCAGGGTCTGGGATTTCCGCGACAAGTGGATCGGCCTGGCCGTCCCGGTATTCCTGGTCATCATCGGCATGGTCGCCGACGTCTCGCTGGGCGGAAACCGGTCTGGGCTGGGCGGTTACATCAGGGAAGCCTGGATATTCGGGGGGCATCTCAGCCGCCTCGTTGCGGTCCTGAGTGCCGTCTACCTGGCCTGGCGGGCAGAGCGCGGCCGTCGCTCGCCGCCCGCGGCGCCATGGAACAAGCCCCGCCGGTTCGGCTGACGGCCGCCCCGGCCGCGGTCTCCGCGCAGGTCTCGGCCGGGGCCTGCGGCCGGCCGCGAGCCGGTCAGAAACTCGCCGGGGACGGGCCGGGCACCAGCGCGACCTGCTCCGGCTATTCCGCATCGCCGAGATGTGCTGGCAACCGATAGCCTGGTGGTGCGGTCACGATGGGTGTGACCGCAATGTGACAGTCCCTCTTCCCGTTAGGTTCCCGCTCGTGCCGACTGGCAAGGTCAAGTGGTATGACGCCGACAAGGGGTTCGGCTTTCTCACCCGCGATGATGGCGGCGAGGTGTTCGTGCACTCCACCGCCCTGGATTCGAGCGGGACGACACTGCGGGCGGGCCAGCGCGTGGAGTTCGGCGTGGCCGAGGGCCGTCGCGGGGCCCAGGCGCTGCAGGTGCGGGTTCTCGAACCGCCGCCCACGGTGGCCAAGTCGAGCCGGAAGGACCCCGATGAGATGGTCGTGCTCGTCGAGGACCTGATCAAGCTGCTCGACGGGGTATCGAACACTTACCGGCGCGGCAAGCATCCCGACAGCCGTGACGCTAAGAAGATCGCTGCCGTGCTTCGCGCCGTAGCCGGTGATATCGAGGCCTGACCTTAAGGGCGGTCAGCCGACGCTGCTGACCTGAGCGGGCGCCCGGCGACCGCGCAGGACCCGGCGGCGACGGGCGAGCACCAGCGCGACCAGGGACAGTCCCAGGCCGGCGGCGGCGAATGTGAGCCCGGCGACGCCGCTGTTGGTCAGTGACATGGCCAGGCCGGCCAGGCCGCCCGCAACCCAGGACAGCTGGTGCAAGGTCTCGGAGACCGCGAAGGTCGAGGAGCGGACCTCCTCGCCGATCTCCCGCTGCAGGATCGAGTCGAGGGCAAGCTTCACCAGCGCCTGGCCGCCTGCGGCCGCGAGGGCCACAACCAGGGCCGCCCAGAGGCCGAAGAACACCGCGCACAGCGCTGTGATGATGGTGGCCAGAGTGAGCATCCCGTAGACGATGGCCTGCGGGGCGCGCGAGCGCAGGGCGGCCCCGATGCCGGTGCCGATGAATCCGCCAAGCGCTGCCGCGCCGATCATCTCGGCCAGGGCGATCTTGTCCTGCGTCCCGGGGAAATGCACGGTCCGCAGGATGAAAGCCAGGAAGAAGATCATGAATCCCGAGTAGGCGCGAAGCGCGGCGTTCGCCTGCATGGCCTCGCGGACGACCGGACCGATCGTCGGGATGGTGAGCAGCTTGCGCAGGCCGGTGCGGCCGCGGGCGTCGCGCGGATCCTGGCCGGCGGGCATGGGCCTGGTGCCCCCCGGGCCCATCTGGCTGGGGCCGGGGGATGCGCTCGGGTGCGGCGGGCCAGGCGGGCGGGGCTCGGGAGCCCCAGCGCCGGGCCCTGAGTACGCACGGGAGCCGACATACCCGCCGTGGCCGGCCCTCGCCCCCGCCGGCCCGGCGTCGGCGGCCTGCTCCGGGGTGTCGACGCCGTCGGGCAAGCGCAGCGCCAGCGCCGTCGCGGCCAGGTAGATCACGGTTCCGGCGCGCAGCACCCAGGCCGCCCCGCCCGATCCGCCGCCGCTGATGGCGGAGATGGCCACGGCAGCCCCCGCGCCCAGCGTCGATGCGATCAGCCCGCCCAGCGCCGAGCGAGCGTTAGCCGTCACCAGGCTGATCTCTGGGGGAAGCAGCCTCGGCGTGACGGCCGCCCTGGTCACGCCGTAGGCCTTCTGCAGGACCAGCACCCCGAACGCCGCCGGCAGTAGCGTCACCGCGTCGTTGTGCTGAACGGCACCCGCCATGCCCCAGCACAGGAGCCCGCGGGCCAGCAGCGTTCCCATCAGGATGTAGCGCCGTCCTTGCTGGACCCGGTCGAGCATCGGCCCGAGAAAGGGGGCCAGCACCGCGAACGGCGCCATGGTGATGAGCAGCGCGAGCGCGACACGGCCGCGCGCCTGGTCGACGGACGCGCTGAAGAACAGGGTGCCAGCCAGGGCCACGGCGACGAACGCGTCACCGACGCTACCCGCGGCGGTGAGCTCGATCAGGTTGGACAGCCCGGTCCGGCTGGCCCCGGAGGCCCCCGACAGGCGATGCACGACCCGGCCAGCGCCGCCGGCGGCGGCCGCTCCGGCGCGGCCAGCGGTCTGCGACGCCGATGCGATTGACCGGCCCGCCCGCCTCGCCCGCGCCCCGCGGCCCGAGTCATCCATCCCTCAAGTATTCTGCCTATGCGTGACCAGGACTACCAGGCCCCGCTGGCCGGCGTTCTGAGTAGCGCCGAGCGCGGTGTCTTCCACCAGGCAGATGAGGAACAGGTACCTAACGTGAGCCCCCTTCGCACGCGTACCAGGGAACTGGACGAGGCCTGCGCCGCCGCCGTCGATCTCGCCCGGGCGGCGGCCACGGAGTTGGCCGGAGCAGGCCAGGTCGGCCTGCGCGTCGGCGCGGAATCGGACGGCGATCGCCTGGTCACCCATCTGTTCGCCTGCCTGGACCCGGCCTACGTCGGCTGGCGCTGGGCGGTCACGGTCGCCCGCGCTTCGCGGGCCAAGGTGGTGACGGTCGACGAGTGCGTGCTGCTGCCCGGGCCGGACTCGCTGCTGGCTCCGGACTGGGTGCCGTGGAGCGAGCGAGTGCGGCCGGGCGACATCGGCGTCGGAGACCTGATGCCGGCGCCGCTGGATGACGAGCGGCTAGTCCCCGTGGCGGCGCTTGAGGGCGACGACGGCGTGCTGGACTGGGACGACACCAGCGCCTGGGACGACGGCAGCGAGCTGGCCGAATCTCTGGGCCTGACTGAGGAAACCAGGCCGACACTGGAGGTCGGGCGCCCGCGGGTGCTGTCCGCGATCGGCCGGGACGCCACGGCGATCCGCTGGTATACCAGCGATCACGGGCCGAGCACGCCGCTGGCCCATGCCGCCCCCGGGCACTGCGTCACCTGCGGGTTCCTAGTCCGGCTGGCCGGCCCGCTGGGGCAGCTCTTCGGCGGCTGCGCGAACGAGTACGCGCCCGACGACGGCCGGGTGGTCTCGCTCGATCACGGCTGCGGCGCCCATTCCGAGGCCGTGGGCACGGTCGCGGGCCAGGGTGCGCCGGTGCCGGTCATCGACGAGGTCGGCTACGACCTGGTGGACACCGCCGGCGTCTCCATGGTCGACACGGTCTTCGAGTCCCTGGACCCCGGGGCGCCCTGAGGGCTCGGAGTCCTGGACGGCGCGCAGTCGGCCGCAGTCGGGCGCGCGGTCAAATACTGTCGCTGGCATGGGCAGTCTGGCGCCCGGCCGCGCGCTGCCGCGATCGTTTCAGCAGCGGGACGTAGCCGAGGCCGAACGCCCCGATGCAGCAGCCCGCGACCGCGACCCAGACCCACCATCGGTCGCTGGGCGCCAGCTGGCTGCGTTCCAGCAGCAAGACGATAAGGGCGATCACCCAGCCGCCGGTGATGACAGCGGCGATGAGCTCGTCGTTTCCCTCCAGCGGAGGCGGGATCGGCAGGCTAGAACGGGCCACAGGCCCAGGCTAACGCACGGCCACATCACGCCAGGCGTGCCTGCATGCCAGGCATGCCCGGGTGGCAGGAGATCCCCGTTTACGCCGCGCAGCCGTTACTCGTGCTGGGGGTGCGGCTTGGCCTCGTGCTGGGGGTGCGGCTCCGCCTCGTGCTGGGGGTGCGGCTCCGCCTCGTGCTGCGGGTGCGGCTCGATCTCGTGCTGCGGGTCGGGCTGAGTGGTTGCCATTATCGTCCCCTCCGTATGTAACTCGGGCCGAAAAATGAGCTACGAAGCGTACCTGGCGTGATAATGCTAGTAGCACACATCCGGCGAACCAGCTGTATTACCAAAAGCGCCAAGAATAGCGGCCTTGCCGCCACCGTCGTTAGCCTGGAATCCGCCTCGGCAGGCCTAGTCGTCCAGCTCGGAACGTATCTTCGCAGCCTGCTTGTCATCCCCAAGGATTTCGAACAGCCGAACGGCCCGTTCCCACGCCTGGCGAGCCTCCGCAGGCCGGCCGTCCCGGAAGCGGGCGATGCCGAGGTGCCGCAGATCCTGGGCCTCGCCGTAGATGTCACCCTCGGTGCGGTGGATGGCCAGCGCCTGCCCCAGCAGATCGGTGCCGTCGGCTAGGTACCCGTGGTCCAGGTGTGCCCGGCCGAGGTTGTAGAGGACGTAGCCCTCCAGCCGCGTCGCGCCGACCTCCCGGACGATCGGGAGTGCTTCCTGCGAGCAGGCGATCGCCTGCTCGTACCGCCCGAGCTCGAGATACGCCTCGCCCAGGTTGCACAGGGCCACGCCCTCGCCGTACCGGTGGCCCACCTGCCGCTGGAGCTCGAGCGCGTCGAGCAGCGCCGGGATCGCCTGGTCGTGCATCCCCCGGATCTGGTAGTCGAAGGCGATGTTGTTGGTGACCTGCGCCTGGCCAGGGCGGTAACCCTGCTCGCGGTGCAGAGCCAGCGCCCGTTCCAGATAGCCGAGGGCTTCCTCGGCTCGTTGCTGGCTGAGGACCATGCCGATGTTGTTGAGTACCCAGGCTTCGCCGTGTCGGTCGCCGGCGGCGCGGGCGCTGGCCAGGGCGACCTGGTGGGTAGCGAGCCATTCGGCGCGGTACCCGTGCCGGTCGAAGCAGGCCATGATGGCGACGGGCAGCTTCCAGGCCACGTCGTGCAGGCCGTAGGCGGCTGCCTGGCGGGTCGCAGCCACTAGGTTGGCGCGCTCCTGGCTGCTCCACTCCAGCGCCTCGTCCGCGGTGGTGAACGTGAGCGCGCCGTCGGGCGGGCAGTCGGGCACCCGGTCGCGGTAAGGCGCGACCACGCTCGCTGCCGCGTCCGCGGTGCCCAGGTACCAGCGCAGCAGCCGGCCGACGGCGTCGGTCACGGCCGCCGGCGGCTCCAGCGTCCGCGCTCGCTCGGCGGCGTAGGCCCGCAGCAGGTCATGGAAGCCGTACCATTCCGGTGCGGGGGATTCCAGCAGGTGGGCATCGACCAGGACCTCCAGCGCGTCGGCGACCCCGTCCTCGGGCTGGCCCAGCAGGGCTGCGGCTGCCTGCAGGCTGATGCGCGGCCCCTGCCAGACGCCCAGCAGGCAGAACGCGCGTGCGGGGTCCACGCCGGTCCCGGTCGTCAAGTTGCGCAGGGCGTCGAAGCTGACGTCGAAGCACGTGCGTACCGCCAGGTCGCCGGCGGTGAACTCGTCCACCCGTCGGTGCTGGTCCGCGAGGCGCCGCGCGAGGGTGCGGACCGCCCAGCCGCGCCGGGACGTCAGCCGGGCGCCCGCGATCCGGATGGCCAGCGGCAGCCCAGCGCAGGCGTCGAGCACGTCCTGCACCGGGCCGGGCTCGGCGGCCGCGCGCTCCTCGCCGATCATGGCCGTCAGCAGCTCGCGGGCCTCGTCCTCCCCGAGGACATCTAGGTCGACTAGGCGGCTGCCCGCCAGGTCGGCGAGTCGGTGCCGGGAGGTCACGATGACGGCGCACGACCCGCTGCCGGGGAGCAGCGGCCGGACCTGCGCCGCGTCCTGCGCGTCGTCCAGAACGATCAGCACCCGGCGGTCGGTCAGCCTGGTCCGGTAAAGCGCCGCGCGTTCCTCCTGGCCGGCCGGTATCTGCTCAGGGCTCACCCCCAGATCGCGCAGCATGCGGGCCAGGATCTCCTCGGGCACGACGGGCTGCTCGCTGGCCCCGTGCAAGCTGACATACAGCTGCCCGTCGGGAAAGTCGCGCCGCAGCGCGTGCGCAGCGTGCACCGCCAGCGCAGTTTTCCCCAGGCCCGGCGTGCCCGCCACCACCGCCACCGTCATCGCCGCCGGATAGTCTGCGGCCGCGGCGCCGGCCAGCAGCGCCCGTAGCTGCCCCAGATGCGCTTGGCGGCCGGTGAAATCTGCGATATCAGCAGGCAGCTGCGACGGAACCTGCTGCGGCGGCTCACCGGGGGATGACGCACCGGGTGATGGTGCCACCCTCGAGGTAGCGGAGGGACGGGACCCACCTGCTGCTCCTGAGTCCACCGGGGTAGTAACGGATGCCCCTGGCTCGGCCGTTACGCCCGCGCCGCCATTCAGCTCTGCGCCACCTGCCAGCTCCGCATGGCCAGCGAGGTCCGCGCCTCCCGGGAAGCCCGTTCCAGCCGCCGCCGCCGCTGCCGCCGCCGCGTCCGCGTCGGCCCTCAGCAGCCGCTGGTAGAACTGGGACAGCTCGGGACCTGGCTCCACGCCCAGTTCGTCGGAGATGACCTGTCGAGCTTCGCTGTAGGAGGCCACGGCTTCCGCGCGGCGCCCCCGGCTGTCCAGCGCCTGCATGAGCAGCGCCCACAGGCCCTCACGGAGCGGATGATCGGAGAGGAGCCTGCGCAGCTCCGGTACGAGCTGAGCGGGACTGCCGCAGCGAATGTCGGCCAGGATCCGCAGCTCCAGCGCACTCAGCCGGGTCTCCTCTAGCCGGTCCGCCTCCGCGGCGACCAGGCTGGAAGGCGGCACGTCGACTAGGGCCCCGTCGCGCCACAGGGCCAGCGCCTGGGTGAGCAGCGCCGCGGCCGCCGGAGCGTCTCCGCTGGCCAGTGCCTGCCGCCCTTGGCTGGCTAGCGTCTCGAAGCTCGATGCGTCAAGGTCGCCGGGCTCCAGCCGCAGCAGGTAGCCCGGTGCGTGGGTGACCAGCACGCGGCCGTCCCGGTCGGCCATCAGGCGGCGCAGCCGGAGGACGTAGATGCTCACCAGGTTCGCCGCGCGGTCAGGCGGCCTATCACCCCAGAGCTCGGCGCTCAGTCGCTCGGTCGAGACCACCTGGCCAGGGTTGAGCAGCAGGGCGGCCAGCAGCGCCCGCCATTTGGCTGCGCCGATTCCGCTCCAGTCCTGGCCGGTCCAGATCTCGAGCGGTCCCAGAATGCGAAACCGCACTGTATGCCTCATCCGAGTCCGCCAGCCCCGTCGTCTCGGCGGGCTGATAGGCCTGCGTCCGCTTTCCGGTGAAGATCATGAACGCATAGCTCAATCAATACTTAATCACGGCCTAAGCC
This sequence comes from Streptosporangiaceae bacterium, assembly GCA_036510065.1. GTDB lineage: Bacteria > Actinomycetota > Actinomycetes > Streptosporangiales > Streptosporangiaceae > DASUBV01. The sequence continues at coordinate 38,177 of DATCEO010000232.1, read as the reverse complement.
TCGTTCGCCATTCTGTGCCGCTCAAGGGACCGCGACATAGCGGATCGTGACGTTTGGCGCGCCGTGCGGCGCCGGTGCGGCGCGCCCGGATTCCAGCGGCACAGTCAGGCAACCGGCGCTCAACCCCCGCGCAATAGATGACGGTCATGCTCATACCAGTCAGACCCGCTCAACACTCCAGCGGTCTCGGGGGAGCCTGCCGGAGCTGGAGAGAGCGGCTGGGCTCATGGCCCGCGGACCGCCTTGCGGGGGCGCAGTCCGCGGGGGCCGCAGCCGGTGGCTGTCACCGCCGTACCTATGGGGGGCGGAGGTGGCGGCCACCCTGGCTGGACGGTGAGCACCTCCGCCGGGGCGAGGGCTGGCCGCTCAGCCTGGGCGGGGCTGGCTGGGCGGCTAGCCTGGCCGGTCCCGCCACCTGCTGATAGTCAACTCCCGAGCGGCTGCGCAGCGTAGTCACGCCTCACTAGCCGGCCACCCGCAGCTGGCCTGGAACAACAATCGGCCGACTGTGCCGCCGATGGTGCTCCGACAGCCCGGCCGACAGGCACAATTACTGCAGGGGCCGCCCGCATGCCGGGCGGCCGCGCTACCCGGCGCGGCGAACCGCAGTCTTGACGGAATACGCGGTCCGGCCCTATAGTTAGCTAAAGTAATGACTCAGGTTAACGAAAATGACGACATCGCAGACCAGGTCCGACGCGGGCCTGGCATCGGAGCTTCGGATCTCGGTCAGCCGGCTCGCCCGGCGGCTCCGGGCAGAGCGCATCGCCCGCGGCGTAGCGACCGAGCTGTCCGATACCCAGCTGGCTGCCCTGGCGGCGCTGGAGCGGCACGCCGCGATGACGCCGGGCGCCCTGGCGGAGCACGAGAAGGTGCAGCCCCCGTCCATGACGCGGGTGATCGCCGCACTGCTGGAGCGCGGGCTTGTGACGCGGGCCCCGCATCCGACCGACGGCCGGCAGGTCATGCTGACCGTGACCGACCAGGGCCGCGAGCTAGTACAGCAGTCGCGCAAGCTCCGCGAGGCGTGGCTGGCCCAGCGCCTGCGGGAGCTCAGCCAGGAGGAGCGGGCGACTCTGCGGGCGGCAGCCCCGATCCTGCAGCGCCTCAGCCAGTCCTGACCGGCGGCCGCCCTAGCCAGGGCAGCCCGCCAGCCTCGACCGACCAGCCGCAACAGCCGCAACAGAGCCGCCGGGGCGGTCGCATGTTCGGCTCTCTCCGCACCCGTAACTACCGGCTGTTCGCCACCGGGCAGGTGGTCTCGAACACCGGCAGCTGGATGCAGCGGGTCGCCCAGGACTGGCTCGTTCTCAATCTCACGCACAACAGCGGCGCCGCGCTCGGCATCACCACCGGACTACAGTTCGCCCCCATGCTGCTCAGCCTGTGGGGCGGCGCCGTCGCGGACCGGTACTCCAAGCGCGGCATCCTGATGGTGACCCAGGCGCTGATGGGCGGCCTGGCCCTCGTCCTCGGCGTGCTGGCGCTCACCGGTACCGTGCGGATCTGGCAGGTGTACCTGCTGGCCTTCGCGCTGGGCCTGGTCACCGTGGTGGACAACCCGACCCGGCAGGCGTTCGCGGTCGAGATGGTCGGCAAGGACGGCATGGCCAACGCGATCGCGCTCAACAGCGCGGTCTTCAACCTGGCCCGGATCGCGGGCCCGGCTGTCGCCGGGCTGGTCATCAGCGCGGTCGGGACACCCGCGGCCTTCATGGTCAACGCGGCGTCCTACGGGGCGGTGCTGGTCAGCCTCAAGCTGATGCGGCCCGCCGAACTGCTCCGGGTGCCGCGGGCCCCGCGGGCCGCGGGGCAGCTGCGTGAGGCGATGGCCTACGTCCGGGCCCGGCCGACCCTGTGGATGACACTGATCCTGATCTTCTTCGTCTCGACGTTCGGGATGAACTTCCAGGTGACGACCGCACTGATGTCGCGCGGGGTATTCCACACCGGCGCCGGCGCGTTCGGCGTCGCCTCGACGGCCTTCGCCTTCGGGGCTCTCGGCGGGGCGCTGATAGCCGCCCGCCGGGGCCGGCCTACCCTGTCCCTGCTGGTGGCGACCTCATTCGCGTTCAGCGTGTTCGAGATGCTCAGCGGCCTGATGCCGGACTTCCTGTCGTTCCTCATCGTGCTGGTGCCGACGGGCCTGGCGCTGCTGACCCTCACGACCGCGGCTAACTCGACGATGCAGCTGGGCACCACCGCGGCCATGCGCGGCCGTGTGATGGGGCTGTACATGCTGGTCTTCCTCGGCGGCACGCCGCTCGGCTCGCCGCTGGCCGGGTGGATCGCCGAGGTCTTCGGGCCGCGGATGAGCATCATTTCCGGCGGTCTCATCTCGCTGATCGCCACGGTGGTCGTGGGCCTGGTGCTGGCCCGCCGCAGTGGCGCCCCGGCGCGCTCCTACCTCCGGCCTGCCCAGCTCGCCCGGCTCGTGAGCTGACCCCGGCAGCTTGGGGCGGCATCCGGGAGCAGAGAGACGGCCGGCCGGACGGGCGGGAAGCTGCTAGTAATAGCGGCGTGCGGCTCTTCGTGGCGATCGTCCCCCCGGCCGCGGTGCTGGCCGAGCTCGAGGACCGGACGGCCTGGCTGCGGGCGCAGTGGCCGGCCCTGCGCTGGACCGGCCCGGACGCCTGGCACGTCACGCTGGCCTTTCTCGGCGAGGTGGGTGAGCAGGTACTGCCCGACCTAGGTGTCCGGCTGGAGCGCGCGGCGCGCCGGCATCCCGGACTGGACCTGGCCGTGCGCGGCGCTGGGGCCTTTCCCAGTGCCCCCCGGGCCCAGGTGCTCTGGGCCGGCGTAGACGGCGATCTGGCTGGCCTCCGGGCGCTGGCCGCGTCGGTGGCCGCCGGAGCCCGGCGGGCCGGCGCCCCGTCGCCGGACGAGGGGCGGCGGTTCCGGCCGCACCTCACCCTGGCCCGCCTCCGGGAGCCTGCTGACCTCCGCCCGCTCACCACCGAGCTGGCGGAACTGGCCGCGGGCCGCTGGGCGGCGGGCCGCATTGACCTGATCCGCAGCCACCAGCCCGGACCGGCGCGCGGTAGCCGCCCCCGGTACGAGAGCCTGGCCCGGTGGCCGCTGGCGCAGCCCCGGCGGGCAGCCACCTGACGCCGTAGCGGGCCAGTCCCGTCGCCGCGCCGCCGGCGCCGCGCCGGCGCGGCGATGTGCTAGAGGTGCTCCACCACGTAGTCGATGCAGGCCGTGAGGGCCTGGACATCCGACGGCTCGACGGCGGGGAACATGCCGATCCGCAGCTGGTTGCGGCCCAGCTTGCGGTAGGAGTCGGTGTCCACGATGCCGTTGGCGCGCAGGATTCCCGACACCGCCGTGGCGTCGATATCCCCGGCCAGGTCGATGGTGCCGACCACCTGCGAGCGCTGCTCAGGGTCGGTGACGAACGGGGTGGTGAACTCCGTCCGCTCCGCCCAGTCGTACAGGTACCCCGACGACTGGGCCGTTCGCGCCGTCGTCCAGTCCAGGCCGCCCTGGGCCAGCATCCAGTCCACCTGCTCGGCCAGCATGATCAGCGTGGCCAGGGCCGGAGTGTTGTAGGTCTGCTGCTGGCGGGAGTTGGCGATCGCCGCCCGCAGGGACAGGAACTCCGGGATGTACCGATCGCTGGAGGCGATCTGCTCGGCTCGCTCCAGCGCGGCTGGCGACAGCAGGCCGATCCACAGCCCGCCGTCGGACCCGAACGACTTTTGCGGCGCGAAGTAGTACGTGTCAAACTCGCTCGCGGTCACCGGCAGCCCGCCCGCGCCGCTGGTCGCGTCGACCAGGATCAGCGCGTCGTCGTCGGCGCCGCGGACCCGGCGCACCGGCATCGCCACGCCGGTGGAGGTCTCGTTCTGGGTGAGGGCGTAAGCGTCGGCCCCCGTCTCGGCGCTGGGCTCGGGGTGCGAGCCCGGCGCCGACTGGATGACGGTGGGGCCGTCCAGCCAGGGCGCGGCGGTGGTGACCGCCGCGAACTTGGACGAGAACTCCCCGAACGACAGGTGCTGGGAGCGCTGCCGGATCAGGCCGAAGGCCGCGACCTCCCAGAACGCCGTGCTGCCGCCGTTGCCGAGCACGACCAGGTACTCATCCGGGAGCGAGAACAGCTCCGCCAGGCCCTCCCGGACCCGCTGCACCAGCTCCCGGACGGGGGCCTGCCGGTGGGAGGTGCCCAGCAGCGCCGCTCCCGGCCCGGCGAGGGCGGCCACCTGCTCGGGGCGCACCTTCGACGGCCCGCAGCCGAACCGGCCGTCGGCCGGCAGCAGCCCGGCCGGGATCGCGATCTTCGGTGAGTCCTCAGACATTGTGATCCAGGACGTCGGCGGCCCCGGGCACGTCCCGGACCGGGCGGGACGGCGGGCCCACATACCGGGCACTGGGCCGGACCAGCCGTCCGGTGCGCTTCTGCTCCAGGATGTGCGCCGCCCAGCCGGCGGTTCGTGCGCACGTGAACATCGACGTGAACATGTGCGAGGGCACCTCGGCGAAGTCCAGGATGATGGCCGCCCAGAACTCCACGTTGGTGGCCAGCACCCGGTCTGGCCGGCGGGCGTGCAGCTCGTCCAGGGCCGCCTTCTCCAGCGCTGCGGCTACCTCGTAGCGCGGCGCGTTCAGCTCCTGGGCGGTCCGGCGCAGCACCCGCGCCCGCGGGTCTTCCGCGCGGTACACGCGGTGCCCGAACCCCATCAGCCGGTCACCGCTGTCCAGCGCCTGCTTGACGTAGGCCACGGCGTCGCCGGTCTTCTCGACTTCCTCGATCATGCCCAGTACCCGGGCCGGAGCGCCGCCGTGCAGCGGGCCGGACATGGCGCCGACCGCGCCCGACAGGGCGGCGGCGACGTCCGCGCCGGTGGAGGCGATGACCCGGGCGGTGAACGTGGACGCGTTCATGCCATGCTCGGCCGCCGACGTCCAGTAGGAGTCGATGGCCTTGACGTGAGCCGGGTCCGGCTCGCCGCGCCAGCGGATCATGAACCGCTCGGTGATGGTCTTGGCCTCGTCCACCCGGTGCTGCGGCACCATCGGCAGCCCGAGGCCGCGCGCTGACTGGGCGACGAACGACAGGGCCATCACCGAGGCGCGCGCCAGGTCGTCACGGGCCTGCTCGTCGCTGATGTCGAGGAGCTGGCGCATGCCGTAGGCGGGCGCCAGCATGGCCAGGGCGCTCTGCACGTCGACCCGGATGTCACCGGAGTGCACCGGGATCGGGTAAGGCTCGGCCGGCGGCAGGCCGGGCGCGAACTTGTTATCGACCAGCAGTCCCCAGACGTGCCCGTAGGAGACATGTCCCACGAGCTCCTCGATGTCCACGCCTCGGTACCGGAGTGAGCCGCCCTCTCTATCGGGCTCGGCAATCTCCGTCTCGAATGCGACAACGCCCTCTAGACCCGGCGTGAAGTCGGACATCCGTGCTTCCTCCGTCTCCTTGTCCGCGGCGGCCGGCGGGCTGGCCAGATCAGTCAGGCCGCACCTACACGGGCGGCGGGGGCCAGCGGGCATGTTCGGCCAGCATGCCTATTGAACCGCGCGATGGCTACGGACCGGTAACCCGGCCTGGCGCTACGGCACCGGTCAGCTGCCCCGGCCGGGCCGGCGAGGACCTCGCCGCCGGGCTAGTGCCCAGCGTGGTGGCCTGCCACGGCAGTGTGTGAGGATCAGTACCCGTGAGCGACGACCGCCAGACCACCGATCTTGACGACCTTCAGCAGCGGCCCGAGCTGGACGACAGGCTCGACGAGTCGATGCTGCCCGCCAGCCCGCTGGAGCTGTTCAGCCGGTGGATGGCGGACGTCCTGACCGCTGGGCTGCCCGAGCCCACCGCGATGGCGCTGGCCACCGTGTCGGCCGACGGCCGGCCGCGGGCCCGGATGGTGCTGCTGAAGGACTACGGCGACAGCGGCTTCACCTTCTACACCAACCGGACCTCGCGCAAGGGCAGCGATCTGGCGGAGGTGCCCCGGGCAAGCTTGCTGTTCCCCTGGTATCCGCTGCAGCGGCAGGTAATCATCGAGGGCACGGTTACGCCGCTGTCCACGGCCGACAGCGAGTCCTACTTCCGCTCGCGGCCGCGCGGCTCGCAGCTCGGGGCCTGGTCCAGCCGGCAGTCCACGGTCATCGGCTCGCGCGCCGAGCTCGACGACCGGTACGCCGAGCTGACCGAGCGCTGGCCCGACGGGACCCCGGTGCCGATGCCGGATTTCTGGGGCGGCTACCGGGTCGAGCCGCAGATTATCGAGTTCTGGCACGGCCGGGTCAACCGGATGCATGACCGGTTCAGGTATCGCCCGCAGCCCGGCGGCGGCTGGGCTGCCGAGCGTCTCGCGCCCTGAGCCCGCGCCCACGCCGGGCGTCCCGGATTATTACATCGCGTCGCTGTCAGTTCGCGCCTGCGCCATCCCGGAATAGCATCAATCCTGGAAGGAGTGCTAGTGACGGCGCACGGGCTAATCGATACGACCGAAATGTACCTTCGCACGGTCTTCGAGCTCGAGGAAGAAGGCATAGTTCCGCTGCGCGCGCGGATCGCCGAGCGGTTGTCTCAGAGCGGGCCGACCGTAAGCCAGACGGTCGCCCGGATGGCCCGCGACGGCCTGCTGACGGTGGAGGGCGACCGGCAGCTGGCGCTGACGCAGACCGGCCGGACGCTGGCCATGCGGGTGATGCGCAAGCACCGGCTCGCGGAATGCCTGCTGGTCGGGGTGATCGGGCTGCCCTGGGAAGACGTGCATATTGAGGCCTGCCGCTGGGAGCACGTGATTTCCGACAGCGTGGAGCGCCGGCTAGTCGAGCTGCTGGAATATCCCGTCTGCTGCCCGCACGGCAATATCATTCCCGGCCTGGAGGAACTCGGCGTGCCGGAGGACGCGAGCAAGCGCGCCGCCCAGGCCGAGGATGACGGGGGGATCGCGATGACCAAGGTGGCCGTGACGACTGGCGAGCAGGTCATAGTGCGCCGCATTAGCGAGCAGATCCAGAGCGACGCGGCCCTCATGCTTAGACTCAAGAACATTGGGATACAACCCGGACGCGAGGTAACCCTCGCCATGAGCGATGAAGGCATACGGGTGACAGGTGGGGACACAGCCGGCGAGCCGGGAGACGAACTGCCCCAGCAGATCGCGCTGCCCCAGCAGATCGCGTCGCATGTGTTTGTTACGCGGCCGTGACCCCCGTTGGGGCAGGCCGAGGCGGTGCAGGCAGGTGAGTGCCTGGTGACCCCGGCCGGTAAGGCGAGCGGCGCGGCGCTGCAGCCGCTGCTCAGTGCTGACACCGTTCTGGACAGCATGTCCGCCGGCGTGGTGGTGACCGACCTCGACGGGCTCCTGCTGTATGCCAACGACTTCGCCGTCTCGCTCTTCGGCTTCCCCGACGACGCCGAGCACCTGGCCGGCCGGTCGCTGCTGGCCCTCGGCTTCGAGGAAGGCGACGCCCGCAAGGCCCGGGACATGACCCGGCAGGTGTTTCGCGGCTGGCCGTGGGAGGGCACCTTCGCGACCATGCGGGTGGACGGCTCCCGGGTCTTCGTCCGGGCCCACGCCGCCCCGCTGCGCGGGCCATCCGGCCAGGTGACCGGCATCGTGATCATCGCCCGCGAGGCCACCCGCCGCGGCGGCCAGCGGCAGAGCGACCGCATCGGCGTGCTGGAGCGGATCGGCGAGCGGCTGGCGGGCTCGCTCGAGCTCAGCGTTACCCTGCGGCAGGTGGCCGAGACCCTGGTGCCGCAGTTCGCCGATCACTGCTTCATCGACCTGCTGCAGGGCGACAAGCTGGTGCGCCGGGCGCAGCGCAACTCCCGCGGCTGGACGCCCGAGCCCGGCACCTGGGCCCGCGTCGGCGAGCAGATCGTCTACCCGGAGGGTCACTTCTGCCAGCAGGCCATGGCCCGGATGGACACCGTCGTGGTGGAGGACCTGAGCGAGGAGAGCTTCCCCCTGCCGCGCCCGGAGAGCGGGCAGATCTGCGACGAGATCGGGCTGGCCTCGGTGCTCGCCGCGCCGCTGGTCGCCCGCGGTGAGCTGCTCGGGGTGATCAGCCTGGCGCTGTCCGGGCTGGCCGAGCGGCGCGAGCGGCACTACGGCCCCGACGACCGCGACTTCCTGAGCGCCGTCGCCAGCCGGGTGGCCATCGCCATCGACAACGCCATGCTGTTCGAGGAGGAGCGGCGGACCGCGCTGGCCTTCCAGACCAGCCTGCTGCCGCTGGACCCGCCCGCCCTCGACGGGCTGGAGGTCGCCTACAAATACGTGCCGGCCAAGCCCCTGGAGACCCACGGCCAGGGCATCCAGACCCAGGTCGGCGGGGACTGGTACGACATCATCCCGCTGTCGGCCGGCCGGGTCGGCATCGTCATCGGGGACGTCGAGGGCCGCGGCGCCCGGGCCGCGGCGGTGATGGGCCAGCTGCGGGCCGCGCTGCGGGCCTTCGCCCAGGACGACAAGCCGCCGGCCGAGATCCTCCGGCGGCTGGACGACTGGTGCCGGACGCTGGTCCCGCCGCCGGCCGCCGACCACCATGCCGATGCCGCCGACCCGCCCACCGTGAGCTGCACCTACCTGGTGTATGACGCGTGGTCGCGGATCCTGTCCTTCGCCAACGCCGGGCATATGCCGCCGCTGCTGATCAGCGGGCACGACGTCAGCCAGCTCGAGGTCAAGCACAAGGGCGTGCTGCTCGGCGTCCGCGGCCGCGGCATGCCGGCCCTGCCGACCTACCGCGAGGAGTCCCGCTACCTGCCGCCCGGCTCCACCCTGGTGTTCTACACCGACGGCCTGGTTGACCGGCGGCAGCGCGAGCACGGCGACGGCCACTACAGCGACGCGGAGGTGCAGCAGATGCTGCGCCAGGCACTGCACGATGCCGCCGACGGCGGGGTGGCGCAGGTGGCCGAGGCGGCCGAGTACGCGGTCCCGGGCGAGATCGACGACGACATGGCTGTCGTCGTGGTCCGCACCTCCCCGGTCAACCTGGCCTCCTGGGAGGGCCGCTTCGCAGCCGAGCCCATCAAGGTGTCCGAGGCCCGGCGGCTGGCGCAGGAGAACTTCATCAAGTGGGGCATGGACCTGGAGCAGGCCGACCTGGCCTGCCTGCTGGTGTCAGAGATCGTCACCAACGTCGTCCTGCACGCCGCCACGACCCCCAGTCCCCGGCACCAGTTCCTGCTCGAGGCGGCCGGCCCGGGCAGCCTCGGGGTCCCGGGCGCCGGCGCCTGGGACATGGCGCCGTTCGGCGAGCTGCTCCCCGGTCAGGCCGGCAGCGAGTTCACCCTGCGGTTGCGCCGCGGCCAGGAGGCCATCTGGGTGGAGGTCTTCGACACCGACCTGCGACTGCCCCGGATCCGGGCCGCCGGGGAGAGCGACGAGGGCGGCCGCGGACTGTACCTGGTCGACCAGCTGGCTACCCGGTGGGGCTCACGGCCGACCAAGGACGGCAAGGCCGTCTGGTTCGAGCTGCCGATCCGGAGCGGCTCATAGCCGGCGGCTACTGCTGGGCCACCCAGACCGTGAGCATGATCAGCACCACGCCGATGATGACCGTCGTCCAGTGCTTTCCCGCGACGGGCAGGCCCATCCGGCGCCGCGCCCGGGTATAGAAAAAGGCACACAGCAGCCCCAGGAATACCAGCAAGATCAGCCCGGGCGTCACCGGCGCCTCCCAGAAAAGTCGGCCGTCTTCACTGAGCATAAGACCGATCCGCGATAACGGAAGCCCGCCGCAGCCGCGGTCCGCCCGGTGGCCGCCCGCCGCCGGTGACGGCACGGCGTTTACCACCGCGTCATCGTGTGCGAGACTCCCGAGGATGGACAACCGGGTCGCCACGGCCATCTCGCACTGGGCGCCGCGATTCATCGCCAACGGCGTCGACCCGGGTGACTTCGCGCGGGTTACCGCTGGCATCGACAAGTGGGACGGCTGGTGCGCCGCCTGGTCCGCGGCGGCCGCCGAGCACGAGGAGCTCGGGCGCACCGCGCTGGCCAGCGGACGCGCCCGGTCGGCCGGCGGCCATCTGACGCAGGCCGCCGCTTACTACCACTTCGCCAAGTTCCTGTTCGTCCAGGACCTCCTGCAGCTCACCGCGGCACATGAGGCGGCCGTCCGGTGCCTGCGCGACGCCCTGCCGCACCTCGACCCGCCCGGAGAACGGGTGGCCGTGCCGTTCGATGGCGCTGAGCTCGTCGGGAACCTGCGCCGCCCGGCCGGCGCTGGCCCGCACCCGGTCGTCATCCTCATCGCCGGGCTGGACTCGGCCAAGGAGGAGTTCCCCGCCACCGAGGAGCTGTTCCTGCGCCGCGGGCTGGCTACGTTCTCCGTCGACGGGCCCGGTCAGGGGGAGGCCGAGTACGACCTGGTCATCCGGCCGGACTGGGAAGTCCCCGGCGGGGCCATCATCGACGCGGTCATCCAGCAGCCCGGCATCGATCCGGCCGGGGTCGGGATCTGGGGAGTCAGCCTCGGTGGTTATTACGCCGCGCGGCTGGCCGCCGGTGACCACCGGGTGCGCGCCTGCATCACGCTATGCGGACCGTTCTGCTTCGGGGACGCCTGGCCCCAGCTGCCGCAGCTCAGCCGGGACGCCTTCCGGGTCCGGTCCAAGCTGGCCACCGACGAGCAGGCTGAGCGATACGCCGGCGAGCTGACCCTGGCCGGACGGGCCGGGCGGCTCGCCGCCCCGCTACTGGTCGTGGCCGGCCAGCAGGACCGGCTCATCCCGTGGCAACAGGCGCAGCGCCTGGTCCGCGAGGCGGGCGGCCCGGCCGAGTTCCTGCTGCTGGCTGACGGCAACCACGGCTGCGCCAACCTGACCTACCGGCACCGCCCCTACAGCGCCGACTGGATGGCCCGTCACCTCCAACCCGCCCCCCTCTAGAGCGACCGACCCGCTCCAAGCCGCCGCGATGGAGCGCGAGCCGCGCGAGACGAGCTAGGAGGCGCTTGCCACTGCGGCGGCGGACTGGTCGGTATGGCTGGTCGCGCCGAGGATGGCCGATACCGAGGTGGGGGCGTCCGGCTCGCGCACCGAGTCATGCAGCCGGCGCAGCACCGTGACCTGCCGGGCCAGCGCCTCGATCCGGTCCTCGACCAGCCGGGCCGCGGTGTCCCGCTGGCCGGTGGTCACCGAGCGGCCGATCGCCAGCCGCGCCAGCGGCCTGATCTCGTCCAGCCGGAAGCCGAGGTCCTTGAGGGCCAGCGTCGCCGCGATGTAGCCGCCGTACTCGCTCGGGTACTTGCGCGTGCCACCGGCCGACCGCCGCGGCTCAGGCAGTATCCCGAGCTCCTCGTAGTAGCGGATCGTCCGGCTGCTCACCCCGGCGGCCTTGGCGAGCTGCCCGATGCTCACCAGCTCGCCCGCGTCATCAGTGGTTCTTGACATGCCTGCGGCTACTCCCCGTGCTGTTCCCGCCGAGCGCGGCACCTGCCGCGCCCCCCTGTGGCGGGCGACCTGGATGTTAGCTGGCCGGACCAATTCAGCGCTCTAGCCTCGGCTTATTACGGATAGTAGCCGGATGGAGGCTCAGCGTGGGAGGAAATCTGCTGGACCGTCTCAGCCTGCAATCCCGCGCGATGCGGGCCGCCCAGGGGTATGGCAGCGGCAGTACTCCGGGGTAACCTCGAAAAGGTAACCGGGGCCACAGCTGATCAGTGGCCTGACATGGAGGTCATGGTGTCAGAGGCATACATCGTCGGAGCGGTACGGACGCCCGTGGGCCGGCGAAACGGGGGACTTGCCGGCGTGCACCCCGTCGACCTGGCCGCGCACGTGCTGACCGAGCTGATCACCCGGACAGGCGCGGATCCGTCCGCCGTCGAGGACGTCATCATGGGCTGCGTCTCGCAGATCGGCCCGCAGTCCATCGACATCGCCCGCAACGCCTGGCTGTCGGCCGGGCTGCCGGAAAGCGTGCCTGGCGTCACCATCGACCGCCAGTGCGGCTCCTCGCAGCAGGCCGTCCATTTCGCCGCCCAGGGCGTGCTCTCGGGCACTCAGGACCTGGTGATCGCAGCGGGCGTCGAGAGCATGAGCATGGTGCCGATGGGCTCGACGGTGAAGCTGCCGCTGGAGGCCGGCATGGGGATCCCCTACGGGAACCGCTGGCATGAGCGGTACGGCGACCAGGAGATCTCCCAGTTCCGCGGCGCCCAGCTGATCTGCGAGAAGTGGGGCATCAAGCGCTCGCAGCTGGAGGAGTTCGCGCTGGAGAGCCATGCTCGTGCGATCCGCGCCATCGACGAGGGCCGGTTCGACCGGGAGATCACGCCCATCGCCGACGTGGTCAGCGACGAGGGCCCGCGCCGCGACACCACGCTCGAGAAGATGGCCGAGCTCAAGCCGCTCCGCGACGGCTGGGAGCTGACCGCGGCCACCGCCTCGCAGATCTCGGACGGAGCGGCGGCGCTGCTGATCGCGTCGCCGACGGCCGTGCGGCGGCACGGGTTCACGCCCCGGGCCCGGATCCACTCGCTCGCCGTGATCGGCGCGGATCCCGTCTACATGCTGACCGGACCGATTCCCGCCACCGAGATGGTGCTGGAGAAGGGCCATCTCGGCATTGACGACATCGACGTCTTCGAGGTCAACGAGGCGTTCGCGCCCGTGCTGCTCGCCTGGTCGGCCGACACCGGCGCCTCGCTGGAGAAGGCCAACCCCAACGGCGGCGCGATCGCGCTCGGCCACCCGCTCGGCGCCACCGGCGCGATCCTGATGACCAAGTTGCTGCACGAGCTGGAGCGCAGCGGCGGCCGGTACGGCCTGCAGACCATGTGCGAAGGCGGCGGGCAGGCCAACGCCACCGTCATCGAGCGCCTCAGCTAGCCCGTCTCCGGCCCTACTCGGCCGACCGCGGCCCTACTCGGATAGACGCCATCCGCCGCCCTCAGGAGATCGAGCTCCGCTTTGACCTGTCCGGCGTCGACACCAACAGCCTCGACGTCACCGTGGACCGGGGCGTGACGCGGAGAAGATCGTGGCCGACTACGAGGGCGGCGTCCCGAAGGTCCGCGTCCCGCTGTAGGAGAAGGCGCAGCCCCGCAAGGTCGAGGTCAGGGCCGCCGACAAGGCCAGCTGGCTGCCGAAGCAGTCTGCTCAAGTCCGGCGATACGCTGCCAGGAGGCCCGTGCGGCTGCCCGCCGCGCGGGCCTTCGCCAGCTAGGCGCTCGTGTGGAAAGGAGACCTGAGCCATGGCATCACTGCCTCTGGACAATGCGGACCTGCCGCTGTTCACAGTGGGTCAGGTCGCGGGCATGCTGGAAGTCCAGCAGGCGTTCCTGAGACGGCTGGACGAGCATGAAGTCGTCCGCCCGTCCCGGTCCAACGGCGGCCAGCGCCGCTACACCCGCAACGAGATCACCGTCGTCCAGTATGTCGTGCGGCTGGTCGACGAGGGCATGACACTGCCCGCCATCCGCCGCGTGCTGCTGCTGGAGGCCGGAATCGAGGACCTCAAGGCCTTGATCCGCGAACTCGAGGCCGACCGCGCGCAGCTACGGGTAGCGCTGGCCGAGCGGGACGCGCTCCTGGCCGCGCTGCGCCAGCCACGCCCGGACCGGCCGTCGTGACCAACGGCGGTCAGCGGCAGGACTGATCGGCCGCCACCATCGCGCTGCCCTCGCTGCCGGCCCGCCCGATGATACGGCCGAACCTGCTCGTGAGCCTGGGCTTGCTTTCCGCCGCAGCGTCGTCATCCACCCGGCTCACGAAGACCTGCGGGCTGATCCGGTGCAGCGCGGTCAGCATCGTGCCGAGATCATCGTCGCGGGGTAGCTCCAGGACCACGTCACCGGCCATCTGCGCGGCATTGGCCGGCCGCGGCGCGAAGTTCAGCTCGGTTACCCGCTGGCCGTCAAGCGCCTGCTTCAGCAGCGCGCGGCTGTGCGGATCGTCTGACAACGTAATCCGTATCCTCCACAGCGGCATGCGGCCTCCCGATAGGTATGGGCTAATCTCTACCGTCCAACGCGTGGGTTGCCGGGCTGATTCAGGTTCGTAACGGGAACGTGAAATGATCAGCTGATGGCGTTGCCGTTTGCACGGTGCCGGCCGGCGGTCTGACGCTAGCGGAGCAAGCCGGGGGAGCACGCGGAACTGCCGAAAGCCGGGGCAAGTCTTGATCGAGCTCGGGGTCTTGCCCGTGGCGCGCGGCTGGCGGCCGGGGCGGCTGGGCCCGGGCGAAGCGGGGCGCTGCAGGCACGCCGGTTCCGGTACGATGTTCGGGCGACGGCTGACAGGCTCGATGTCGGGTAGCTCGCGCGGGTGTAGTTCAATGGCAGAACATCAGCTTCCCAAGCTGACAGTGCGGGTTCGATTCCCGTCACCCGCTCCGAAGAAAGGCCCAGGTCAGGACCGGCAGCTATGAGGAAGACGGGGGGAGACCAGCGGTCGGCTCACGTGGTGCAGAGCTGCCGGTGGTCGATCGGCTTGCACGTCGGTTTAGCGCGATCTGACCTGCATAACTGCTGATCACCAATGCTAGACCGACTGTCCAGAACCACAGACCGCGAGCGTCAGTGATCAAGAAGAGAATGATCAACGCCACTACGTGCCCGCACCACCAGAAAAGAGCCGGAATGTTGTGACGTTTGCCCTTGCCGGGGACCGCAGCGGGCACAGCCGACTCCTGTCGTCGCGAGCCGATGATTCTAGGCAGAGCCAGAGATCCGGAAAGAGTGCGAACAGCATCAAAGCATACGCCTCCGGCTCGCTGTGCTCCGGCACGAGCTGAGCCCGCTCCAAGATCGCCATGCCTGTGAGCCGTGCCCGTTGCGTGCCCGACCGGACGGTGACCAAGGGGGAATCGCGGACTGGCGGGCAAGCCACGTTGGCGCTTACCTGCAAAGGCCAGGTCAGGCAAAGCCGTCCACGATCTTTGTAAGCAGGGGGTCAACCCGCCCTCATCGTCGCGCGTCGGCGGGCGTGTCCGTGCAATTAACGTGCAATTAGCCAGGGGCGTGAGCGGTAAATCGCGGGTACTGGCGGTAAGACCCATCGGCAGGTCAGCAGCCCTAGCGGCCGCCCGGATGCGGCCATTTCCCAAGCTGACAGTGCGGGTTCGATTCCCGTCACCCGCTCCAGGTTATCTTCCCAGTTCAGGGCCATGATCCCGGCCCGACTTCTCGTCTGATTCCTAGCTAGCGGATGCTGGCGGGCCATTAACCTCGATCTTTCTTGATCTTGGGTTGGTGGCCTGATCGGGCGGCTGAGTCTGGCGACGGTACCGGGTGCGACTGGTGACCGCTCCCAGCCAGCTGCGGATATTCCGGGGCCGTCAGCACACCATTACGCCAGGGGAGCAAGCTCGTCCGGCCGTCGCCGTCACGGCTTACGTTCCTTGACTCAAGCAGCTCACGGTCGTCCTCGGCCGCTGGATCCCGTCGTTGTCGTGGCAGCCGGAGAGGCTGCTGAGAGCGGGTGCTCCTATTTGTCGGAGGTGGCTACTATCTTGGCGAACCTGGTCGCGGGCAGGGAAGGAAAGTCTCCATGCTCCGTGGAATCAGCACCATGAAACTCTGGGCCGAGGACCGGCCCGCCGTGCAGTAGGCGGCCCTCTCCTGCTGGAGGAGTCACACGTGTCGACGGAGCCTGCCGCCCGCGAAGCCCGGGTGATCGCATTCCGCGACGCTGCGGACTTCGAGGCCTGGCTGGACGCACACGTCGACCTGCAGGCCGGCGTGTGGCTAAAGATCGCGAAAAGGGCATCGGGGCGCCCGTCGTTGACCGATGGCGAGGCAGTCGACCTGGGCCTGTGCTTCGGCTGGATCTCTGGCCAGCGCAAGGCCTACGACGAGGTCTACTACTTGCAGAAGTACGTGCCCCGTCGGCCACGCAGCCGCTGGTCCCAGGTCAATGTGGCCAAGGCCGAGGAGCTGATCGCGGCCGGGCGGATGCGACCGTCCGGCCTGGCTGAGGTTGAGGCCGCGAAGGCCGACGGCAGATGGGCCACCGCCTACGCGTCGCAGCGGAACGCCACCGTCCCGCCCGATCTCGCCGCCGCACTCGCGGCGAGCCCGCGGGCGGCGCAGGCGTTCGGCGCACTCAGCAAGACCCAGCGCTACGCCCTGATCCTTAAGCTCATCACCGCCCCCACCGCCACGACCCGCACCGCCCGGCTCCACAGAGCGATGACCGCCCTCGAAGCCGACATCGGCGGAGACCCGGCCGCCCCGATCAGCCGCTGAACTAGTACGTGCTGACGCTTACGTGCCCGTGGTCTTCTACTGCATCGGGGTCGTCCGTGATCATCAAGGGCCGGCGCAGGTGGGCAGCCGTGAGCCGTGATCGGCTGTCAGCCGTCGGCTGCAACCGCGCAGTGCGACGTGAACCGGTCAGGAGATGCGCTGCGCCGGGGCAGCTACGGAAGCTGGTTTCGTCGCTCCGGATCGATGCCCGATCTCAACGGCCAGCGCGAGGGGAAGGATGAAGTCGATGAGCGCGAAGGTGAGGGCCGGACCGAGGTAGGTTGGGTTCCCGTGCAGCTGCGCGCCGATGATGATCAGTCCCAGTGATGCGAAGCGGAAGACCGAGACCAGGCCGGTCGTGGTGCGGATCTCAGTGCTCCTGCCGCCCGCCAGCAGGCCCAGCAGCAGGCCCAGGACGCCAGCGACGATGACGACGACGATCGCGGTGACGATGACCCACGACCCGAACATCGACACGATCGTGCTCCAGTTCCCCGCTATGCCAGTGGCCAGCGCAACCACCAGCGCCAGGTTGGCTGCCTTGACCAGCTGCGGCTGCCAGTCCTTGGCATGAGCGGCGTAGCGGGCGCGCGCGAACAGGCCCACCACCAGCGGCAGGAGCACCAGCAGGAGCAGGCTTTTGACAATGTCCCATGCGCTGATCGACGCGCCGGTGACGACCTGCCCCGCCCACACCGGAACGGCGATGATATTGACCAGCTGGAGCACCACGACCACCGACACAGCCAGCGGCAGGTCCGCCCGCTTCGCCAGCTGGGCCGCTTTCAAAGATGCTGCGCTGCCTGCGCCGAGAGTGGCCAGGACCAGGCCCGGCACGTACTTGGAGCCCATCGGGGTTATCTCGGCGATGCCCCACGCGGCCGCCGGGATCACTACCGCGTTCAGGACCACCATGGCGATGACCAGCACGACGCGATGAAGCGGTGCGACCAGCTCGCCCACGGTGAAGGTCATGCCCAGGGACAGGACGGTGGCGCCCACGGAGATGGCGATGCCAGCGTTGAACAACGCGGCCAGCAACTGCTGAGCGCTCAAGCCCGTTCCTCTCGCCTCAGAGCGCAGCCGGAGTCCCGCGGACGGAATCCCCCGACGACAGCCGCTCTGTGATCTATCGCCGGGTCGGTGGCGATTCCGCCCGCCATGACCATGGCACGCTGCTCCGTCACCAGGCATCCCCCGCCAGGGGTGATCCGTGGCCAGCCAATCAATTCAGCGAAATGCCGGCACGGGACAACTGCCGGGCGACTGATCAGCCACCTGTCTGCGGCACTGCGACGCTTCGGCGGTGCATCATGGGACTGCGATGCTTCTGCCTGAGACGGATGGGGGGAAAGATGGACATTAAGGCGGTTAACCGGCGAGTAATCGACCAGTTCAGGGCCGGCGGGGAGGTCGACGGCATGCACCGCGACCGCCTCGTCTTGCTGACTACCGTTGGCGCGAAAAGCGGGCAGTCGCGCACGACGCCGATGATGTTCCATCGCGACGGGGATCGGCTGCTCGTCATCGCCTCGAACGTGGGTGCGCCGAAGCATCCCGACTGGTACATCAATCTCGTGGCCAACCCGCGGGTCACTGTCGAGGTCGGCGACGAGAGCTACGAAGCGGTCGCAGCGACGGCCACGGGTCCAGAACGCGAGCACCTGTGGGCCACGCTCAAGGAGGCCTATCCGTTCTTCGCTGATCATGAGGCCGGCACCGACCGCATCATTCCCGTCGTCATACTGACCAGGGCATAGCCGGACCGCCGAGCGGAGGCGGGATGCGGCTCGACGATCTGCCGGTAACTGGTGTGCGCAGCCCGCTTGTCGCGCGGCGAGCCGAGTTCCTGGCCTTGCTCGCGAAGCTGAAGTCGGTGGATCTCCGCGGCCCGAGCTCCGTCTACTGGGACGACGGTGGGCATCCACATCACCGGGATCGGCTCGTGGCGGCTGACCCGGGGCGCCGAGGCCTGGAGCCTGGACGACGGGGCGGCCCTCGCCGCATCAGCGACGCTCACCATGACCGGTGACACCGCCTGGCGGTTTCTGACCGGTGGCCGTTACGCGCCCGAGAGCGTCGCCAGGGCCGGCCCGGGAAGCCTGCTGGCGCCGCTCCTGCGCGTCAGAGGCGTTATCGCGTAGCTGGGCACGTGTCCTGCCTGTCGATCTCCAGGCCTGAACCGCCGGAGCCTCCCGCCCGCTTCAGGTCCGCTCAGCGCTTCGGCCAGTACCAGGCCGGCTGGTCGAAGGTCTCCTGGCCGGCCACGACGGTCTCGCCGAAATCCTTGGTCAGCTCGATGGTGGTGACCGGTGTCCCGTCGCCACCGGCCGCGCGGAGGAGGGCGTCGATCAGCGGCCGGGAATGGGAGACCGTGATGATCTGCGAGCTGACCGCGGCACCGCCGATGAGCTGCGCAAGCGGCTCCAGCAGGTCCGCATGCAGGCTGGTCTCGGGCTCGTTGAGGACGAGCAGGCTGGACGGACGCGGCGTCAGCAGTGCGGCGATCCACAGCAGGTAACGAAGCGTTCCGTCGGACAGCTCTGCCACCCCGAGCGGCCGGAGCAGGCCGTGCTGGCGCAGGCGCAGGTCGAGGCGGCCGTGGCTGTCGTGGTCGATGCTGATCTGGCTGCCGGGGAAGGCCAGCTCGACCGCGGCGTCCAGCGCCTCGGCGTCGCCGATCTCGCGGATCGTCTGCAGCGCCGCCGCCACGTCGGCGCCGCCATGGTCGAGCACGGGGGTGCGGGTCCCCACCAGGCTCCGGCGCGCGGGCGCCGTAGCGTCCGTGCGGAAGTAGTCGTAGAACCGCCAGGACCGGATCCGCTCTCGCAGGGTTATGACTTCCGGTGCCCGCTGGGGGTCGGCAAACTCGCTCAGCATGCTGTCATAGGGCCGGATGGAGTACGGCGCCGTCCAGGTGCCGTCATCCTCTCGCAGCCGCACGATGCCGTTGGCCCGATCGCAGAGCAGCGCCGCGCGCCGGAGCACGGGGCCGCTCCAGATGCTCTCGCGCTTGATCTCCGGGTCCAGGGCAAACGCCGTCTGACTGGGCGGCGGGAGGCCGAAGTCGATGGCATAGCTGAAGTCGTCGGCGCCGAAACCCAGGCGCAGGCCCACCGCGTCGCCGCCGGCCGTTCCCTGCACCGGGTACCGGCCCTCGCGCACCGCCCGGCTGATCTGCCGCGGACCCGCCCACAGGGTGGAGGGCAGCCCGCCCTCCCGGGCCAGCGCGGCGACGGCCCCATTCCGTGAGCTGTCGGCGAGTAGCCGCAAGGCCCGATACAGGCTGGACTTGCCGCTGCCGTTAGCGCCCGTGACGACGTTCAGTGCGGCCAGCGGGATAAGCAGGCGTCGCAGCGACCGGTAGGTCTCGACGGCGAGAGTCTGGATCACGGGCTCGACGGTACGCCGGCGGCAGTCCGCTCAGGGGCGGAGCGCCGGGAGGCGAGGAGGGGCTGGTCAGGTTGACACCGTCAGGCTAATCAGTATATATAGCCTAGTTCGGCCAGTTTTCGGTTGGCGGGGCTTAAGGGGCGGGATTTGGCTTTTCCGATATCGATCTGGCTCGGCTGCTGATCGCGCTGGCCGTGCTCCTGCTGGCCGCGCACGGCATGGGGAGCCTATTCGCGCGCTTCCATCAGCCGGCTGCCATCGGCGAGATACTGGGCGGCGTGCTGCTAGGCCCGTCGGCCCTCGGGGCCGTCTCGCCGACGATCCAGCACTGGATCTTCCCGGCCACGGGCTCGTCAGCGGCCGCGCTCGGGGCCGTCTACCAGCTGGGCCTGCTCCTGCTCATGTTCGCCGCCGGCGCTGAGATGCGCCGGCTGCTGCAGCGCAACGCTGTCCGGACGGTCGGGCTGATCGCTTCGTTCGGCCTGGTCATCCCGTTCGCGGCGGGCCTGGGCATCGTGGTGGTGCTGGGCGTCCGCCAGTTCATCGGCCCGGCGAACAACTACACGGCGCTGACCCTGGTGTTCGGCATGGCCGTGGCGGTCACGAGCATTCCGGTGATCTCGCGGATCATGCACGACGTCGGCCTGCTCGGCACCCGTTTCGCGCGCATCGTGCTGTCGGTGGCCGTGATCGAGGACATCGTGCTGTACGTCATCCTGGCGGTCGTGGTCGGGCTGGTGCAGACGGCCGGCAGCACCGCGTTCGGGCTGCCCACGGCCCTGAACATCCACAGCGTCGCCCAGAACAGCGTCTATCACGTGATCGTGGCCGTGCTCTTCCTCGCCGTGGCGCTCACGGTCGGGGGACGGGTCTACAGGTGGCTGCGGGCCAATCCGCTGGCCATGCGCAGCCCGGTCGCGTTCCAGCTGCTCTGGATGCTCGCGCTCTCGGCGGCCGCGCTGGCCCTCGGCCTCGTGCCGCTGTACGGCGCGTTCGTGGCGGGGATCGCCGTCGCCGCCGCCGACGGTGAGGAGGACGAGGAACTCGGCGAGAGCGTAACCGTGCGGCAGCGCAACACGCTATCGGGTATCTCCTTCGGCTTCTTCATCCCGATCTATTTCGCCATCATCGGCATCAAGCTGGACCTGATTCACCACTTCGATGTGCTCTTCTTCCTCGGGTTCCTCGCCTTCGCGTGCGTGGCGAAAGCGGCCAGTGTGTACCTGGGGGCGCGGCTGTCACGCGAGAACCGGTTCATGTCCGCCAGCCTGGCCATCGCGATGAACGCCCGGGGTGGTCCGGGCATCGTGCTGGCCGCGACGGCATACGCGGCTGGCATCATCAACGAGACATTCTTCGTCAGCCTGGTCATGCTGTCGGTCGTGACCTCGCTGCTGGCCGGTTCCTGGCTGGAACGCGTCGCGGTCAGGCTCGGGGCCCCCAAGCGCAAGCCGGCGCAGGACGGTCCCGACGTCCCGAGCGAGCGCAGCGAGCTGGGCACGGCCTGACCGCCTGCGGGTCGTCGGCCGCGGCTCAGCGCGGGTCGCGGTCCAGCGCGGGGAGCGATCCCGCGCTGTCGCGAGCGGCGGCGTAGCGCGCCCGGACCGCCGGTTGCGGGTCGCCCTCATAGCGCTGCGCCTCGCCCATGGCCCAGGCCGGCGGGGCAGCCTCGCCGGACAGCAGCCAGGCCGCCTGCCGGGCCGCGCCGTCGGCGACGTACTCCCGGGGCGCCGGGACCACGACCGGCAGGCCGAAGATGCCCGGCGCAAGCTGGCGCGTCGCCTCGGAACGGGCGCCGCCGCCGATGAGCAGGACGCGCCGCACGGGGACGCCCGCGGCGCGGATCGCGTCGAGCCCGTCGGCCAGGCCGTTCAGCATCCCCTCTACCGCGGCCCGGGCCAGGTTCTCCGGCGTGGTGTTGGCCCTGGTCAGGCCGTGCAGCGCGCCGGTGTCACCAGGCCGGTTGGGGGTGCGCTCGCCGTCGAGGTAGGGCAGCAGGGCCAGGCCGTCCGCCCCCGGATCCGCGGACAGGGCCAGCTTGGCCAGCCGCTGCAGGTCCACGCCGAGCATGCGGGCGACCGAGTCGATCACGCGCGCGGCGTTCAGCGTGCACACCAGCGGCAGGAAGTGACCAGCGGCGTCGGCGAAGCCGGCGATGATGCCGGTCGGATCGGCGGTAGCCGACGTAGCGACGCCGAACACGGTTCCTGAGCTGCCGATCGAGATCGCGACGTCGCCGGCCTCGATCCCGGCGCCGAGCGCGGCCGCTGCGTTGTCGCCCGCCCCCGGCCCGAGCAGCGCCGCTGGCCGGCCGGTTGCCGCCGTGGCTCCCGCCGCCGTTGCCCCGGCCGCCGCTGGAGAGACCTCGCCCGCGATGGCCGTGGGCCCGAGGACCTGCGGCAGCTCGGGCAGGCGTCCGCACGCCCGGTGCAGCAGGTCCGGCCGGTAAGACTCGGTGGCGGGGGACCAGTAACCCGTGCCGCTGGCGTCGCTCCGATCGGTACGCAGCGCGTCCAGGCCGCCCATCCGGCCGGTGAGCTGCCACGTCAGCCAGTCGTGCGGCAGGCACACCGCCGCCGTCCGGACCATCGCGTCCGGCTCGTGCTCGGCCAGCCAGCGCAGCTTGGTCACGGTGAAGGCGGCCAGCGGCACGCTGCCGACCGCGGCGGCCCACGCCTGCGCGCCGCGCTGCGGGTCACCATCACCGAGCTCGGCGACCAGGTCGGCGGCGGCGCCCGCGGAGCGGGTGTCATTCCACAGCAGGGCGGGACGGACCACCTCGCCGTCTTCGTCCAGGCACACCATGCCGTGCTGCTGGCCTGCCACGGAGATAGCCGCGACATCCCCGAGGCCGCCCGCCTGGGCCAGGGCCGAGCGCATCGCATCCCGCCAGGCGGCCGGGTCGACTTCGGTGCCGTCCGGGTGCGCCGCCCGGCCCTCGCGGACCAGCTCGCCGGTGGTGGCGTCACGGATGACGACCTTGCAGGACTGGGTGGAGGAGTCGATCCCCGCGACCAGCTCGGTCACCGGGCGCCCATGAGGTGCTCGATGGCGAGCTGGTTCAGCCGGACAAACCCGTAGCCGGGAGAGCCGACCGTTACCGCGTCGAAGTCTTCGTACGCGCTGGGATCGGCGAGCAGATCGCTGTAGCTTTCGCCTGGCGCCAGGGTGGGCTCGCGCAGCTCGCCGACCCGGCTGGCCGCCAGGGCCTCCTGGACCTCGGGGTCGGCCCGGAAGGTCGCCGCCCGCTCCTTGAGCAGCAGGTACATCCGCATGTTGGCGGCCGCGGCGGCCCACACGCCGGCCTTGTCCTCGGTGCGGGCCGGCTTGAAGTCGAAGTGCCGCGGCCCGTCGTAGGCCGGGGCGCCCTGGATCCCGCCGTGCTCGAGGAGGTCCACCAGCGAGAACGCGTTCATCAGGTCGCCATGGCCGAAGACCAGGTCCTGGTCGAACTTGATGCCGCGCTGGCCGTTCAGGTCGATGTGGAACAGCTTGCCGTGCCACATCGCCTGGGCGATGCCGTGGGCGAAGTTGAGCCCGGCCATCTGCTCGTGGCCGACCTCCGGGTTGACGCCGACCATCTCGTGGTGCTCCAGGCTCGAGATGAACGCCAGGGCATGCCCCACGGTGGGCAGCAAGATGTCCCCGCGCGGCTCGTTCGGCTTGGGCTCCAGCGCGAAGCGCAGGGCGTACCCATGGTCGACCACGTAAGCGGCCAGGGTGTCGACCGCCTCCCGGTACCGGTCCAGTGCGGCCCGGACATCCTTGGCGCTGTCGTACTCGCTGCCCTCGCGGCCGCCCCACATCACGTAGGTCGCCGCCCCCAGCTGCGCGGCCAGGTCGAGGTTGCGCATCACCTTGCGCAGAGCGTACCGGCGCACGGAGCGGTTGTTGCTGGTGAAGCCCCCATCCTTGAACACCGGCTGAGTGAACAGGTTGGTCGTGACCATCGGCACGACCATGCCGGTCTCCTTGAGCGCGGCGGTGAACCGGTCGATCTGCCGGGCCCGGGCGGCGTCATCACTGCCGAAGGGGATGAGATCGTCGTCGTGGAACGTCACGCCGTGCGCGCCCAGTGCCGCCAGCTCGTGCACGGCCTCGACCGGGTCGAGGGGAGCGCGGGTGGGGACGCCGAACGGGTCGGTGCCGTTCCAGCCGACGGTCCACAGGCCGAAGGTGAACCGGTCGGCGGGGGTGGGCTGCGCGGGCATTTTGGCCTCCATTGGCGTTTTGGCCGACGCTCACATGCTAATCGCGCCGATGGCGCATCCTGGCGGGTATGGCGGAGCGGCTAATGGACCGGCTTGGGGTGCCGGTGGCCCGAGCTTGAGGTGTCGGTGGGCCCGGCCTGGGGTGCCGGTGGCCGGGGCTTGGGGTGCCGGTGGCCGGGGCTTGAGGTGTCGGTGGCCCGGCCCGGATGGGGGACGGGCCGGGCCACCTCGGCCGACCTGGATCGGGGACAGGCCGGCACCTCCTGGTCAGCGAGCGCATCGTCAGCCTCGCTCGGCTGGCGCGCTCGCCCGTTTCACCCAGGAGTGCCGGGCCCCGGCTGCGTGCGGGCCGGAGACTCGGCAGCATGCGCTGCGGCGGAGCTGGATCCGCAGCTAACGCTTCTGGCAGCGGACATTAGCGGAATCACGGTCTGGTAACGACAGATTCGAGCAAATTCGTGCTCCGTCGGCGACGAGACGTGTCGGCGCCGGCCTCGCCCAAGCCCCGCTGGCTGCGTGGCGGCTCCTTTGCCGTCTCGGGCCGCCCGCACCCGGCCATCCAGCCGCTCGCGCCCGCCATCGAGCCTCGCAGTCGACCATCGAGCCGCTCGCGCTCGGCTACCGAGCCCCAGCAGTCCCACTAGTCGCATCAGTTTCGAAGTTGGCGCCGCTCAGAAAGAGAATTCAGTCAATGGTTCGGGTTAGGCTTGCTATCATCAGTCTAATCCGAACCGATAATCTAGTAGTGACCGAAAACGCTGATCCGGGCTGGCAGAAAGTCGCCCGCGTGACCGAAACGTCCGCGCCGCCCGGGGCCGCCCGGCCGCCCCGGCCCCGGCCGCCCGGCCGACTGCGCCACCACCCGGCCCACGCCACCACCAGGGCGCCCCGGTCGGCCGCGCCATCACCGGGGCCGGCCCGATCGCTAGCCCGCCAGCTCGTGCAGCGGATCCGCGAGCCGCCGGCCCAGACTGGCGTCGACCTGGCTCGCCTCATGCAGCAGCGCGCCGACCACGACGCGGAAGCCCCGGGCCAGCTCGCCGGGCTCGAGCGATCGCACCAGCGAACCAGCGATCGGCCCCGTCACCTCCGGCGGCAGCAGGTCCAGTCCGCGCCCCTGGACGGCGGGCACGCCGCAGCGCAGGCAGGCCAGGGCCAGCACGTGGTCCCGGACTCCGCTGATCATGTACTCCGCCTGCCAGACGCGGCCGCGGGCCAGGCTCGATCGGGCGTGCAGGGCATAGAGCCAGCCCAGGCCGACCAGCTCGGCGGCGTCAGGCGGACGCGACGGCGGCTGCGGGTACGCCGTCCCGAACAGCAGCTGGAAGGCCGGCCCGGCAGCGCCGAACGCCGTTCCCCGTGCGAAAGCGATGTCCACCTGCAGCGTGCTGCCCAGCAGGAACACCCGGTAGACCGTGGCGCCGCCCGTGATGTCCAGGTGCTCGACGGCGCCATGCTCGGCGTAGAGGCGGCCCGTCCAGTCGGCCATCACCTGGGCGAGATCAGCGCTGACGCCACGCCCAGGGTCAGGTCGACATCCGACCAGCGGTCGGCCGTGCCGAGTGCGGCGGACCCGAACAGCGCGACGCTCGAGATGCGGTCGTCTGTCCTCGCTGCGGCGACCAGCGCGTCAAGCAGCCGGTCCCGTTCCTGCGGTGTGAACACAGCCCGGCTCCTCAGCCGTCCTAGTCGCCGGCGGTGGCGCCGCCAGGCTCGCCGTCCCAGCGCTGCTCGATCTTGCCGAAGTGCCAGATGGCCAGGGCAGCTGCCCAGGTGACCACGAACACGCCCACGATGACATAGCCGGCGGCGTTGATGTTGAAGCGGCCCAGGAACGACCAGAAGCCGCCTGACAGCTTCGACTCCTGGCCGATGAGCCCGAGGATCTCGATCGAGCCGATGAAAAATGCCACGAACACCGACAGGCCGGTGATGGTGAGGTTGTAGTAGACCTTGCGGATCGGGCGGGCGAAGGCCCAGTCGTAGGCGAAGTTCATGAAGCAGCCGTCAGCGGTGTCGAACAGGCACATGCCCGCGGCGAACAGGATCGGCAGCGACAACATCGCATAGAACGGGAGCCCGCTGACCACGACGGTCCCGGCCAGGATGAGGAACGCCACCTCGGTGGCCGTATCGAAGCCCAGGCCGAACAGCACTCCGATGGGGTACATCTTCCAGGGCGCGTCGGCCCGGCGGGCCAGCGGGCCGAGGAACCGGTTCATCAGCCCGCGCTTGTCCAGCTGCTCGTTGAGCTGGTCGTCGCTGAAGCGCCCGGCCCGCATCTCCCGGAACACCGCGACGATGCCGAGCAGGATCACCAGGTTGAGCGCCGCGATGAGGTACAGGAAGCCGCCGGACACGACCGTGCCGACCAGCCCTGTCCAGACATGCAGCGCGGAGTGGGTGTTCTTGACGGCGCCGTTGAGGGACCGGATCCCGAAGTTCAGCAGCAGCGCCAGGACGAACACGATGGTCGAGTGGCCGAGGGAGAAGAAGAACCCCACCGACAGCGGCCGCTTGCCCTCCCCGACCAGCTTGCGGGTGGTGTTGTCGATCGCCGCGATGTGATCGGCGTCGAACGCGTGCCGCATGCCCAGGGTGTAGGCGAGGATGCCGGTGCCGAAGCCGAATGTTGCCTTGCCGCTCAGGTGATAATGACCGCCCACGGCGGCGGCCAGCATGCCCCAGCCCAGCACGTTCAGGCCGACAACCGCCCCCACCATGCCGCCGGACCTGGCCCACTCCGCCGGGGTCAGGGCGTCGCGGATTCTCGCGAGCCGGCCGGGCACCGCAGCCATCCCAGACCTCCTAGAGCGTATCGGCGCAGCCGCCATGGAGTTGCGACTCATTCGCAATAGCGTATCGCCCGTAACTGCGACAGCTACTCCGCGGTGTCCCTGACCCCCCGGCCGTGTCCTGGGCGGCGCCCGCTCGGCGGTGCCGCTGGCCGCCGTCGGACCGGCCGGATAACATCGCGGCTATGGGTTTCCCTTGACTGTGACCTGACGTAGCGGCCCGCGCGCCGCCCTTCCTCGCCTGACCTAGCCGGGTGAGACGAGGAAGGAAGACACGTGCGGGCACAAATTTCTGGCCGCCGGCCGTCTGGCCGCCGGCCAGTTCCGGTCGCCGCGGCAGTACTGGCGGCGCTGGCCGTCGAGGTCGCCGACGAGCTCGTCGACGGCACTAAGAATGCGGCCATGCCGCTAATCAGGGACAGCCTGGGCCTGAGCTACAGCCAGGTCGGCCTGCTCGTGTCGGTGCCGCTGATCGCCGGAAGCCTGATCGAGCTGCCCATGGGGGTTGTCGTCGGCACGGGGCCGCGGCGGCGCCAGGTAGCGATGATCGGCGGGCTGGTGTTCATCGCCGCCCTGCTTGGCGCGGCGGCAGCCCGGACTTTCGGCGGCCTGCTCGCCGCGTTCGTGATCTTCTTCCCGGCGTCCGGCGCGTTTGTCAGCCTCACGCAGGCCGCGCTGATGGACTCGGCCCCGAGCCGTCAGGCGCAGCTCATGGCCCGCTGGACGGTGGCCGGCGCGATTGGCGCGGTCGCCGGGCCGCTGCTGCTGGCCGGCGTGGTCGCGGCGGGCGGCAGCTGGCGCACGGCCTACCTGGTGCTCGCGGCGGCGTCCGGCGCCGCCTGGCTGATCCTGGCCAGCGCCCCCCTCGACCCAGCTGGTCAAGCCCGAGAAATAGCCGGTCAACCCCCGCATATAACGGATCACCCCGCCAGTCCGGCGCACCCCGAGACGACCGCCCCCGCTGCCGGGCCCGCACCCCGCCGATCGATCCTCCGCCGTCCCGTGCTCCACCTTCCCGTCCTGCGCCGGCGCGTGCTGCGCCAGGCCTGGGAGCGGGCTGGGCTGGGGTGGCCGGTGCTGCGGTGGCTGGTTCTGCTGGAGGTGGCCGACCTGCTGCTCGACGCCTTCACCGGATTCGTGGCTCTGTACCTGGTCGCCGTCGACGGGGTCTCGCCCGAGCGGGCGGCGCTCGCGGTCGGGGTCCGGCTGGCCGCCGACCTGGCCGGGAGCGCGGCGCTGATCCCCGTCCTGGAACGGGTACCCGGCCGCGTCGTGCTGCGAGCCAGCGCCGCGGCGGCCGTCGCGGCCTACCCCGCCTTCCTGCTCGTGCCCGGTTTCTGGGCCAAGGTCGGGATTCTGGCCGGGCTGAGCCTGGTCACCGCGGCGTGGTACCCGGTGCTGCAGGCGGAGCTCTACGGCAGCCTGCCCGGTCGCAGCGGCACCGCGGTGTCGCTGCTGAGCGCGGCGGGGCTGGTCGGCGGACTCGGCCCGCTGGCCGTCGGCTTCCTGGCCGGGCAGCTCGGGCTCGGCCCGGCCCTGGCACTGCTGGCGATCACCCCGGTGGCCGTCCTGCTCGGCGCGGGCCGGCCTGGGGCGGGCGGGCCCCGCTAGGCAGCCCTTCCCCGGGCTGGAGCCGCTCGCGTCGGCCCGCCCGGCAGCGCCGCTCCGATAGACTCGCGAGCCGTGACTACCTCTGGAAACGGCGTGCGGGTGCGCTTCGCGCCCTCGCCGACCGGCATGCTGCATGTCGGGGGGGCCCGGTCGGCATTGTTCAACTGGGTGGTGGCCCGGCAGTCGGGCGGCGTCCTGGTGCTGCGCATCGAAGACACTGACGCGTCCCGGAACCGCCCCGAGTGGACCGACGGCATCATCTCGGCGCTGGACTGGCTGGGCATCGGCCCGGACCAGTACGAGGGGCCTTTCCTGCAGTCAGAGAACCTGGCGCAGCATCAGGCCGCGGCCCAGCGGCTGCATGAGCAGGGCCTTGCTTATTACTGCGACTGCACCCGGGAGCAGATCGTCGAGCGGACGGGCGACCCGCACCGAGGCTACGACGGACACTGCCGCGATCGTGGCCTGCGCCTGGCCGAGGGCCGGGCGCTGCGGTTCCGCACCCCGGATGAGGGCACCACGGTGGTAGACGACCTGGTGCGCGGCAAGACCTCCTTCGAGAACGCCACGCTGGAGGACTTCGTCATCGCCCGTGGCGACGGCTCCGTGCTGTTCCTGCTGGCTAACGTCATCGACGACATGACCCAACGGATCAACCTGGTGGCCCGTGCCGAGGAGCACCTGTCCAACGCCCCCAAGCAGCAGCTGCTCTGGGCAGCCCTGGCCCAGGACCCGCCGGCCTGGGCGCACCTGCCGATCATCGTCAACGAGAAGCGGCAGAAGCTGTCCAAGCGCCGCGACCGGGTCGCGGTGGAGGACTTCCGGGACGAGGGCTACCTGGCCAGCGCCATGCGCAACTACCTGATGCTGCTCGGCTGGGCGCCGCACGGTGACCGGGAGATCGTCCCCTGGGAGACCATGGAGGCGGAGTTCCGGCTGGCGGACGTGAACCAGTCGCCGGCGTTCTTCGACGTCAAGAAGCTCCGCGCGTTCAACGGAGAGTACATCCGGGCGCTGTCGGTCGACGAGTTCATCCAGGCCTGCCAGCCGTGGCTGGAGCCGCCTGCGGCGTCGTGGCGCGACGACCAGTATGACCCCGACGTCTTCGCTGAGCTGGCTCCGCTCGCGCAGACCCGGGTCAGCGTGCTGGCCGAGATCACCGCCATGGTGGACTTCGCGTTCCTGGACGACCCCGTCATCGACGAGCCCTCGTGGGCCAAGGCCATGAAGCAGCCGGCCGCGGAGATCCTCGCTGACGTTCAGGAGGCCTACGACGTGGCACCCTGGCAGGCCGACGAGCTGCGGGCCCGGCTGGAGGAGATCGCCGTTCGCTACGGGCTTTCGCTCGGCAAGGCCCAGGCGCCGGTCCGGGTGGCAGTGACCGGCCGTACCGTCGGGCTGCCGCTGTTCGAGTCGCTGCAGGTGCTCGGCCGGGACCGGACGCTGCTGCGGCTGCAGGCGGCCCGCGAGCGGCTGGCGAGTCTTACCTGAGCAACCTGAGTCCGTCGCAGGACCCTGACGGCGCCGCGGATCCCGCCGGCCCGGCGGCCGCCGCGGGCGCCGGGCCTGGCCGCCAGGACCGGTCCGCAGTGCTGCCCCGCCTGCTCGCGGCCGCCGGAGTGGTCGGGGCCGCGGCGGCGTTCGCTCTGCGGCCGCACGACGCCCAGCAGGCCGCGGCGCAGGACTGGTCCCCGTTCGTGCTCGTGGCCGGGCTGCTGCTGATCGGCCTGGTGGCCGACGGCGACGGGCTCTTCGCCTGGACCGGCCGCCAGCTCGCGCGAGGCGCCCGGCGGGGCACGCCGCTGTTCGCCGGCGCCGTGCCGATCATCGCGGCGGTCACCGTCACGCTGAACCTGGACACCTCAGTAGCGTTCCTGACCCCGGTCCTGGTGTATACCGCGCGGAGCCGGCACGGCGCCGCCGGGCCCGCGCTGCTGTACGCCTGCCTGCTGCTGTCCAACGCGGGCTCGCTGCTGCTGCCGGGGTCGAACCTGACGAACCTGATCGTGCTCGGCCATCTGCACCTGACCGGCGGCCAGTTCTTCGCCCGGATGTGGCTGCCCGCCATGGCCGCCCTGGCCGTCACGGCGGTCGTGGTCGGCGTCGGCGAGCGGCGCTCGCTGCGGGCCTGGGCCGGGCAGTCCGGGGACCTCGAGCCGGCCGAGCGGCCCGTGCTCGGCGTCGGGCTGGCTGCCGTGCTGGTGGCTACCGTGCTGGTCGTCACGCTCCGCTCGCCGGCCATCCCGGTGCGGCGGTCGGGACGGTGGCCGCGGCGATCCGCCTGGCCCAGCGCCGGGAGCAGCCGGGCGAGGTCCTCGCGGTGCTGGGCCTGCCGGTCCTGATCGGCCTGTTCGGCGTGGCGGTCGCGCTGGGCGCCGTCGGCCGGGCCTGGGCCGGTCCCGCGATGTTGCTGGCGCACCTCGACGGCTGGGCTACCGCGGCGGTGGCCGCCCTGGCCACGGTCGCGCTCAACAACCTGCCGGCTGCGTCGCTGCTGGCGGCACGGGCGCCGAGCCATCCGTTTTCACTCCTGATTGGTCTGAACCTCGGGCCGAACCTCTGCGTCACGGGCTCGCTGGCCTGGCTGCTGTGGCTGCGGGCGGCGCGGGGCGCGGGCGCGGAGCCCTCGCTTGCGCGTGCCAGCCGCCTCGGCCTGGTCGCCGTCCCGCTGTCGATGGCGCTGGCCCTCGGCGCGCTGACGCTGACCGGATCGGCCTGATTCGCGCGATGATCGGTGCAACTATCCGGGCTGGCCTCGTGCTCTCTACGGGCCACCCGGCCGGTCGCGGTCCCTGGTCGGCCGAGCGGCTGGCTGAGCGGCCGCGAGACTGCCCGCGCGGGTGGTGGCGCGTAGGCTGGCGGCGTAGCGCGACAACAGTGGCTCGTCACGTCGTCGGCGCTCCGGGTAGCGGTATCCGGGTGCCCGTGGAGGCAGTTATGGGACTGATGGACAAGGTCAAGGCGCAGGCCACGCAGCTGGCGCAGCAGGCCCAGGAGACCGCCAGGGAAGGCCGGGCGCGGCTGGACCAGGCGCAGGCCGACAAGCGCGCCGACGTCCTGCTGCGCAACCTCGGGGCCCTGGTCTACGCGAAGCAGACCGACCGGGGCACACCGCAGTCACAGGAGCAGATCGCGGCGCTGATCGCCGAGATCTCCGCCCACGAAGCGGAGAACGGCATCAGCCTCGCCCTCCAGCCGACCGGCTGGCCCGCACCGGGCGGTCCCGGCGGGCCGGCGGGGCCGGGTAGCCCGCCTCCGGGTAGCCCGCCTCCCGGTGGCCCGGCCGGCCCCGGCAGCAGCCCCGTTGCCGATCCGCCCCCGCCCGGCTTCCCGCCCGCCGGCGGCTCGACGTACCCGCCGCCGAGCGGCCCGACCACGTTCCCGCCGCCCGCTGGCGGCACGACGGTCCCGGAGTCCGGGGGACCGACCACGTTCCCGCCGCCGGCCGGGGGCACGACGGTCCCGGAGTCGGGCAGCTCCACCTTCCCCGATCCCGGGCCGGACGCCACGTTCGGGGAGCCCGCTCCCGACACCACGCTCCGCGACCCGGACCCCGGTACCTCATTCCCGCCCGAGGCCTGAGCAGGCCGACGGCCTGCCTGCCGGCAGGGCTGCCTGCCGGCAGCGCTACCTACCGGCAGGCGGTCTGGGCCGCGGTCTTCTGCTGGGACGGCGGTGCCGCCTGGCTGGGGGCCGGGCTCGCCGTGGTCGGGGCCGGGCTGCGGTGGCCCTTTCCCCGGCCCGCGGCGTGCCGGCGGTGCAGGCGCAGGCGGGGGAAGGTGGCGGGCCGCTGATCGTTGCGGAGTGCGGTGAACAGCTGGCCAGCCTCGCTGGCGTTCCAGAGCACCGCCGACTGCCCGCCCGGCGTCTGGTAGTTGAGGCTGGCCAGCGGCACGGTCGAGAAGGCGACGTCGCGCGGCCGGATTCCGCGTAGCTGATTGGCCAGGCTCACGACGTTGAGGCCCTGGTCCACCCGGATGGCCGAGGTGACCGACGACAGCAGCCGGCGGAGCGCAAAGGGGTTGCTGAGCGTGCCCGCGTTCGCCACCTGGCTCAGCAGGGTGGCGAGAAGCTGCTGCTGATCACCGATCCTGGCCAGGTCGGATGCCGCGAAGGAATGACGATCGCGGGCAAACTCCAGCGCGGTGATGCCGTTGACGTGGTGTGCCCCGGCGGACAGGCGCAGGCCGCTGTAGGCGTCGTTGACGGCAAAGGGCAGGCAGATGTTGACGCCGCCGACGGCATCAATGACCTTGACGAACCCAAGGAAGTTGACCTCGATGTAGTCGTTGATCGTCAGTCCGGTGGCCGCGGCGACCGTGCGCACCATCAGCGGCGGGCCGCCGATCCCGAACGCCGCGTTGATCTTGTTCATGCCGTGGCCGGGGATGTTGACCCACGAGTCGCGCGGCAGGCTGATCACCTGAACGTAGCTGTGGTCCGCTGGGACATGCGCGAGCATGAGGGTGTCGGAGTTGCTGCTGACCGTGCGGCCGACATGCAGCCGGAGCTGCTGACGGCGCGTGAGCCCGGCCCTGATGTCCACCCCGGCGACCAGGATGTTCAGCGGCCCGCTGCTCGGCGTCCCGGACGTCCCCGCGCTGACCCGGCCGACATGGCCGGTGATGTAGCTGGTCAGGGCCCAGGAGCCGCCGGAGGCGACCAGGACGAGCGCTGACATGCCGCCCAGGATGGCCAGCAGGGCGCGCTGCTGCCGGGCCTTGCGGCCCGCGGCGATCTGCGCCATCAGCCGCTGCTGCGCGGGCAACGGCCCGGGACGGCGCCGGGCTCCCGAGTACCGGCCACCTCCTGGCGAGCCGTCACCGTCAGTCATCAACCCTCCAGGGATGCCACAACGGCAGGCTAACCCGACCGGCGGGGCAGGCCGTTGACCTGGCTCGGCGGGTTGCCAGATCGGCAGGCCAATTTGCACGAGTCAGGGATAGGGCCCCTGAGCGTCGTTCGCAAGCTGGTCAGGCTCGACGCAATGGGCGAGGTTGTTCCCCGGCTGAGGATGCGGCCGGCATTTGTTACTGGCCGGTAGGTCAGGGTACCTTGGCTAGGTACGTTACTAGCTAGTAGAGAAATGGCCGCTGCCTGCGGGGAGGGCACGATGGGGCACTTCAAGAGCAACCTCCGGGACATCGAGTTCAATCTGTTCGAGGTGCTCAGGCGCCAGGACCTGCTGGGCGCCGAGCCCTATCCCGACATCGACGAGGAGACCGCTCGCGGCATCCTTGACGAGGTCGAGCGGCTGGCCACCGGCCCGGTAGCCGAGTCCTTCGTCGCGGCCGACCGCAACCCCCCGGTGTTCGACCCGGCCACGCGCTCAGTCCAGCTCCCCGCCGCGTTCAAGCGGTCCTACCAGGCCTTTATCGACGCCGAGTGGTTCCGCCTCGACCTGCCCGCCGAGCTAGGGGGCACGAGCGTGCCGCGCTCGCTGGGCTGGGCCGTCGGCGAGCTGATCCTGGGGGCCAACCCGGCGGTCTGGATGTACGCGAGCGTGGGCTCCTTCTCCCGGACGCTGTGGGAGCTCGGCACCCCCGAGCAGAAGCGGATCGCCGAGCACGCGGTCGCCAACCGGTGGGCCTACACGATGGTGCTTACCGAGCCCGATGCCGGGTCGGACGTGGGCGCGGGCCGGACCAAGGCGATCCAGCAGAGCGACGGCACCTGGCACATCGAGGGCGTCAAGCGCTTCATCACCAGCGCCGAGCATGACCTGTCCGACAACATCCTGCACGTCGTGCTGGCCCGCCCCGAGGGTGCCGGGCCCGGCACCAAGGGTCTGTCGATGTTCCTGGTCCCCAAGTACCAGGTGGGGGAGAACGGTGAGCTAGGCGAGCGCAACGGCGTCTACGTGACCGGGGTCGAGCACAAGATGGGCCTGAAGGTCTCCACGACCTGCGAGCTGACCTTCGGCGCGGAGCAGCCGGCGGTGGGCACGCTGATCGGCGGCGTGCACGACGGCATCCGCCAGATGTTCATGATCATCGAGTTCGCCCGGATGATGGTCGGCACCAAGGCCATCGCCGCGCTGTCCACCGGCTACCTGAACGCGCTGGACTTCGCGAAGAACCGGGTCCAGGGCGCCGACCTGACCCAGATGGCCAACAAGGCCGCGCCGCGGGTGACGATCATGCACCACCCGGATGTGCGCCGCAGCCTGATGCTGCAGAAGGCCTACGCCGAGGGCATGCGCGCGCTGGTCCTCTACACGGCGAGCATCCAGGATGCCGTGCAGGTCGCGGCCGCCCGCGGTGAGCGGGACGAGCAGGCGGTGGCGCTGAACGACCTGCTGCTGCCGGTGGTCAAGGGGGCCGGGTCGGAGCGCGCCTTCGAGCAGCTGACCCAGTCGCTGCAGACCCTGGGCGGCTCGGGCTACCTGCAGGACTACCCGATCGAGCAGTACCTGCGGGACGCCAAGATCGACAGCCTCTACGAGGGCACGACGGCGATCCAGGGCATGGACCTGTACTTCCGCAAGATCATCCGGACCCGGGGCGCGGCGCTGGGCCAGCTGACCGGCAAGATCCGCGAGTTCGCAGCCGCGGACGGCGGCAACGGACGGCTGAAGGCCGAGCGCGCCGCGCTGGCCGCGGCGGCGGACAACATCGAGGCGATCGTGGCCGCGATGGACGGCTACCTGGCCGGGAGCCTGGCCCAGCCGGCCGAGATCTACCGGGCCGGGCTGAACACCACCCGGCTGCTGCTGGCGCTCGGGGACCTGGTGATCGGCTGGCTGCTGGCCTGGCAGGCCGACGTGGCCCTGGCCCGGCTGGACGAGGGCGCCGGGCCTGCCGACCGGGCGTTCTACGAGGGCAAGGTCGCGGCCGCCCGGTTCTTCGCGGCGACGGTGCTGCCCCGGCTGGCCGCGGAGCGCGAGATCGCCGAGGCGACCTCCCTGGACGTCATGGAGCTACCCGAGGAAGCCTTCTAGCCAGCCCGAAACCCCGCGGCTCGTGATCGCGACCGGGGTCCGTGCGGACGGGACGTCAGACCTCGTACTGGACGGCGGCCCGGTCCTGGCGGATGGGAACGATGCTTTCCTTGATGACGGCGCGGTGCGCCGGGTGGTCGCGGTAAGCGACGTAGCTGGCCACGTCCTCGAAGTCCGCCACCACGGCGAAGTCGAAGTTGCCCGCCTCCAGCCCAGCGTCGGGTCCCGCCTGGTAGGCGCGCATGCCCGTCATCAGCGGCGGCAGCGCCCGCAGTTCGGTCAGTACCCGCTGCTTCTGCTCCGCGCTGGCCCCAGCCTTCCAGGTGAACATCACCACGTGCCTGATCATCGAATTCCTCCGGTCTCTCTCCCGGCTTGTCAGTACCGCAGTACCGCCGCCTGCCGGATGGCTGGGCCCGGTCAGGCCCAGGCCAGCATCCGCAGCGGATCGGTCAGCATCGCGCCCACGTCCCGCAGCACCGCCGCGCCGAGGTCGCCGTCCACGACGCGGTGGTCGAACGACATGCCCAGCGTGCACACCTTACGAACCGCCAGCTCGCCCTGGTCTACCCATGGCGCATCCTTGACCTGGCCGAACGCGAGGATCGCGGTCTCGCCCGGCGGCAGGATCGGGGTACCGGTGTCGACGCCGAAGACCCCGACGTTGGTGATGCTGATCGTGCCGCCGGCCAGGTCGGCGGGCGTGGACCGGCCTGCCCGGGCGGCTGCGGCCAGGTCCTGGAGCGCCCGGGCCAGGTCCGGCAGGCTGAGCGCCTGGGCGTCCTTGATGCTGGGCACGACCAGCCCGCGGTCGGTAGCGGCCGCGATGCCCAGGTTCACGTAGCGGCGGACCACGATCTCCTGAGCGGCCTCGTCCCAGGCGGAGTTGATCATTGGGTGCCGGGCCGCGGCCACGAGCAGGGCCTTGGCTACCAGCAGCAGCGGCGACACCTTGATGCCCTCGAAGTCCGGCAGTTCCCGGAGCCGGGCCGTGGCCGCCATTGTCTGGGTGATGTCGATCTGCAGGAACATGGTGACGTGCGGGGCGGTGAACGCGCTGGCGGTCATGGCCGCCGCCGTGTGCTTGCGGACGCCCCGGATCGGGATCCGCTCCTCGCGTGGCAGCGCTGACCCTGGGCTGGCCACGGCAGTGCCGCTGGTCCCCGCCGCCCCGGCGGTCCCCGCCGCCCCGGCGGTGGCCGCCTCGACGTCGTCGCGGGTAATCGAGCCGCCCGGCCCCGTTCCCGTGAGCGTCCCCAGGTCCACGCCCAGGTCCCTGGCCAGCTTGCGCACGGGCGGCTTGGCCAGCGACGCGCCGCCGGGCTGAGCCGGGGCAGCCGGCGCGGCCGTCGCGAGCCCGGCGGACCCGTTCGCGCCGCCCGGCGGGACCGGATGAGACCGGCCGCGACCGGCGCCGGGCTTGCGGGCCCGGCGTGTCGTCGCGCCCAGCTTGACGCCGTAGCCGACCAGTACGGCCTGACGCTCCGGCTGGGGTGCCTGGGGCGCCCCCGGCTCGGCGCCCGTCTCGGTGACCGCCTCGGGCGGCGGCGGGGGGACCAGGTCGGCCGCCGTGCTGGTCTGCAGGGGCAGGGGACCTGCTGCGGGTGCACCGGCCTCACCGGATGTGGCGCCGACCTCGATGGAGATGATCGGCGTGCCCACGTCGACCGTGGCGCCCTCGGCGACGAGCAGGCTGGACACTACGCCCGCGTGCGGGCTGGGCAGCTCGACGACCGCCTTGGCCGTCTCGATGTCCACGATGATCTGGTTGACCTTGACCGTCTCACCGACCTGCACGTGCCACTTGACGATGTCCGCCTCGGTGAGGCCCTCTCCGACGTCGGGAAGCTTGAACTGCCTGAGCTCTGACATGCGGCCCTCTCAGTAGCCGAGGCTGCGGTCGACGGCGTCCAGGACCCGGTCCAGGTCCGGCAGGTAGTACTCCTCCAGCCGGGACGGCGGGTACGGGGTGGAGTAGCCGCCAACCCGCAGCACGGGGGCCTCGAGCTGGTAAAAGCACTCCTGGGTGACCTGCGCGGCGATTTCTGCCCCGATGCCGCCGGAGACGGTCGCCTCGTGCACGACGATGCAGCGGCCGGTCC
This sequence comes from Streptosporangiaceae bacterium, assembly GCA_036510065.1. GTDB lineage: Bacteria > Actinomycetota > Actinomycetes > Streptosporangiales > Streptosporangiaceae > DASUBV01. The sequence continues at coordinate 964 of DATCEO010000232.1, read as the reverse complement.
GGCGGACCGACGCGAAGATCGTCTCGGTGTCGAGCGGGGCCAGCGAGCGAAGGTCAATCACCTCGATGGACCGGCCGTCCTTGCTGGCCGCGACGGCCGCCTCCGCGCAGGTGCGGACCATCGGCCCGTAGGTCAGGACGGTCGCGTCGGTGCCGGCGGCCAGGGTACGGGCCCGGTCCATGGGCAGCGCGGCCGCCAGGCCGCCGGCGATGTCCACCTCGGCCTTGTCCCAGTACCGGCGCTTGGGCTCGAAGAAGATCACCGGGTCGTCGCTGATGACCGCCTGCTGGATCATCGAGAAGGCCTCCGCCGGGTCGCCGCAGGCAACCACGCGGAGGCCCGGGGTGTGGGCGAACAGCGCCTCCGGCGACTCGCTGTGGTGCTCGACCGCCCCGATGCCGCCGCCGAACGGGATCCGGATAACGATCGGCAGGCTCAGCTTGCCCAGCGAGCGGTAGCGCATCTTGGCCAGCTGGGAAACTATCTGGTCGAAGGCCGGGAACACGAATCCGTCGAACTGGATCTCGCAGATCGGCCGGTAACCGCGCAGCGCCAGCCCGATCGCCGTCCCGATGATGCCCGATTCCGCCAGCGGAGTGTCGATGACCCGTGCCTCGCCGAAATCCTTCTGCAGGCCGTCGGTGACGCGGAAGACGCCGCCGAGCTTGCCGACGTCCTCGCCCATGATGAGGGCCTTGGGGTCGTTCTCCAGTGCCTTGCGCAGGCCCTCATTGAGCGCCCGGGACAGGGTGAGCCTGGTCATCGCCCGGCCTCCGTTTCAACGAAGGAGTCGAGGTAAGCGGCGAACTGCTCCCGCTCGGCCGCCAGCGGCCGGGTCGGGCTGGTGTAGACGTCGTCGAACATCGACAGCGGCTCGGGGTCGGGCATCTCCTGGCACGCCTTGCGCACCCGGGCGCCGACCGCGTCGGCCTCGGCCTCGACCTCGTTCAGGAACTGCATGTCC
>DATCEO010000231.1:0-51767 GCA_036510065.1 Streptosporangiaceae bacterium | reverse complement strand
GCAGCGGAGGGACGGCCGGCCACAGTCACAGAGCCTCCCGGCACGCAGGAGCAACTCGCTAGCGGGCCGTGAGCTGGCCGGCTGCCAGTCCGTCCTCAATCGCGGTGATCATCTCGGTCAGTGCCTGGAGGTTGGTGCCGCGGAGGGTGCCGAAGGTCACGACGCCTTTCTTGCTGACGCGGGCGCGTCCGAGTCTGTCAGCGTAAGCGCAGGTGAAGGGAGGCCTGTCGCCGTTGGCGCTGTTGTACAGGCTGATGTAGTTCTTCTGCAGCGCGAGGCCGAGGATGGGCCATGTGACCGGGACGGGAGAGCTATTGACGAAGTACTGGAACTGGCCGTAGCCGATCATGGTCATGGTCATGCCGGGCTGGCCGTCCGGGGTTCCGGGCACGAACCAGCGCGGCAGTCCGGGCGCTGCGCCGCGGATGAGCCCATCCAGCGTCCGCAGGTCGTTCTCGCGGGCAGGATCGAAGCGCAGGTACTCCTCCACTGACCCGGCAGGCACCTTGAACATCGTGACTCGCTTTCACTGTGGTAGCTAGCTAGTCCGCGAGCCGGAACGCGAGCTGAGTCGCCCATTTGCTCATGTCGGGTTCCTGGCCGGGGTCGGTCAGGTAGATCTCGAGCCGGCTGCCCCACCGCTCACCGCCGTCGCGAGGCGTCATGTCCCAGTTCAGGTCCTGCCTGGCCGCCCAGTCCAGCAGCGCCTTGGTCGCCTCACTGAGCCCGGCGGGGTGACCCACGTACGTGAGCGTCGCATACCGACCAGACGGGAGCACGCCGCCCACTATGTGACCAGCGCCGTCCAGGGCAGCCGTGATCGGCACGCCCGCGTCGACCTCGAGTTCCCGGGCCATGTCGATCACGTTGTACCGGAAGAACGGCGGCCCCGCAGGCGGGACGCCGCGCGCCCCGAGCCAGGCGAACACCTCAGCGAACCTCGCTGCCAGGCCGCCGAGGTCTGCCATGGTCACCCGCGTCCGGATCACCACGTACGGCTGCTCGGCGCGGGTCACGACTTCCGGTGCTGCGGACATCTGCTCATCCTCCAGTCGTGATGATGGGCTGCTGCAGTTCGGTGACCCACGTGCCGGGGTCGGCCGACCATTCCAGGGTGACCTCCCGCGCATACCCGGCGGAGCGATACCCGTTGGCATCGGTCCACCGCGCCAGCGCCTGGCCGGTCACCAGAACGTCATCCATCCGGCCGTGGTGAATGATCACGGCCGCGTGGTCAATCTGCGGCAGACTCGTGACGCTGAAGCCATGATCCGCGTCAGCCTCCGTGACCACGGGCACAGCGGCGTGCACGACGACGGCACCGTCGCCGTCCGGCGCGTCCTGGTAGTACGCGACGGCCGGGCCGGCCGCAGAGACGCCAGCGGCGGCCATCAGCCCCCACAGGTCGCAGTACAGCGGCTGAATGACCGGCGTGATGGCGTCGGGCTCATATCCCGCCGCCGTACCGGCCAGCTCAGCAACCCGGACCTGAGGCAGGCTCTTGACAATGACTCCGTCGACCGGCGTCCGGGCCTCGTCCTCAATCGTCATAAGCCGCGCCTCAACCCGGGCCAGACGGGTTGTCTCAGCGTCGATCTGCGCGCGGATCTCAGCCCGGCGCAGCCTGAGCATCCCGCGAAGTTCCGCGGCGCTCAACTGGTCGCCTAGAACCGACTGCACCTGCTGGAGGGAGAAGCCGAGTTCCTTCAGCGCAATGACGCGGTTCAGGTCCGCGAGCTGTCCCGCCCGGTAGAACCGGTACCCGGTGACGGGGTCCACGCAGGCAGGCTGAAGCAGCCCGATCGTGTCATAGTGCCGGAGCATCCGGACCGAGACGCGGCCGTGCCTGGCGAACTCCCCGATACTGAACATGGCCTTACCAGGTCTACAGCCTCACACCGTGTCAGGGTCAACGGGCCGAGCAGATCGGATGAGACAACACGGTGGATCAGTCTCACCCGATCTGCCATCTCCGTTGGTCAGCGAGGTTCGCACCGAGCAACTCGTTTGAGACAGGACATCCACCAGGCTCGCCCTTCACCGGTGGTTCGGATCTGGCTGGTCCCGGCAAGTCCGATCCGAACCACCGGTGAGTATCCACAGGCACGGGCTGGTTATCCACAGGAATCGGGCGGGTTTGGCACCACCCGGATGTGGCGCCGTCGGCCGTGACCCGTCGGTCGTGACCCGGCGGTCGGGCACCGGTGCTGTCGGCAGGGGGCGCCCAGGATCGCCTGCGGCCTCCCGTCGCGCTCCCCTCACTCCCCCGCGTGCAGCTATTGTCCGCTATGAGCCTCGCTGTACGTTCTAACCATGAGTGACCTGAGCGGCCTGAGCCAGGCGATCGCGTTCGGCGCCCGCCTGTACCGGCAGCGGGCCGGCGTCGCGTACGCCGGCTACCTGCGGCGCGACCCGATGGCGCTGCTCCAGCTGGGCCCCGGGCGGGACAACCCGTACGCCATCTACGACCGGATCCGCGAGAGCGGCCCGCTGGTCCCCACCCGGCTGGGCAACTGGGTGACCCCCAGCCACCGGGTCTGCGGCTCCGTGCTGCGGGACCGGCGCTTCGGCGTGGCCCCGGCCGACGGCGCCGAGGCCGCCGACGGCGGGCAAGACGATCTCGGCCTGTCCTTCCTCCAGATGAACCCGCCGGACCACTCCCGGCTGCGCCGCCTCGGCCAGCCCGCGTTCAGCCCGGCGGCCGTGGCCGCCTACCGCGGCCAGATCGAGGCGACGGTCGGTGACCTGCTGGACCGGGCCCGGGCCGACGGCGAGTTCGATCTCGTCTCCGCGTTGGCCGCGCCGCTGCCGATCGCCGTCATCACCGGCATGCTCGGCATCCCGGACGCCGGCGCCACCGAGTTCTCCCGCTACGGCACCGTGATCGGCAGTGCCCTGGACGGCATCCGGTCGCTGCGTCACGCCGGCCAGCTCCAGGCCAGCGACGCCGCCCTGCGGCGGCTGTTCGAGAGCCTGTTCGAGCTGCGCCGCCGCGAGCCTCGCGACGACATCGTCAGCCGCCTGGTCGCGGCCGAAGGCGAGCAGATCCAGCCCGGCGAGATGCTGCCGATGTGCATCCTGCTGCTCGTGGCCGGGTTCGAGACCACCGTCAACCTGATCGGCAACGCGGTCCTCGCGCTCCTGGGCCAGCCCGGTCAGTGGCAGGCCCTGTGCGCCGATCCGGCGACGATGGCGCCACTGGCCGTCGAGGAGGCGCTGCGGTTCGATCCGCCCGTCCAGCGCACCGGCCGGATCGCGCTGGAGTCCCTGGAACTCGACGGCCAGGCCGTCCACCGGGGGCAGTTCGTGGTGACGCTCATCGGGGCCGCGGGCCGCGATCCGGAGGCCTACGACCATCCGGACGCCTTCGACATCCGGCGTGCCGGAGCGGCCGACCACCTCGCGTTCTCCGGGGGCATCCACTACTGCCTCGGGGCCCCGCTGGCCCGCCTGGAGGCCACGATCGCGCTGCAGCTGCTGGCTGAGCGGATGCCCGGGCTGCGGCTCGCCGGCGCCGTCCGCCGGCGCAACGCCACCACGGTGCGCGGGCCGATCCGCCTGCCAGTGGCCGCCGGCGCCCGGCGGCTGCGCGGCGCCGGCCTTCCGGCCGGAAGCTAGCCCGAGGCTAGCCTCCGGTGTGCGGGCAGCCCGGCCGCAGGCCCGCGCCGCCGCCGACGTACTTTGGACTCGTGGACGCGGCGGCAGCGCGCGCCCGCCGCGGCCCGCCCGCCGCGGCCCGGATTGCCGCGGCGACCCTCGAAACCCCTGGAGGCCAGCCAATGACCGGACCAGTCCCGACGCAGATCCCGGCGGGCGCGACAGCCGCCGGAGACGGAATCGTGCTCAGCGAGGGCCCGGTGATCGTCGACGCCTACATCGACTTTCAGTGCCCGTTCTGCCGCGCGTTCGAGCTTTCGTCGGGACGGCCGCTGGCCGCGATGGCGGCTGAGGGCGCGATCACGCTCATCTATCACCCGATGTCCTTCCTGGATGCCGCCTCGACGACGCGCTACTCCTCCCGGGCCGGCTCGGCCGCGGGCTGCGCGGCGGACCGCAACATGTTCCTCGAGTACGCGTACCTGCTGTTCGAGAACCAGCCGCCCGAAGGCGGCCCCGGCCTCACCGACGCCCAGCTCGCTGCGCTGGGCGCCGAGGTTGGCCTGACCGACCCGGGCTTCGAGTCCTGCGTGCTTGGGCGGCGCTACCTGGACTGGCCGCCGTACGTGACCGAGGTGGCGCTGGCGCGCGGGGTGGAGGCCGCCCCGGCCGTGCTGGTCGACGGCACCCCGGTCCCGGCCGACGCCAGGGCCATCGCGGCCGCGGCGGGAATCGGCCACCGGTCCCGCGGGTAGGACAAGCGCGCAGCCTGCCGGGCTGGCGGAGCGGCCCAAGCCCCAGCAAGCGCAGCAGCCCCAGCAGCCCCAGCAGGCTGAGGCGGCTCAGCAGCCACTGGCGCCCAGGAGCCCGCCGCTTGTTCACATCGTTGTAACTAATGGATACCTCACGTCAATAAGGATCGGCTAGCGTCGCCTACTCGCTACATTTGCCCAGGCAGGTATGACCGCAATGTCCAGCAAGTCCGCGTCCTCCGCCCGAGAGTCTCGTGACAGGCGGGCCTGACGGAAAGGCACATCTATGGACATGACCGTCCGGGAATGGTTCGAGGCCCGATCGTTTCACCACCAGGACTTCCGCGCCCTGGCCAGCTCCGGCTGGCCGCAGGGCGGCCTGACCACGACGCTGATCTTCCCGAGCCGCAATGTCGCGGACACCATCGGGCCCATCCTGCAGGCGGTCACCCGGCTCCGTGACCGGACCGGCCTCATCGACCAGGTGATGCTGGTCGACGCCGATTCCATGGACGGCACGGGCGCGATCGCCCGCGCGCACGGCGCGGAGGTCTACTCCGAGAACGAGCTGATGCCCGAGTACGGCCCCGCCCTGGGCAAGGGCGACGCCATGTGGCGGAGCCTGTCCGTCGCCCGCGGCGACATCGTGATGTTCGCCGACGCCGACACCCGCGACTTCGAGGAGCACTTCATCTACGGCACGCTCGGGCCGATCCTGACGCTGCCCGACGTCCAGTTCACCAAGGCCGCCTACCGGCGCCCCTTCACCCAGGAGCAGCAGTCCGTCGTCGACGGCGGCGGGCGGGTCACTGAGCTGATGGCCAAGCCGCTGCTGAACTTCTACCAGCCGCTGCTGACGGGGTTCGTCCAGCCGCTGGCCGGCGAGTTCGCGGCGCACCGCCAGCTGCTGCGCCACCTGCCGTTCCTCACCGGCTACGGGGTCGAGCTCGCGCTGCTCATCGACGTGCTCGACCAGGTCGGCCTGCCGTCCATGGCCCAGGTGGACCTGGGCTCCCGGCAGAACCGGCACCAGCCCCTGTGGGACCTGACCCGGATGAGCTCCACCGTGCTGCGGGCGATGGCCCGGCGGCTGCCCGGCACCCCGGAGGTCCCGCCGCGCCCGGGCCCGGACGTCCTGGGCCTGGGCGGCGAGACCTACCTGCACGCCGTCGCCACCGATGAGGGGCTCCGGCTTCACGAGCACATCAACGAGCTGGTGGAACGGCCCGCGCTGGCCCGGGTCCGGCCAGAGCTCGCCCGCGACACGGTCGCCTGACCCGCCGCACCTCCGGCCAGGCCCGGCCAGGTCCGCCGCGCGGGCCCGGCCGGGCTAGCCTGACCGGGCTAGCCCCGCGCGGGCAGAGTCAAATCGAGACGGGCAGGCGAGGCGGCCTTCGGTAGCGTCACGATCGGGTCGTGCCCTGGCGCCGGTCGCCATGGCATGATCGGCCGCGACCGACCTGCCGCAGCGGAGCCGAGGGAGCCAGCCGTGATCTTTATCGTCGTGAAGTGGACCATCAGGCCCGAGCGCAGTGGCCAGTGGCTGGAGCTCGTCGAGGATTTCACCAAGGGCACGCGCGGCGAGCCGGGCAATCTCTTCTTCGACTGGTCCCGGAGCGTCGACAATCCGGACCAGTTTGTCCTGGTGGAGGCATTCCGGGACGGCGACGCGGGCGCCGCGCACGTAAATTCCGACCATTTCAAGACCGCCATGGCCTGGATGCCCGACGTGATCTCCGAGAAGCCGGAAATCATCAACGTCGAGGTGCCCGGTGATGGCTTCGGCCGCATGGCGGAGCTGACGCCCACCGGCGCCTGAGCGGCCCGCGCCTGCCTGAGCCGCGGCTCCCTGAGCCGCGCCTGCCTGGGTCTCAGCCGGGCGGCAGGGCGGCCAGCAGCTGGCCCGCGTCGGTCACCCGCAGCAGCGCCGCCCGGCTAGCCGCCGGGATGAACCCGTCGGCGACCCGCGCGTCCAGGAACGCCAGCAGCGGCTCCCAGAACCCGGCGACGTCCAGCAGGGCCACCGGCTTGCCGTGCAGGCGCAGCTGCCGCCAGGTCAGGACCTCGAACAGCTCCTCCAGCGTGCCGAGCCCGCCCGGCAGGGCGACGAACGCGTCGCACAGCTCCGCCATCCGGGCCTTCCGCGTGTGCAGGGAGTCCACGACCTCCAGTCGCGTCAGCTGGGTGGCCCCGACCTCCGCCTCGACCAGCACCTGGGGAATGACCCCGATCACCTCGCCGCCGGCCGCCAGCGCGGCATCGGCCAGGACGCCCATCAGGCCGACGCTGGCCCCGCCGTAGACCACGCCGATCCCGGCCCGGGCCAGCCGGGTGCCGAGATCGGCGGCCGCGGCCGCGAACTCCGGGCGGCTGCCCATCGAGCTGCCCGCGAACACCGTGACGCGCATGCGCTAGCCCAGGGTGCGACTGCGGCCGCGGAACTCGGCCACGACCTCGGCGCCGCGGCTGACGGTCACGTCGTAGATCCCGCTGCGGCCGTAGGTCACCCGCTCCTGCGCGACCGCGGTCAGCACGTCGCCCTCCCGCACCGGCTGCAGGAAGGCAATGTCGGCGCCCGCTGCGACCGTCACCGGGCCGCGGCTGTTGCAGGCGCAGGCGAAGGCCGAGTCGGCCAGCAGGAACACGTAGCCGCCGTGCGCGATCTCGTGCCCGTTGATCATCGTCCGGGCGATCCGCATGCGGAGCACGGCCCGGCCCTCCCCCGCCTCGAGCAGCTCGATGCCCAGGCCCCTGGAGGCCTGATCGGCGGCGAACATGGTCGCTGCGGGGCCGCCCGGTGGCGGCCCGGACCTGGGCAGCATGCTGGTCTCCGTCCGGTGGGGGGCGCCCGGCACGGCGCGTCTGCACGCGACGATACCGGGGGCCGGCCACGCCCGCAGGACCCCGGCCCGCCGGCCGGGTGCCGGGGACTGGTAACGGGTACGGTGTCCGGCATGTCCACTTACCGGCAGCCGGGTACCGTGCTCACCGACCGCACCTTCGTGGTACCGCTGGATCACCGGGCGCCGGGCGGCGACCAGATCGAGGTATTCGCCCGCGAGGTGGTGGCCAGCGATGCGGCGGCCAGCGACCTGCCGTGGCTGGTCTTCCTGCAGGGCGGTCCCGGCTTCGGCGCGGAGCGGCCCGTCGGCCGCAGCGTCTGGCTGGAGCGGGCGCTGCGGGACTACCGCGTGCTGCTGCTCGATCAGCGCGGCACGGGGCGCTCTTCCCCGGCCAGCCGCCAGACGCTGGCGCCCCTGGGCTCGGCTCGCGCCCAGGCCGACTACCTGGCTCACTTCCGGGCTGATGCCATCGTGGCCGACGCCGAGCTTATCCGCGGCCAGGTCACCGGCGGCGCCCCCTGGAGCGTGCTGGGCCAGAGCTTCGGCGGCTTCTGCACCGTGACCTACCTGTCCATGTCGCCGCAGGGCCTGCGCGAGGCCTTCCTCACCGGCGGCCTGCCCGGCCTGGACGCCGGCCCTGACGACGTCTACCGGCTGACCTATCCGGCCGTGGCGGCCAAGAACCAGGCTCACTACGAGCGCTATCCCGCCGATGTCGAGCGGGCCAGGCAGGTGGCCAGGAAGCTGGCCGCCGGGCCGGCCAGGCTGCCCGGCGGGACGCTGTTCACGGTCGAGGCGTTCCAGTCGCTCGGCCTGATGCTGGGCTCGAGTACCGGCAGCCACGCGCTGCACTACCTCCTGGAGGACCCGTTCGCCGGGCCGGAGCTGAACGACGACTTCCTGCACCGGGCGGAGTCGGTCCTGAGCGTCGCCTCCGCTCCCCTGTTCGCGCTGCTGCACGAGGCCTGCTACGCCCAGGGGCCGGCCACCCGGTGGTCGGCGCAGCGCATCCGGGCGGAGTTCCCCGAGTTCGACGCGGCGCCAGCGATCGAGGGCAGGGCGCCGCTGCTGTTCACCGGCGAGATGATCTATCCGTGGATGCTCGAGAACGACCCGGTGCTGGCGCCGCTGGCCGACGCGGCGCAGCTGCTGGCGGAGCGGGAGGGCTGGCCGCCGCTCTATGACGCCGCGCGGCTGCGCGCCAGCGAGGTGCCCGCGGCGGCGGCGATCTACTTCAACGACATGTACGTGCCGACGCAGTTTTCGCTCGCCACGGCCCGCGCCATCCGCGGCCTGCGGCCGTGGGTCACCAGCGAGTACGAGCACGACGGGCTGCGGGTGAGCGGCGGCGCAGTGCTGGACCGGCTGATCGGGCTGGCCCGCGGCGACGTCTGAGCCGGCTGGGGCGCCCGCGCGCTTACGGGGCCGCGGTGGCACTGGCCCACTAGGCTGGGCGCGATGCTCATCCGGACCTGCCTGTGCTTTATCCGCCGCCCCGCCGCCTGCTCCTCCGCCGCCAGCGGGCCCGAGGTGCTGCTCGGCCTGAAGAAGACCGGTTTCGGCCAGGGCCGCTGGGTGGGCCTGGGCGGTCACATCGAGCCGGGCGAGAAGCCCGTCGCCGCGGCCGTGCGCGAGGTCGAGGAGGAGTCGTCCCTGATCGTCTCCCCCGACGCGCTCGAGCACATGGCGACCATCCAGTTCCGGTTCCCCTGCCGCCCGTCCTGGGACCAGATGGCCGAGGTCTACCTGACCTCGGTCTACCAGGGCGAGCTGGCGGAGTCCGACGAGATCGCGCCGCGCTGGTACCCGGAGGACGCGCTGCCGCTCGACGGCATGTGGGACGACGCCAGGTACTGGCTGCCGCGGGTGCTGTCGGGCCAGCACGTCGCCGCGATCATTACCTTCGCGCCCGACTGCGCGACCGTGGCGACCATCGAGCCCGGCCTGATGGCGTAGCCCGCGCCGGGCTGGCGGCAAGCCGGCCGGGCCGGACGCCCGGCTGCCGGCGGGGACGCGCGTTAATATCTCGGCATCAGGTGATCTAGCAGGCAGGAGCAACCCATGCCGGACGCGGTCGCCCGGTTCGCTGGCTTTGCCGCCGAGTACGACGCGGCCCGCCCGCAGCCGCCGGTCAAGCTGGCCGAGGTGCTCATGCAATGGGCGGGCGCACCCGCGCCCGATGTGGTCGACCTGGGCGCGGGCACCGGGCTGTCCGCGGTGATCTGGGCCGGGCGAGCCGCCAGCGTCATCGCGGTGGAGCCGGGCGACGGGATGCGCGCCGTCGCCGCGCGGCGGCTCGGCCTGGCGCCCGGGCCCGCGCCGGGACCCGGACCCGACCAGGCGGGCGGCACTGCCCAGGCGGGCGGCACTGGCCCGGCGGCGCCGCTGGCCCCGGGTTCGACCACGTTCTCGGTGCTGGCCGGGAGCGCCGAGGACACCGGGCTGCCCGACGCCTGCGCGGACATCGTGACGGCCAGCCAGGCCATGCACTGGTTCGATGCCTCGCGCGCGCTCCCCGAGATCGTCAGGATCCTGCGGCCGGGCGGCGTCTTCGCCGCCTACGACTGCGACTGGCCGCCCTGCATCGACTGGGAGACCGATGCCGCCTACGCGGAGTTCGCGACCCGGGTGACGGACCTGGAGACGGCGCGCGAGCTGCGTCCGCCGCACGCCGGCAAGCGGCACCTGCAGCGGATCACCGCCTGCGGGCTCTTCCGGCAGGCGTGCGAGATCGCCGTGGACAGCCAGGAACAGGGTGACGCGCGGCGGCTGGTCGACGTGGCCCTGAGCCAGGGCGGCGCCGTGGCGCTGCTGGAGGCGGGCGTGACCGAGGATGAGATGGGCCTGAGCGCCCTGCGCGAGATCGCCGCCCGGCGGCTGCCGGGCCCGTGCATCTGGTGGTGGACCTACCGGGTCCGGATGGCCGTGAAGTAGAGCAGACGCCGCCGCACGGCATACGATGACCGGGTGCCACGCTACGAGTACCGATGCCGGTCCTGCGGAGATACCTTCGAGCAGTCCCGGCCGATGAGCCAGGCGTCCGACCAGGCGACCTGCCCGCAGGGCCACGAGGACACGGTCAAGCTGCTGTCGACCGTGGCGGTGGGCGGCCGGGCCGGATCGCAGGCTCCCGCTCCTCGCGGCGGCGGCGGTGGCGGCTGCTGCGGCGGAGCCTGCGGCTGCGGCTGAGCCCCCGAGCTGAGCCCCCGAGCTGAGCCCCGCAGGGCTGAGCGCTACAGCTGCGAGAACCGCTCCATCTCGCGCATCTTGTTGGTCGCGTCCAGCGCCGCTACCTTGTACGACTCGGCCAGCGTCGGGTAGTTGAACACGGCCTCGACCAGGTAGTCGACCGTGCCGCCGCAGCCCATGACGGCCTGGCCGATGTGCACGAGCTCGGTCGCGCCCGTCCCGAACACGTGCACGCCCAGCAGCTGGTGATCCTCCGGTGACACCAGCAGCTTGAGCACGCCGTAGGAGTCGCCGATGATCTGGCCGCGGGCCAGCTCGCGGTACCGCGACACCCCGACCTCGAACGGGATGCACTCGTGGGTGAGCTGGTCCTCGGTCTTCCCGATGAAGCTGATCTCGGGCAGGCTGTAGATCCCGATCGGCTGCAGCAGGTGGGCGGAGTGCACCGGGAGCCCGCACGCGTGGTGCGCGGCCAGGCGGCCCTGCTCCATTGAGGTCGCGGCGAGCGCCGGGAAGCCGATGACGTCGCCCACCGCGTAGATGCTCGGCACCGAGGTGCGGAAGAACTCGTCCACCGTGATCCGGCCGCGCTTGTCGGCTGCCAGCCCCGCCGCCGGCAGGTCGAGGTCGTCGGTCTGGCCCTGGCGGCCAGCCGAGTACATGACCGTGTCGGCGGGGATCCGCTTGCCACTGGCCAGCGAGGCGATCGCGCCCCCTGGCCGGGACTCCACCGCCGAGACGGTCTCACCGAACCGGAAGGTAACGGCCAGGTCGCGCAGGTGATACTTGAGCGCCTCGACCACCTCGACGTCGCAGAACTCGAGCATCCGGTCCCGCTGCTCCACCACCGTGACCTTGGTGCCCAGGGCGGCGAACATGGACGCGTACTCAATCCCGATCACGCCCGCGCCGGCGACCACCATCGAGCGTGGCACCTTCTCCAGCTGCAGGATCCCGTCCGAGTCGATGATGGTGTGCTCGTCGAAGGCCACCGTGTCCGGCCGCGCGGGCCGGGTGCCGGTGGCGATGACGATGTTCGCCGCCGTGACTTCCCGCGTCCGGCCGGCGGCATCGACGACCTCGACCGAGGTGGGGCTGGTGAAGTGCGCCGTGCCGGTCAGGATCGTGACCCGGTTGCGGGTCAGCTGGCTGCGGACGACGTCGTTCTCCCGGCTGACCACGTGCCGGGTGCGAGCGGTGAGATCGGCGATGGTGATGTCGTCCTTGACCCGGTAGCTCTGGCCGTACATCTCGCGCTGGTCCAGGCCGGTGAGGTACAGCACCGCCTCGCGGAGGGTCTTGGACGGGATCGTGCCGGTGTTCAGGCAGACGCCGCCGAGCATCTCCGGCCGCTCGACGATGGCCACCTGGCGATCGAGCTTGGTGGCTGCGATGGCCGCCTTCTGGCCGCCGGGGCCCGAGCCTATGACCAGCAGGTCGAAATCATGCACGCCCCCAGTGTGACCGCGCCGGGGGCCAAGCGGAAGCCCGGCCGCCGCGGGCCCGGCGCCGCCGCGCGGCCGCGCGGCCGGGCGGCGGCGAACCGGACGGTCGGTCAGTAGTTACGCGATCGGCGATTCTGGTTGAAAACGCCGCCCAGGTGTGCTCGGCTGGCGGGCAACGGGCGGATGGCGTGGGGGGACCAGCGCATGGCAGCAGATGAGCAGGCGTTGCGGCACGACGGGCCCGGCCCGGCCCGCGATGCCGGCCCGGATCAGCCCGGGTCGGCGGCTGCCCTGCCCAGGCGGTCGCACGGCCAGGGGCGCCAGCCGGCCGCCGGCCGGATTCAGCAGCCACCGTCGCGGCGGGTGCAGCATCCGCTGCCAGCGACTTTGTCGCGCCCGCTCGCTGACCCCGAGCTGCGCCCCGACCGCCCCGAGCGTGAGCCCGGCTTTTCCGATCGCGAGCCAGACCTTCCCGATCGCGAGCCCGGTCCCTCCGAGCGAGGCCCCGTCCCGGCTCCGCAGGTGACTCCTTCGCCGCTACCTTCCCGGCGGCGCAGTCCCGGGCCGCCGCCAGGGCCTGAGGCCCGCCCGCCGGCGACGGACTGGCCTCACGAGCCTCCGCCGGCGATCCAGCGGCCGCCGCCGCGCCGCCCCATCCAGCATCCGCTGCCCACCGCGCTGCCGCGCCCGCTCGCCGAAACGCCCGCTCCGCCCGCTCCGGCCGCCCTGCGGTCTCCGGCGCCAGCTGCCGCCCCGGTAGGCGGCCCCGGGTCAGGCGCCGCTCCGGGTTCCGCCGCTCCGGCCCCAGCTGCGCCGTTCCCGCCCGCCCCGGCCCCTGCGGCTCCGCGTTCGGCTGCGCCGTTCCCGCCCGCCCCGGCCCCTGCGGCTCCGCGCTCGGCTGCGCCGCTCCCGGCCGCTCCGGGGCCCCCCGCTCCCCCAGCAGCTCCCGAACCAGCAGCAGCTCCCGGCCTCGCAGTCCCGGTGGCTGCTGCGGCGGGTGGGGCTGCTGCGACGGCCGGAAAGGGAAAGAAGGCCCGGCCTGCGCGTGCCCTCAGGCATCGGGGCGTGAGCGTCCTGGTCCTGCTCGCCGTGATCGCGGCCGGGGTCACGGTCATCGCCCTGAACCGGGGTCACTCCAGCCCGCCGGCCCGCCCGCCGGGCGGCCTCACGGGCGCGGCGGCGACCAGGGGCCAGGCGGCCCGGTGGGTCGCCCGTCAGGTCAGCCACGCCGCGATCGCGGCCTGCGATCCGGCGATGTGCGCCGCCCTGCAGGCGGCCGGGGTGCCGGCGGCGGACCTGGACCTGCTGAGCACCAGCGCCGCCGACCCGCTCGGTGCCGACATCGTCGTAGCCACGCCCGCCATCCGCAGTCAGTTCGGCAGCCGGCTCGCCACCGTCTACGCCCCGGCGGTGCTAGCCCGGTTCGGTACCGGGATGGCGCAGATCGACGTCCGGGTGGTCGCGGCCGGCGGCAGCGCGGCCTACTCGGCGGCGCTGGGCCGCGATGCCGCGGCTCGCAAGGGCACGGCGCCGCAGCTGCTGCGCAACGCGCGCCTCCAGCTGGCGGCCCCGGCCCGGGCCCAGCTGGTCGCCGGTCACGCCGACTCGCGGCTGATGCTGCTCCTGGCGCAGCTGGCGGCCACTCACTCCGTCCGCGTCCTGTCGTTCGGCGACGCCGGGCCCGGTTCCGATCCGAGTATGCCGCTGCGCTCGGCCGTGCTGTCCGGTGCCGACCCCACGGGCGCCATGACGCAGAGCGCTTACGCGGCCTGGCTGCTCGGCGAACTGCGCGGGCAGCGGCCGCCCTACGCCGCCCAGGTCTCGACGGCCCGGGTCCAGGGCCAGCCCGTCGTGGACCTGCAGTTCACCGCGCCCAGCCCGCTCGGCCTCATCCTGAGCCGCGGCTGAGGCCGGCCCGCGGTCACGTGACGCCTGGCGCAGCGGCCCAGCTCGGGTCGGCTCGGGTCAGCTCCGCGGGTGGCGCAGGCCGCCCGCCACCTTCCCGGCGACCAGCTCCAGGGAGCGGATGCGGTCGCCGATGTCGTAGACCTGCGTGGTGAGCATCAGCTCGTCGGCGCCGGTGCGTTCCAGGAGGCTCTCCAGCTGCCGGCGGACGGTGTCCGGGGAGCCGATGGCCTGGTCGGCGAACCGCTGCCGGGCCATCTCCCGGTCGAGCCCGGAGTACGGGTAGGCCGCCGCCTCCTCCGGGGGTGGCCAGCGGCTGCGGGCGCCCGGAGCGCAGCTGCACGAACGACAGGGCGGCGGGACCCGACAGCCACTGCGCGCGCTCGTCGGTGTCCGCGCAGATAGCGGTGACCGCGACCATCGCATACGGGCGGTCCAGCCAGCGCGAGGGCCGGAAGTTCTCCCGGTACAGGGCCAGCGCCGGCTCGGTGTTGGCGGCGCTGAAGTGATGGGCGAAGGAGAACGGCAGTCCCAGCAGCCCGGCCAGCTGAGCGCTGAAGCCGCTCGAGCCCAGCAGCCAGATCGCGGGCATGTCGCCCCGTCCGGGCATGGCCAGGATCGGCCACCGCTCGTCTTCGCCGGTGAACAGCGAGATCAGGTCGGCCAGCTCCTCGGGGAACGCCTCCGCCGACAGCCCTTCGGTGGTACGCCGCAGCGCCAGGGCGGTGAGCTGGTCGGTGCCGGGGGCCCGGCCGATGCCCAGGTCCACGCGCCCCGGATGCAGCGCCTCCAGCGTCCCGAACTGCTCGGCGACCACCAGCGGCGCGTGGTTGGGCAGCATCACGCCGCCCGAGCCCACCCGGATGGTGGAGGTGGCCGCGGCCAGGTGAGCCAGCAGGACGGCGGGCGCCGAGCTGGCGATGGCCGGCACGTTGTGATGCTCGGTCACCCAGAACTGGTGGTATCCCAGCTCCTCAGCGCGCCGGGCCAGCTCGGTGGTCTGGCGCAGGGCCCGGCCGGCGCTGGTACCGGCGGCTACGGGCGAGAGGTCCAGGACGGACAAGGGCACATCGATCACGTCAGCGGCAACCCGGCGGCCGCGGAGTTTCTTCCATGGCCGGCCGCGGGCGGGCTCGGTAGGGTGACGGCAGCAGAGCCGCCCGGAGGGAATCATGACGCTCAGCCAGCTACCACGGGGTCACGAACCACGGGGTCACGAACCACGGGGTCACGAACCGCTGGACCCCGGCCAGTACGCCGCGCAGATCGAGGCGAGCGCCGCGATCCTCGGCGCGCTGGTCGACGAGGGCGACCCGGCCCTGCCCATCCCCACCTGCCCGGACTGGACGCTGCGCGAGCTGGCCATTCACGTCGGCCGCGCGCACCGGTGGGCGGCGGCGATCGCCGCGACGCGCTCGGCCGAGTTCATCCCGTTCCGGTCGCTGGCGGACGGCCGGTTCCCTGACGACCCGGCGCAGCGCGCTCCCTGGCTGATGGCCGGCGCGCGGCGGGCCATCTCGGCCATCGCGGACGCGGGCGACGACCCGGTGTGGGCCTTCGGCGAGCTGGTCCCGGCCCATTTCTGGGGGCGCCGGATGTGCCACGAAACGCTCGTCCACGCCGCCGATGGCCTGCTGGCCGCCGGCCGCCGGCCAGATATCGCGCCGCGGGTCGCCGCAGACGGGATCGACGAGTGGCTCACCGTCACCAGCGGCCCGCTGAACGGCCGCCCCGACCCGCGGGCGGCGGCGCTGCCGGAGGGCCGCGTCCTGCACGTGCACGCCACCGACGAGGGCCTGGACGGGTCCGGCGAGTGGCTGATCAGCCATGATCCCGACGGGGTCGCGGTGCGGCCCGGCCATGGCAAGGGCGATGCGGCCCTGACCGGGCCGGCGGCCGCGCTGCTGCTGGTCCTGCTGCGGCGGATGCCCGCTGACGACAGCGCCGTTACCCTCTTCGGTGACCGCGCGCTGCTGGCCCGGTGGCTAGCGGAAACCTCGTTCTGAGCTGCACCCGGTGGCAAATCATGATCACGGGCGTAATGACGGCGAAACAGATACGGACTACGCTCTTGACGTGGCGGACATCTTCGATAGTTATCACCTGGCGCAGGCCTGGGACGAGATGTTCGAGAAGCCCGGCAAGCCGCGCCCGGCCTACCACACGCTGCTGGCGGCGCTCCAGCCGCTAGATCCGGCCGAGCTGCGCTACCGGGCCGACCAGCTGGCCAGCCTGTTCACCGACCGCGGCGTGACCTTTGATTACGGCGGCGAGGAGCGCCCGTTCCCGCTGGACATGATCCCGCGGGTCATCGACGCGGTCGAGTGGGACCTGATCGCGCGCGGGGTCCGCCAGCGGGTGCTGGCGCTGGAGGCCTTCCTGGCCGACGTATACGGCCCGGCCCGGGTCATCGCCGATGGCGTGCTGCCCTGGCGGCTCATCTTCACCTCGCAGCGATTCCGCCGGGAGGTGCACGGGCTGAATCCGCCCAACGGGGTCCGGGTCCATATCGCCGGCATCGACCTGGTCCGGGATGAGCAGGGCCAGTTCCGGGTCCTGGAGGACAACATCCGGATCCCGTCGGGCGTGAGCTACGTGCTGGAGAACCGGCTGGCCATGACCCGGACCTTCCCGGCGCTGTTCACCGAGCAGCACGTCAACCCGGTGGATGTCTACCCGGCGCGGCTGCTGTCGGCCCTGCGCGCCGCCGCGCCGTCGCGGGCCATCGACCCCGTGGTGGTCGTGCTGACCCCCGGCGTGAACAACGCCGCCTACTTCGAGCACACCCTGCTGGCCCGGCTGATGGGCGTCGAGCTGGTCGAGGGCCGCGACCTGATGTGCGAGGGCAACCAGATCTTCGTGCACACCACTCAGGGGCGACGGCCGGTGGACGTCATCTACCGCCGGGTGGACGACGACTGGCTCGACCCGCTGCATTTCATCCCCGGCTCGGTGATCGGCTGCCCCGGCCTGCTGAACGCCGCGCGGGCCGGCAACGTCACCATCGCCAATGCCGTCGGCAACGGCGTGGCCGACGACAAGCTGCTCTACACCTACCTGCCGGACCTGATCCGGTACTACCTGAGCGAGGAACCGCTGCTCGACAACGTGGAGTCCTACCGGCTCGACGATCCCGAGATCCTGGCCTGGGTGCTCGAGCGGCTGGACCAGCTGGTGCTCAAGCCGGTCGACGGAGCCGGCGGCAGCGGTATCGTCATCGGCCCGCGCGCCGACGAGCAGGCCCTGCTCGCGCTGCGGGCCAAGGTCAGGGCCAGCCCGCGCAGCTGGATCGCGCAGCGCCCGGTGGCCCTGTCTACCTCGCCGGTGCTCATCGGCGAGCGGCTGGCGCCGCGGCACATCGACCTGCGGCCGTTCGCGGTCAACGACGGCACCGACGTCTGGGTGCTGCCCGGCGGCCTCACCCGGGTCGCGCTGCAGGAGGGCGAGCTGGTCGTGAACTCCAGCCAGGGCGGCGGCTCCAAGGACACCTGGGTCCTGCTGCCGGACCGGCCGGCCGCCCCGCCGGTCGCCGCGCGGCAGCTGATCGCCGCGGCCCAGGCGCCCGACGGCGGCGTGGCCCGGCAGCCAGGGCCCGCGCACAGCCAGCAGGGCCAGCAGCAGTGACGGGCCAGCCGGACGGCTCAGCAGTGAGAGACGGGCTGTCGTGAACTCGGGCCTGCTCAGCCGGATCGCCGAGACCCTGTTCTGGACCGGGCGCTACGTCGAGCGTGCCGACGACACCGCCCGGATGGCCGATGTCTACGTGCACCGCACGCTCGAGGAACCGCAGTCCGACGAGGACGCGACCTGCCGGGCCCTGCTCGGCGTGCTCGGCATCCCGGCCGCCAGCGCCCGGCTGGACATCGACGGGACCCTCTACCAGCTGGCTTACGACCAGAAGACCCCGAGCGCCGTCGCCGGCGCGGTGCTCGCCGCCCGGGGCGGGGCGCGCAGCGTCCGCGAGGTGATCTCCGGCGAGATGTGGGAGTGCCTGAACGTGACGGCGCTGGCACTGGCCCGCCAGCGCCGGGCGGCCGAGCGGCTGGGCCCGCACGTCTACCTGCGCTTCATCAGCGAGCGCGCCGCCCTGTTCTTCGGCCTGGCCGACTCGACCATGAGCCACGACGACGCCTGGCGCTTCCTGATCCTCGGGCAGAGCCTGGAGCGGGTCGACATGACCGCGCGGCTGCTGCTGGCCCGGATGGCCGCCGCGCCGCACGAGGCGAGCTGGCCCATGCTGCTGCGTGCCTGCGGCGCCTACGAGTCGTTCATCCGCACCCGCAGCTGGACCGGGGACGCCGCGCACGTAGCGGAGTTCCTCGTCCTGGACCGGCTGTTCCCCCGGTCCGTGCTGCACACCCTGGGCACCGCGGAGGAGTGCCTGGCCGCGCTGGACCAGGGCCCCGGCCGCACCGGCATGGGCGACCCGGCCCGGCGGCCGATCGGGCGGCTGCGCACGCAGCTGGAGTACGCCGACCCGCAGCTGCTGCCGGGGCAGCTCGGCGAGCTGCTGAGCGCGCTGCAGGAGACCTGCCTGGAAGCGACCGAGGCGATCACCGAGCGTTACTTCAGTTACGCCCAGCCGGTGACCTGGGCCCAGGAGGGGCGAGCGTGGGCTGGCGCCTGAAGATCACGCACCGGACATATGTCCGCTATCAGGGCGGAGCCCGGGCGTCTTATAACGAGGCCCGGATGCGGCCGCCGTCGCTGCCGCGGCAGACGACGCTCGAGGCGCGGCTGACGACCGACTCCCACGCGCCGATCTGGTCCTACCGGGACTACTGGGGAACCCTGGTGAGCTCCTTCGATATCCAGGCCCCCCACGACGAGCTGGTGATCACCGCCAGCGCCACCGTCGAGACCAGCCCGCCGCGCGTTCCCGCGCCGCCACTGCCCTGGAAGGAGCTCATCGCCCGGACCTGCGACGGCCGGCTGCTGGAGTACCTGATGCCCACCGAGCGCACCACCGTCAGCGCGGAGCTGGCCGCCATCGCCCGCGAGCGCGCCATGGGGGCGGACCCGCTGGAGGCCGCGGGCGAGATCGCGGGATTTGTCCGGGACCGAGTCGCCTACGTGCCCGGCGCGACTGGCGTGCAGACCGGCGCCCAGGAGGCCTGGGACCAGGGCAAGGGCGTCTGCCAGGACATCGCGCACCTCACCGTGGCCCTGCTGCGCGAGGTGGGCGTGCCGGCCCGGTACGTCTCGGGCTACCTGTATCCCAAGTCCGGGGCCGAGCCGGGCGACGAGGTCGTGGGCCAGAGCCACGCCTGGGTCGAGTACTGGACCGGTGAGTGGGCCGCCAGCGACCCGACCAACCGGGTCATTGTCGGCGAGCAGCACGTCGTCGTCGCCGTCGGCCGGGATTATGCCGATGTGCCGCCGCTCAAGGGCATCTACCACGGCGCGCCGAGCAGCACGATGGACGTCAGCGTCGAGCTGACCCGGCTGGCCTAGCTACAGCCAGCTGATCCGGGCGCTGGTCAGCTCGCCGCCCGGCGGGGCGGTGGCCAGCTCGCCCGCCTTGACCCGGTCCAGCAGGCTGCTGAGCGCCCGCTCGATATCGGGGACGCAGGCTCGCAGCTGCTCGGCGTCGGCGGCCAGCTCCGCATCGGCCTCGATCCCGGCCTGCTCCAGCAGCCCGCCCAGATCGGCGAGCCGCTCCCCCACCCAGCGCACGGGATCGCCGGACAGGCCGCGGTCAAAGACCCGCTTGCCGGGCTCCCAGCCGCGGAAGCCCGGGTGATGATGCGCGCGGTTGAGGCTGCCCGGCGGGCCGTCGGCGGCCTCGAGCAGGTCGGCCCGCCAGACGGGCTGGCCGACCTCGATCGGCCGGGCCGAGTAGATCGACCCGTTCAGCTGGCCCTGGGCCATCATCCGCACTTCCAGCCGCACGCCGCGCTCGGGGCCCTCCTGGCCCTTGCCGGGGTTGGGGTCGACGAAGTACAGGTCGCTGAGCACGACGCCGATCTTGTCGAAGGCAAACAGCTGCAGCATGAGAACTCCCTCACCGATGATCCCGGCCCGTTCTGCCGCCAATCCTCCCTGGTTCCGCCGCTTCGGGCCAGCGCCGGAGGTCAGCGCGAGGCCGGGACGGGCGGGCTAACGCGGATCTGGCTGGTCGAAATTCCAGTGCCGGACGACCGAGGCGATCCACCGCGCGGAGGCCGGCCTGGCCTGGAGTTCCTTCTGCCCGGCGGACAACCCGCCGCTCCCGGCCGCTCCGGCGGCCGGATCCGGCGTCTCGCTGGCCCGGCCGGGCGGCTGGCTGCCGGGTCCGTCCAGGTTCCCGCCAAGCTCCCGATGACCGAAGGGGCTGTGGGCGAGGGTGAAGCGACTGATCACCCGCTGGCCGCCCTCGAAGTCGCCGTAGAGCAGGTCCAGCGTCAGCAGGGTCCGGGCCTCGATGGCCGCGGTGGCATGCTTGAATATCTCGGCGGACGGGTCGCGCAGCGCACCCTGCCAGAAGCCGATGTCGCCCGACGCCACGTACATGTCCCGGGTCTGCGCCGTGAATTCGGCCAGCTCCGGGCGGCGCTGGTCGCCCCGCTCGATGACGTCGCATATCCGCCAGCCATGCAGGATGCCCATCCCGGTGCCCGCGTTCCGCAGCGAGACCGCCAGGTAGACGGCGTCGTCCGTCGCCTCGACAGCCGCTCCGCTCCCCGGGATCGCCAGCCACTTCTCATCGGCGAATGACACCTTCTGGGCAGGGTCTTGCAGCCGCGAGTTCATCAGGACCGGCCGCATCCCGGCTTTCCGGGCAATTTCCGCGGTGCGCGCCGACCGGTTCGCCGAGCGGACCGAGGCGAAGGTGGCCACGGCCAGCACCAGCGTCCCGGCGCCGGTGGCCAGGTCGGAGACGGTTGTCCAGGCGCTCACCTGATCAAGCCTAGCCGCTGATACAGTCTGCGGCAGATGTCGTTTCGCCAGGGTTCATGCCCTCGGCGGGCCGGGCCGGCCCGCCCATAGCTACGAGGTCACGCCTTGCCCGACGCGCAGCCTGACCTGGTGCCAGACACCGCCGGCGTGCCGCCGCAAGCGGATGCGCTGGTCGTCGCCGCGCTGCCCGGCAGCGGCTTCGACCTGGTCACCGGCGCCCGGCGGGCTACCATCCGGCGGACCTGGCTGGATACCTTCGACTGGCGCCTGTACCGGGCCGGGCTCACGCTGGAGCAGGTCAGCGGCCGGGGCGGCACCGAGTTCCGGCTGACCGGCCGCGACGGGGCGGAGGTCGCCGCCGAGCAGTTCCGGGACGCGGCCGGGCGGCCGCCGAGGTGGCCGGGCCAGCTGGACGCGCTGCCGGCCGGGCCCCTCGCCGAGCGGCTGGCTCCCGTGGTCGGCGTCCGGGCCCTGCTGCCGGTTGCCCGGGCGACCAGCACCGTGCGCGAGCGGCGGGCGCTCAACGGCGATGACAAGACCGTCGCCAGGGTCATCGCGGACCAGATGTCGGTGACCTACCCGGCGGCGGCGCACCTGCCGGACCGGCTGGAGGTACGCCCGGTCCGCGGGTACCAGGCCCAGGCCGAGCGGCTGGCGGCCCGGCTGGCTGCGCTACCGGGCGTCACCACCGACGAGCGGCCCGCGCTCGAGGCCGTGCTGGCGTCGGCCGGACGCCGGGCCGGCGACTACTCCGGCCGGATCGACGTCCAGCTCACCGCCGGGATGCCCGCCGCGACCGCCATGGCCGCGGTCTTCGCCGCGCTGCTGGCCACGCTGGAAGCCAACGTCCCCGGTACCATCGCCGACATCGACACCGAGTTCCTGCACGATCTGCGGGTTGCGGTCCGGCGGACCAGGAGCGCGCTCAAGCTGGCCGGGCAGGTGCTGCCGCACGGTGCCCGCGCGCGGTTCCAGCCGGCGTTCAAGTGGCTGGGCGACCTGACCACCCCCACCCGCGACCTCGACGTCTACCTGCTGGGCCTGCCGGCCATGACGGCCCGCCTCGTCGGCGCCGATCCCGCCGACCTGGAGCCGTTCGGCGACCACCTGCGACGCTCGCGGCGCCGGGCGCAGCGCGAGCTCGCGCGCGGGCTGCGCTCGGCCCGGTTCGGGCACCTGCGCCGGGACTGGCGCGAGGTCCTGGACGAGGCGGCCACGGCTGGCCGCCGCAGGCCGGCCGCGGCAGCGCTGGCGGCGGGCAGCATCACCGCCGTGCACCGGCGGGTCCTGGCCGGCGGCGCGGCGATCACCGCCACTTCCCCGCCGGAGAGCCTGCACGAGCTGCGCAAGCGGTGCAAGGAATTGCGTTACCTGCTGGAGATCTTCGCCTCGCTGCATGCCCCTGGCGTGGCGTGGCGGGCGGTTCAGGAACTCAAGGGACTGCAGGATTGCCTCGGGGAGTTCCAGGACACCGACGTGCAGCGCGGCGAGCTCCGGGACTTCGCCGTGCAGATGATGGACGAGCGCGCCGCGCCGGCGCAGACGCTGCTGGCCATGGGCGAGGTCGCGGCCGGGCTCGCGCGCCGCCAGCGCCGCGCCCGCGCCGAGTTCGCCGGGCTGTTCAGCGAATTCGCCAGCCCCGACGGCCAGGCCAGGATCGCGGCGCTGACCAGGGCGGCCGGCTAATGAAGATCTTCGCCACGTACAACATCAAGGGCGGCGTCGGCAAGACCTCGACCGCCGTCAACCTCGGCTACCTGGCCGCCCGCGACGGCTACCGGGTCCTGCTGTGGGACCTGGACCCGCAGGGCGCGGCCAGCTTCATGTTCCGCATCCGGCCGCGGGTCAAGGGCGGCGGGAAAGCGCTGATCCGGGGCACCCGGTCCATCGATGAGGCCATCAAGGGGACCGACTTCGAGCATCTCGACCTGCTTCCGGCCGACTTCACCTACCGCAAGCTCGACCTCATGCTGGACGGCGCCAAGGATCCGGCCCGGCGGCTGGCCAGCCTGCTGGCGCCGCTGCGATCGCAGTATGACGTGATCATCCTGGATTGCCCGCCGAGCATCTCGCTGCTGTCCGAGAGTGTCCTGCACGCCGCAGACGTGCTGCTGGTCCCGCTGATCCCCACCACGCTTTCGGTACGCACCCTCGATCAGCTCACCGATTTCATCGGCGACTTCAGGGGCAAGAAGCCGCGGGTCCTGGCGTTTATCTCGATGATCGACCAGCGCAAGCGGCTGCATAAGCAGATCGCGGAGGCGCTGCCGGCCCAGCGGTCCGATTTCGCGGCCACGGTCATTCCCGCGCTCTCGCTGATCGAGCAGATGGCGGTCGAGCGGGCTCCGGTAGCCGCGTTCGCGCCGCGCAGCCAGGCCGCCCGGCGTTACCGCGAGCTGTGGGCGGAGGCGCGCGACCGGGGCGGCCTCCCGCCGCCTCGTCCGCCTGGCAGCTAACCCGCCGCGGCCGGCCGTCAGGGCGTCCGGCCGGCCGTCAGGCCAGCTCGCGCAGGAAGCTGATCATCGCGGCACTGACCTGCTCGGGCTGCTCCTGCTGGGTCCAGTGACCGCAGCCGGGCAGCAGGACCGGCTCCCGCAGCTGCGGCGCCGCCTGAGCCAGCCGGCCGATCCCCTCGCGCGCGCCGGGGAACCTGACCACCAGGTCCTGCTCGCCGGCCACGTACAGCGCGGGCACCAGTACCGGCGCGTGCTGCCAGGCGGCGGTGAGTTCCCAGTTGCGGTCCAGGTTGCGGTACCAGTTCAGCGGGCCCGTGAAGCCGGCCTGGGCGTACTGCGCGGCGTAGGCGTCGATGTCGGCCGCGGTGAGCCAGTCTGGCAGCCGGGCCGGCTCCGGGCAGATGTCCAGGAAGCCGCCGCCCGGCGGCACGATCGGCTGCCGGAACGGCGGGCCGGTACTTTGCCCGCCGGAACTGTGCCCGCCGGGAATGTGGCCCTCGATCACTCCGCTGCCCGAGGCGCTGGACAGCACCCGGCGGAAGGTGGCAGCCGGGTCCCGGTTCAGCTCGGCGTCGGCCACGCCCGGCTGCTGGAAGTACACCATGTAGAAGCCGTCGCCGATTCCGGCCCGCATGGCCGCCACGGGCACCGCGGAACCGCGCGGCCGGTAGGGCACGCTCAGCCCGATGACGCCCCGGACCCGGTCCGGGCGGAACAGCGCCGTGTGCCAGGCGACCGGCGCGCCCCAGTCGTGCCCGGCCACGACGGCCCGCTGCTCGCCGAGCGCGTCCATCAGTGCGATGACGTCGCCGGTCAGGTGCAGGATCGTGTACTTGCCGACCCCGTCGGGGCCGCCAGTCTGGCAGTAGCCGCGCTGGTCGGGAGCCACGGCGTGATATCCGGCGTCGGCCAGCGCGACGAGCTGGTGCCGCCAGGAGTACCAGCTCTCCGGAAAGCCGTGCAGCAGCAGCACCAGCGGCCCGGTGCCGGCCTCGGCGATGTGCATCCGCAGGCCGCCCGCATCGACGAACCGCTGGGTCACGCCCGGCACTTCCGGCAGCGTCTCGATCATGATCGGAGGATAGCCCGAACGAGCCTGCGGTGATGTGACAGTGCGGCCACTCAACGTCATACCTCGCTTTTCTGGCCGATTGCACGTCCAAAACGTCGCCGGCATAGCATCCTGTAGGTCAGGAAAAGTATCTGTCCGAGGGGGGCCAGTGAGCCGCAGGCTGCTTCGGCTGGAGATTCCGGTCTTCCCGGAGCACATGATGTTCCGGGTTCATGACCCTGCCATCGATCCCGATGCGCCAGGTGGTCCCGTGCTGCCCGCGGGCTCGCTGATCAGCGCCGGGCGCGAGCAGATCATCGTGTCCTGCGCCCAGGAGCACCTCGGTGTGCAGCTCACCATCGAGGAATGGGATGACGCCCCGCCCCCGTTCAGCGACGGTTACGAGGACGAGGCCAAGTGCGTCCTGTACCTGCGCGGCAAGCTGAGCGTGGACATGGGCACGGCGGGCCGCGCGGTCGAGAGCATGCAGCTCAGCGGCGGAGTCGGCGACTACGGCGCCCGCGTGTACACCCGGAACCGGGCGGCCGCGGTCCAGCGGTATGACGAGCTGTTCCAGCTGCACGACGACCCGCTCGGCGACGAGTTCCAGCAGGCTCGCAAGCGACTCGAAGGGCTTGAGCAGTACCTGCTGCAGCTGTGGCGGGAATCCTGAGCTAGCGTCCGGCCGGCCCACTGGCCGCGGGCCTGGCGGGCCCGAGCTACCTGGTGGATAACGGTAACGAGGCGCTGGACCCGCTCGGCCTGGCTACCGCGGGCGAGGACGCCTTAGGGCTGGTAATGACGCGGGCCCGCTGCGCCGGGTGCCCCGGCTTGCCGGAACCTCCGGGGAGCGGCCGCATGGTGTAGACCATCAGCGTGACCACGGCCGCCAGCGCCAGCGAGACCAGGACCGCTATCGCCCGCGCGCGGCCCGACCCCAGCATCGCCGGAAGCCTGGGCTGCCCGAACGCGGTCAGCCGTGCCGCCAGCCTCGGGTCGTCCCCGGCCAGCTTGCGCTCAATCCCATCCAGGATGCGCTGCTCATCCATCGACAGAGCCATCGCGCCACCTCCGGCCACCTTCAGCCGCCCCTGCTGCTCAGCCGGCGGCGACTGCTGTTAGGTATCCCCTGCCTACGATTCTTTACCCGCCCTTTGCTGCCCGGCAAGTAGAAGTCTGCGGCTGGCCGGGCAAACCTCTCCGACCGAAAAAGTGTTTGATAAAATCGAAATCTCGTTCTACTGTACTCGGCATGCGATGGGACTCCCTCCGCCTGGATGCGGCGCCGGACCAGGCGGCCAGCGACACGGGCCAGCAGGCCGGACCGGTGGCGGGAGCCGGCGGCCCGGCGCCGCGCACGGCCCGGGCAGGCGGGACCCCGGCGCTGTTCGATCGCGATGCCATAGCGCGGACCTTCGATACGCCCGGCTTTCGCGGCATGACCTTCTACGAGGTGCACGCCCGGTCGATCATCAACCAGGTGCCCGCGGCGTCCCGGGTGCCGTTCCGCTGGACCATCAACCCTTATCGCGGCTGCGGCCACGGCTGCGTGTACTGCTTCGCCCGTAAGACCCATACCTACCTGGATCTCGACTCCGGGCACGACTTCGACTCCAAGATCGTGGTCAAGGTCAACGCGCCGCAGCTCGCTCGCCGGGAGCTGGCTGGCCGCCGCTGGCAGGGCGAGCACGTGGCCATGGGCACCAATGTCGACTGCTACCAGCGCGCGGAGGGGCGTTACCAGCTCATGCCCGGCATCATCGGCGCGCTGCGGGACGCGCGGAACCCGTTCTCGATCCTTACCAAGGGCACGCTCATCCTGCGCGATCTCGACCTCATCGCCGAGGCCGCGCAGGTGACCGACGTCGGGCTGAACGTGTCCGTGGGCTTTGTCGACAAAGAGCTATCGAAGCTGGCCGAGCCGGGCACGCCCAGTCCGGCCCGGCGCCTGGCCGTATGCGCCGCGCTGACTGACCGCGGCCTGGGCTGCGGGGTGCTGATGGGGCCGGTCCTGCCCTACCTGTCCGACTCCCCCGCTCAGCTGGCCGCCGCCGTCCGGGACGCCGCGGCCGCCGGGGCGAGGAGCGTGACCCCGATCGTCTTGCACCTGCGGCCCGGCGCGCGGGAGTGGTTCCTGAGCTGGCTGGACGAGCACCATCCGGCGCTGGTCCCGGCCTACCGCGACCTGTACGGCTCGGGTGCCTACGCCGACCGGCGCTACCAGCAGCGCATCAGCGCGGAGGTATCCGCCCTGGCCCGTCGTTACCGAGTCGGGTCCCGCAGCCCGGCGGCAGCCCGCCGGGTGGGGCGCGGGCCCCGGCAGGACCACCCGGCCCGGCGGCCTGGTCCCGGCCAGGGCGCCGGAGTGGCTGACCCCGCCAGCCCGCCGCAGCTAGCGGAACAGCGAGCCCCGGTGCAGCTGACGCTCCTCTGACAGCTCGAGCGGGTCAGGCGTGGCTGAGACCGGGGCGGGCAGGCGACGAGGTCGGCAGGCCCGCCAGCTGCCAGGCGCGGAAGCCGCCATCCAGGTCGGTAGCCTGGCTGATGCCAAGATCCTGCAGCGCGGCCGCAGCCAGGCTCGAGGTATAGCCCTCCTGGCAGAACACGATGATTCGCAGGTCATAGCGGGCCTCGGGCAGGCGCGCGGCGGAGGCGGGATCGAAGCGCCACTCCAGCACGTTGCGCTCGACGATCATGGCGCCGGGGATCTCGCCCTCGGCGGCGCGCTGTGCCTGCGGCCTGATATCGACCAGCAGGGCTCCCTGGCCAGCCTCCCGACGCGCCTGCTGCGGGCTGACCCGGCTCAGCCGGGCTCGTGCGGCGGCCAGCACCTGGTCGATGGTGCGCCGTTCCTGCACCCCGGTCATCGTGACGGGAGCCTGTCATGGAGATTCCCCTGCGCTGCGGTCGTGGTGATCATGAAGTCCGTCCCCGTCGGCGGCTGTCCTGCTGTTCCTAGCCTACTGACGATGATCTTGCGTGGTGGTCCCACGCCTAGAGCCAGTCATTGCGCTTGAAGATGACGTAGAGCGCGACGGCCAGGAACGCCATGATGCCCACGGCGGACACCAGCCCGGTGACGTGGCCGAAGCCGGGATAGGGCACGTTCATGCCGTAGAAGCCGGTCACGAAGGTCGGGACGGCCACGATGGCGGCCCAGCTGGTGACCTTCTTGGTGATGATGTTCATCCGGTTGCCCTGGATGGTGAGATTGGTCTCCAGGATGGTGGTCACCAGGTCGCGCAGGCTCTCGGTCCACTCGGTCGCGCGCAGCACGTGGTCGTAGACGTCCTGGTAGTAGGGGTGCAGCTGCTCGCTGACGACATGCAGGTCGCGGCGCATCAGGGAGTTGACCACCTCGCGCATCGGCAGCACCGTCCGGCGCAGCAGGACCAGGCTCTTGCGCAGGTCGAAGCTGCGCCGCTGCACTTCGTTGTTCTGCGCGGCGGTGGAGAAGAGCCTGTCCTCGAGGTCCTCGATGGCGCTGTCCAGGGCCTGCACGGCGGCGAAGTGCCCGTCGACGATGTAGTCGATCAGGCCGTGCAGCAGGTAGCCCACCCCGGCGCTGGCCAGGTCCGGGCTTGCATCCCAGTGGCTGACCACCGCCTCGATGTCCAGCCCGTTGTCCTTGCGGACGGTGATCAGCGCCCGCGGGGTGACGAAGGCAGCCATCTCGCTGGTGAACAGCTCGCCGGCCTGGTCGTCGAAATGCACGCCGTAGGCGAGCAGGAACAGGTGGCTGCGGTAGCGATCCAGCTTGGGGCGCTCGTGCTCGTGCACGGCGTCCTCGATGGCCAGCGGGTGCAGGCCGAACTCGGCGCTGAGCACCGACAGGTCCTCACGGTCGGGATCGTGCAGGTCCAGCCAGACGACCGCCGACTCGTCGGCCAGGTAGTCGCTGATGGCATCCACGGGAAAGCCCTCGCGCTCCAGCACCCCGTTGCGGTACAGCCGTGTGCGGGCCTGGCAGCGGGTGGGCGTCGAGTGGGCGATGGCTGACCCGGCGACCGTTTCGGGATCACGGCCGTAGAACGTCGCGGCCGGGCCGTCCTGGCCATCTGGTGGCGCGGCGCGGAGGCCATTGCCGGGGTTACCGGCCTCGCCGCCAGGATCGGCCGACGGCGGGGGAACGTCGGCGACGGGGCCGGGACCGGAGCGCACTGGTCATCACCTCTGCCCTGATGCGCCTGCTATGGCGCGCTTGCCGCACCATAGCCGCCCGCCGCCAGCAGCGGGTACCTCGCGCCAGGATGCGGCCCCGGCGCCTGCATCAGTTACCCGGGCCGAGGCGCTCCATTCCCGGCCTGGTCAGCGCCGGTCACCAGTCGGCGCCGGCCATCTCGGTGCCGGCCAGGGCCAGGCCGGAACTGGTCATGGCATAGCGCCGCATGGCCGACAGAGGCGGCGAGTACGCGTGCACGCTGACCGCCGGGCTGCGCGCGTCGTTGCCGACGTCGTGCAGGTGGCCCGCGCCAAAGGAGCGGACCGCGCCGGCGGTGAAGGCCCGGCTGCGGACGTCGGCGCGGCCGGCCCGGCCGGTGCGCTCGACTAGCTCGCCATCGGCCACGGCGAATGCGCCGGACGCGTCACCGTGATCGTGAAATCCGGTCTGCTGGCCCGGCAGCCAGGTGAGCAGCCACACCTCATAGCCGGCGGCCGGGTCGTCGGGCTCGATTCGGTAATACCAGCGGCGCTTGGCGCTGAACCGCACCAGCGGCCGCCACTGGTCAGGCTGCCCGGCGATCGCGCCCACCACCTGAGCCAGCCGGGCCGGGCTGGCGAGGGCGAGCGCCGGGCCTGCCGTGCGAGTAAAGACTTGCATCCTATGTTTCCAATCTAGTTAATCGAGAATAGGGAAAAGCTAGCATCGAATCCGCTGTCCCGCACGCCCTAACAGGGTGCTCAGGCCACGGGCGAGCACGCGGTCTCCTAGAACGACCCGCGGCCCGGCGAGAGCGGCACCGGGGCCGGCGGCCGACCGGGTGGTCGCGGCGCCGAACTAGAGTGGTCTGCCGTGGGACCCGAGCGCGCCGTACCCGAAGCCGACCAGCCTGTATTCGGTGCGGGGCTGGTGGTGTCGACCGTCGAGGTGCCGGACCCCGGCAACCTCCTGGCGCAGCTGCCGGGCCCGGCCGCGGTGGCCTGGGTGCGCCGCGGTGACGGACTCGTCGGCTGGGGCGAGGCGGCCCGGCTGACCCTGCCGGCCGGCGCGGATCGGTTCACTGCCGGCGAGAAGTGGCTGCGCGAGCTGTTCGACGACGCGCGCGTGACCGACGAGGTGGGGGTGCCCGGCTCGGGCGCGGTGGCCTTCGGCAGCTTCACCTTCGACCCCGCCTGCGACGGGTCCGTGCTCATTGTGCCGCGGGTGGTGCTGGCCCGCCGGAGCGGCCGGTCGTGGCTGACCACCATCTCGGGCCCGGCGGGCACCCCCGGCAACGCCGGCCAGCTGCCGGCGGCCGCGCCGGTCACGGCCCCGGGGCAGGTGCGCTGGAGCGACGGCAGCCTGAGTGCCCCGCAGTGGGAGCAGGCGGTGGCCGCGGCGGTCGCCGCCATCCGGGCCGGCGAGCTGAGCAAGGTGGTCCTGGCCCGGGACCTGCAGGCTGTGGCGTCTGCGCCCATCGATGCCCGGATGCTGCTAACCCGGCTGGCGGCGCGCGACCCGGATTGCTACACGTTCTCCTGCGCCGGCCTGGTCGGCGCCACCCCGGAGCTGTACATCCGGCGCGAGGGCCAGCAGGTCGCCTCGCTGGTCCTGGCCGGGACCGCGCCGCGCGGCGGCAGCCCGGCCGAGGACGCCGCGCTCGGCGCGGGCCTGCTGTCGTCGGCCAAGAACGTCGAGGAGCACGGGTATGCGGTCGCCGACGTGCGGGCGGCGCTGGAGCCGCTGTGCGCCGAGCTGGCCGTGGCCAGCCAGCCGTCCCTGCTGCGGCTGGCCAACGTGCAGCACCTCGCCACCGCGGTCACCGGCGTGCTGGCGTCCCGGCCCGGCGCGCCGCCCGGCGAGCAGCCGTCCGCGCTCGCCCTCGCCGCCGCCCTGCACCCGACCCCCGCCGTCTGCGGCACGCCGTCCGGCGCGGCCCTGCAGATGATCCGGGAGCTCGAGCGGATGGACCGCGGCCGCTACGCCGCCCCGGTCGGCTGGGTCGACGCCGCGGGCAACGGCGAGTGGGGAATCGCGCTGCGCTGCGCCGCCCTGGACGGCCCGCGCGCCCGGCTGTTCGCGGGCTGCGGGATCGTCGCGGACTCCGACCCGGCCGCGGAGCTGGCCGAGGCCCAGGCCAAGTTCCGGCCCGTGCAGCAGGCCATCGACTCCTGACCGGAACAGCGATCCCGCCGGCGGGGCGGCGGGGCGGCCGGTGATCATGCCCTTGAGCGGGAATTGCGCTGGCCGCGTTTCCAGCAGGTTTTGTCACAACACAGTTGCGGTTGCGTAAACCTTATCGTGGCGCTTGCTTTGCCGGGTAGACATGCGATGTTCTGTGCGCGCACCCACCTAGGATGATCGTCGCGGGTTCCGGGCGTGGTGCCCGGCAACGAAGGAGTATTTTCGATGGCACTTCAGCCCAAGCGATTCGCTGCGCTAGCCGTGGTGGCCCTGGCCGCCGGCGGGCTGGCAGCGTGCGGCGGATCGTCGAGTAGCGGTACCTCATCGGCGAGCGCCGGGACCCCGGTCTCCGGCGGCACGCTGCGGATCGTCGCAGCCTCCGGCCCCGATCACATCGACACCGTCCCGGCGTACTACACCCCGGACTACATGCTGGAGCGCGGCTACGCCCGGCAGATGCTGGCCTACCCGGCCTCGCCGGCCACCAGCACCAGCAGCCCGGCGTGGACCAAGGCCACCACCCCGGAGGCGGACGTCTCGACCGTGATCCCGAGCACGTCGAACGGCGGGATCACCAACGGCGGCAAGACCTACACGTTCCACATCAAGCCGGGGGTGCAGTGGGACAGCACGCCGGTCCGGCCGGTCGTCGCGGCTGACTTCGTCCGGGAGTTCAAGGCGTTCTGCAACCCGGCGCCGGGCGGCTTCGTCGGCAACATCGTCTATTTCGAGGACACGATCGCCGGGCTGAAGAGCTACTGCGACAAGGAGACCGCGTTCTTCGCGAGCAAGGCCAACGCGCCGACCGCGGCGAACGTCGCCAAGTTCCAGAACACCAACACGATCTCGGGGCTGTCCGCGCCGAGCGCGTCGACCCTGCAGGTCAACCTGACCCAGTCGGCCAGCGACTTCCTGTACATCATGTCGCTGCCGTTCACCTCGGCCCGGCCGGTCGAGTACGACGCCTACCTGCCGAACAGCCCGCAGCTGGACCAGCACACGGTGTCCGACGGCCCGTACAAGATCACCTCGTACCTGCCGGGCAAGTCCATCAGCCTGGCCCGGAACACGGCCTGGAAGCAGTCCACGGACACGCTGCGGCACCAGTACGTCTCCAACGTCGCCGTGACGCTGGGCGTCACCTCGGCCCAGACCCAGCTCACCGACATGCAGGCAGGCAGCCAGGACCTGCCGATGGACACGTCGATCAACCCGCCGTCCCTGCCCGGCCTGGAAGCCGCGAAGAAGCCGAACTTCTCGATCAACGCCTGGACGGACATCTTCCCGTACGTGGTGTTCAACCTGCGCAGCCCGAACTCCGGCGGCGCGATGAGCAAGGTGCTGGTCCGCCAGGCCGTCGAGTACGGCATCGACAAGAGCGCCGTCCAGAAGGTCTACGGCGGCCCCACGGTCACCAAGCAGCTCGGCAGCGTGATCCCGCCGGGCAATGTCGGTGCCCTGACGAATACCCCGTACCCGCAGGCCAACGGCGGCGCCAACACCGCCAAGTGCAAGGCGGACCTCAAGCAGGCCGGCGAGTCTAACCTGACCCTGACGTACCTGTACGCGAACGACTCGGTCAACACCTCGGTGTTCACGGCGATCCAGGCCAGCCTGAAACAGTGCGGCATTACGCTGAAGGGCAAGGCGGAGCCGGGTTCCAGCTTCTTCACCGACCTTGGCAACGCCCCGGTCAACAACAAGTCGGGGACCTGGGACATGGGCCAGCCGGCCTGGATCCCGGACTGGTTCGGCCTGAACGGCCGGTCGGTCATCCCGCCGTTCTTCCAGACGGACTGCGTGGTCAACACCATCAACTACGGCTGCTACAGCAGCAAGACAATGGACGCCCTGATCAAGCAGGCGGAGGCGGCGACGAGCAACTCGACGGCCGCGTCGCTGTGGGGCCAGGCCAACACCATGGCCATGCAGCAGGCCCTGATCGTGCCGCTCCAGTCGCAGCTGTTCCCGATGTACACCAGCACCCGGATCCACGGGCCTGGTGCATTCCAGCCCAACATCGGCGATCCTGACATCACCAACCTCTGGATCAGCGGCTGATCCGGAAGCTCTTGCCAGCCGGTCCGCCCGGGCGCAGTGCGCGCCCGGGCGGACCGGGCACGTGGCGGCCAGGCCGCTGGCCGGTAGTGGCTGCCCCCTGGCAGCGGGCCGGAAGGACAAGTGACAGCAGTGAGCCTGCTTGAGGTATCCGACCTGCGGGTCAGCTTCCCGACCGCCGACGGCCTCGTCCAGGCCGTGCGCGGAGTCTCGTTCAACGTGGCGGCCGGGCAGACGCTCGGCATCGTGGGCGAGTCCGGCAGCGGCAAGACCGTCCTGACCCAGACCCTGCTCCGGCTGACCCCCGGCGGCGAGATCACCGGCAAGGCGGTGTTCAACGGGGCCGACCTGATCGCGATGCGCGAGGACCAGATCCGCAAGATCCGGGGCGCCGAGATCTCGGTCATCTTCCAGGACCCGCTGACCAGCCTGCACCCGCTGTACAAGGTGGGCTGGCAGATCTCCGAGATGATCCGCAACCACGACCGGTCGGTCAGTAAGGCCGCCGCCCGCGAGCGGGCCGTGGAACTGCTGGCCCGGGTGGGCATCTCGCAGCCCCGGTCGCGGGTCGACGAGTACCCGCACCAGTTCTCCGGGGGCATGCGGCAGCGCGTGATGATCGCGATGGCGCTGTCGCTGAGCCCCAAGATGATCATCGCGGACGAGCCCACCACGGCCCTGGACGCGACCGTCCAGGCCCAGATCCTCGACCTGCTCCTGGACCTGCAGCGCGAGTCGGACACGGCGCTGATCATGATCACCCACGACCTCGGCGTGGTCGCGGACATCGCCGACGACGTCATGGTCATGTACGCCGGCCGGGCGGCCGAGCGGGCGATCAAGCACGACATCTTTTATGAGCCGCATCACCCGTACACCAAGGGCCTGCTCGAGTCGATCCCCAATAGCTCGGCGGCCGTCGGGCGCCTGAAGCCGATCGCCGGCCAGCCGCCCAGCCTCATCAACCTGCCGTCGGGCTGCAAGTTCCACCCGCGCTGCGCCTACGTCATGGACCAGTGCCTGACCGAGGAGCCGCCGCTCGCGGCGGTCGGCGACGACGGCGTCCACCGGTCGGCGTGCTGGCTGCCCGCGTCGGCGGCCGGCCTGACCGGCGAGGCCGAGGAGCTGCGCCGCCAGGTGGTCGGCAGTCACCGGCACGGCGATGCGGCCGAGGTCGCCCAGGCCATCACGGACAGCGTCGACACCGAGGGGAGCATCCTCTCATGAGCGACGACGACGTCCTGGTCCGGGTGGACAATCTCGTCAAGCACTTCCCGATCCGCAGCAGCAGCCTACTTGGCCGCACGGTCGGCCAGGTCCAGGCGGTCGACGGCGTCTCGCTGACGATCGGGCGCGGCCAGACCCTCGGGCTGGTTGGCGAGACCGGGTGCGGCAAGTCCACGCTGGCCCGCTGCATCGCGGGCCTGATCCCGGTGACCTCCGGCACGGTGACCTTCGAGGGCAGCAACATCACCAACCTGTCCCGGCGCGCCATGCAGCCCTACCGCCGGGAGATCCAGATGATCTTCCAGGACCCGTACGGCTCGCTGAACCCGCGGCGCCGGGTCGGCTCGATCATCGGCGAGCCGTTCGCGGTCCACAAGATGGCGAGCGGCGCCGAGCGCAAGCGCAAGGTGCAGGACCTGATGGCCCGGGTCGGGCTCAATCCCGAGCACTACAACCGGTTCCCCGCCGAGTTCTCCGGCGGCCAGCGGCAGCGGATCGGCGTGGCCCGGGCCCTCGCGCTGCAGCCCAAGCTGATCATCTGCGACGAGCCGGTCTCCGCCCTGGATGTCTCGATCCAGGCTCAGGTCCTCAACCTCCTGGCTGACCTGCAGGACGACTTCGGCCTGTCCTACCTGTTCATCGCCCACGACCTGGAGGTCGTGCGGCACGTCAGCCACGCGGTCACGGTCATGTACCTGGGCCGGATCGCGGAGTCGGGACCCAAGGACCCGGTTTATGACGCACCCCGGCACCCGTACACCAACGCGCTGCTGTCGGCGGTGCCCTCGGCTGACCCGGAGGCGGCCGCGACCCGGCAGCGCATCATCCTGACCGGGGACGTGCCGTCCCCGATCAACCCGCCGTCGGGGTGCCGGTTCCACCCGCGCTGCCCCAAGGCGCAGGAGCTGTGCAGCCAGCAGGACCCCCCACTTGAGGCCAAGGTCAACGACCCGCCTGACCACCTGACGGCGTGCCACTTCCCCGTGGCGCAGGGCGAGACCTTCGCGCGCGCGGGCCGCGTGAGCAGGACGGGAACGGCATGAGCATCGTCACCGAGCTTGAGGTCCAGTCCGACACCGGTCCCGAGCAGGCCATCGAGGGCCGGAGCCAGTGGCAGCTCACGTGGCGCCGGCTGCTGCACGACAAGGTGGCCGTGGCGTCCATCATCGTCATCCTCCTGGTGACGGTGCTGGCCATCATCGCGCCGGCGTTCGCCAGCCTGACCGGCCACGGGGCCACCGCCACCTTCCCGAAAACCGGGGAGACGTCGGCCGGCCTGCCGGTGCCGCCGGGAACCCACGGCTTCCCGCTCGGCACCGACTCGGTGGGCCGTGACCTGCTCATCCGGATCCTCTACGGCGCCCGGATCTCGCTGTTCGTCGGGGTGCTCACCACGCTGATCGCCACCGCGGCCGGCGTGGCCGTCGGCCTGATCGCCGGCTACTTCGGCGGCTGGGTGGACGGCGTCCTGGCCCGGTTCATCGACGCCGTGCTGGCCTTCCCCTACGTGGTGCTCGCGCTGGCCCTGGCGGCCCGCTTCGGCCCGAGCCTGCCCCTCATCATTATCGTGATCACGTTCTTCTCCTGGGCGGCCGTGGCCCGCATCGTGCGGGGCCAGACCCTGTCACTGAAGGAGAAAGAGTACGTCGAGGCGGCGAGATCGCTCGGGGCGAGCCCGTGGCGGATCATGTTCTTCGACATCCTGCCCAACCTGCTCGCGCCGGTCCTGGTGCTCGGCACGCTGCTGGTGCCGGCGGCGATCGTCTTCGAGGCCACTCTGTCCTACCTCGGCCTGGGCATCCAGGAGCCGACCCCGAGCTGGGGCAACATCCTGGCCGAGGCGCAGAACTTCTACCAGGAGGCCTGGTGGTACATCGTCTTCCCGGCCGCGGCGCTGCTGATCACCACGCTGGCCTTCAACCTGCTCGGCGACGGCATCCGCGACGCCATGGACCCGCGCACCGAGCGGATCTTCGCCAGCCAGCGCGCGCGCAAGCGCGCGCGCAAGCGCAAGCGGACGCAGGCGCGTGAGGGCGGCTCGGCCGCCAGCCAGGACCATCCCGACCCGGCCGGGCCGGCCGCCCCGCCGCCCACGGCATCGTAAGGCGCCCGCATGAATCTCATCCGCTTCCTCATCCGGCGCATCCTCACCGGCATCGTCGTGCTCTGGGCCGTCAGCACGGCCACCTTCATCCTGTTCTTCGCCCGGCCGGTTGGAATCGTGGGCCGCGAGCTCGCGGGCCGGGCCGCCTCCCCCGCGGTCATCAACGAGACCATCCGGCAACTGGGCCTGAACCAGCCGCTCGTCACCCAGTACTGGCACTTCATCGACAACCTGCTGCACGGCAAGCTCGGCTATTCCTTCTACAGTGGCGAGTCGGTCAACGCGATCATCAAGCAGGACCTGCCGCCCACGGCCTCGATCGTGTTCGGCGGCGTCATCCTGTGGCTGGTCATCGGGCTGGGCGTCGGCATCCTGTCCGCCACCCGAGCGCGCAGCCTCTTCGACCGGGTCTCCACCGTGGGTGTCCTGGTCGGCATCTCGATGCCGGTGTTCGTCCTCGGCGAGCTGCTGCTGCTGCTCGTGTTCCTGCCGCTGAACCAGCACGGCATCACCTTCATCCAGGACGGCTACGTCGGCCTGTCGGCCGGGATCGGGCCCTGGATCGGCCACATGCTGCTGCCCTGGATCACCCTGGCTGTCGTCCAGGCCGCCGTCTACACCCGGCTGTCGCGCGGGTCCCTGCTCGACACCCTGGGCGAGGACTACATCCGGACCGCCCGCGCCAAGGGGCTCTCCGAGCGCCGGGTCATCTACCGGCACGGGGTGCGCGCCGCGATGACCCCGGTGGTGTCCCAGCTCGGCATCGACATCGGATCCCTGCTCGGCGGCGTCATCGTGGTCGAGCAGGTGTTCGGCATCAGCGGCCTCGGCGCGGTGTCCGTGCAGGCCATCAACACCTCTAACCTGCCGGTGATCATCGGCTTCGTCATCTTCGCCGCGGCCTTCGTGGTCATCGCCAACATCATCGTCGACCTCGCGTACTCGCTGCTGGACCCCCGCGTCCGGATCAGCTAGCCCGGCCGCGCGCCCGCATCTCCTGAGCGACTGCCGCGGCGGCGGCCCGGCGCAGCGAGTCGCGCAGGGCCGTCTCCGCCGCGCGATCGGTGCGCGCCTCCACCAGGCGCAGCCCGGCCGGCGCCGGCCCGGCGCCGGCCAGTGCCCCCGGCAGGTCCGCCGCCCGGCGGACGCGGGCATAGGGCAGCCCGACCGCGCCGGCCAGCTGCCGCAGGTCCGTGCCGTGCGGCGTGCCGAACAGGCGCTCGAACGGCCCCGGGAACGCAGCCGGCTCCAGCCCGGAGAAGATGCCGCCGCCGTCGTTGTTGACCACGATCAGGCACAGGTCCGGCCGCGGCTCCCCCGGACCGAGCACCAGCCCGGCGGCGTCGTGCACCAGGGCCAGGTCGCCCAGCAGGGCCACGGCCGGGCCGCCGCCGGCCGCCTGGTGGGCCAGCGCGGCCCCGATCGCCGAGGACACCAGGCCGTCGATGCCGCTGGCGCCCCGGCTGGCTAGCACGCGCAGCCCGGGTCCCGGAGCCAGGTACCGGTCCAGGTCCCGGATGGGCATGCTGGAGCCGGCCCACAGCAGGGCGCCCGCGGGCAGCAGGCCGCCCAGGGCCCGCGCCAGCCCCGGCTCGCTGAGCTCCTCGTCCTGCGCCAGCAGCGCGTCCACCGCGCGGAGCGCCGCCGTCCCGGCGGCCAGCCATGCCGCCAGCCAGCCGGACTCACCGGCGTCACCGGGTGCCCGAGATGCGCCGGTCAGCCGGATCGCGCCGGCCACGTCGGTGGCGCTGCGCGCCGGGTCGGCCCAGGCCCCGCTGCCCTGGTTCAGCACCACGTGCCGGACCACCCGGCCGTCACCCGGCTGCCGCAGCAATGCCAGCTGGCCGCGCGAGAGTCCGGGCCGGCCCGCGGAGACGATCACGTCCGGCCGGTGCGCGGCGGCGAACTCGGGCGAGTCGAGCAGGTAGTCGTAGGCGGCCACGGCCGTGCCGCCGCGCCGCGCATTGGCCGACGGCTCGGCGAGCAGCGGCCAGCCCGCAGCCCGGGCCAGGCTGGTCAGCGGGGCCGGATCGTAGCTGCCGTCCCCGCAGACGACCACGCCGCGCTCGGTCCACGGCAGCTCGAGCACCCCGCCACTCGATGCCCCGCCCCTCGATGCCCCGCCGGCTGCGGCCCGCTCGGCCGGCGACCCGGCGAACGCGGTCCAGGGCCGGCCACCGGGCCGGCCAGCCAGGCTGTCAGGCCACCACCCGTCAGCCTCGCCCGGACCGCCGCCCGGGTCCGGGACCAGCGGCTCCCGGAAGGGCAGGTTGAGGTGGACCGGGCCCGGCCGCCCGCCCGCCGCGCCCGACGCCAGCGCGAAGGCCCGGCAGGCCAGCGACCGCCAGTAGCCGGCCTGACCGGGCGCGGCCTCCGCCACGCCCACGTCGGCGAACCAGCGAACCGCTCCCCCGTAGAGCTTGACCTGGTCGATCGTCTGATTCGCGCCGGTGCCGCGCAGCTCGGGCGGCCGGTCGCTGGTGAGCACGACCAGCGGCACGCCGGACTCGTCGGCCTCGATCACGGCGGCGTGATAGTGCGCGGCGGCCGTGCCCGAGGTGCAGACGATGGCGGCCGGCCGGCCGCTGGCCTTGGCCAGCCCCAGGGCCAGGAACGCCGCCGACCGCTCGTCGATGCGCACATGCAGGCGGAGCCGGGCGTCCGGCCCCGCGGCGGCGTCAAACAGGGCCATGGCCAGGGCCGCGCTCCGCGAGCCCGGCGAGACCACCGCCTCGCGCAGGCCGCAGCGGATCAGCTCGTCGGTCAGGACCGTGGCCAGCGCGGTAGAGGGGTTCACCGGCGCGCGCCCGTGCCCGGCAGGCGAACCGTGCCCGGCAGGCGGACCGGGTCCGGCAGTCCGAGCACCGCCGCGGCGTCGGCCATCCTGGCCCGCCAGGGAGCCGGTTCGATCTCCCAGCGGGCCAGCACGTCCAGGTCCACGGCCGGCCGCCGGACCGGCAGCTCGCCGTCGCGCTCGGCCAGCGGCTCCGCGCTCACGTCGCCGGCCAGCAGCGACAGCGTGGCCAGCCCGCAGGCGTAGTCCAGCTCGGGCAGCGCGGCGGCCAGGGCCACCCCGGCGGCCAGGCCGACCGAGGATTCCACGGCGCTCGACACCACCGCCGGGAGCCCGCAGGCCGCCGCGATCCGCGCGGCCGCCGCGACCCCGCCCAGCGGCTGCGCCTTGATGACCACGATGTCGGCCGCCCCGGCCAGCCGGACGGCGAGCGGGTCCTCCGCACGGCGGATCGACTCGTCGGCGGCCACCGGCACGTCGACCCGGCGGCGCAGCGCGGCCAGCTCCTCCAGGGTCGCGCAGGGCTGCTCGGCGTACTCCAGGCCGAACGGGGCCAGCGCGCTCAGCATCCGGGCGGCCTGCTCCACGTCCCAGGCCGCGTTGGCGTCCACCCGCAGCTTCCCGGCCGGCCCGAGCGCGTCGCGCACGGCCTCCACCCGGGCCACGTCCGCCGCCTCGGGCTGCCCCGGCTCGGCCACCTTCACCTTCGCCGTCCGGCAGCCCGAGCCCGCCACGATCGCGTGGGCCTGCTCCGGGCCGACCGCCGGCACCGTCACGTTGACCGGCACCCGGTCCCGGACCGGCGCCGGCCAGCCGACGAGGGCCGCCTCCAGGGCGCAGTGCAGCCAGCGCGCGGACTCGCGCGGCCCGTACTCGGCGAAGGGCGAGAACTCGCCCCACCCGGCCGGCCCGGGCAGCAGCGCGCCCTCGCGCACCGTGATGCCGCGAAAGCGCGTCCGCATCGGGATCGCGAAGGCCCGCGCCGCCCCCAGCATCTCCGGCCAGTCCGCGGCGGCCAGCTTGACCAGGTCGGCCACCTTACGGGCGCCGGGGGAACTGGCTGAAGTCCGGGGCGCGCTTGTTCACGTAGGCGTCGCGGCCCTCCTGGGCCTCCTCGCTCATGTAGTACAGCATCGTCGCGTCGCCGGCGAACTGCTGCAGGCCCGCCGCGCCGTCGGTGACCGCGTTGAGCGCGCCCTTGAGCATGCGCAGGGCCAGCGGCGACTTCGCGAGCATCTCGCGGGCCCAGGAGACCGTTACCTCTTCTAGCTGGCCGAGAGGGACGACGGTGTTGACCAGGCCCATCTGCAGGGCCTCCGCCGCACTGTACTGGCGGCACAGGTACCAGATCTCGCGCGCCTTCTTGAGGCCCACCGTGGCCGCCAGCAGCGAGGAGCCGTAGCCCGCGTCGAACGAGCCGACCTTGGGGCCGGTCTGGCCGAAGACCGCGTTGTCGGCGGCGATGGTGAGGTCGCAGCAGACATGCAGGACCTGGCCGCCGCCGATCGCGTAGCCGGCCACCATGGCGATCACCGGCTTCGGCGTGCGGCGGATCTGCACCTGCAGGTCGAGCACGTTCAGCCGGCCCACGCCATGGGCGTCCGCGTAGCCGTCGTCACCGCGGACCCGCTGGTCACCCCCGGAGCAGAACGCCTTGTCCCCCGCTCCCGTGAGGATGATCACGCCGATCTCCGCGTCATCACGGGCCACGTTGAAGGCGTGCGACAGCTCGAACAGGGTCGTCGGGCGGAACGCGTTGCGCACCTCGGGGCGGTTGATGGTGATCTTGGCGATCCCCTCGGCCGTCTCGTAGATGATGTCGCTGTAGTCCTGCCCGTCCGCCGGTCCCGACGCCTTCCAGTCGACCACAGTGACCCTCCAGCCAGTGCCTGATGTGCCGCGATTAACCTTACGACCGTGAGTTCCCGGCCTCTGCACGCGGTCCTGCTCCCGCCCGCGCCGGGCGGCGGCCGGCTGCTGGAGGCCCTGTCGGCCGCCCTGGACGGCAGCGGTCCGGCCATCCTGCCGCTCGATCCTGACCTACCCCCCGCGCGGCTGCTTCACCTGCTGGAGGTGTTCGGGCCCTCGGCTGTCGAAACCCCTGACGGCTTGGAACGGACGGCCCCCCCGGCTCCGGCTGGCCCCGCCGGACCCGGCATTGAGCCCGACATCGCCGTCGTCATCGCCACGTCCGGCTCCACCGGCCAGCCCAAGGGCGTGCTGCTCACTGCCGCCGCGCTGCGGGCGTCGGCGCGGAGCTCGCTGGACCGGATCGGCGCGCGGCCGGGCCAGCGCTGGCTGTCCTGCCTGCCCGGCTTTCACGTCGCCGGCATCCAGGTGCTCGTGCGGTCCCTGCTGGCCGGCGCCGACCCGGTGGTCACCCCGCGGGCGGACGAGCAGGCCATCGCCGCCGCGATCGCCGCGGGCTGCGCCCACGTCTCGCTGGTGCCCACGCAGCTGCGCCGGCTCCTGGACGCCGGGGCGCCGCTCGACAGGTTCGAGACCATCCTGCTCGGCGGCGCGGCCCCGCGCGGAGCGCTGCTGGACGACGCCCGGGCCGCGGGCGCCCGCGTGGTGGTGACCTACGGCATGTCCGAGACCTGCGGCGGCTGCGTCTACGACGGCTGGCCGCTGGACGGCGTTCAGCTCGATATCGACGACGCCGGCCTCATCGGGATCGCCGGCCCCGTGCTCTTCTCCGGCTACCGGCCGAGTGGTGCAGGCGGCCTCGGAGCCGGGGCCGACGGGCGCTGGTTCCGCACCTCCGACCTCGGCGCGCTGGACGATGCCGGGCGGCTCACCGTCCGCGGCCGGGCCGACAACGTGATCAACACCGGCGGCGAGAAAGTGGTGCCCGGCGAGGTCGAGACGGTTCTGGGAACCATCGGCGGGGTCAAGGACGTTGTGGTGGTCGGAGTGCCCGACGCCGACTGGGGGGAAATCGTCACCGCGGTCATCGTCCCGGCCGATCCGGCGGCGCCGCCTGACCTCGACCGGCTCCGGGCCCACGTGCGGGGGCGGCTGCCCGGCTACGCGGCACCCCGGCGCCTGGTGCTGACGGCGGAGCTGCCCATGCTGCCAACGGGCAAACCGGACAGAATGGCCCTGCAGGCCACTGCGATTCGGGAAACCGAAAAATAGGACAACACGACAAAGACAAATCCGGACAGCCAGGGACGCCCTCGGGCGCAAAGCAGCTGCACGGGAACATTCAGCCGTGCTATGCGTTACAACATAGTGCGCGTACTTGAGACTGCCAAGTGCGCGCAGCCCCGCCCACAAACTTAGTCGCCCGCCACAGGACGCAGTGAGCGGCGCATGCGCGAGCGCGAGATGCGCCCACGAAGGGAGGTGCCTCATGCCCAGGACTGCGGCAGCTGTATCCCGCAGGCACGACGACGAGGCGACCATCACCCAGCTGGACGAGCTGATCCAGCACGGCCGCGGCCAGGGTCACCTGTCCCTGCCTGAGCTTCGCGCTGCATTTGAGCAGGCGCGGATGTCCCCCACCGAGGCCCGCTCGATCCTCCGGGAGCTCACCGAGGCCGGCGTCCAGCTTGGCAACGAGCCCACCGACGCGACGGTGAACGGCACCGACGCTGACGACGACGAGATTGCCTCCATCGGCAGTGCCGCCATTGGCAGTGCCGCCAACCGCAGTGCGTCTAAAGGCAGTGCGGCCAACGGCAGCGCGTCTAACGGCAGCGCTGCCAACGGCGATGGGGCCCGCGGCAGCCTGGCCGGCAGCCGCGCCGCCGCGCGGAGCGCGTCGAACGGCAACGGCCGCGTCGTGACCGAGGCGCCCGACAGCCTCGGCGTCGCCTCGGAGTCCGACCTTGACGACCAGACCTCGGTCATGGGCGACTCCGTGCACACCTACCTCAAGTCCATCGGCCGCCGGAGCCTGCTCACCGCCGAGGAAGAGGTCGAGCTGGCCAAGCGCATCGAGGCTGGCCTGTTCGCCGAGCACAAGCTGGCGACCGAGAGCGGCCTGGCCAAGCGGTACCGGGCCGACCTGGAGCTCGTAGCCGAGGACGGCCGCCGGGCCAAGGCCCACATGCTGGAAGCCAACCTGCGGCTCGTCGTATCCGTGGCCAAGAAGTACAGCGACCGGGGCCTGTCCCTGCTGGACGTCGTCCAGGAGGGCAACCTCGGGCTGATCCGGGCCGTGGAGAAGTTCGACTACACCAAGGGTTACAAGTTCTC
Organism: Streptosporangiaceae bacterium; assembly: GCA_036510065.1. GTDB lineage: Bacteria > Actinomycetota > Actinomycetes > Streptosporangiales > Streptosporangiaceae > DASUBV01. The sequence continues at coordinate 8,936 of DATCEO010000231.1, read as the reverse complement.
CACCTACGCCATGTGGTGGATCCGGCAGGCCATTCAGCGCGGCTTCGCCGACTCCGCGCGGACCATCCGGCTGCCCGTGCACGTGCTGGAGATGCTCAGCAAGCTGAGCCGTGTCGAGCGCGACATGCACCAGCGGCTCGGCCGCGAGCCCACGCCCGAGGAGCTGGCCGTCGAGCTGGACCGGACCCCGGACCAGATCGAGGAGCTGCTGCGCACCAGCAGGCAGCCGATCAGCCTGGACTCCACCATCGGCGAGGACGGCGAGACCAGCATCGGCGACCTCATCGAGGACGTCGACGCGCCCGAGGCCTCCGAGCTGGTCGACCGCCAGCTGATGGCTGACCAGCTGCGGCATGCGCTGGACGCGCTGACGCCCCGGGAGGCCACCATCATGTCGATGCGGTTCGGCCTCTACGACGGTAACCCGCACACCCTCGACGAGATTGGCAAGGCCCTCGGCCTGACCCGCGAGCGGATCCGGCAGCTGGAGAAGCAGTCCCTTTCCAAGCTGCGGCACCCCAGCCGCGCCCAGCCCCTGCTGGACTACGCGAGCTAGGTAACCCGCCCAGATATCCCCCGACCAGCGAGCCGGGCCCGACCTCCCGCCGGGCCCGGCTCGCGGCATGTCCGGCGAGGTTGCCCACCTGCCTGTACAGGCCATCAACAGCCTTGTGTATGCGTTATTGACGTATACTCCATTCATGTCTATGACAACGATACGCGTGGACGCCGAGGTGCGAGACCGGCTCGCCGCCCGGGCCGAAGCACACGGCCGGAGCCTCGGCGCGGAACTCGGTGCGATCCTGGACGAGATGATGTGGCAAGGAATCGAGGCCGGGTACCGACGGCTAGCGACCCAGCCGGAGGAGATGGCGGCATACCAGGCCGAAGCCGTCGCCTGGACATCGGCCGGCCTGGACGGCCTGGACGGCCTGGCCGCCACTGCCGCCGAGGAGTACCCGGAGTACAACTCGTGACCAGCGGTGACGTACTGCTCTGCGACCTTAATCCGGTCGCTGGCCGAGAGCAGGGCGGCAGACGCCCGGTCGTGGTGGTGTCGCACCATCGCTATTCAGTTATCCCGGGGTTGTTCCTCGCGGTGCCGCTCACCACCCGCGACCGCGACCTCGGCCATCACATAGAGGTTCCTGCCGACGACGACACCGGGCTGAAGCAGGTCTCGTATGCCATGACAGAGCAGGTCCGTGCCATGTCCGATCAGCGAGCCGACCGCCAGCTGGGCAGGATCAGCAGCCAAACGCTGACAGCGATCAGCCGGTACCTGCACCTGTTCATCGCCTGAGCCAGCGCCGGCCGCCACCGTGCCCCGGCCCGGCCTCGCTAGCCGAGCGCGTCGAGCACCTGCTCCCAGGGGAAGACACCAGGCTCAGGACCCGTTCCGAGCTTCAGCACGATGACGCCCGCGCCGCGCAACGTGGCAAGACTCGCCGCCAGCGCGGGATGCCGGGCCAGCGCGTCGTTGACCACCGGGACGGTCACGATCGGGATGCTCATCCCGATCGCCTCGTTGATCAGGCCGAGGGCCAGGGTGTCGCTGATCCCGGCGGCCCACTTGTTGATCGTGGTGAACGTGGCCGGGACGACGGCCATCGCGTCGGCGGGCGGCAGCACATCCGGGTCGCCGGGCTTCTTGTAGGCCGACCGGACGGGATGGCCGGTCAGCGCGGCCAGGCCGGCCACGTCATCGGTGAGCCATCCGGCGGCCGACGGCGTGAGGATGAGGCAGGTATCCCAGCCGCGTCGCTGCGCCGCGGTCACCAGCGCGGAAATCCGCTCGACTGGCGGGGCCGCGCTGGCCACGATGTACAGGACCCTGCTCACGACGCGCGCTCCGCGGCGACGGCCACCGGCGACGTCAGGCAGCACCCGGCGGGAAAGGATCGTGATGTCGGCACGGCCAGAACCTACCCGGATGGCGCGACCTGACGACTATGACGCGATCGCGGCCGTGCTGAACGACTGGTGGGGCCGCCCCGTCTTGCAGGCGCTCCCCCGGCTCTTCCTCGATCACTTCTACCGCACCAGCCTGGTGGTCGACGGCACCCCGAGCCGGCCGGGCGGCCCATGCGGGCTGCGGGCGTTCCTGATCGGGATCCTGTCACCGTCGGAGCCGGACCACGCTTACATCCATTTCGTGGGCGTCTCCCCCGCCGCCCGTCAGCGCGGCCTGGCCCGGCAGCTCTACGCGGAGTTCTTCGCCCTGGCCCGCGGCGACGGGCGCCAGCTCGTGAGCGCGGTCACCGCGCCGGTCAACGGCGGCTCCATCGCCTTCCACCGGTCGCTGGGCTTCACCGTCACCGGCCCGGTAGCGGATTACGACGGACCCGGCCGCGACTACATTCTGTTCGAGCGCCGACTCTGAGAACTCAGCCTCATGAACGGCCTTACTGCTGGCCCAGCCGGAGGGCGAGTTTCGGGCAGGCCCCGACGGTCAGGCGCGCGTCGGCCAGCAGGCGACCAGGGACCGGGCCCGCGGCGATGATCGGGTACCCCCAGTCGTCCAGGGTGATCAGCTCTGGCAGCATCTGGGCGCACAGCCCGCGGCCGTCGCAGGCGATGGGGCTGACCGACAGCCGCGGCGCCGCTTTCCCTGTCATCGTGCCCGCCGGGGCGGCACTGGCAGGACCGTGCGCGTGCCCGAGCACCAGCCGCGGGCATGCAGCTCCCGTTCTTCCCCGAACGCCTCCAGCGCGCTGCGCACCAGTCGCACCGCCCCGTCCGGATGGCTGCAGCCGCCCCGGCCGTCCACCTGGCTCAGCCACCGGGAGAGCGGGCCGAGGCCGGCAGTGACGCCGCCGGCGATCCGCTCGACCTGCCCGGCGATAGCATCCAGGCCGAATACGCACGGGCCGCACTGCCCGGCCGACTCGTCGGCCAGGTAGCGCACTACCCTGGCCGTCTCCCGGAGCCCGCAGGAATCAGCGGGCAGCACGGCGATCAGCCCCGCGCCCGGCCCGGCGCCGAGCCCGGCCAGTCCCGCGGCCGAGAATGGCCGGCTCGCGGCCGTGTCCGCTCGCGCCCAGGTACCGAAGTACCCGCCGAGCAGCAGCGCCTGAGGCGGCGCGGACGGGCCGCCCGCCAGCTCCAGAACCTCGCCCACCGGCATGCCGATGGCGATCTCGCGCACGCCCGGCTCGCGTACCGCGCCCAGAATGGTCACCAGCATCGATCCCGGCTCGTGCGGCGTGCCGGCGGAGCGGAACCAGGCCGCGCCGTACCGGGCGATCAGCGCGAGGTGGGCCAGCGTCTCGACGTTCTGCACGAGGGTCGGCGCACCGGCCAGGCCCCGCTGGGACAGGTGCGGTGGGCGCGGCGTCGGCGCGGGCACGCCGTGCTCGACCCAGGCCACGACTGCGCTGGCCTCTCCGGCGACGAACCGGTCGGCGGCCGTCACCACCGTGATCCGCACCCGGTCGAACCGGGCCAGTGCCCGCTCGGCGACGGCGTCGTCCACGATCTCCCGGACGCTGGGATGCGCGACCAGGACCGCCCGCCGTGCCCCGACCATCCGGGCGGCAAGCACCACCCCGTCCAGGACCAAGTGAGGCGAACGGGCCAGCAGCACCTTGTCCTTCGCGCTGGCCGGCTCACCCTCGGTGCCATTGGCCACGACGACGGGGTCGGGCCCGGCCGCCACCGCCGCCAGCTTGCGCGCGGTGGGAAAGCTGGCCCCGCCCCGCCCGGTCAGGCCAGCCCGGCCGACCTCCTCGATCAGTCTCTCTGGCCGCGGGCCGTTCTCGTCGGTGGCCGGCGGCGGCCCGTACCGGGCGAGGTGGTCGGCCAGGCCGCAGGGCCCGGTCGCGAAGCCGGCCGGGAGCAGGCGGGGCAGGCGCGAGGGCCGCTGCGCGAGGGCTAGCGCGGACTGGCGCGGGCGGCTGTCGGTCCCGCGCATCAGACGGGCGTCCTTTCTCGCCGCGCGAGCGAATCTCGCCGCGGGGACGGAGCCGGGCGGGGGAGCTGGCTGGCGGCTGCGGTGCGGCGGACGGCATGGAGCAGCCTGGCCACGACTGCGGTAGCGACGGCTGCGGCGCAGCCCCACTCGACCAGCGCGACCCACCAGATCCGCAGGTCAGTGCTGCCCGAGGTGAGCGCATGGACGAACGCGACGGGCCAGGCCAAGTAGGCCAGCCAGTGCACGGCCCGCCAGGCCCGGTAGCCCAGGCGGCTGCGCACGAGGCTAGTGATGAGCACCGCGCCGCCTAGGTCAACGGCGAGCGTGCCCAGGCCGATCGCCAGGGTCCGGTAGCCCGACGTGAACGGCGCGATGGTGGCGGCCCAGCCGATCGTGACGAACGGGTCCAGGATCGCGGTCACCACGTGCAGCGTCAGGAACGCGACCGAGAACAGTGCCAGCGTGCGGTGCAGCTCGGCGGTCGCCAGGCGCGGCCGGCGCCTCGATGCCGGGCCCAGCCGCGCGGCCACGCCGAGCACGAAGACCGCGCTGAACGACGTCAGCACCGCCAGCCCGCTGGCTCGTGAGACGAACCACAGCGCCTGTGACCCGGCGGCGGCGGCGCTCACCGGCCACCGCCGCGCCGCCGGGCGCCCGCGTAGACCTGGGTACCGGACGGGACAGGCACCGCCGCGCCGTCCGTATCCGGCCAGCCGCCCAGGTACTGCACCATGCCATCGCGGGAAACCAGGCGCGCGGGCAGACCAGACAGCTCCAGCCACTCGTGCGCCCGGTGCCCGGCGACGATCGCCGCCGTGCTGGCCGCGTTGGCGTCGGCGCAGGTAGCCGCGGCCACGCTGACCGTCTGCCAGGGCCCGTCCGCGGGCCGTCCGGTCGCGGGATCGACGATGTGGTGCAGATCTTGTCCCGCCCGGTGCCAGGAACGGCAGGTAACAGAGGAGGTGGCGACCGCGCCGCGGGACAGCCGGATCAGCTGCGTCCGTGCGGATCCCGCCGGATCCGGTCCGTCGGCGACGGTGACCGGCCAGCCACCCTGGGGCGGGGTCCCGGCGACCGCGATGTCGCCGCCCAGGCTAATCAGCACGCCGCTGGCGGGGCAGTCAGTAGCTGGCCTGCCGCCAGGCGGCCCGCCGCCGGCGAGATCGCCGGCAGAGCGGCTGCTGGCGGCCAGGGCCGCCCACGCGGCGCGGTCCGAGCCCAGGCCCTTGGCGGTGGCGCCCAGGTCGAGCTGGACCTCCGCCGGGAGCCGCAGCAGGTGCCCGTCGAGCCGGACCGCCTGCCATCCGGGCACGGGCACGGCCACGGGCGGATCGGGCCGCCGCGCGTCGATCGCCGCGAAGTCGCGATCGTAGCCCAGCGCGACGAGGGCCGTGCCGACCGTCGGGTCGGTCAGCCCGCCGGTCCAGCGGGCCGCGGCCAGGGCGACGCCGACCGCCTCCGCCAGGCCGTCGCTGAGCATGAACAGGCCGCCGTTTCCGCGGTGGATCCAGGAGATCTCCGAATCTGAGCGGAACCGGCTCGCCTGCTGGTCCAGTGCCTTCAGGACATCGTCCACCGCGGCACTGGCCCGGTCCAGGCGATCTGGAGGCCACACCGCGATCCGCGCCGTGGTGCCCAGGGCGTCTCGCTCGGCGACCGCGATGCCGCCGGGCGCGCTGACCCGACGCCACAAAGCGGCCAGGGCTAGTTCATCGACATTGGTGGTCATATCGGCCGTCATCTCATCAGTTGTCGTGGTGGACCGGAACGTGCCGGACGTGGGTGACCACCGTCTTGCCGTTGACCACGTGGGTCACGGTGGTCGTGGTGACGCCGGAGCCGCTTGTCGTCGCGATCGAGTGCGGCGCCTGCGGCGCACCGGCCGCGGCTGCTCCGGTCGTGCCCGTGCCGGTCGTTGCCCCGGCCGCCGACCCGCCAGCCGCTGGCCCGGTGACCGGGATGGCGTGATGGGCGAGTGCGACGGTCGCGGCGCCGGTGCCGACGATCAGTGCGGCCGCCGTCCAGTTCGACATCCGCCGGGCGTGCCCGATACCGCGCCCGATGCCGCTGCGAGCGGCGGCTGCGTCGTCGCCAGGGTCGGCGCGGCCCGAGCCGGCGTAGCCCGGCAGCGGCACCCTGCCCTCGTAGTACTCGCGGTGCTCGAAGTGCTCAGAGTGCTCACGATCTGGCTCCATGCCCGTGTCCTCTCACTCGGGGCCCTGCTGTGATGAGCCGATCGTGCATCAGCGGTGATGAACTGATCGTGAGAGTCACCTGTGAGGTCTCACATCTTCGGATCGCCGGGGAGTTCTCATCGACTTCACATCTGACGCTGCGTAGCCTCGCGATATGCGGGTGCTCGTGATCGAGGACGAGGTGCGGATGGCGCGCCTGGTCAAGCGCGCCCTGGAGGAGGAAGGACACGCCGTCGACATCGCCGGTGACGGTCCCGACGGCCTGTGGATGGCCAAGGAGAACAGGTATGCGGCGATCGTCCTGGATGTGATGCTGCCCGGATTCGACGGCTTCGAGCTGTGCCGCCGCCTGCGGGAGGCTGGAATCTGGGCGCCCGTGCTGATGCTCACGGCCCGCAACGAGGTTGGCGACCGGGTGCGCGGCCTGGACGCCGGGGCCGACGACTACCTGGTCAAGCCGTTCAGCCTGCTGGAGCTCGCGGCCCGGCTGCGGGCGCTGGCCCGCCGCGACGACCGCCGCCGGCCCGCCGTGCTGTCGGAAGGAGACCTGCGGCTGGACCCGGCCAGTAAGCGAGCGTGGCGAGGCGAGGCGGAGGTGTCGCTGTCTCCGAAGGAGTTCTCGCTCCTGGAATTCTTCCTGCGCCATCCCGGCACGGTGCTGTCCCGGTCGCAGATCATCGAGGCCGTCTGGGACTTCGCCTACGACGGCGGCTCCAACGTCGTCGACCAGTACGTGAACTACCTGCGCCGGAAGATCGACGCCCCCTTCGGGCGGCAGGACATCGAGACGGTCCGCGGGATGGGCTACCGGCTCCGGCTAGCGCGGCCGGAGTAGCCATGTCGATCCGGCTCCGGCTCGCCGTCGTCTTCACGATCGCCGCCGCGATCCTGTTCAGCCTAGGCAGCTGGCTGTTCGCCGCGCAGCTGTCCGCGTCGCTGCTGCGCACCATCGACGCCCAGCTCGCCGCGCAGCTCAGCGGGGCCGGCCGCTACCTGCATGCCCGCGGCAGCGTCCCGCCGGCCCCGGGCGGCCCGGCACCCGGCGAGTTCGTCGTCCAGATCATCGACCGGTCCGGCCAGGTGCGCGCCGCCAGCGCCGAGGCCGAGGGCGGCCCCCTGCTGTCGCCGACCCGGCTACGCCAGGCGCGCGTGCACCGGATCACCCTCACGACGGCCACCGGGGACGAGCGTGAGCGGCTGAGCGCCGCCCCGCTGCGGAGCCACCCTGGGTGGGTGGCGGTTGCCGGGGTGTCCCTGGAGACCTACGACGGCACCCTATCGGCCGTCTCCCGCGACCTGCTGATCGCGGGAGTGATCTTCGTGGCGGCGGCTGGGCTCGGTGCCTATGTCCTGGCGCGCGCCGCCTTGTCCCCGGTCGAGCGACTGCGCCGCCAGGTGGCCGCGGTCTCGGACCGCAGCGACGGGCCAGGGGTTCAGGTACCGGGAACGCGCGACGAGATCGCCGCCCTGGCCGCGACCATGAATGACCTGCTGAACAGGCTGCGCCGGGCCCTGGCCCGGCAGCGTGCCCTCGTGGCCGACGCCAGCCACGAGCTGCGCACCCCGCTCGCGGTCCTGCGCGGGGAGCTGGAGCTGGCCGGAAGGCCCGGCCGCAGCCGGGACGACCTGGCCGGGGCGGTGTCGCGGGCCAGCGACGAGGTGGCGCGGCTGGCCCGGCTGACCGAGCAGCTCCTGTTCCTGGCCCGCGCGGACGAGGACCGGATCGCGCCGCACCGAGAGCGCACCAGCGTCCGGCCGCTGCTCATCCGCAGCGCCGAGCAGGCGACCGTCCGGGCCCGCGCGGCGGAAGTCTCCTGCGAGGTGGAAGCGCCCGCTGGCCTGGCCGCTGACGTGGACCCCGATCAGATCCGCGAGGCCGTCGACAACCTGGTCGACAACGCGCTGCGCTTCGCTCCGCCGGGAACGCCGATCCAGATCCACGGCCGGGCCGCCGGGCCCGATCTGATCATCGAGGTCAGCGACACTGGCCCCGGGTTCCCCGCCGGCTTCCTGCCCAGCGCCTTCGAGAGGTTCCGGCGCCCGGACTCCGGGCGCGCCCGCACCGACGGCGGCTCCGGCCTGGGCCTGGCCATCGTCGGCGCCATCGCCCAGGCCCACGGCGGCCGCGCCACGGCCCGCAACCGCCGGGACGGCGGCGCGTCGGTCACCCTGACCCTGCCCGGTGCCGCCCGCCCCATCCCGCGAGCCGCAGCGTTCACACCAGACTGATCGCCCGGCGGTCGAGCGCCCCTCTGAGCACTCAGCCGCCCGGCGGGGAGTCGAGGAATATGCCGTAGACATGCTCGACGTGCAGCCGGACGACCAGCCGCCGGGCGGCGATCATCTGCGCGATGAACTCGTCCTCGTCCACGGCCCCGTAGAACACCGAGTGCACGCCCATCAGCTCGCGGCTGGCCTCGTCACCTGGCTCGGCGGCCACCTCGGAGACCGTTACCGCGCCCTCGCCCACCGCGTACTGCCAGAAGTGGTCGCCAGGGACGTGCAGCGCGGCCCGCGGGTCGCGCTGCACGTTGCGGGCCTTGGCCCGGTCGGCGGTGGTAGAGATGCGCGCGATCCGCTCCGCGGCGTCCCAGACGTACAGCACGTTCGACAGCTGCGGGCGGCCGTCGGCGGCGATGGTGGCGAGCACGCCCTGCCGGGAGCCCGCGATCAGCTGCAGGAGCTTGTCGTCGGCCGATGAGTTCGTCATGATCCGTCCTTTCCGGCGTCGCCGGACGCGGCCGGGCCGAACATCGTCGCGAACCGGTCCACCATCATGTCGCGGCCCTTGAGCTGCGCGACGACTTCCGGTGCGACCAGCTCGGCGG
>DATCEO010000230.1:0-66426 GCA_036510065.1 Streptosporangiaceae bacterium | reverse complement strand
GTCGTAAAGCTCGGCTCGCTGCTGCTCCAGCTCGGGAAGCGACGGCTCTGTCATCCAAACTCCTCTGGAAGTCTCAACACTTCCAGACTACCGCGACAGGCTGCAGTCCCCTGGCCCGCCTACATTCGTGTCGCACACCCGACCGCGGCTGCCTTTCCCGGTTTTGTCGCCCGGCACGGTTATGATGCCATCGTCTACAGCGGCCACCCGCTGCCTGGACTGGCCCGCATTCCCCAGGTCGCCCTGGTGACGCCGATCCGTGCCCCTTTCGCCTTCCCGGGCCGCTGCACTTCCTGCGGCAAGCCGATCGGCTCCGGCGCCTTCTCGGTCTTCGAGGTCCCGCCGGGCAGCCTGTCCCGGGTGGTCAAGCTGCTCTCGGGGCGGATGCCGGACCAGTCCAACCCTGATGAGGTGCTGGCGTCCTACACGCTGGCCGTGGATAACGGCGTGCGGATCGGCTCGGTGATCCAGGTCCTGACGCCGACCCCGGGGCAGGTGAAGGAGGGCCCCACCAAGGCCAACCTGGCGGCAGTCCCGCGGCGCAGCCTCCGGGTGGTGGGCTTCGTGGTGGCTGAGAATGAGTTCCCCGCCGGGAGCGGGGCGCGGTACGACCTGTTCTCGACGAAGGCGTTCGCGGCGGCGGTGAATCGTCGTGGACTGGTGGTGCCGTTCTACTATGTCCGGCTCCGGCACGGTGCGGCTGACCTGCCCGCCTTCGAAAGCCAGCTCCGCCCGCTGGATTCGCTCGGCCCCGACGACCTGGATATTGACGCTGCTGCGGTACAGCGCGCGATCAGGCCGCAGGCTGTGGGCTGGTGGGTGCTGGCGGGCCTGGCCGCCCTGGCCGGGCTGGCTGTCATCGGGCAGGCCGCCGCCCGGCAGTTCGTCACCGAGCAGGACGATCGTCAGGCCCTGTCCGCGGTGGGCCTGCGGCCGCAGCAGTTCGTGGCCGTCGGCCTGGCCCGCGCGGTCATCATCGGTGCCGTCGGCGCGGCCGGGGCCGTGGCGCTGGCCACGCTGCTCTCCCCGCTGACCCCGGTGGGCGAGGCGCGGCTGGCCGCCGGCTCGGCGGGCGCAGTGGTCATTGATCCGCTGGTCACGGTGATCGGCGAGCTGGCCACGGTAGCCATGGTGGTCGCACTGTCAGCCTGGCCGGCGGTGTGCGATGCGCGGCTGCTGCGCGGCGACCCGCCGCAGCGGGCGGTGCCGGTGGCGCTGGTCCGGGCCGTGGTATGGACCGGCGCGCCGCCGAGCGCGCTGATCGGGATCCGGTACGCGCTGCAGCGGGGCCGCGGGCGGCAGCCGGTCCCGGTGGGGACCGCGCTGCTGGGCATGGTGCTGGCGGTCGCCGCGCTGTGCGCGACGGCCGTGTTCGGTGCCAGCCTGACCCGGCTCATCTCCTCACCCGCGCTCTACGGTGTCCCGTTCCAGGCCGAGTTCAGCAATGAAGGGACGGGATCCGGGTCAGCCCTCACCGGGCCAGTGCTGGCCAGCCTTCGAAGGGACCCGGAGGTTGGGCGGATCACCGTGGCGACCATCGCCGATATCGACGTGAATGGCCGTCAGGTCCGTGCGGTCGCGGCGACCGCGATCCGCGGTCCCGCGCTGATCTCGGTGGTGGACGGCCGGCTCCCCAGAGCTGACCACGAAATCATGCTGGGCGCCGCGACCATGCGCAGTGTCGGCGCGCGGCCCGGTGGGCTGGTCCAGGTTACTGTCACCGACCCGCAAGGTGCCCAGCACCAGGCTCAGTTCCGCATCGTTGGCCGCGCGTCGCTCCCGCCAGGCTTCGGCACCGGCGGGCTGGGGACCGGGGCCGCGATAACCTCCAGCGCGCTGACCGATGCGCAATGCCCGCCCGGCACCGGCAGGCAGGCCTGCCAGCGCAAGGTGCAGCAGGGCGCCATCTACTATGTGCTGGCCCGCGCGGCTCCGGGGCGGGCCGCCGCTGCGGCGCTGACCCGGCACGTCAGCAAATACCCTCAGTTTGCCGGCTTGGCGCAGGAGCCGGTCGAGCTGGTCAACTTCGGTGAGTCGGTAAACTTCCCGTTGCTGTTCGGCGGGCTGCTGGCGGTGTTCGGGGCGGCGACGATGGTGCACCTGCTGGTGGTCAGCGTTTCCCGCCGGCGTGCCGAGGCCGGCTTGCTGAAGGTGCTCGGGTTCGCCCGGTATCAGGTCGCGGCAGTAGTCAGCTGGCAGGCCACCGCGGTGGCCCTGGTCGGGATCGCGGCCGGGGTGCCGCTGGGGATCGCGGCCGGCAGAGTCTTCTGGCGGGTGTTCGCCACGAACTTCGGCGTGGTGCCGCTAACAGTGGTGGACGCGCTGCCTGTGGCCGCACTCGCCTTCGGGGTGCTCGCCGCCGCCAACGTTCTCGCCTTTTTCCCCGCGCTGCTGGCCGCGCGATCACGCCCCGCCCAGCTGCTGCGAGCCGAATGAGGACATCCGCATATCGGCCAGCGCCTGCCCGGACAATGCTTGTATGGACGCGCAATCGCGGCTACAGGATGACCGCTCGCGGGCAGTACCGACAGCTGCCAGGCACGGTTCACAAGCTGGCGCCAAGGTGGAGCACGAGGTGTAGCAATAGAGCGTCTAATTACGCGCACAGCGCTCGGCTACCATCAGCGTTTCCGCAGGTGAGCACAGCGATTCGAACAGGATACTTACCATGGAGACGCTCTGCCGACTGAGCTAAGGGGGCATACCCGGGCGGTCCTGCTGCCCGTCCTGCGAGGCTTGCGGAACAGGCGCAAGCGCCCGCCGGACTGCGTTACCGCGCCTAGAGAGGATACACGAAATCGACCTAGGGCAACGGCCCGAACCCCTCCGGGACCAACCCCCTGGCCCCACCCTGCCGCCCACCCGATCCAGGGCCCCCGCCCCGCGCCCTCGGGCTGCCACCGCGCGCCCTAGGGCTCCCGCCTCCCGCCCGAAACCGCAGCAGCCGACCAGAATGCCGCGAGGACTACGGGCCACGCGGCGGACAGCGGATCGATGACCTCGAAGTGCCCGCACCCCGGAATCAGGTCGCAGGCCACGTCGTCCCCGGCGCCCTGGGCACGCGCGGCGTAGGCACTACTCTGCTCCGGCGGTACCCGGTCATCGTCCATCCCATGGACGAGCCGCGCCGTGGTCCCGGTCGGGAGCAATCGCATCGGATCCGCGGCCAGGTAACGGCCGGGAAAGCGCTCCGGTCCTCCCCCCATCAGGTCTCCGGCGGCACCGCCACCGAGCTTCAGCCGGAAGCAGGCCGCCAGGTCGCAGACCCCGGCCACGCTGACGACCCCAGCCGGCGACCGCGCGACCCCGGCGGCCGGCGATCGTCCGGCTCCGGCGGCCGGCGATCGGGCGAGGTACCCGGGCGCGCCGGGCGGCAGCCTGCGGCGGCCGGCCGCCCAGAGCGCGAGCTGGCCGCCGGCCGAGTGGCCGGCCAGCACGACCCGCCTGGCGTCGGCCTGTCCCCCGGCCGCCGCGCCTCCCCCGGCCGCCGCGGCCACGATCTCCGGGAGCGCGTCCACGGCGGCCGCCACATCATCGAACGTTCCCGGCCAGCCGCCCCCAGCCTGGCCCGTCCGCCGGTACTCCGGCGTGCAGACGGCGAACCCCGATGAGGCCAGAGCCTGCGCCAGCGGCCCGGCATGGGCACGGTCAAACTCCGCTCGCCAGAAGCCGCCGTGCAGGAAGATTACCAGCGGACAGTCGGCCTGGCGAGCCGCCCGAGCGTCGCCGGCGCCGCGACCAGGATCCGGCAGCCGCAGGTCAGCGACCTGATCGTCGCGATCTCCGTAGCGCAGGACCTGGTCGGGGGGGCGCGATGGCCTGACCAGGATGTCAGTCGGCCGCATCAAGTCCGGCCCTCCTTCCTGCGGCGGCAAGATCGTGCGGCAGCCTGAGCTGCCCGGCGGGTGCCGCGGGGCGATACGCGGCAAGAGCTTAGGTGTCGAAACCCGGCCGCAGGGAATCCTCAACTAGGACGCGCATACTGTGAGGACCATGGTGGGCAGTTTCATACCGGCTCAGACGTCAACGACGAGGTCGTGCCAGTGAGGGCGCAGCTCGTCAGACTACTGACCCTCGGTGCGCTCACGGGTTTCATGCTCCTCGGGGCCAGTCCGGACGTCTTCGGCGCCTCGGTGGTCCGTCCGGCGGACGTGGCCGCGCCGGTCGTGAAGGCCGCCTGCTCCAGCCGTCCCAAGGCCGCGATTCTCCTGGCCTCAGCGCTGCGCCCCGCCGCGTCAGCCAGCTCGGCCAGCCCGAGGCCATCCGGCAGCCACAGCTCCTCCGGCCGCCCGACGCCCAAGCCGACGAGGACCAGGACCACGTCACCGACCCCCAAGCCGACCAGCACGAAGAGCAAGTCCCCAAGCCCCAGGCCGTCCAGCTCCACGACCCCACCGAGCCCGCACCCGTCGGCCAGCCATACGTCGAGCTCACCGACGACGAGCCCGACCAGCTCGCCATCGAAGAGCACCAGCCCGACCCCCAAGCCATCGAGCTCCAGCCCGACGCCCAAGCCATCGAGCTCCAGCCCCAGCCCCAAGCCGTCCAGTTCCAGTCCCAGCCCGAGTCCGTCACCCAGCAAGCAGACGCCGCAGCTCTGCGTGTCGGTTCAGCCGCTGGGGACCTCCGCGCAGGTGCGGCCCGGTCATAAGGCCGGCTTCGCGATCTGGGTATGGAGCACCCGCGCGGATAGCAAGTCCGTGACGGTCGACGTGCACATCGCGCACGCTAGTCACGTAGGCGCGCCGCAGTTCTCGGTCTGCCCCAGCTCCGGCACCGCCAGCTGCGGAATCGGCACGCTACCCGCCGGGCAGGCTGACGAGCTGCAGGCCACGGCGGCGGTGCAGAAGTCAGCCTCCAATGGCGAGCAGGTTAAGCTCACCGCGACCGCCTCCGCAAAGGGCGCGCGTTCCTTCGACGCGTCAGGGTCAGTCCTGGTGACGGCGGCCACGCCACCGCCGACCACGACCTCCCCGCCCGCCACCGTGACGCTGCCGCCCGTCACGCTGCCGCCCGTTTCGGTGCCGCCGGTGGCCGCCAACGGGCCCGGCCTGGGCAACCCGGCCGGGCTGTTCCCCACCGTCTCCCCGGCCCTGAGCCCGAGCCCCAGCGGATCGATCGGCTTCCCGCCCGCCCGCAAGCGCGCCACCCGAGTGGCGAACGTCTCGGCCATCGTTCCGCTCGACCCCCGGCTCATCGGCGGCCAGCTGGCCGGCCTCGCGGTCCTGGCGGGCGCCATCGCGATCGCCATCGCCCGGCTATCGCTGCGCAGGCCCAGGCCCCAGGACGGACCCGGATCGGGAAAGACCGACAAACCCTCGTCTTAACGGACCAGGTTGCGGATCCTGGCTGACCCGCGCTACTTGGCCAGGTGCTCGACCTTGAGCCGCATCTGCCGCATCTCAGCCGCTAGCGCCTGCGCGCCCAGCGTCGGCGAGGCGACGAGCCCGAAGGTGTCACCGTCGGCCCAGGCACATTCGGCCGGGTTAGCGGACACGCTCGGAACGCAGGCGGCCGCCCCGCCGAGCGAGCCGGCACCAGTAGTAACGGCGCCTGGCAGCCGGCCGATGAAGCTGGAGATGAAGGAGCTAGGTGAGCTCCGGGCCAGGTTGCCGCCGATGAACAAGATGATCTGCGGGGCGGAGCTGGCGGCCGGGCTGGCGCTGTCCTCGTAGACCGCCGCGACGACATGACTGGCCTCGCCACTGCCCTGCGACATGATGCTGTTGCGCAGCTGGGCCGCTTTCATGCTCGCCGCCAGCGCGGGCGCCTGGGTGTAACTGCCCAGCGCCTGCGGTGTCACGATCACGTGCACCGGACCGCGGGCGCTGGCCGGCATGAGCTCGAACGCGGCCGCCCCCGCGGCTACCACCACGGCTCCCGCCGCCAGTATCCGCCAGCGACGAGCCTTGCGGCGACCCGCCCGGCGGCTCGACCTTGGCTGGCCGGCCTGGCTGGCCGGCTCCGCGCTGGCTGGCCTGGCCGGGGCCGGCTCGGTCATGACTGATCCGGCAGCGGCCGTGCTGACCCGTCGCGGCGCCTCAGCAGTGGGCCGCGAGCTTTCCGCCGTCGCGGACCGCGAGCCGTCGGCGACCTCAGGCGGCGCGAGCTGTGCCGTCGCCGATTGCGGCGCCTCGGCTGTCACCAGGCGCGGGAACTGCGCTGTCGCAGATCGGGAGGGGTAACTTGCCGCGGGCCGCCCGGTCTCGGGTGCCGGTGCCGGGGGAAATGGCGGCTGAGCCGCCGGGAAAGCGGCTTGCCCTTCCCCGCGACTAGCCGGCGGCGTCCGCGCACCCGGCCAGGTGCCCGGCTGCTGCTGGCTGGCCGCCGACGCTGCTGCTGCTGCCCGGCCGGCGGCTGTACCTGCGTCGTCTCCGGCGTCCGCCGGCCGGTCCTGCCGCCTCCGCTGGTCACGTGACTCGGCCTTGGCTAGCTTCCGCGCCCGGCGATCCAGCCTGGCCGGAGCCTCATCCGCCGGCACCCGCGTCGCTGGCGTCGGCGCCTCATCCGCCGGCACCTGCGCCGCTCCCCGCCGGGATTCCGGCGCTGTGCCGTCGTCCTGCGCACCAGCCGGGCCGCGATGGCGGGCCGGGGCCAGCGGCTGAGGGGCCGGCCGAGGCGCGAACTCGTCCCCCGGCAGCCGGGACTCGCTTCCGGAAAGGCTGTGGTCATCCGCCCCTGACGCGCGCTTCGGATCGGCGCCGCGAGCGCGCCGGTCGCTGCGCCTGCGAGACGGACCAGCATGCCCCCGGCGGCCTGAGTCGGCTTCCGGCCCGGAGCTGTCCTGGCGGGGGGCCGGGGCGAATCCTTGCTCTGCCTGGCCGGCCGAACCCCAGCCGTCATCAGCTGCCCGCTCCGGCTTCCAGGCGGCCGGGGAGGCCGGCCGCTCCCGCTGTCCGGCACCCGGATCTGTCCAGGCATCGAAATCCTGACCGGCCCGTTCCTCCGGGCGGGCCGGGGCCACCGGGGGGGCCGGGGCCGTCTCGGCGGACCGGCGCGAGCCCAGCCGCCCTCGGCCGGGGCGGCCCGAGGACGGCTCTGGGGACGGGGTCGGCCGCCGCGCCGGGACCCCCGGGCCGGGAGTTCCGGCCGGGCTAGGCGAACTGGGCCGTCCGCCGGAGAGGTAGCGGATCCATTCGTAGTCTTCGTCGTCGCCGCCCTGGGCGTCGGCCTCCTGGTCCCGGTCGTCAGCCTGAGCGCGGCGGCCCTTCCGGCCGGACTGCCTGCCGGCGGACTTGCCTTCCGACGGGGCGGCACCGGGCCGACGCCGCTGGTCGTCACGGTCAGCAGCGGGCCACGCGTCCTCGTCCGGTGAACGAGAATCGGAGAGCTCCTGCTGATCGTGCGGCCATCCGGTGCTCATGAAATGAATAGCTCCTGGGACTGACGCGGCGTCCTGGACCCGATCAAAGTCACTACATCATGCGGTACGGGGGCCACGCCCGCCACGCCATCGGCCTTACTGGCTCCTTACGGCCACGATCAGCCGGGCCGCCGAGGCTGACCTCGACCACGGGAGTGACGAGCCCGCGAAGCTCGGTCAGATCCAGCTCGGCGAGACTTGTCACCAGCATCAGCCACCTCCGTACGCCTCTAGCCAGGCCCGACCCTCGGCCGTCGCCTGGTACAGCTCCAGGCCTCCGGTCCCGGAGCGCTCCGCCATCCGCTGGCCCACCAGGCTGCGCGCTAGTGCCGCGGTCGCCTCCGGTCCGATGTCCTTGCCCGCCATCTGGGTGACGACCTGTGACAGGTCCCCGATGGTCATCGGGCTGCCGTTCGCCAGAGCAGTCAAGGCAATTGTCTCGCGCGGGGTCAGGAACGCCATGTCCTCATCCTTGCCTAGGACTCCCGGTGTGGATGTCCGATTGCTAACCGCCACGTGTCACCTCGGGGACATCCACGATCTGCGCGGGGCCGAGCGCGGGGCGAGCGCAGGGCACCGGGCGGCCATTTTTGCCGTGCTCGGGGCGAAGGGGGGTGATCCTGCCCACTCAGCCCTTGCCGGACAGCCCGTTATGACTGACCATCACGTTAGGGACTGCGATGACCAGGGATGAGCGGGAGGCATTCGTGGACGACAGCTTTGCCGCGCTTGTCCGCGGCCCGTCGAGCACCTTCCCGCGCGGCTACCCGTACCTCATCCCGGTCTGGATCGCCGTCGGGGTCGGCGCGCTCTTGTACGGCTGGAACCGGCTCGTCGGGGCGATTCCCGTCTGGTACGGCGGCCTGGCGCTGAGCGCGCTGGTGCTGGCCATCACCGCGCTGATCGCCGTCTTCGCGACGATCCGGCGGCTGGCCTTCCGCGCCGACGCCAACGGGATCCGGCTCGGCGTGCGAACCGCCCGCAAGCGGCCCCGGCAGCGGCAGGCCCTGCTGTGGTGGTCGGACGTGCAGCGGCTCAGCATCGCGCCCCGGCACGACGGCTCGGTGCTGGAGATCACGCTCGGCCCGGCCGCCCGGATCGTCCGCCGCCGCAGCCTGCTGCGCCAGGCGCTGCTGATGTGCGGCATGCTCATCCTGCCGCTGTGGCTGGGCCGCGGTACGCCGCGGCTCACCGAGCCGCGCGGCAGCGCGCCACAGTACCGGGTCCGGCTGAACGACGTGCAGCCCGACGAACTCGGCGTGGCCCTGGCGGCGCTGGCGCTCCCGGCCGTGGACATCGTGGTGATGTCCCGGCGGCGCGGGCCGCTCATGGCCCGGCGCCCGCAGCAGGTCACAGCCCCGGCAGCCTGAAGGCGCTAGCCGAGCCGGCCGCTGCCCGCGCTATCCCCGGCCACCTCGGCCGTCGTATCATCGCCCCCGAGCCGCGCCGGCGGTGCAAAGCCGGATGAGCTGGCGACTTCCGTTATGAGCGAGGAGAGGACTCGGCCTGATGGCACACGAGGTGAAAGGCGTCATCGCCACCGGCAAGGGAGCCGCAGTCACCGTGACCACGGTCGTCGTGCCTGACCCCGGGCCGGGGGAAGCCCTCGTCCGGGTGCAGGCCTGCGGGGTCTGCCACACCGACCTGCACTACCGCGAGGGCGGCATCGGTGACGACTTCCCGTACCTGCTGGGGCATGAGGCGGCGGGCGTCGTCGAGGCGGTCGGCGACGGGGTGACCGGGCTTGCGGCCGGTGATTTCGTCATCCTCAACTGGCGCGCGGTCTGCGGCCAGTGCCGGGCCTGCCGGCGCGGTCGCCCCTGGTACTGCTTTGCCACGCATAACGCCAGCCAGAAGATGACGCTGACCGACGGGACGGAGCTGTCTCCGGCGCTGGGCATCGGCGCCTTCGCGGAGAAGACGCTCGTCGCGGCGGGCCAGTGCACCAAGGTGAGCGCCGAGGTCAAGCCCGAGGTGGCGGGGCTGCTGGGCTGCGGGGTGATGGCCGGGCTGGGCGCGGCGATCAACACCGGCGGCGTCACGCGCGGCGACTCGGTCGCGGTCATCGGCTGCGGCGGCGTTGGCGACGCGGCGATCATGGGCGCCCGGCTGGCGGGCGCGCGGACGATCATCGCGGTGGACGTGGACGACCGGAAGCTGGAGTGGGCCCGCCAGTTCGGCGCCACTCACGTGGTGAACTCCCGCAGCGCCGACCCGGTGGCGAAGATCCGCGAGCTGACCGAGGGCAACGGCGCCGACGTGGTGATCGAGGCGGTCGGCCGGCCGGAGACCTACAAGCAGGCGTTCTATGCCCGGGACCTCGCCGGCACGGTGGTGCTGGTCGGCGTCCCGACGCCGGAACTCCAGCTGGACCTGCCGCTGCTGGACGTGTTCGGCCGGGGCGGCGCGCTCAAGTCGTCCTGGTACGGGGACTGCCTGCCCGACCGCGACTTTCCGATGCTCACCGACCTGCACCTGCAGGGCAGGCTGCCGCTGGACAAGTTCGTGTCCGAGACGATCACGCTGGACGACGTCGAGGAGGCCTTCGCCAAGATGAGCCGCGGCGAGGTGCTCCGCAGCGTGGTGACCCTGCCATGAGGGTGAGGCAGCCGTGACGGCGCGGGTGGAGCAGATCGTTACGTCGGGGACGTTCTCGCTGGACGGCCAGGATTTCGCGGTGGACAACAATGTCTGGCTGGTCGGCGACGGCAGCGAGGTGATCGTGATCGACGCCGCGCATGACGCCGACGCGATCATGGCCGCCGTCGGCGACCGCCGCCTGCGCGGCGTGATCTGTACCCACGGGCACAACGATCACATCAACGCCGCGCCCCGGCTGGGCAAGGCAGCCGGGGCGCCGGTCCTGCTGCACCCGGGCGACCAGGTGCTCTGGCAGATGGTGTTCCCCGACCAGCGGCCGGACGGCGTGCTGGCCGGGGAGCAGCTGATCGAGATTGCCGGGATCGGGCTGCAGGTGCTGCACACGCCAGGGCACTCCCCCGGCAGTGTCTGCCTGTACGCGGCGGAGCTGGGCGGGCAGGGAACGGTGTTCTCCGGGGACACGCTGTTCCACGGCGGGCCGGGGGCCACGGGGCGGTCCTATTCCGACCATCCGACGATCCTGGCGTCCATCCGTGCCTCGCTGCTGACGCTGCCGCCGGAGACGGTGGTGCACACGGGGCACGGCGAGGACACCACGATCGGCGTCGAAGCCGCCTCGCTCGACGGGTGACGCGGTCCGGGGTGACGCGGATCGCGATGTGGTCGGGGCCGCGCACCGTGTCGACCGCGCTGATGCGGTCCTGGGAGAACCGGCCCGACACGATCGTCGTGGACGAGCCGCTGTATGCCTTCTACCTGGACCGCACGGGCATCGAGCACCCCGGCCGGGACGAGGTCATCGCCAGCATGCCGACGGACTGGCGGCAGGTCCTGGGCCAGCTCGCGGCCGGCCCGGTGCCGCCAGGCGTCAGCGTGGTCTACCAGAAGCACATGACGCACCACCTGCTGCCGGAGATCGACCGGGCGATGCTGGCGGGGCTGTCGCACGCCTTCCTGATCCGCGACCCGCGGCAGCTGCTGGCCTCCTACGCGCGGGTCCGCGCCGAGCCGACCCTGGCCGACCTCGGGCTGGAGCAGCAGGCGGAGATCTTCGCCGCGTTCGGCGGCCCGGTGATCGACTCGGGCGACATCCTGCGCCGGCCGCGGGCCGCCCTAGAAGCGCTCTGCGCGGCGCTGGGGGTGAGCTTCGACCCGGCCATGCTGTCCTGGCCGCCGGGCTCCCGGCCGACCGACGGGGTATGGGCCGCGCACTGGTATGACGGGGTGCGGGCGTCGACGGGTTTTGGGCCCTACCGGGAGCCCGCTGGCGGGCTGCCGGCGCATCTGGAGCCGCTTGCCGCCCGGTGCCGGCCGCTCTACGAGGAGCTGCGGGCCCACCGCCTGGTCATCTCATGATCCTTACCGATATCGTCGTCGCCGGGCCGGCGGGAGGCCACCGTGCTGCAGCAGTTTGACGAGCGCAACCTCGACCTGGTCGTCAGCGTCGGCGGCCGGCTGTCGCACCGCGACGAGGCGGCGGTCAGCCCGTTCGACTCCGTGGTGCAGGGCGGCGACGCGGTCTGGGAGGGCCTGCGGCTCTACGACGGCCGGATCTTCCGGCTGGCCGAGCACCTGGCCCGGCTGCGCCGCTCGGCCCAGGCGCTGGCCTTCGCCTCCATCCCGGCCGACGAGGACATCGTCGCCGAGATCCGGCGCACGCTCGCGGCCAACCAGATGACCGACAACGTGCACATCCGGCTCACGCTGACCCGCGGGGTGAAGGTCACCAGCGGCATGGATCCCCGGCTGAACCAGTCGGGGCCGACGCTCATCGTGCTGCCCGAGCACAAGCCGCCGGTCTACGACACGGCCGGGATCACGCTGGTCACCGCGAGCGTGCGGCGGCCGTCCCCCGACACCCTCGACCCGAAGATCCACCACAACAACCTGCTGAACTCCATCCTGGCCAAGATCGAGGCCAACCTGGCCGGCGCGGACGACGCCGTCATGCTGGACCACCGCGGCTTCGTGGCCGAGACCAACGCCACGCACATCTTCGCGGTCACCGGGGGCGCCCTGGCCACCCCCCGCGCGGCCGCCTGCCCGGAGGGGATCACCCGGCAGGCGGTGCTCGACCTGGCCGCGGAGGCCGGCTTCGACGTCGCCGTGGGCGACTACAGCCTGACGCAGCTCTATTCCGCCGACGAGCTGTTCGTCACCGGCACCATGGGCGGCATCGTGCCGGTGCTGGCCCTGGACGGCCGCCCGATCGGCGCGGGCCAGGCGGGCCCGGTGACGCTCCGGATCGCGGCCCTGTTTGCCGCGCTGACGGCCAGCTCGGGCACGCCGGTGGCGTAGCCGGGACGCCGGCGCGGGGCGCTGGCCGCCGATAGCGGACAATGTTGCGATGACGGATCCGAGCGACGTACCCGCAGTCAGCCTGGCTGACGGGGTCGACATGCCGATGATCGGGCTGGGCACCTGGAAGCTGACCGGCGGCCAGGTCGAGGCGGCCGCGGGCGCGGCGCTGGCGGCCGGCTACCGGCACATCGACACGGCGGTGATGTACGGCAATGAGGCGGAGATCGGCACCGCCCTGGGGGCCAGCGGGCTGGCCCGCGAGGAAGTCTTCCTCACGACCAAGGTCCGGCCCTCGGACCTCGGCCAGGAGGAGGCCGTCCTGCGCCGGTCGCTGCGGGCCCTGCGGACCGCTTACGTGGATCTGTGGCTCGTGCACTGGCCGCCGCAGCGGCCCAACCAGCGCCGCCAGCTGTGGAACGAGGTGCGCAGGCTCCGCGACGAGGGCCTGGCCCGGGCCATCGGGGTCAGCAACTACGAGCTGTCGCAGATCGACGAGCTGGAGGAGTGGACCGGCGAGCGCCCGGTGGTCAACCAGATTCGCTGGAGCCCGGCTCGTTACGACCCCGACGTGCTGGTCGGCCACAAGGCGCGCGGCGTCGTCCTGGAAGGCTACAGCGCGCTGAAGGACTCCAGCCTCACCGACCCGGTCGTGACCGAGATCGCCAAGTCGCACGGCGTCAGTCCCGCCCGGGTGATCCTGCGCTGGCATCTCGAGCACGGCGTCCCGGCCATCCCCAAGTCGGCGCGGCCGGAGCGGATCGCGGAGAATATCGACCTGTTCGGCTTCGCCCTGACTCAGGACGAGGTGGCGCGGATCGACAGTCTCGGCGCTCTAGCCTAGGCCGCCCGGCCGGGTCGCTGTCGCTGCCCGCCGGGCGAGCAGCACGATCTCAGCGGGGGTTCGCAGCCGGATGAACTCCAGGTGCGCATGGGCCGGGTCGGCCTGAGCCCCCAGATAGCGCTCCCGGTAGATCCGGTCATGAGTCCAGGCCCAGGCGATGATCGACTTCTGCGGGTCGGCGCGCAGCAGGTTGGCCCATGACTCGCGGTTGCCGTTCCACAGTTTCGTCCGGTGCGCCATCCGGCGCACGGTCCGCCACACGAGCTGGCGCATGACGCGGCGGCGGGGCGGGTCCAGCCAGACGACGGTGTCGGCGCGGCGCCAGACGATGTCCCGGACGGCGCTGTAGTTGCCGTCGACCACCCAGGCCTCCCCGGCGGTGAAGGCCGCCACGGCCGCCTGGAACTCCCGGGCGGGCAGCGGCTGCCAGCCGTGCTGATGAAAAATGGCGTCCAGCTCGAGATGGGGAACGTCCATGGCCGCGGCCAGTTCCGCCGCCAGCGTCGTCTTGCCCGAGCCGCTGTTGCCGATCACCGAGACGCGCCGCATCTGACCTCCTTACCGGTTTACCGGGCTTAAGAGCTAGCGCGGCAGGCCGGCGCGCAGGCTGAGCACGCGGGTATCAGCGATCTTGAAGGCGGCCTTGCCGAGCGCGCCGTCGTTGTAGCCATTCTGCAGGCCGGCCACGCACGCCGCGCCCTCCCCGCCGGTCTGGCCCGAGCACAGCAGCAGGTCCATGCCGGCCTGGGCCGCGAGCACGGCCCGGTGCTGGATGGAGCCGTACGCCTTCAGCGCGCCGGCCTCCAGCGCGTCGGTGACGGTCACGCCCGTGAAGCCCAGGCGGTTGCGCAGCTCGCCCTGGACGATGCTGCCGGACAGCCCGGCGGGCCGGTTCCCGCTCAGGCCCGGGTAGACCGCCCAGGACACCATGATCAGCTTCACCCTGGCCGCGATCGCCGCCCGGTAGGGCAGCTCGTCGATGCCGCGCAGGCTGGCCGCGGGGACCTGCAGGGTGACCGGCCCGTGGTCGGTGTCCTCGGTCCTGGTAGCCGCGCCGAGGCCGGGAAAGTGCTTGGCCGCCGCCGCGACCCCGCCCTGCTGCTGGGCCCGGATGAAGTCGGCGCCCAGGGCGGAGACCTTGGCCGGGCTCATGCTGTAGGACCGCTGGAACTGGTCATCGAAGTCACCCGCGGCGCGGTAGACATCCAGCACCGGGGCCAGGTTGACGTTCATGCCCACGCCGCGCAGGCTGGCGGCCGCGGCCGCCCCGGCCGCCGCGGCCGCCGCGGCGGGCTGCGCCGACTCTCCGATCTGCCTCTCCGACAGCTCTGGCGGGCCGGGCAGCCGGCGCACGAGGCCGCCCTCCTGATCGGTCATCAGCAGCAGCGGAGAGCGCACCGGGTTCGTCGGGGCAGCATCGGCCGCCTCGAGCTTGGCGATGACGCCGGCGATCTGGGCCCGGCCGGAGATGTTGCTGGCAAAGAAGATGACCCCGGCGGCCTCGCCGTGACCGATCAGCCAGAGCAGGCTGGCCGGCGGCGTCAGCCCGGCGTAGCTGAAGACCACCCGCTGGCCGGCGAGCTGGCGCGTAGACAGGCTGGCCACCTGCGCCGCCTCGGCGGTCCCGGCCGGCGCTCCGCTCCCGGGGCCAGCCCCGCCGGCGGCCGGGCCGCTCCCCGACGGCCCGGCGGACTGATGGGACTGATGGGACTGATGGGGCTGACGGGACGGCGGAGTGTTCCCGACAGCCGCGTTGGTGGTGCAGGCGATGGTCACGAACCCGATCACGGCCAGGCCGACAGCCCGGAGCCATGCTGGGGAAACGCGCACTGGGGGGTTACCTCTCGCGAACCGGCCCGGGGCGGGACCGACCCAGGTGGTCAGGGGGCGCCGCGGGGCGCCGGGGACGTCATGCTACGTCTAGCTAACGCCTGGCCGGTGATGACGCATCCCGCCTGCGGCAATTCCCTCGTCGCGCGGCGGCCCGCCGGGCCTCGGGCTCGACGTTGACACTGGGCGCGGCCATCGCACAGACTTCCGGGGTAGGCGATGGGCTCTCACCGGGGCGCAGCGAATAGGCAGCCGCGCCGGGCTGGGCTTAAAGCCGAGTTTTCCTGCCGACTTAGGTGGGCTAGCTCGGAGGCTTACAGCGGCTGCCAGCGGATACCAGTCGAGGGGCGTGGGCGATGACGCAGGAGCACGACCACCAGCACGCAGGCGATCACGAGCACGAGGGCCACGACCCGACCTTCTACCGCTCGCCGCGCGACGCGGCCGCCGCGCCGAAGGAGCAGCTCGCCTACGTCGCGACGTTCGCCCGGCCGGCCGACAAGCCGGACGCGATCGCCGTGGTGGACGTCGATCCGGACTCGGCCAGCTACAGCTCCGTGGTCGGCTTCACCGAGCTGCCCAATCTCGGTGACGAGCTCCATCACTTCGGCTGGAACGCGTGCTCCAGCGCGCTGTGCCCGGGCGGCGGCCACGACCACGGGGACCGCCGCTACCTGATCGTTCCCGGCCTGCGGTCCTCGCGCCTGTACGTGCTCGATACCCAGCCCGATCCCGCGGCGCCCCGGGTCACCAAGGTGCTCGGGCCCGAGGAGCTGGCCAAGCGGGCGAATTACTCGCGGCCGCACACCGTGCACTGCGGCCCCGGCGGGCTGTTCGTCTCCTGCCTCGGCGGCGCGACCGAGGAGGGCCCGGGCGGGGTGGCGCTGCTGGACCACAACACGTTCGAGGTCGTGGGCCAGTGGGAAGCCGACCGCGGGGACCAGTACCTGGCCTACGACGTGTGGTGGCACATCAACGACGACGTGGCGATCACCTCGGAGTGGGGCACCCCGTCGATGATCGAGAACGGGATCGTGCCCGAGCTGCTGCTGGGCCGGAAGTACGGGCACCGGCTGCACTTCTGGGACATGAAGACCCGCCAGAACATCCAGACCGTGGACCTCGGGGACGAGCATCAGATGGCGCTGGAGCTGCGCCCGGCCCACGACCCGACCAAGCTCTACGGCTTCGTCGGCGTCGTGGTCAGCGTCGAGGACCTGTCCGCGTCGATCTGGCTCTGGCATCTGGCCGATGACGGCAAGTGGGCCGCGCAGAAGGTCATCACGATCCCGGCCGAGCCCGCCGACGCCGCGGACCTGCCGCCCGCCCTGCAGCCATTCGGCGCCGTCCCGCCGCTCGTCACCGACCTGGCGCTGGCAGTGGACGACCAGAAGCTCTACGTCTCGTGCTGGGGTACCGGCGAGCTGAAGCAGTACGACGTCAGCGACCCGTTCCATCCGGTGGAAACCGGCTCGGTGCGGGTCGGCGGCATCGTCGGGCGCCGCCCGCACCCGGCCCGCCCGGACCAGCCCCTGGCCGGCGGCCCGCAGATGGTCGAGGTCAGCCGGGACAGCAAGCGGGTCTACTTCACCAACTCCCTGTACGGATCGTGGGACGACCAGTTTTATCCCGACGGCGTCGGGGCCTGGATGGCCAAGCTGGATGTCGGCGAGAGCGGCGGCCTCAGCGTCGACGAGCGGTTCTTCCTGGAGGGCGAGGCCTTCCGGGGACGGCGCGCGCACCAGATCCGGCTGCAGGGCGGCGACGCCTCCAGCGACTCCTACTGCTTCCCCCCGTGATACGCGCTACCAGCGGCCGCGGTGCACCACTTCGTCGAACGGCCGCCGCCTGGGGTTCCTGACGGGCACCAGCGGCCGGTCGGCTGGGTAACCGAGGGAGATCAGGAAGGCCCAGTCACGGTCCGGCGGCAGCCCGAGCACCTCGCGGGCCAGCTGCATGTCGGCCACGCCCGCGTGACAGCTGCCGATGCCGAGGTCGGCGGCCGCCAGCGTCATGGCCATCGTGGCCTGCCCCAGGTCGAGCTGAGCCCGGTGGAACTCATTGTCGGCGGCCGGCCCGATCACCACGATCGTGGCCGCCGACTGGGCCACATGGCCCGCGCCGCGCCAGACCTTCGCCAGCTCGCGCAGCTGCTCGCGGTCGGTGACGAGGATGAAGTCCCACGGCTGCCAGTTCTGCGAGGACGGCGACCGGCGGCCGGCCTCGAGGATCTGGTCGAGATCGGCCGGGGCGACCGGCCGGTCGGTGAAGGACCGCACATTGCGCCGCGAGGTGATGGCCTCCCATGTCTGCATGTCCCTCATTGTCCCCTCCTGCCCCGCGCCGTGCGGCCCGTCCCGCGGAGCATGGCCCGCCCCGCGGGACGCGGCCCGCGGCCGCTCCCGGCCGGCGCCGGGGCTGCCCGCAACAGCATGAAGGGGCATCTACTGCTGCTAGGACAGCAGTAGATGCCCCTTCATGACGCTGGCAGACAGCGCTACGCCGCCCAGGGGGGAAGCCACTGGGCTAGTCGCGGCGGGAGGGGCGCAGGAGGCCGCGGTGAAAAGCCTCGGCAACCGCGGCGGCGCGATCACCGACCCGAGCTTGGCGTAGATGTCCAGCAAATGGGTCTTAACGGTGGCCTCGCTGATGAACAGACTGGCCGCGGCCTCCCGATTGGTGCTGCCCGCGGCGGCTCGGGGCGCAGCGCGTCCACGGAGCGGCGGCGCGCCTCGGACAGGCCCTCGCGAGCCGGTCCGCCAGACGGCGCCGCGGCCGTCAGCCGATCGGCTGATGGCGGCTAGCGTGGGTCTACCGATTGCCGCCGCAAGCAGATCGCAGGAGGCGATGAATGGGCGACACTGAGCCGCAGACCGCAGGCGGGAAGGTGCTCTGGCACTTCACGATGTCGCTGGACGGTTTCGTGGCAGGGCCGAACCACGAGATGGAGTGGATGACCGGGATCTCGGCCCGTCCGGGCCTGGTCGAGGAGTACGTCGAGACCACGGGCGCCGTGCTGGGGGGCCGAGACGGCTGGGCCGCCGTGAGTGACAGCCGCCCGTACGGCGGCGCCTGGGACGGACCGATCTTTCGTGCTCACCCATCACCCCGAGGACGCGACGCCCGCCGACGGAGTCACGTTCCTGAACTGTAGCCCGGCCGAGGCGGTGCGGATCGGGCTGGCGGCGGCCGGCGGCAAGAACCTCGAGGTGTTCTCGCCGGTCATCGGCCGTCAGCTTCTCGAACTGGGACTGATCGACGAGATCGACCTGCACATCGCACCGATCCTGCTCGGCGAGGGCATCCGGCTGTACCACAACCCTGGCAGTGAGCCGATCCGCCTCCACCGGGTCGGCGGCGGCGACCCCACGTCCGCAGTAAACCTGCGGTACCGGCCCACCTCAACGGCAAAGATCCCGACCGAGACCGTGTCGGGTAGCTGACCGGCAGCGGTTGGCGTCAGGCCGCTGCGGGGCCAGTCACGAACCGGTTACCCAACCCTCTCTAGGACGCCTGGACGGGAATCTCGGCGCTGACCGGCATCAGCCGTTCGGCGGTGGCCTGGGCTGTGGCCCTGGCCCAGCGGCCGGAGGTCAGCAGGCCCAGGAACAGGACGGCGCAGCCGCAGCCGGTCACGATCCACCAGCCCGCGTGGCTGGCCGGCGCGAACCCGCTGCGGAACGAGCCGACGAGCGCGGACACCACGACCGAGCCGATCACGGCCACGCCCAGCGACTGCCCCACCTGACGGCTGGTCGACGCCACGGCGGCCGCGACGCCGGCCTGGGCCCGGGGCATGCCGGACACCGCGGTGTTGGTGATCGGCGCGTTCACCAGGCCGAAGCCGATGCCGAAGATCACATAAGCGGCAATCAGCCAGGCCACTGAGGTGTCGGCGGCCAGCCGGGTCAGCATGAGCCCGCTCACCGTGATGGCCACGCCCGCCACGATGAGCGGCAGCCGCGGCCCGCGCGCCCCGATGATCCGGCCCGACAGCGGCGCGCAGACGATGGTCATCGCCGCCATCGGAACCGTGAACAAGCCGGCCTGAAGCGCCGAGTAGCCGCGCACGTTCTGCAGGTAGAGCGTGTTCAGCAGCAGGAAGCCGCCGAGGGCGGCGAACGCGGAGATGCCGATGAGGGTGGCGCCGGAGAACGGGGCGCTGCGGAAGAACCGCAGGTCAATGAGGGGCTCTGGCCGCCGTGGCTCGTAGGCGATCAGGCCGCCCAGCGCGGCGGCGGCCACGCCGAAGCAGAAGATGATCTTGGGAGAGGTCCAGCCGGAGCCGGGGCCCTCGATGATCCCGTAGATCAGGCTGGCCAGCGTGATGATGACCAGCAGCTGGCCGACCGGGTCCACCTTGCGGGGATGCGGCGCCCGGGACTCCGGCACGAAGCGCGCGGTCAGCACGAGCGCGGCCAGGCCCACGGGGATGTTGACCCAGAAGATGCCGCGCCATCCCACGGTCTCGGTCAGCAGCCCCCCCAGCACCGGGCCGAGCGACATGCTGATCCCGATGACGGCCCCCCAGATGCCGATGGCCCGGGCCCGCTCGGCGGGCTGCACGAAGGTATTGACGATGATCGACAGCGCCACCGGGTTCAGCATCGAGCCGCCCAGCGCCTGGATCATCCGGAAGGCCACCAGCCAGCCCAGGCCGGGCGCGAGGCTGCACAGCAGCGAGCCGAGCGTGAAGGCGACCAGGCCGGTCTGGAAGATGCGGCGGCGGCCCACCCGGTCCGCGGTCGACCCGGCCAGCATCAGGAAGCTGGCCAGCACCAGCGTGTAGGCGTCGATGATCCACTGCAGGCCCGACACGCTGGCGTGCAGCTCGCGCTGGATGGACGGGAGCGCGACGTTCACGATCGTGACGTCGAGGCTCACGATCAGCAGGCTCATGCAGCAGATGGCCAGGATCAGCATCCGCCGGCCATGCGTCATCTCAGGTGCGCTCATCACCAGCCAGTATGCCTCGTGTTGCTTGCTGTTCGGCAACTAACGTTCTGGCCGGGCCGTCCGCTCGGGATGAGTCGCGGTGAAGTGGGCCGGGACCAGCACGTTGCGGCAGCGGTGATACTGCAGCGCCCCGCAGCGCGGGCACGAGCGCGCCCGGACGGCCGGATCAAGGTGGGCTCGCTCGTCCGCGCTCAGCCGCGGCCCCTCCGGCGTGCCGCGGTCCCACCGGCCGAGCGCGCGCAGGGCCAGCTCCCGGGCGAACTCGTCGTACACGGCCGTGCACTCCTCGCACCGGCAGCCGCGGTGCCAGGCCACGAAGGTGCCGTGCGGCGGCGGCGCGGGCGGGATCGGCCGCCGCACCACCTCGTCACCGCCTCCGGCCATAACTCGATGAAACCATGCCCGCGGGCACGGTCGGGACAGCTAAGGGCCGAGCACGCCCCGGCCGGATAACGCCTCCCCGGCGTCAGTCCCGTACCGGAGACCGCCCAGACCGGCGCGAACTGGCGCATTCGCGGCCCGAATTTATCGCTGCGGCCCGACGTTGGTAAGACTAGTAGGAACACCGGCGGCTAGAGAGGCTGTGACGTGGGGCGCGATCCGAGGGACCTATACGAGGTGAGTCCCGCCGCGGCCGAGCCGGACGGCGATCTGGTGATGCTGTACTACCTCGACGGATTCATCGACGCCGGCAGCGCTGGGAGGCTGCTGGCGACTCACCTGCTGAGCTCGCTTGATCATCACGAAGTGGCCCGGTTCGACGTGGACGCGCTGATCGACTACCGGTCCCGGCGCCCGGTGATGAGCTTCGCCAAGGATCACTGGGAGGACTACGACACCCCCGAGCTGACGATGTCGCTGCTGAATGACGCCGAGGGCACGCCGTTCCTGCTGCTCAACGGCCTGGAGCCGGACCGGGAGTGGGAGGCGTTCACCGGCGCGGTGCGGCAGCTCACCGCCGATCTGCGGGTGCGGCTGGCCGTGGGCTTCCATGGCATCCCGATGGGCGTGCCGCATACCCGGCAGCTCGGGGTGACGGCGCACGCGACCCAGCCGGGGCTGATCGAGGGCTACCGGCCGCTGGTGGACAAGCTGCAGGTACCCGGCAGCGCCGCCGCGCTCCTGGAGTACCGGCTCGGTCAGGACGAGCGGGCCGCGGTCGGCTTCGCGGTGCACGTGCCGCATTACCTGGCCCAGGCCGCCTACCCGGCCGCCGGGGTGACGCTCCTGGAGTCCGTCCAGCGGGCCGCGGGCCTCGTGCTGCCCGGCGACACGCTGCGGGAGGCCGCCCATCGCACGGACCTGGAGATCGCCCGGCAGGTGGAGGGCTCGGCCGAGGTGACCGAGGTCGTGGAGGCGCTGGAGCAGCAGTACGACGCGTTCACCGCGGGCCGCGAGAGCCTGCTGGGCGACGAGTCGGAGCCCATGCCCACCGCGGAGGAGCTCGGCGCCGAGTTCGAGCGGTTCCTGGCCGAGCAGCAGGGCCGCGGCGACACCCCCGAACCCTAGCCGCCCCGCCCCCGCTAGCTGACCTCGTTGAGCTGGCCGGTGGCCACGTCGAAGACGAAGCCGCGCACGGCGTCGGTGTGCGGGATGAACGGGCTGGTCTTGATCCGGGCGATGGACTGGCGGACGTCGCCCTCCAGGTCGCTGAAGGCCTCGGCCGCCCACGGCGGCTTGATGCCCGTCTCCTCCTGGATGCTCGCCTTGAACCCGTCATCGGTGAAGGTGAGCATGCCGCACTCGGTGTGATGGATGAGGATGATCTCGCGAGTCCCCAGCAGGCGCTGGCTGATGGTCAGCGAGCGGATCTCGTCGTCGGTCACGACGCCGCCCGCGTTCCGGATCACGTGGGCTTCCCCCTCGCCCAGGCCGAGGATGGCGTAGACGTTGAGCCGGGCGTCCATGCAGGCCACCACCGCGACTCCGCGCGAGGGCGGCAGCGGCAGCGGGCCGGCGAACGACTGCGCGTACCGCTGGTTGTGCTCCAGTAGCTCGTCAGTGTGGGACATGGTCATGTCCTCCTCGCTCGTGGACGGGCATCCTGTTCAGCTTATTAGAGGTATTCCTGGTAGGAAAAGATGCCTAAGGGCTCGGAGTTTCCGCGTGTCATGTCCGGGGTCCGGGCGTCAGGCGCGGGACACTGAATTCCAGGGCCAGCGGCCGCGGGCGAAAGTCCCGAAGCTCAGGGCGCCGTAGACGTGCGGCGCGGCGCATACCTGGGTATGCCGCTGGTACCGGTGTCGCGGCGGGCCCGCCAGGAGGCTGCGCCGCGAGCCGGGCCAGCTGCCCGGCGTCGCACCACGGGGGATGGACAAGCGATGAACCGGTCTGCGGTGCGCGATTTCCAGGCGCCAGGGATCAGCGTCCGGCGCGGTGAGCTGCTGGTGCCCACGCAGGTCGGGGACCCCGCGCGCGGCCAGCTGCCCTGCCCCGCCGGACCGCTGATCGCGGGCTCGCTGCAGCGCAAGGGCTGGCCCAGCGTCCTGGCCCCGGTGCCGCGGCTGGATGATCCCGGCAGCGACGCCCGCGATGCCCGCGACGCGATCGTCTACTTAGTCACCTGCCCGCAGCGGGATGGCAGTACCGCCGCGCTGGCCGCCGCGGCGTCGCCCGATGACCGGCTGGCCGCCGCCGCCGCGAGCGCCGCGGTGGAGGAATGGGCGGCCGTCGTCGGCACCCGCAGGCTGCTGGCCGCCGGCGGTCCCTGGTGCGGCGGGGCGCTCCGGGCGCTCGCGGCCGCCCGGAGCACCGCCCTGGACTACGCCCGCGAGGGCCGCGTCGTGCACATCCTCGGCGACCTGGCCGCACCGCCGGAGGCCGCCGGCGAGCTGGCCGCGCGGGGCACGAGCCGGATCACCTCGCTGGCCGGCGTCCCGGCGGGCGACATCGTGATCTTCCCCGCGCACGGCGTCCCGCCCGGCGTCCGGGCCGAGGCGGCCGAGCGCGGCATCACCGTGGTCGACGCCACCTGCCCGCTGGTGGCCGGCGTCCAGGACCAGGCGGCCCGCCTGGCCGAGCGCGGCGATGACCTCGTGCTCATCGGCCGCGCGGCGGACGCGGTGGCCGCCGGGATTACCGGCCACGCACCCGGCCGGGCCGCGGTGGTCGAGAGCGTCGCGGGGACCGCCACGCTGCGGGTGACCGACGCCCGCCGGGTGTCGTACCTGCTGCAGCCGGGCCTTCCGGTCGAGTCCGCCGCCGCGGTGGCCACGGCGCTGCGGTCGCGTTTCCCGTCCGCGCGCGGGCCGGACCCGGACGGGTACTGCTACGCGCCCTCGGATCGCGCGCAGACCGTCCGCGCCATCGCCGCCGACTGCGACCTGATGCTGGTGCTCGGCCAGGCTGACAGCGGCGATGCCCGCCACCTGTGCGGGCTGGCCCGCGACGGCGGTGCCCGCACGCAGGTCATCGCCGGCGTCGGCGAGCTCACCCCGGCCATGCTCGGCGGCGTGTCGGCGATCGGGATGGCGGAATCCACCTCGGCTCCGTCCGCGCTGGCCGGCCAGGTGCGCGCCGCGCTGTCCGGCCTGGGACCGCTGAGCGTGGTCACGCGCCAGGTCAGCTCGCAGATCACCGGCGAGCAGGTCGCCGCCCGGGCGGCGACCTGACCCCATCACGTAGGCTCCTGCGCCATGGGGGGCAAACCGGGCGGTCGGGGCCCCGACGAGGCTGGGCCGGCCGCGGACCGGCCGCCCCCCGTCGGCGTCCTGGAACGCGCCCTGGCGGCCGGAGAGCTCGCCGTCACGGCCGAGATCGGGCCGCCCCGCGGTGCTAGCACGGCCGCGGTGACCCGCAAGGCGGTGCTGCTGCGGGACTGGGTTCACGCGGTGAACATCACCGACAACGCCAGCGCCACCGCCCGGCTGGCGGCCTGGGCCTGCAGCCTGGCCGCCATCGACGCCGACGTGGCGCCCATCATGCAGCTCACCTGCCGGGACCGGAACCGCATCGCCCTGCAGTCGGATCTGCTCGCCGCGTCGGCGATGGGCATTCCCAGCGTGCTGATCATGACCGGCGATCACCCGCGGCACGGCGATCATCCCGACGCCAAGCCGGTCTTCGACCTGGACAGCACCCAGTTGCTGAGCGCCGCCCGGACCATGCGGGACGAGGGCCGGCTGATGTCCGGGCGGGAGCTGCGACCCCCGCCGTCCTGGCTGCTGGGCGCGGTGACCGACCCGTCCGGGCCGCCGGACGCGGCGGCGGCCCGGCTGGCCGGGAAGGTCGCGGCGGGCGCGCAGTTCGTCCAGACGCAGTACGTCTTCGACGTGCCTGCCTTCGCGCGGTGGATGGACCAGGTAGCCAGCCTCGGCCTGCTGGAGCGCTGCCACATCCTGGCCGGCGTCGGCCCGGTGCTCTCGCAGCGGGCGCTGCACCGGCTGGCTGAGGTGCCGGGGGTGCACATCCCCGCTGCCGTCGCCAGCCGGCTGGAGGCAGCCAGCGGCTCGCCGGAGAAGTTCCGGGCCGCCGGTGAGCAGGTATGCGCCGAGATGATCGCCGGGCTGGTGCAGGTCCCCGGCCTGGCCGGGCTGCACATCATGGCGCCGGGCGGCGAGGGCACCATCCCCGGCATCCTGCGGCAGGCGGGCCTGCGGCCGCGCCTGACCTGAGGCCCGCTGACTGGGCCCGGCTGCCCTGAGGGCTCGGCCGGATGAGGCCCCGGCTGGCTGGGGGCCCGGCTGGCCGGGAGCCCGGCTGGCTGCATACTTGGGGCCTGGATGGCGGGCCCGGCAGGCGGACCCGCACAGCAGCCGAGCCGGGAGCACGTCCGGCGCGGCGCGAGCCCGCGGAGGCCAGCATGCTCTTCCCGACCTCGCTGGTGGGCAGCTACCCCCAGCCCGAGTGGCTGATCGACCGGCCGCGGCTGGGCGACCGGTTCCCGCCCCGGGTGCGGGCCACCGAGCTATGGCGGGTCGACCCGGCCTTCCTGGAGCAGGCCCAGCGGGACGCCAGCCTGCTGGCTATCCGGGCCCAGGAGGATGCCGGGCTCGACATCATCACCGATGGGGAGATCGGCCGGGAGAGTTACTCCAACGCCTTCGCGACGGCCCTCGACGGAGTGGACATCGATAACCCCGGCACGGCCCTGGACCGCAGCGGCCATCCGAACCCGGTGCCGCGGATCGTCGGCCCGATCCGCCGGCGCCGCCCGGTCGAGGTGGCCGACGTGAAGTTCCTGCGCGCGCATACCGACCGGACCATCAAGATCACCGTGCCCGGCCCGTTCACCATGTCCCAGCAGGCGCAGAACGACTACTACCCGAGCGCGGAAGCAGCCGCGCTCGGCTACGCGGAGGCGGTCAACGCGGAAGTGGCCGACCTGTTCGCGGCCGGCGCGGACATCGTCCAGCTCGACGAGCCCTACCTGCAGGCGCGCCCGGAGGCGGCGCGCCAGTACGGGGTCCGGGCGCTGAACCGGGCGCTGGACGGGATCACCGGCACCACGGCCGTGCACCTGTGCTTCGGCTACGCCGCGATCATCCACGAGCGGCCCTCCGGCTACTCCTTCCTTCCGGAGCTAACGGAATGCTCGGCGGATCAGGTCTCGATCGAGACCGCGCAGTCCGGCCTGGACTGCTCGGTGCTGAAGGAGCTGCCCGGCCAGACCATCATCCTGGGCGTCCTGGACCTGGGTGATCCGGCGGTGGAGACCGCCGACCAGGTGGCCGACCGGATCCGCCGGGCACTGCCCTACGTGGCGGCCGAGCGCATCGTCCTCGCCCCCGACTGCGGCATGAAGTACCTGCCCCGCCAGGCCGCGTTCGGCAAGCTCAGTGCCATGACGCAGGCTGCGGCGATGCTGCGGGCCGAGCTCTCCGGCCACGGCGGCAGCTAGGCCGCCGGCCGCGGCGCACCGCCGGGCCGCTCCTATGGCGGCCAGCCGTGCCGCGATCCAGTGACCAAGGCTGCCTCGCGGCCGGATAGCGGGTATCGTAAGCATTACCTGGAAAGATTTGACGACAGCTTGGCGACCAGGACAAAAACGCCTAAAGAGTCTCGCGCCACGTTCGCGCGTCTCTGGGTACACGGCGACGAAGGAGCGAAGTGGCGGCCAGTTTGGATGCCCGGCGGGTGGATGCCCGGCGCGTGGATGCTCTGCGGGATGCGCTCGATCAGCGGATCCTGGTCCTGGACGGCGCGTGGGGCACGGCCCTGCAGGGTGCCGGGCTCTCGCCGGCGGACTACCGGGGTGAGCGGTTCCGCGACGAGCCGCGCGACCTGACCGGCGACCCCGACCTGCTGAACCTGACCCGGCCGGACATCGTGCTGGGTATTCACCGCGAGTACCTGGCGGCCGGGGCCGACATCACGACCACGAACACGTTCACCGCGACCAGCATTGGCCAGGGCGACTACGGCCTGGGCCCGGCGGTCCGCGAGATGAACCTGGCCGGCGCCCGGCTGGCCCGGCAGGCGGCCGACGAGGCGGGCGGCCGCTTCGTGGCCGGATCCGTCGGGCCGCTGAACGTGACGCTGTCGCTGTCGCCCCGGGTGGACGACCCGGCATTCCGCCCGGTGTCGTTCGACCAGGTCCGCGCGGCCTACGCCGAGCAGATCACGGCGCTGGCCGACGGCGGCGTCGACCTGCTGCTCATCGAGACGATCTTCGACACGCTCAACGCGAAGGCCGCCATCGCGGCCGCGCAGGAGGCAGCGCCGGACCTGCCGCTGTGGATCTCGGTCACCATCATCGACCGGAGCGGGCGCACCCTGTCCGGGCAGACGGTCGAGGCCTTCTGGACGGCCATCGCGCACGCCCGCCCGCTGCTGGTCGGCGTTAACTGCTCGCTGGGCGCCGCGCAGCTGCGGCCGCACGTCGAGGACCTGGCGCGGCTGTCGCACACCTACACCACCTGTCATCCCAACGCCGGCCTGCCCAACGCGTTCGGCGGCTATGACGAGCAGCCGGCCGAAACCTCCGGCCTGCTGCGCGGGTTCGCCGAGGCGGGCCTGGTCAACGTGGTGGGCGGCTGCTGCGGGACCGGTCCCGAGCACATCGGGCACATCGCCCGCGCCGTCGCCGGGCTGCCGCCCCGCCAGCTGCCGCCCCGCCGGCCGCGCTCGCGGTTCAGCGGCCTGGAGCCGTTCGAGATCGGGCCCGACACGGGGTTCGTCATGATCGGCGAGCGCACCAACGTGGCCGGCTCGGCCCGCTTCCGCCGCCTCATCGAGGCCGGCGATCATCAGGGGGCCGCCGCGGTCGCCCTGCAGCAGGTCCGCGGCGGCGCGAACCTGCTGGACGTCAACATGGACGCCGACCTGCTGGACGGGGAGCAGGCGATGACCGGCTTCCTCAACCTGATCGCCACCGAGCCCGACGTGGCCCGGATCCCGATCATGATCGACAGCTCGCGGTGGAGCGTGCTGGAGGCCGGGCTCAAGTGCGTCCAGGGCAAGGGCGTCGTCAACTCCATCAGCCTGAAGGAGGGCGACGAGCCGTTCCTGGAGCACGCCCGGCGCATCCGGGACTACGGGGCCGGCGTCGTGGTGATGGCCTTCGACGAGCAGGGCCAGGCTGACACCGTGGAGCGCAAGGTGTCCATCTGCGGCCGGGCCTATGACCTGCTCACCCAGCACGCCGGCTTCGCGCCGGAGGACATCGTGTTCGACCCGAACGTCCTGGCGGTGGCCACTGGCATCGAGGAGCACAACGGCTACGCCAAGGCGTTCCTGGACGCGCTGCCGCTGATCCGGCAGCGCTGCCCGGGCACGCACCTGTCCGGCGGCATCTCCAACCTGTCTTTCTCCTTCCGCGGCAACGACGTGGTGCGGGAGGCCATGCACTCGGCGTTCCTGTTCCACGCGATCGCGGCCGGGCTGGACATGGGCATCGTCAACGCCGGGCAGCTGGTCGTCTACCAGGACATCCCCGCCGACCTGCTCGAGCTGGTCGAGGACGTCATCTTCGACCGCCGTCCCGACGCCACCGACCGGCTGGTCACCTTCGCCGAGACCGTCAAGGGCTCGGCCACCCGGCGGGAGCTGGACCTGTCCTGGCGCGACGCGCCGGTCGAGAAGCGGCTGGCGCACGCCCTCGTGCGCGGCATCGTCGACTTCATCGAGGCTGACACCGAGGAGGCCCGGCAGGCCGCCGACCGGCCCCTGGACGTGATCGAGGGGCCGCTGATGGACGGCATGAAGATCGTCGGCGACCTGTTCGGAGCGGGCAAGATGTTCCTGCCGCAGGTGGTGAAGAGCGCCCGCGCGATGAAGCGATCGGTGGCCTACCTGGAGCCGTACATGCAGGCCGAGAAGGAGCAGGCGCTGCGGGAGGGACGGACGGACGGCGGGCGGGTCCAGGGCAAGATCGTGCTGGCCACCGTGAAGGGCGACGTGCACGACATCGGCAAGAACATCGTCGGCGTCGTGCTGGGCTGCAACAACTACGAGGTGATCGACCTCGGCGTGATGGTGCCGGCGGCCACCATCCTGGATACCGCGGTCGCCGAGGGAGCCAGCGCCGTCGGGCTCTCCGGGCTGATCACCCCCTCGCTCGACGAGATGGTCAACGTGGCCCGCGAGATGCAGCGCCGCGACCTGCAGCTGCCGCTGCTGATCGGCGGGGCGACGACCTCGCGGCAGCACACGGCCGTGCGGATTGCCCCCGCCTACGACCGGCCCACCGTGCACGTCCTCGACGCCTCCCGCGTCGTCGGCGTGGTGGCCGACCTGCTCGACCCGGTCCGGGCCGGCGAGCTCGACCTGGCCAACCGCGAGGACCAGGAGCGGCTGCGGACCGCGCATGAGCAGAAGCAGCGCCGCCCGGTCCTGCCGCTGGACCGGGCCCGGGCCAACCGCGAGCAGGTTTCCTTCGCCGACCTGCCCACGCCCGCGTTCACCGGCACCCGGGTCGTCGCTCCCGAGCTCAAGGTGCTGCGCGAGCTGATCGACTGGCAGTTCTTCTTCCTGGCCTGGGAGCTCAAGGGCAAGTACCCGGCCATCCTGGAGCAGCCCGCGGCCCGGGAACTGTACGACGATGCCCTGGCCCTGCTCGACGAGATCACCGCCGGCGACCTGCTGCAGGCCCACGGCGTCTACGGCTTCTGGCCGGCGCACGGCGACGGCGACGACATCGTGGTCGGCCGGGGGGCTACCGGCCCGGGGCCGCGCTTCCCCATGCTGCGCCAGCAGGTAGCTCGCAGCGACGATCGCCCGAACCGCTGCCTGGCCGACTACGTCGCACCGGAAGGCGACTACGTCGGCGCCTTTGCCGTCTGCGTGCAAGGCGCGGAGGAACTGGCCCGCCGTTACGAAGACGAGCTGGACGACTACCGCGCGATCATCGTCAAGGCCCTCGCCGACCGGCTCGCGGAGGCCAGTGCCGAGTACGTGCACCTGGTGGCCCGCCGCGCGTGGTACGAGCCCGATGCCGACCCCACGCTGGAGGAGCTGCGCGCGGAGAGGTTCCGCGGCATCCGGCCCGCCTTCGGCTATCCGGCCTCCCCCGATCACAGCGAGAAGCAGAAGCTGGTCGACCTGCTGGACGCCGGGCGGATCGGCCTGGCCCTCACCGAGTCGTTCGCCATGACGCCGGCTGCCAGCGTCAGCGGCCTGCTGATGCAGCACCCGGCCGCTCGCTACTTCGCGGTCGGCCGGATCGGCCGGGATCAGGCCGAGGACTACGCGGCGCGCAAGGGCGTCACGCTAGCCGAGGTGGAGCGCTGGCTGGCCCCCAACCTCGGCTACGAGCCCCCGCCAGTGCCGTGAGCCAGTCGCCGCCGGCGGCCCCGGCGACTACGACCCTGAGCGAGGACGACTTCGCCGCCCCCATCGACGACCGGTACCTCGAGGACTACCGGCCGGGAGCGGTCTATGAGTACGGGTACCTCCACGTGACCGAGCCGGAGATCCTCCAGTTCGCGCGGGTCTTCGACCCGCAGCCGATCCATGCCGACCCGGAGTTCGCCGCCACGGGACCGTTCGGCGGGGTGATCGCCAGCGGCTGGCACACCACCGCCATCTTCATGCGGCTGCTCGCCGATCATTACCTCTCCCGGGTGGCCAGCCTGGCCTCGCCGGGCATCGACGAGCTGCGCTGGCCGGCGCCGCTCCGGCCCGGCGCCTCCGTGCGCCTGCGGACGACGATCCTGGAGGCCCGGCTGTCGCGATCCAAGCCCGATCGCGGCCTGGTCCGCACCCGGGGCCAGCTCATCAACGCCGACGATCAGGACGTGCTGCGCCTGGACGCGATGAACCTCATCGCCCGCCGCCCCGATCGCCAGGCGAAACCCCGCTAGGCTCCGAGCATGACCGATATCGCCGCCTTCGCCGACCTGGTAAGCCGCGACCACGGGCTCAGCGTGGTCTCCACGCTGCGCAAGGACGGCACGATCCAGTCCTCGGTGGTCAACGCGGGCGTGCTCACCCACCCCGTCACCGGCGCGCAGGTCATCGGCTTCACGACCCGGCGCGGGGCGGCCAAGCTAGCTCACCTGCGCGCCCGGCCGCGCGCCAGCCTGGTCGTCCGGGCGGGCTGGGAGTGGGCCGCGGCCGAGGGGCCGGTCCAGCTGGCCGGGCCGGATGACGAGCTGCCCGGGCTCAGCGCCGAGGGCCTGCGCCTGCTGCTGCGCGAGGTGTTCGAGGCGGCTGGCGGGACGCACGACGACTGGGCCGCCTACGACTTGGTCATGACGCAGGAAGGCCGGGCCGTCGTCATGCTGACCCCGCAGCGGCTGTACTCCAGCCCCTAGCCGGCCGGTGAGTACTGGACGGTGACCGTGATGCCGCCCGGGTTCACGGTCAGCGTGTTGCTGGACGCCGGCGCCGGGCCGGTCGGGTTCGGCGTCAGGGTGACGGTGACCTGCAGGGACTGTCCGGCGCTCAGCTTCCCGCTCGCCGGGCTGACGCTCAGGTAGGACTCGCTGGCCGGCACGACGATGGCGAAGGTGACCGGGCCGCCGGAC
Source organism: Streptosporangiaceae bacterium (assembly GCA_036510065.1). GTDB lineage: Bacteria > Actinomycetota > Actinomycetes > Streptosporangiales > Streptosporangiaceae > DASUBV01. Next base: position 35,627 of record DATCEO010000230.1, on the reverse strand, counting down.
GCCGTCAGCGTGAACGCGCCGGTCGAGGAGCCGCCAGTCGGTGACTGCAGCAGCACCACGACGGCCGGCGACTCGGTCAGGGTGCCGGGATCCGGCTGAGGCGACGGGCTGGGTGACGGTGACCGCGACGGGGGCGGCGATGAGCGCGATCGCGACGGCGAGGGCGAGGGCGATCTCGCGGCCGGGGAGGACGGCGCGGCCGGGCTCGACGACGCGGGCGGCGATGGGCTGGCGGTCCGGGAAGACCGCGGGGCGGACCTGGCCCGCGCCGGGCCGCTGGTCGGCGAGGACGGCACCGTCGTGACTACCGGGCTCGTCGGGTCCGCCTGATGCATCGCCGCGGCGGCGTGCCCGGTATTGCTGAGCAGGAGGTAGGTCGCGTCCGCGACGCCGAGCAGGACCACCAGGGCTACCGTCCCGCCCAGGAGCACCCGCCGGGACCACCGCCTGCCCAGCCCGCCGCCGGCGCCTCCGTCAGCGGAGCCACCACCGGAACCCTCGCCACCGAGACCCCCGCCACCCCGGCCAGCCCCGCGCCAGGATCGCCCGGCTGTGCTGGCCGGGGTGACCTGAACGGGAAAGCCGGAATCGGCGAATGGCTCCGCGCGAGCGGCCACGTTGTTTCGGTACCCGACCGCCTCGGGACCGGAGTCGGACACCAGCCGCAGCACCTGATGGCGCAGCCCGGCCGGCAGCGTCACCAGCGGCACCACGCTCAGCAGCATCGCAGGGCTGAGCTCGCGGCGCTTGCGGGCGCCGCAGGTCTCGCAGTCCTCGATATGCCGGCTGACCCGCTTGCGCAGCAGGACCGTCAGCCTGCCGTCCCAGTCGCCGAGGATCGCGTCCAGCTCGGCGCACTGCCGCCGCCCGGTTCGCGCGACGAGCAGCGCGCCCAGGGACCGTTCCAGCTGACCCCGCGCCCGGGAGGCGAGCGCGTGCGCCTGGTTGGCCGGGACGCCCAGCGCGTCAGCCAGGTCGGCCCCGTCCAGGTCGTGCCGCAGGTTCAGCTCGATGACCTCGCGATCGCCGGGATTCAGCCCGCCGATGGCGGCCAGGACCAGGCCCTGCAGCTCGCCGCGCTCGGCCTGCGCGCCCACGTCGGCGCTGGCATCCGTCATCTCGCCGGCCTCGTCCAGGTCAGCCTGCCGGGCCCGGCCGCGCAGCCGCCGGTAGCACTCGTTCCTGGACACCGCGTACAGCCACGGCCGGAGCCGGTCCCAGTCCCGCAGCCCGCCCAGCTTGGCGGCCGCGATGACGAACGTGTCCTGCACGGCGTCGGCCGCGTCCGCGGGCTCGGCGAGCAGAGTGCGGCAGTAGGCGTGCAGGCTCGCGCCGTAAGTGTCGTAGGCCGTGGCGAGCCCGGCCGGATCACCCGCCACGATGGCGGCGGCGATGTCGCAGTCACGCATGGGCCCACGGTAGAGGGAAACTCCCCATACCAGAGGGGTCGTAGGGCAACATTTCGGCCACTCCTTCCGTTCCTGGCCTAGCGCGCCGCAGCGCCGGAGCCGCCCAGCCCGCCCCTCGAGGGCTCGCCGGCCTCGACGGCGCGGACGTCAGGCCCAGGCACAGCCGGAGTGATACAGCGGTAGGAGCCGGCAGGCGCCCGGGAGCCAACAAGTTCTCACCGGAAACTTTCCGCGGCCAGCCGGCGACGTGCGGTCACCGAGGACGAGACGAGCTGAGTGCGGCGGCCCGCCGCGCGGCCTCAGCCGCGGAACATGTCGCCGATGATGCCGCCGACCGCGCCCGTCTCCGCCGCACGCCCGTCGCCGCCAGCGGTCGGCAGGTAGGGCGCCAGCGACGCCGCGAGCTGGACCATCGGCATCGACTGCAGCCACACCCGGCCCGGTCCCGTCAGGGCCACCAGGTAGAACCCGTCGCCACCGAACAGCGCGTTGGAGATCCCGCGCATCCGGGTGATCTGGAACTGCACGGTGCCCTGGAACATGCCGACGTGACCCGGGTGCACCAGCAGCGTCTGGCCCGGCGGCAGCTCATACGTCGTGAGCTCGCCCGACAGGTCGATCCAGGCCCGGCCCTGGCCCTCGAGCTTCTGCAGCACGAACCCGTCGCCGCCGTACGCGCCGCCGCGGAAACTCTGCTGCAGTCCCACGCTCGGCGTGATGCCCGCCGTTCCGCACAACCACCCGTGCCGGTGCACGTAGTACGCATGGCCCTGCGCGATGTCGACCGGCACGATGTGGCCGGGCAGCTTGGCCGCGAAGGTGATCGACCCGGGCCCGGTGTAACGGGTGAGGAACAGCCCGCCGCCGCCCATGACCCGCTTAAGGCCCTGCATGAGTCCCCCGCCGCCCCCGCCGGTGCTGGTCGTCTGCGACATCTGGATACTCGGGGTCATCCAGGCCAGCTCGCCGTGGGCCGACACCAGCTGCTCGCCCTGCCCGAGCGAGACTTCGAGAATGGGCATGGTGCTGCCCTTGATTTCTGCCTGCATGACAACGCCTTCCGCTCCCGGCAACGGCACCCCGTGGCACCTGGAGGACAAAGTACCTGCGACCGGGCTAGGCGGGCAGTCCCCTAGGAGATTTGGGCCGCCGCCGGCGGCATAACGGGCCGCGAGCTGCAGCGGGGCTAGTCGCCGAGCTCGGCTCGGCGCCGGGTGACGTACTCCTCCAGCTCGGCGCGGATCGCGTCGTCCAGCGGCGGCGGCTGGTAAGCGTCAAGCGTCTTGGCGCAGATCTCGGTGGCCCGGGCGGTCGTGTCCTTGCCGCCGAGCTTGAGCCACCGCTCATAGTTCGCGGTCGAGGACAGCAGCGGGCGGTAGAAGCACTCCCGGAACCGCTCCATGGTGTGGGCCGCGCCCAGGAAGTGGCCGCCGTGCCCGACCTCCTCGTGGGCGCCGAAGGCCAGCGACGCCTCGTCGATCTCCAGCGGGGTGAATTCCACCCGCAGCATCCGCAGCAGCTCGATGTCGACGATGAACTTCTCGTAGCAGGAGACCAGCCCGCCCTCCAGCCAGCCGGCCGCGTGCATGACGAAGTTGGTGCCGGCCAGGAACGTCGGCAGCAGCGTCATCAGCGACTCATACGCTGCCTGGGCGTCGCAGGTCTGGCTGGAGTTCAGGCCGCCGCCGGTGCGGAACGGCAGGCCGTAGTGCCGGGCCAGCTGGCCCGTGCACAGCAGGCCGATGCCGGACTCCGGGGTGCCGAAGCTGGGCGACCCCGACTGCATGTCGATGTTGGACAGGAACGAGCCGAAGATCACCGGGCAGCCCGGCCGGATGAGCTGGGCCAGCGCGATCCCGGACAGGGCCTCGGCCAGCTGCTGCACGAGCGCCGCGGGAATCGTGACCGGCGACATCGCGCCCATGAGCAGGAACGGGGTCAGCACCACCGGCTGGTTCGCCGCGCAGTACTCGAACTGGGCGTCCAGCATCCGGTCGTCCCAGCGCAGCGGCGAGTTGCAGTTGATCAGGGAGATCGTGGCCGGGGTCTGCTCAATGGCCGCGCGGCCGCCGAACAGGATCTCGGTCATCTTGATGGTGTCGGCGGCGTTCGGCCCGGATACCACGTTGCCCATGTAGATCTTGTCGGTCACCGTCTGCAGGGCGTAGATCATGTCCAGGTGCCGGGAGTCCAGCGGCGCGTCATCCGGCTCGCAGATCACCCCGCCAGCCGAGTCCAGCTCGGGGAACGACTGGGCCAGCATGGCCATCCGCCGGAAGTCCGCCATCATGGCGTTCCGGCGCACGTCGCCCTCGCGGACGAACGGCGAGCCGTAGACCGCGCTGAAAACCATGTTGTCGCCGCCGATGTGCACGGTGTTGGCCGGGTTCCGGGCCTGCACGTCGAACTCTCGCGGCGCCTTGGCCACTTGCTCCAGGACAAACTCCGGGTCCAGGAAGACAGTCTCGCCGTCCACCCGCTGCCCGGCCTTGGCGAACAGCTCCGCGGCCTCCGGCTTGGCGAACTGCACGCCGATCTCCGAGACGATCTTTCGCCAGCCCCTGTCGAGCACGCCGATGGCGTCCGGCGACAGGATCTCGTACCTGGGCATGCTGTTGCGGAACATCGCCACCTCGCAGGTCAGTTGGGGAGTGCCGGATCAGCTGACCAGTGCCGTCTTGACCGGCGCGGACAGTCAAACTTAGGATCACATAGTAGAACAAGGTTCCGTAACGTGGAACTGTTCGGAACGAACTACCCGAGGGGTCCGCCGTGACCAGCCCGAACGGAACGCAGGCCGTGGAGCGAGCGGCGCAGCTGCTCATCGAGGTCACGCGGCACCGCGATCCGGTCACCTTCACCGAGCTCACCGAGGCCAGCGGCCTGGCCAAGAGCACGGCTTCCCGCCTGCTCACCGCCCTGGAACGTAACGGACTCGTCCGCCGGGACCCGGCTGGCCGGTTCCGGCCCGGCGAGGTGTTCGTGTCCTACGCCTGCCGCGGCGGGGCGGAGGCCGACCTGGTCAGCGTGGCTCAGCCGTTCCTCGACCGGCTGGGCGAGGAGACCGGGGAGACGGTCAACCTCGGCGTGCCGCGCGACGGCGGCCTAGTGGAGCAGATCGCCCAGGTGGACAGCACCTACCTGATCGGCGGCACCAACTGGGTGGGCATGTCCGTGCCGCTGCACTGCGCCGCGCTGGGCAAGGTGCTGCTCGCCTACGGCGCCGCCGAGCTGCCGCGCGGCCGGCTGGAGCAGCGGACCGGGCGCACCCTGACCAGCCGGGCGGCGCTCGAGGCGGACCTGGCGGCGGTCCGCGAGCGCGGCTACGCGGTGACCGACGAGGAACTCGAGCCCGGCCTGGTGGCCGTGGCCGCGCCGGTACACCGGGACGGCGAGGTAGTGATCGCGGCCGTCTCGGTCTCGGGGCCGGCCAGCCGGCTGACCGCGCAGGCCATCCCGGAGGCCGGCGCGCGCTGCGTGCGGGCCGCCGCCGGCCTGTCCGCCGTGCTCGGCTACCAGACCGCCCCGCGCCCGCGCCGCGACCGGTGAATCCGCCGCGGCCCCCGATGCCCCACGAGCCCAGGACGCCCCACGACCCCAGGATGCAGAGAGAAGGTGCCCCGTGACACAAGAGGAGCTACTCAGGCAGCTCTACGACTTCACCCTGGTCGGCAACGCCCCCGCGGTGCTCGACCTGACTCGGTCCGGGCTGGAGATGGGGATGGGCCCGGAGACGCTGCTGTACGAGGCCCTCATCCCCTCGCTGGAGGAGGTCGGCGCGCGGTTCGAGCGCGGCGACTTCTTCGTGCCGGAGATGCTGATCGCCGGCAGGGCCATGGCGGGTGCGCTGGACATCCTGCGGCCGCTGCTGGCCGAGAAGGGCGCGGAGACCATCGGCAAGATCGTCATGGGGACGGTCAAGGGGGACGTGCACGACATCGGCAAGAACCTCGTGAACATCATGTTCGAGGGCGCGGGCTTCGAGGTCATCGATCTGGGCGTGCAGGTCGCGCCGGAGAAGTTCATCACCGCGATCAAGGAGCACGAGCCCGACATCGTCGGCTTCTCGGCCTTCCTGACCACCACGATGCCGATGTTCAAGGCGAACATCAACGCGCTGGAGAAGGCCGGCCTGCGCGAGCAGGTCATCGTCATGGTGGGCGGCGCGCCGGTGACCCAGGAGTACGCCGACGTCGTCGGCGCGGACGGCTACGCCGCCGACGCATCGGCGGCCGTGGTCAAGGCCAAGGAACTGCTGCGCCGCCGCCGCGCCCTGGCCAGCGCCTGAGCTCGCGGCTCCCGCGCCCCTTGCTTGTGCCCCTAATCCCTGAGCATCCAGCCCGGGCCTCCGCCCAGCGGCCCTGACAGAAACGGTGAGCGCACCCATGGAGACAGTCCTCTCCTCGGCGACGAGGGAGCTGCGGATCGGCGGGGATAACCCGTTCTGCGTGATCGGCGAGCGGATCAACCCGACCGGGCGCAAGATCTTCCAGGAACAGCTGCGCCGCGGCGACCTGTCCAGGATCGAGATCGACGTGGCGCAGCAGGTCGCCGGCGGCGCGATGATGCTCGACGTCAACATGGGCGCGCCGCTCGCCGACGAGGCCGAGCTCATGACCAAGGCCGTCCAGCTGATCCAGAGCCGCACCGACCTGCCGCTCTGCCTGGACTCCTCGATCATCGAGGTCCTGGAGGCCGGCCTGGCTGTCTATCAGGGCAAGGCGCTGGTCAACTCGGTGACGGCCGAGGACGAGCGGATGGACTCCATCCTGCCGCTGGTCAAGCGGTACGGGGCGGCCATCATCGCGCTGCCCAACGACGAGGAGGAGATCCCCGAGGAGCCGTCGCGGCGGCTGGAGCTGGCCCGCAAGATCGTCGACGTGGCGACGGGCACGTACGGCATCCCGCTGGAGGACCTGGTGTTCGACCCGCTGGCCATGCCGGTCGGCGCGGACACCTCGCTCGCAGCGACCACGCTGGAGACCATCTCGCTGCTGCGCGACGAGCTCGGGGTGAACACCACGCTGGGCGCCTCGAACGTGTCCTTCGGCATGCCGGACCGGCACTCGATCGGCGCCGCGTTCCTGCCCATGGCGGTGGCGCACGGCCTGACCAGCGCGATCATGGACGCCCGTTCCCCGCAGCTGGTCAAGTCCGTCAAGGCGGCCGACCTGCTGGCCAACCGGGACCCCTGGGGGGCGGCCTGGATCGCCGCGCACCGGGCCGAGCGGGCCGCCGCGCAGTCCGCGCAGCAGGCCGCCGCCCCGGCGACGGCCCCGTAGCGGTCCCGATGACCGACACGGAGATGATCGCCGCGGGCACCGGCGGGGTGGCAGGCGGCGGTGCGGCAGGCGGCGGCCTGCCGGCCCGGGTCGACCTGGTCTTCGCGCCCAGCGGCAGCCGGATCCGGGTGCCGCCCGGCGTCACCGTGTTCGACGCCGCGAGCTGGAATGGCATCGCGATCGACTCCACCTGCGGCGGCCACGGCACCTGCAAGAAATGCAAGATCCGCGTCACCGAGGGCAGCGTCCTGGCCTCGCCGCTGGACGCGCGCGCGTTCTCGCCCGACGAGCTGCGCGACGGCTGGCGGCTCGCCTGCCGGGCGCTGGCCACCGCCGACCTGCAGATCGAGGTTCCGCCGCTGGTCACCCGGCCTAAGGCGGCGACAGTGGGCGTCGGACGGCAAGTCATCTTGCGCCCGGCCGCGCAGAAGCGCTACCTCGAGCTGGCCGAGCCCTCGCTGGGCGATCAGCGCACGGACGCCGAGCGCGTCGTCGCCGGGCTCGATGACCTGGAGGTCCGGATCGACCTGCCGGTGTTGCGCACCCTGGGCCAGGTCCTGCGGGCGGCCGACTTCAAGGTGACGGCCGTTATCGTCGATGACGTGCTGATCGGCGTCCAGCCGGGCGACACCACCGGCGAGCTCTACGGCATCGCCTTCGACCTGGGCACCACCACCGTGGTGGCCACCCTGCTGGACCTGTCCACCGGCACGCCGCTGGCCGTCGCGTCCATGCTGAGCAAGCAGCAGCCCTTCGGCGCCGACGTGATCACCCGGATCAGCGCCGTCATGATGGACCCCGCCGCCCTGGGCACGCTGGCCAGGCTGGCCCACGAGACCCTGGCCGAGCTGACCACCGAGGTGTGCGAGCAGGCCGGCATCGATGCCCGCGAGGTCATCGAGGTCGCGATCGCGGGCAACGCGACCATGACCCACCTGGCGCTGGGCATCGATCCCGAGCCGCTGGGGGTGGCCCCGTTCATCATGTCCACCCGGCTGCTGCCCGAGATCCTGGCCGCCGATGTCGGGCTGCCGGTGCACCCGCGCGCCCCGGCCTTCTGCTTCCCGGCGTTCGGCGCCTACGTCGGCGGCGACATTACCTCCGGGCTGCTCGCCTCGGGCATGGACCGCGACTCACGGATCCGGCTGTTCATCGACATCGGCACCAACTGCGAGATCGTGCTGGGCAACCGCGAGTGGCTGCTGGCCACCGCCGCCCCGGCGGGCCCCGCTTTCGAGGGGGCCGCCATCCGCTGCGGGATGCGCGCCGCCGACGGGGCGATCGAGGTGGTCTCGATGACCTCCGACGACGTGAAACTCCAGGTGATCGGCGACACCGAGCCAGCCGGCCTGTGCGGGTCGGGGCTGGTGGACGCGGTCGCAAGCCTGGTCGCCGTCGGGCTGCTCGACGCCTCCGGCCGGTTCGTGCCGGAGGAGCGGGCCGCGGTCCTGGCCCCGGGCCTCGCCCCCCGGCTGACGATGATCGGCCAGGAGCGCGTCTTCGTCCTGCACTGGCAGGGCGAGCCGGGCGACGTGGCCAGCTCCATCTACCTGTCCCAGCGGGACGTCCGGGAGCTCCAGTTCGCCAAGGCCGCCATCGCGACCGGCTGGAACATCCTGCTGGAGGAGGCGGGCCTAGCTCCCGGTGACGTCCAGCAGGTGCTGCTGGCCGGCTCGTTCGGCAGCTACCTGTCGCCGGCCAACGCGATCAAGATCGGCCTGGTGCCGCGGCTGCCGGCGCTGCGCGTGGTGAGCGCGGGCAACGTGGCCGGCGAGGGAGCGAAGATGGCGCTGCTGTCGGTCCGCGAGCGGGCCGGGGCGCTGGCGCTGCTGCAGGAGGTGAGATATGTCGAGCTCTCCGATCGCAGCGACTTCAACGACGCCTTCGTCGACCAGCTGTCCTTTCCCGTCTGAGCCCCTGGCGGTGATCGCCTGCGGAGCGCTGACCGGGCACGTCCGGGAGATCGCCGCGCGACGGGCGTGGCCGGTCGAGGTGCACAGCCTGCCCGCCGTGCTGCACAACCGGCCCGCCCGGATCGCCCCGGCCGCCCGGCAGCTGGCGCTGCAGCTGCGCGCCCGGGGCCTGCGGGTGGCGCTGGCCTACGCGGACTGCGGCAGCTACGGCGCGCTCGACGAGCTGGGCGATGAGCTCGGCATCCAGCGACTGCGCGGGCTGCACTGCTACGACGTCTTCGGCGGCCAGGATCGGATCGAGGCCATGCTGGAGGCCGATCCCGGCACCTACCTGCTCACGGACTTTCTCGTCCGCAGCTTCCGCCGGTCGGTCCTGGCCGAGCTGGGCCTGGACCGCTATCCGGAGCTGTGGCCCGACTACTTCGGCCACTACCGGCGGCTGGCCTGGCTGGCTCAGTCCAGGGACGCCGCGCTCGAGCAGGCCGCAGCCGACATCGCCGAGCTGTTCGGCCTGCCGCTGACGATTATCGACACCGGCACCAGCGGCCTGGAACGTGAGCTGGAGCGCCTGGTGGGCCAGGGGGCGCTGGCCGATGAGCCGCTGACGGACGAGCCGCCGACCGGCGGCGCGCCGCGGATTGACGGCGCGCCGCGGATTGACGGCGCGCCGACATGAGCCGGGGCGGGCTGGCCCTGGTCGCGCCGCTGCTGCGGACGCCGCGCTATGAGGTCCTGCCGACGCCCAGCGCCGAGGAGTCCGTACTGGAGTGGGTGCCCTGCGAGCTGACCATCACGGTCACCGCATCGCCGTCGAGAGGACTGGAGCCAACCCTCGCCCTCACCGAGCGGCTGTGCGCCCACGGCTACACCACCGTGCCGCACCTGTCGGCGCGGCTGGTTCGGGACCGGGCGCACCTTGCCGAGATCGTGGCCCGGCTGACCGCGGCCGGCGTCGATGACGTGTTCGTCCCGGCCGGCGACGCCGATCCGCCCGTCGGCTGCTTCCCCAGCGCGCTCACGCTGCTCGACGAGCTCACCCGGCTGGGGCGCCCGTTCAGCCGGGTCGGGATCACGGGCTACCCGGAGAGCCACCCCGCATCGGCGACGACATCACCGTGCAGGCCATGTGGGACAAGCGGCACCACGCGTCCTACATCGTCAGCAACCTGTGCTTCGATCCGGTCATCCTGCGCAAGTGGATCACTCGGGTCCGCGCGCGGGGCGTCACGCTGCCCGTGCTGGTCGGGCTGGCCGGGCCACTGGAGCGAACCCGGCTGCTGAGGATGGCCGCGGTGGCCGGCGCGTCGGAGTCGGCCCGGTTCCTGGCCGGCCACGCCGAGTGGCTGGTCCGGCTGGGCGTTCCGGGCGGCTACAGCCCTGAGCGGCTGCTGGCCCGGGCGGCCCCGACGCTGGCCGACCCGGCCGCAGGCGTCGAAGGGCTGCACCTGTTTACCTTCAACCAGGTGCAGCAGACCGAGCGGTGGCGCCGGGAGGTGCTGTTGACACGGGGGGACGACCCCCGAGACCCCCGGGCCCGGGGGGCTAGCCCCCCGGACCCCCATGCCGTCCGCTCGGACCGAGCCGGCCGGCCGTCGCGGACGGCACCTCCGCCACCCCAGGCCCAGGCCCCCGCTCGGACCGAGCGGGCCGGCCGTCGCGGACGGCACCTCCGCGGGCTGGCGCTCTCGGGTGGGCAGCTGGCCGCGTGGGCATCCGGCTGGCTTTGGCGAGGCGGACGCGGCTAGGGTCCCGTTTGTGACGACACCACGCATCGCCATCGGGCCGACTCCGCGCGAGTGGGCCGTCCAGGCCGTTCGCAATGGCGGCGGCGAGCCCGTCGGCGTAGATTCCGCGGCGGACGCCCTCGTCTGGCTCAACCCCGCCGACGTCGACGGGCTCGGCAAGGCCCTGGCGGCCGCGAGCTCGGCCCGCTGGGTCCAGCTTCCCTTCGCGGGGGTAGAGCGGGTCGCCGCCGCCGGGCTGCTCGACTCGCATCGGACCTGGACCTGCGCCAAGGGTGCCTACGCCGAGCCGGTGGCCGAGCACGCGCTCATGCTCGCCCTGGCCGGCCTGCGCGGACTGCGGCAGCGGATCCTCGCGCACTCGTGGGGCAAGGCCGCCGGCGAGAGCCTGTATGACCTGCCGGTCACCATCCTCGGCGGCGGCGGGATCGCCACCAGCCTGCTGGAGCTCCTGGCGCCGCTGCGAGCCGACGTCACGGTGGTCCGCCGCCAGTCCGGCGAGCTGCGCGGCGCGGCGCGCACGCTGCAGACCAGCCAGCTGCACGAGGCCCTGGCGCGGGCCCGGGTGGTGTTCGTGGCGCTGGCGCTCACGCCCAGCACCGAGCACATCATCGGAGCGGCGGAGCTGGCCGCGATGCGACCGGACGCCTGGCTGGTCAACGTGGCGCGCGGCCGTCATGTGGACACCGCCGCGCTGGTGACGGTGCTGCGCGAGCGGGTGATCGGCGGCGCGGCCCTCGACGTGACCGACCCCGAGCCGCTGCCGGACGGCCATCCCCTCTGGGACCTGGACAACTGCATCATCACCCCGCATACCGCGGACACCGAGGAGATGATCGGGCGGATGCTGGCCCGCCGGATCCAGGAGAACGTGGCTGCCTTCGTGGCCCGCGAGCCGCTCATCGGCGTGGTGGATCCCGCAGCCGGTTACTAGCCGCTAGCCGAAGGCGGGGCGGGGCGCCCAGGTGACGGGAATCCCGTGCGGCGGCGCCACGCCCAGGACGCGCTGGCGGCTGCCGGGCCACGTCGTCAGCGTGACCGGGCAGCCGCCGGCCCGCGACTGCTCCAGGTAGAGGTACGCGAACGGGGCGGACTCGGTGGCGGCGGCCGCGAGGGCCTCCACCCCCGCCGCCAGCTCGGCGCGCTGGCCCTGGTCCAGGTACTGACGGAAGATCGAGTGCCAGAGCACGGTCCAGCTGCCCTCGGCGAGCGCCGTCCGGGCAAGGGTGGCAGTCGCGGACTCCCGGCGCAGGTCGGCGGGGATCGCCCGAGCGAGGGTGAGGGCCCCGCGCAGCCGTTCCAGCCGGTAACGCTGATCCGGCCAGACGTAGGCGGTCAGCGTCAGGGCCCCCGCCGGGGTGGTCGGGTCAATGGGATCGAGATCGCCGCCGGTCCGGGCCGCCACCTCGATGCGGCCCTCCGGGGGCGCCGTCCCCTCCCATCCGCCGGCCAGCATGACCGGCGAGGAGGCGTCCGCGTGGTGGCCGGAAGGGCCCGGGACGTGAAAGTAATCGGCGCGCAGGTTCAGCCCGGCGCTCGCGCCGACCTCGACCAGCAGGATGGGCAGGCTGGCCTCGGCCATGATGTGGCGCAGGCCGCCGACCAGCGCCGCACCCCGGCCGACCTCGTTGGTCTGCGGCGGCCGTGGCAGCCACTCCCGGATGGACGAGCAGTGCTCGCGCAGCGTCCGCCGCAGCGCAGCCCAGGCGCGCTCGCCCCCAGCGCCCGGATCGGCGGTACCGCCGGCCGACGGGTAGAAGGCGGCCAGCTCCGGTGCCTGCCCGGTCAGGGCCAGCGCGTGCGCCGCGCCGAGCATCCGCAGCGGGAGGACGCTGGAGACCGGCTGGGTCAGGTAGCCGTCCAGCACGCCAGCGACCGGGCCGTCGCTCAGCAGGTCCCCGGCGGCCTGCGCCAGCAGGTCCGCATAGAGCGGACTGCCCAGTTCCCGGCACGCGTTGCCTTGCTGGCGCAGGATCGCGGCCATGTGCTCCGCGGGGGACTCGCTCTCATCCGGACGTCGCACGCCTGCAGGCTATGGCAAGCGCCGACATCTCGGGCGTGTCGGTGACGGCCGCGGGACCGGCCGGCACCGAGAATAGGGCCAGGCTCCGCCGGTCACTGCGTGGTCCCGGCGGGCTCGGGGCCCCTCCATGTATGGGATGGAGGGGCCCCGAGCCCGTCGCGGTCATCCACAGATCGCCTGGTGGTTACCCCGCCCTTATCCCCCGCGCCGGTCGCTTGTCCACGCACTGTCCACAGGTTGCCCACAGGCCAGGGAACCGGCGGCGGCCTGCGGGTGCGGCCGCCGGCGGCGCTGTGCAAGAATCTCCCGGTGAGCACGGCGCTCGCGAGCGTTTTGCAGGAGATGATGAGCATCGCCAGGTCCTCGCGCCCGCGCCCGCGGACCCTGCTGCGGCTCGCGGTATCGGTCAGCGCCGGCGCCGTGGCGGCGATCCTGACGATCTTTCTCGGCAACTGGAAGTACGCGCCGGCCATCGGGTGGGACACGACCGCCGTGATCTTCTGCGGCTGGACCTGGCGGGCGATCTGGCCGCTGTCCGCCGACCAGACGGCGGATCGCGCGACTGCCGAGGATCCCAACCGGGCCGTCGGCGACATCATCATGCTGAGCGCCGCCGCCGCCAGCCTCGCCGGCCTGGGCCTGGTGCTCGTGGCCACGCACGCGACGGGCGGGGCGACGCAGGTCCTGCTCGCGCTGCTGGCCATCGCGAGCGTGGCGCTGTCCTGGTTCAGCGTGCACACGATCTTCACGCTGCGCTATGCCCTGCTCTACTACAGCGAGCCGGTCGGCGGAATCAGCTTCAACCAGCAGGAACGGCCGGACTACCATGACTTCGCCTACGTCGCGCTCACCATCGGAATGACCTTCCAGGTCTCCGATACCAACCTGGAGACCTCCCCGATCCGCGGCACCGCGCTCCGGCACGCCCTGCTGTCCTACCTGTTCGGCGCGGTCATCCTGGCCGCCACCGTCAACCTCATCGCGAGCCTGGGCAGCAGCAGCGGCGGCGGCTGAGCCGGGCCGACGGCGACCTGTGATCTCCGTCACTGCGATGATGGCGGAGTGGAGCAGTATGAGACGTCTCTGCCCCAGCCGCAGCCCCAGACCCGGCGGGAACGGCTGTGGAGGGCCGCGGCAGCGCGGGGCATACCGCTGCCCGCGATCCTCACCACGCGTCCCGTTTCCCTTCCTGTGGGCGCTGTGGGTGGCGCTGGTGGACTTCCTGCCACTGATCGGCGGGGCGCTGGCCGGCATCCCTGTGGTGTTGTTCGCCGCGGCCCACTCGCTCACGGCGGGCATCGTGACCCTGGTCGTCTTCCTCATCTACACCCAGATCGAGAACCACGCGCTGAACCCGGTGGTCATGAGCCGGACGGTCAAGGTCAGCCCGCTGCTGGTGCTGATATCGATCCTGGTCGGGGCGTCCATCGGCGGCTGGGTCGGCGGGATCTTCGGCGCCTTCGTGGCGGCCCGGCGCAGTCCGCGGGGACTAGGCAAGCGAGGTGGTGCGGCCATCCACAGCACGGCCGCCGTTTATCCCCCGCGCCGGTCACTTATCCACCGGCTATCCACAGTTTCCTGTGCATAGTCTGTCCACAGCCGGTCGCGCGCTGTCACCTCCGCAGCGCGATCATCGGGCGCGCAGAGGGCAGGGCGCCGTCGCCACTACTGGGCCGCCCGGCCGGGGCGCTTGCCTGGCGCGGCCATAATTGGTCGTGATGGATCAGCAGTCGGAGGCCGGGCAGAGCCCCGCACCGGACGGTGCCGCGCCCGGGCGCCGGGCCGGGTAGGCGCCAGTTGGCCAGCGACGCGATGGTCACCATCGGCAGCCTGAACCTGCACTGCGGGCTCAGCGGCCGCGGTCGGCCCTTTGACGTGCCCGCCGCGCTCGAGCACCTTAAGGCTGACATCATCGCCGTCCAGGAAGGCTGGTGGACGGCGGGCGACGCGGACGGCACCAACGACGCGGCCGGCACGGGCGGCACGGACGACGCGGGCGGCACGGGCCGCCCGGACGGGCTGGCCATCGCCGCGCAGGCCCTCGGCGCCCGGCTGATCCGGGCCGAGGTGAGCACCGGCGCGTCACTGGCCGAGCTCAGCATCGCCCCGCGGCCCGAGCGCGGCACGTGGGGCATCGCCGTGCTGACCTCGCTGCCGGTGACCGGCATCGAGATTCTCGACCTGGGCCGGGCGCCCGGCGACCGGCACAGCCGGGCCGCCCTGATCTGCACGGTCACCACGCCGGGCGGCTGGCCGCTGCGGCTGGTCTGCACTCACCTCACCCACCGCTTTACCAGCCCGGTGCAGCTCGTGGCGCTAACCCGCTACCTGGCCCGGGCACCCGATCCGCCGCCCACCGTGATCGTCGGGGACCTCAACATGCCCCGGCTGGCCACCTGGCTGGCGGCCGGCTTCGGGCCCACGGTGCGCGGCCGGACGTTCCCGGCCGACGGACCGGTGATCCAGCTCGACCACCTGCTGACCAGCCCGCAGCTGCTCTGCGTCAATGCCGAGGTCCTCGCGCCGGTCGGCTCCGATCACCTGCCGATCAGGGCGCAGGTGCGGCTGGCCTGACCGGCGCCCAGGCGTGGTCCACAATAGGCGGCATGGATCAGCGCATCAGCCTCGTCACCCTCGGCGTCATCGACCTGCACCGCGCACGCGCGTTCTATCAGGCCATGGGCTGGCGCGAGGCGCCGGCGTCATCGGACGACGTGGCCTTCTTCCAGGCGGGCGGGATGGTGTTCGGCCTCTGGGACCGGGTGAGTCTCGCTGAGGACAGCGCGGTCCGGGACGCCGGCGGATGGGGCGGGGTAACCCTGGCCTACAACGTCAGCTCCCCCTCCGAAGTCGATGCGGTGATCGGCGAGGCCCGCGCCGCGGGCGCCGTCATCGGGCGGGAGCCGGGTGCGACGTTCTGGGGCGGCTACTCGGCGGTGTTCATCGACCCGGACGGACACCCCTGGGAAGTGGCGCACAACCCCGGCTGGCCCCTCGCCCCAGACGGCAGCATCACGCTCGGTAGCTAGCGCGCAGTTCTCTGCTCGCGCAGTGACTGCCTTACCCTAGACGACGGACTATTTCGAGCACTTGCACGGCGATGCCTGCCAGTGCATCAACGGGGCCCAAGGCGTTGACTAGGCCCTTCAGCGCAGACCGGATGAGGCCGAGATTCGGCTCTTCGCTGGCTAGCGCTCCGCGCACGGCAATTGCATCGGACCGAATCTCATCCGCCTGCTCGATCTCGGAGTACTCTGCACCCAGCAGGCAGATCAGCCTGTCCAGCCGGGCATCTGCTTCACTCAGCTCGATGGAATGGCCGCTGCGAAATAGGTTAGCCGACGCCCCGTGACCGATAGCAACCGCAGACTCCATTATAGCCCCGGTCGTTGCTTTAGTCTCGCTGCCATCTTTTTGCTTCTTACTCATATCGTACGCCTTCCGCGGACTGCCGAGATAGGAAAATATCAGTCCTCTCTAGGAGGCACGCCCGAAGCCTGGGCTTTCTTTCCGATAGCTACATTAGAATTAGAGACATCGCCGAGATGCACGCTGAAGAATTTATTTGTTTCCTTCACAATGACCTCTACCTGCGTCTTGAGCTGGCCGGTGTCGACGTTCTTCTTCTGCAGGAAAACGCTGATCGCCCTGATCAGCTTCTCCTGCGCGAGAAGGACGAACATTGTCTCATCCCGGCCGAGGAAGTAGTGTTGCCGCGCGAACCCGCTTGCGTCTTCGCGGATGCTCCGCGCCGCTCCGTAGTCAAATACCTGACCATGATCGATTGCGTATGCCTGATCCCTTTCATACTTACGCATGAAGCTGGCATAGCGATGATCCATCCACATGCGCACTGGAGCGCCAAACAAAGCAAGGCCTGTCCGGCGAACAGAACTTCGGCAGACGTGAGCGATTATCCGCTTACGCGGCTGGCACCAGCGGTTGTCGATATATTGAAAATTACTGCGGACGGGCGGCAAGACGTGGAAGCGCCATTCGATATACAGCGAGCCGCCGACGTGAACCGCACGAGTGAACAAGGTGACGACCAGCTGCCCCTGCCAACTCGGCATTTCCACGCACACATAGACCCGGGCATCCGGCGTCGGATGCAGGACGGCCTCCTGCAGCACCTCCGGGCTTACCGATGCACTCGGGGGCTCCTTGGTCCTTGGCAGCACAGCCCCGTTGTCCTTAATATGCTTGCCGTTAACGAACAGACGTTCCTCCACCCGCAGATCCGCGAGCCCGATCTTCTCCATGGCGGAAATTATCGCAGCGTGGACGTCTTGATTGGTGAACCGGGAAGGCTTGGGGGATTTGCCGTTCTTTGAAGCTTCCGCTCTGCCACGGCTCACGTCGATAACAAGGTGCTCCTTGCTGAGCCTGTCCCCACTGCCAACGAATGCCACGTTTCCCTCAAACACGACGAGGTTCCCCGTCCGCCGCTTCGATACCATGGCCAGCCTGCCGCGTTCCCGCTGGCTCGCTGGCTCAGGCGCCGCCGATGGGTCAAACCGCCCGCGAAGCATTGCTCGCATACGATGTTAATTCGCTGCATATACTCATGGGCGACGACTACCCAGGCGGCGGCCAGTGCGGCAACTATCGAGAGGAGGGACGCCCACTGCCATAGGTAGAGCAGGAGAAAAAAGAGCGGGATGCCAGCCACTAATAGTCCGGCCAGATGCCGATCACGACGGGCCCGCAGGCGAACGGAACTGAGCGCCCATCTTGCCACTACGGCAACGTCGACTCCGTAGGATGGCGCGAGCGCCCGGAATCTTTCACTAACAACCCGGTGTACGACGTCTCTGGCGTAAGGGATAGACATCTGGGTACGAGCTGACATATAGCGGGTGGATTCCCGGTCCTCGTCCCAGCTGGAGTATCCGCCGACGCCGGGACGCCCATTGGCCGACACACCCGCAGGACGATCCGACGCCCGGCCGTTAAAGGCAGATGACATAGCTGGCCTGGGCGAGAACGGCGGCCGAGAGAACATTTCGAAGGATCACCCCCGTCATCTGCTTCGCCATGCTCCGAAAAAACTGCCTACTTGCTGCCTTATCACGGGGAGGATCGGCCATCAAGAGGAGCCGGGTGATTCATGATCACGTGGATCTGCCAGTCGCCGTGACTGGCAGATCCACGTGATCATGAACGACGTTCCGGTCAGGCCGCCCCGGCCCGTTCGCGGATGGCGGCGACCAGGGCCGGGATGACCTGACTCAGGTCGCCGATCACCGCGTAGTCCGCGTGCGCGATGATCGGCGCGTCGGGGTCGGTGTTGACCGCGACGATGTGCTTGGCGCTCAGGCAGCCGGCCATGTGCTGGATGGCGCCGGAAATCCCGCAGGCCAGGTATAGCTCGGGGGAGATCCGGGTGCCGGTCTGGCCGACCTGCTGGCGGTGCGGTCGCCAGCCCTGGCTGGTCACCACCCGGGACACGCCCAGTGTGCCGCCCAGCAGCCCGGCCAGCTCCTCCAGCACCTCGAAGCCCTCCGGGCCGCCGACGCCGCGGCCGCCGCCGACCACCACCCGTGCGGTCGCCAGCGAGATGCCCGTGCTGCGCTCGGCCGACTCCACCGCGTGCACCCGCAGGTCAGCATCCGCGATCTCCGGCTGGAACTCCTGCACCTTGACGTCCGCGGCCGCCGCCCCCTCCGCCGCCCCCTCCGCAAGCTGGACCGGCACTGCATCGGCCGCCACCGTGACCAGCGCCAGCGTCGACTCCAGGGCCGCATCCTCCAGCAGGCTGCCGGCCCAGCGCTGCCGGACCAGCTCGCAGTAGCCCGGCGCCACCCAGCGCGCCGAGGTGCAGCCGGCTGCGACCGGCTGCCCGGTGATCGCGCCCAGGTGCGCCAGCACCTCACTGCCGCGGTCGGTAGCCGCGGCCAGGACGGCGGCCGCCGCGCGGGTCACGGCCAGCTCGGCCAGCCCCCGGGCCCACGCCGCCGGCGCGTACCCGGACCCGGCCGTGACCACGTACGCCTCCGCCACGCCCAGCGCGGCCAGCTCCCGGGCCGGGACGGACGCAGGGGAACCGTTATCACCGGAAGTTCGGGGGTCGGCAAAGAAAACCGCCGCGACGTCACCGCCCGCGGAGGTGGCAAGCTCGCGGGCGAGCGACAGCGCGCGCAGCGAGGCATCGGCCGCGCCGTCCCCGTCGCGCTCTACCAGGCACAACACGGTCATGACAGCACTCCCAGCTCGTCCAGCAGCGCCACCAGCGCCGGGACCGCGTCGACGCCGTGGCCGAGCACCTGCGCCCGGCCCGCGGTCTCCTGGGGCAGCCGCAGTCCGGTCTTGCGCAGCCCTTCCGGCTGCCAGTCCGGGTGGAACACCTCGATCTTGGCCCGCTTGGCCCGCAGCCGGCCGGGCAGCGAGGGGTACCGGGGCAGGTTGATGCCCTCCTTCACGCTGACCACGGCCGGCAGGGTGAGGTCGTAGGTCTCCTGGGTCCCGCGGTACTCGCGGCCGGCCTGCACGCCGGTGCCGTCGCCGGTCAGCGTCAGCCGCTTGATCCCCGACGCGGCGGGCAGGCCGAGCGCGTGCGCGACCCGGATGCCGACCTGGTAGTCGCCGGTATCGGCCGCCTCGTTGCCGAACAGCAGCAGGTCGTAGGGCGGCTCGTCGCTGGCGGCGCGGCGGGTGACGAGGCCGGCGATGGCGGCGGCCGTGGCGATCGGGCCCCACTCACGGCCGTCGGTCTCCAGCAGCACCGCGTGCTGCGCGCCGAGGGCCAGCATGTCCCGGAGCTGGTCGGCGGCCTCGGGCGGTCCGAGGGTGAGCACGGTGACGCTGCCGCCCGCGCGCTCGACGAGCTGCACGGCCTCCTCGACCGCACACTCCTCGTGCGGGCTGACCGTGAAGCCCGACATCCGGGTGTCGACCTCCTGCCCGTCGGCGGTGACCACCACGCGGCCGCCCACCATCGGGACGCGCTTGACGCAGACCAGGATCTCCATGTCAGCTCCGGACCCGGTCGTTAGCCGGGTCGAACAGCGGGGTCGAGCCGGCCACGGCCACCGTCACGGGGTAGCGCTCGCCGAGGTACTCCACCGCCAGCGCGGTGCCCTCGGCCGCCTGCTCGGGGGGCAGGTAGGCCATCAGCAGGTGCTTGCCCACCGACGGGCCCGAGCCGGCGCTGGTGACGTAGGAATGGCGGCCCCGGGCGTCGATCAGCGGCTCGCCGCCGGGGGTCAGGATCGGCTCGCCGCCGAGCATGTACCGGAGCTCACCGGAGGCCGACGCGTGGTCGTCCACGGCCAGCGTGCACAGCACGGCCGCCGGGGGCGCCGCGCGCTGCTCCAGGTAGGCGGCCTTGCCCACGAAGTCCTGCGCCTTCACCTTGGGCCGGGCCATGCCGGCTTCGACGATGGTGTAGTCGCCGTCCAGCTCGGCGCCATAGGCGCGGTAACCCTTCTCCAGCCGGCCCGTGGTGCCGTAGACGCCGATCCCCACCGGCACCAGGCCGCTAGGCTGGCCCGCGGCCCACAGCGTGTCCCAGATCCTGGCTCCCAGCTCGATTGGCGCGTACAGCTCCCAGCCGAGCTCGCCGACGTAGGAGATGCGCGAGGCCAGCACGGTGGCGCCGCCCAGCTCGATCTCCCGGCAGGCGCCGAACGCGAACCGGGCGGGCGAGACGTCGTCGGGCGTCACGGCGGCCAGGATGTCGCGGGCGCGCGGGCCCCACAGGCCGAGCGTCGTCCAGGCCGAGGTCAGGTCGGTGATCGTGGCCGTCCCGTCGGGCGGCAGGTGATCGGCGAACCACTTCAGGTCGCTCATCCCGGTCGCGCCGCCGGTGACCACCCGGAACCGGGACGGCCCCAGCCGCATGATGGTCAGGTCCCCGACGAAGCCGCCCGCCTCGTCCAGCAGCGAGGTGTACACGACCCGGCCCACCGCCACGTCCAGCTGCGAGACCGCCACCGACTGGACGGCGGCCAGGGCGCCGGGGCCGGCCACGTCGAAGACGGCGAACGCCGACAGGTCCACCAGGCCCGCGGCGTCCCGCATGGCCAGGTGCTCGGCGTTGATGATCGGCGACCACCAGCGTGACTCCCACTCGCCGGTCCGCTCCATCAGGCGGCCCGCGTAGCGGTCCAGCAGCTCCTCGTTCGAGGCGTACCAGTTCGGCCGTTCCCAGCCGGCGGTCTCGACGAAGACGGCGCCCAGCTCACGCTGCCGGTCGTAGGCCGGCCCCAGCCGCAGCGGCCGTCCCGACTCCCACTGCTCGGCCGGATGCACGATCCCGTACATCTTGTTAAAGCCCTCGCGGGCGCGGGCCACCACGTGCGCGTTGGTGCGCTGGTGGGGGTAGAAGCGGGCGATGTCGGCCTCGCGGATGTCGACCTGCGGCGGCACGCCGCTCATCCACTCGGCCACCGCGCGGCCGATGCCTGGCCCCTCCTTGATCCAGCTCGCCGCCACCGCCCACAGGCCGGGCACCTCGGGCGTCTCGCCCAGCGCCGGATGCCCGTCGGGAGTCATGGAAATCAGGCCATTAATGGAATAACGGATCCCTACCCGCTCGTCACCCAGTAGCTCGGGCATCAGCTCCAGAGCCTGCAACAGCTGGGGGTCGAAGTCGTCCTGCGTGAACGGCATCTCGGTGGGCGACAGCACGGCCTCCTCGTTGGAGGGGATGTCGTCGGGCGCGACGATGATCGGCCGGTGCGCGTAGGAGCCCACCTCCATGTCGCCGCCATGCTGGCGCTCGTACATGTTGGTGTCGACGTCCCGGACGATCGGGTACTCGATCTCCCCGGCGGTGTCGGCGAACAGCGGGATAGGCCCCACGCTGATCATCTGGTGCATGATCGGCGTGAGCGGGATCCGCGCCCCGGCCATGGCCGCGATCCGCGGGCTCCAGACGCCGCAGCAGATCGCCGCCACGTCGGTGGCGATGTCGCCCCGGCTGGTGCGCACCCCGCTGAGCCGGCCATCGGCCGCCTTGTCGATGCCGAGGACCTCGGTGCCGGCCAGGACCGTGAGCGCGTCAAGCTGCTGGGCCTGCTCGCGCATCAGCGTGCCCGCCCGCAGCGAGTCGACGACGCCGACGGTCGGGAAGTGCGCCCCGCCGAGGATCACGGACTCATCGAGATAGGGAACGAGCTTGCTGACCTCGGCCGGAGTTACCAGCCGGGCGGGGATGCCCCACGCCTTGGCCGCCGTGCAGCGCCTGCGCAGCTCGGTCATCCGCTCCGGGGTGCGGGCCACCTCGATGCCGCCGCTCTGCGTGAAGACGCCGAGCTCGGAGTACTGCTCGGTGCTGTCGCGGGTGAGCTCCATCATCATCTTGGAGTACTCGATCGGGAAGATGAAGTTGGACGCGTGGCCGGTCGAGCCGCCGGGGTTGGGCATCGGCCCCTTGTCTACCATGACGATCTGCGTCCAGCCGAGCCGGGCGAGGTGGAAGGCCAGGCTGTTGCCGACGATGCCCGCGCCGATGATGACGGCGCTGGCCCGGCCGGGGATGTCGTTCATGGAGCCCCTTGCTGCCAATCTACGGTGTTGCGCGCTGCCGTGTTACGCACTGCCGTGCTGCGAACTGCCGTGCTGCCTATTTGCCACCGGCCAGGACCCGCGGGCTAACGCGGATCCTGGCCGGGCCGAACGGGTCCTGCTACTCGACCGGGATCTCCTTGTTGATCAGGCGAAGGTCGATGCCCTGCCGCTTGCGGACAAAGTACGCGACCGTGTAGACGATGATCGCCAGGATGTACAGAGCCAGCATGAACAGCAGCGAGGACTTGTTGTTCACGCCGTAGGCGGAGTTGGTGAACCACTCGTAGAGGTTGTAGCCGAGCAGCCCGATGGTGACCCAGCCGGCCAGCGGGACGATCTGGACGCCGAAGATCTTGATCCGGCTAGCCGGGGACGCGCGCCACAGGTCGGGCTTGCGCCAGGGCAGCACCACCACCGCGATCGCGCTGAAGAAGTACGTGATCGCGATGACCAGCGTGGCGTCGAGCGTGTAAGTCTCGAACTTGAGGGAGTACGCGTACACCGCGCTCAGTGCCACGGCGGGAAGCAGCATCAGCACCAGCGAGTAGAACGGCACCTTGCGCTTCTCCGACACCTCGGCGGCCCGGTCGGGCAGGACCCGGTCGAAGGCGGCCGCGAAGATGACCCGGGTCGAGGACAGGAACAGCGTCCCGACCCAGCCGATGAACCACAGGGCCATCAAGAGGATCAGCGCGACCTGGAACGCGGTGTTGTGGATGAGCCAGCCGGCGAACATCACCGGGTAGGGCCAGATCGGAATCGGCGAGCTGACCTTGCCGCCGGAGTAGAAGGCGGTCCAGTACAGGGCGTTGGCGTTGTTGTAGAAGGCGGTGCCGAACGTCTTGGCCACGACCAGCAGGAAGACGACCGACAGGATGACCGTGATCCACAGGCCGGAGAACATGCCGGCGAACACGCGCTTGAAGTCACTGGCGCCGCGGATCTCGCCGTACAGGGTCGAGCCCCAGTTGGGCCACAGGATGTAGAACATCATCATCGGGACCAGCAGCATGCTGGCGCCGATCGGGCTGAACCCGAAGGCCGGCGAGACGTAGCCGGCCTTGAGTGCGCCCGCGTTGGTCTTGGCGTAGGCGTTGCTCACGCCGAAGATCTTGTGGGACTCGAAGTTGAAGGACGACACGAAGCTCGTGTGGCTCTTGATGAGCAGCAGGACCACGATCACCGTGAAGCCGACCAGGCCAGCGTAGAAGCACCACTTCTGGATGCGCGCGTAGCCGGCCATGCCGATCGAGACCAGGATGCCGGCCAGCGCGATCGTGATCAGGCAGACCACGAAGATGCCGTTCTTGGTGGCGAAGAAGGCCGCCCCGCCCGGATCACCGAGCGTGGCCCACAGCGGCTGGAACAGCTCGACCGACAGGATGTTGCCGTAGATCGGGGCCCAGAGCCACAGGATGAACCACCACCCGGTGGCGGCCATCACGAAGCCGAGGCCGCTGCCCAGGATGCGGCTCTGCCAGACGTAGTCTCCGCCCGCTCGCGGGATGGTGACGATCAGCCCGGCGTAGGCGATCACCAGGAACGACACCCAGACCGCCGAGATGAGGATCGAGGTCAACAGCTGACCCTTGGGGATAAACGACTGAAAGGAAAATTCGTAGATCCCCAGCGTGATCACATTGGTCGCCAGGCAGGCGTAGATCATCGAGTCGCGCACCGACCAGCCGCGGACGAGGCCGGTCGCCTTTCTCAGGAACAGTGTCGGAGTCTCTCCGATAGATTCCGTCGCCATCTTTACCTCTCAACTCATGGACTGCCAGGGGCCCCTGGGCAGCCCGATTGGGGTTCCCCCCGTAAGCCGAGACTTCCGCGCACCGTCGCGTCAGCGCTGGCCGGTTCTGCTGCTTCGCCCGGACGGCAAGCTCGCTCTGTTCCCCCAGAGCCGGGCCGGGGTCAGCCGTTCACGAGGATGTACTTGGCGACCTTTCCCTTCTTGGGGTCCAGGTCGATCACCGCGCCCTGGAGCACCCCATCGCCGTAGACGCTGCCGGGGTTGATGGCCAGCGTCCGGTTCATCCGCTTGATGCCCCTGCTCTCATGGATGTGACCATGCAGCGACAGCAGGGGCTGATGCTTGAGAATGGCGTCGCGGACCGCAGTGGAGCCCACGGCCTTCATCACGGCCCCGCCATGCGTCGGGCGCAGGGAGGAGTCCAGCGCCGGGGCCTCATCCAGCCCGGTCCCGTAGGGCGGGGCGTGGAAGTTGAAGATCGTGCGCTCCATGTCGGGCAGCTTGGCCACGACGGTCTCGATCTTGGCCGCCAGCTCGGGCTCCGGGGCTTCCCGGAAGGTGTCCCACGGCGTCGGGTTGGTCCAGCCCATCGAGACCATGTGGAAGCCGCCGCCGAGATCCAGCGCCTTGGCCTCGCCGAAGCTCACGCACGGCGAGGACTCGATGACATCGTCGATTTCCCAGATATCGTCGTTGCCGCCGTTGAGGATGCACGGGATGTCACCGCCGCGGAGCTTGCCGTCCGCCATGTCCAGCCAGCGGTCCAGCGAGTTGATCATCTCGACGGTGAACCGGCGGTCCACCGCGCCCTCCTCCTGGCTCAGGTGCCGGAGCTCGTCGGGGGTGACCATGGCCGGGTAGAAGCCGCTGTTGCGGATCCGCGTCAGCATCGCCTCCAGCTCCTCGCGGGTGTCCAGCCGGTGCGTCTGACCGCGCACCGTGACCTGCCAGTAGCCGTTGTGCGCCACCACCGGAACCATCGCCTTGCCGGTGACATCGCCGCCGAGCACCACGAGGTCGGCCTTGTAGAAGGCCGCGGCGTTGAGGAACTTTCGCCAGCAGACCTCAGAGCCGTGGACATCGGTGGCAAAAAAAATCTTCATGGGTGCACCAGAACCTTTGCTGAGCTTGCTGTGCAACGGTGTAGCATCCGGTGCAACCGGGCGTCAAGCGCTTCTATGTGAGTTATCGGAATTATCTGTACTTTTCGGATCAATGGTCCACTTCTTCCGGCAGCTCATACCAGCGGACCCGGTCACCCATCCTGGCGCGCATCTTCCATTTGGCCCCCTTCGGTGCAGCATCGGCCACCTCCTGCAGGCGCCGGGCCTGCGCGAGCGCGTCGCAGGGCGCGTTCTGCGGCACCAGGTGCGGCTTCTCGGCGGCCAGCGTCGGCAGCTTGGCCAGGTTGCCGGTCACGGTGCGCCACCAGCCCCAGTCCGCGCCCACGAGCTTGGCGAAGCGATCGGTGTCGAGGTAGGCGCCCTCCCCGCCGCCCGCACCGCCGGCCGCGACCGGGACGCCGGAAAGCAGCTGGAAGGTATCCCAGACGTCCTTCTCGTTCAGCTCGACAATCTGCAATTTGGACAGCAGCACGTCGATGGCGTCCACGGTGAACGGCAGGTTTCCGAACGACGGCCGGAAATCGAGGGTGTGACACATGACGAGCCGGTCCACCATCACGTCGATCGGGCGGCCCGACGGGGCGTTGAAATACATCTGCCGGTCGCCGTTGAGGTTGTTGAATCGCCGGTCCGGCTGGCAGCCGCTGCGCTCCAGGTAAGCGGCCACGTCCTTGCGGGTCTTGGCCGTGCAGGCGAAGTCCATGTCCTGGCCCGCGCGCAGCCGCGGCGGGAAGTCGGGGCAGATCACCCGGACCGCGAGGCCGCCCAGGAGCTTGAGTCCGAGGCCCGCCTCCGCGGCACCGCGGGCCAGGCTCAGCGCTTCCGGCAGCGGGTCGTCGGCCGAGCCGACGACGGGCGAGTGGCCAGACGCTTCGGTTCCCACGGCTACTCTCCCCGGTACAAGAAGGTACTGCGGTGACGGAGGATGTCAACGGCACAATACAGCGCAGGCTGGACAGAAAGCGTCTACTTGCAGTTGACTACCGCCACTGTTCGCATACATCCTTGTCGCGTGTCCGAGAACGTCGTTGCGGCGGGCGCAACTTATCAGTCCGCGGAGCGCGTCCTGGCCTTGCTCACCAGCTTCGATGACGCCCGGCCGGAGCAGGGCGTCACAGAACTGGCCCAGATCATCGGGGTGCACAAGTCGACGGCATCCCGGCTGGCCGCGGTGCTGGAGCGGGCCGGGCTGCTATCCCGGCACGGCCGCCGGTACCGGCTGGGCCTGGAAACCATCCGGCTCGGGACGCTGGCGCTGCGCAGCTTCGATTTCGTGGCCTCGATGCGGCCCGCCATGGAGAAGCTCTCCCGGCAGACCGGGGAGACCATCAACCTGGCCTTGCCGGACGCGACCGGCATCCTGAATGTCGCCGAGGTGCCCGCCGCCTTTATCCTCAGCTGCTCCAGCGGCTGGATCGGCCGGCGAACCCAGCCGCACGCGGTCGCCAACGGCAAGGTGCTGCTGGCCCACGGCGCCATACCGCTCCCCCGTCACCTGGAGCGATACACCGACCAGACGATTACCGACCCCGCCATCCTGGCCGCGGAGCTCGCCGCGGTGCGCGCCAACGGCTACGCCACCGCCGTGGGCGAGCTGGAGGACGGCCTGGTCGCAGTGGCGGCCCCGGTCTTCGACAGCTCCGGTGACTGCATCGCGGCGCTGTCGGTCTCCGGCCCGGCGTTCCGGCTCCGGCCCGACTCCCTGGCCGACCTGGGCCGCCTCTGCGCGTCCCCGTAGGCTGCCCACCAGCGGCGGGTCGCCGGCCTGGCCGCGCCGGGCGGCGGGTCATCAGCCCGGCCGCGAGCGGGCGTCACGAAGGAGAGGCGAAGCCGTGCGCGAGTATCAGCTCTACATCGGCGGCGGCTGGCGGCCGGGTGAGTTCGGGACCGCGCCCGCGAGCAGCCCGTCGACGGGCCAGATCTTCGCCTCGACCGCGATCGGCGGTCCCGGTGACGCGGACGCCGCCGTGGCGGCCGCCGCGGCGGCCTTCCCGGCCTGGGCTGGCGCGTCGCCGTTCGAGCGGGCGCGGCACTGCGAGCAGATCGCCACGGCCATCGGAGTGCACCGGGAGCAGCTCGCCGACGTGCTGACCCGGGACCAGGGCAAGCCGCTGGCCGAGGCCCTGGACGAGGTCGACGAGCTCGGGGTCTACTTCACGATGGCCGGAGAGGACGCCAAGCGGCTGGCCGGCTCGCTGCCCGCCTCCACCTCGGCGGACCGCCGGATCCTGAGCGCGCGGGTGCCGCTCGGCGTCATTGGCGTGGTCAGCCCGTGGAACTGGCCCTACACGATGGGCGCCGAGGTGCTGGCGCCGGCCATGGCGGCCGGCAACACCGTGGTGTGGGTCCCGGCGCCGACCACGACCGCCTGCTGCGCCATGCTGACCGAGGTCATCGCCCGCGCGGGGCTGCCCGACGGCGTCTTCAATTTCGTGTCCGGTCCGGGCCCGGTGGTCGGCGACGCCCTCGTTGGCCACCCCGGGGTGGCGGGGGTCGGCTTCGTCGGCTCGGTCGAGACCGGGGCCAGCGTCGCGGCCCGTGCCGCGGGCAAGACCCAGCTCCTGGAGCTGGGCGGAAACGGTCCGATGGTCGTGCTGGCCGACGCCGACCTGGAGCTGGCCGCGACCGCCGCCCTGGAGGCCGCCTACCTGTGCGCGGGACAGAGCTGCACCGCGGGCGAGCGCTTCCTGGTCGAGGCGAGCATCCGGCCGAAGTTCGTCGAGGCCGTGGTCGCGGCTACCCGGGACGGAATCCGGCTGGGTGACCCGTTCGACGCCGGGACCAACATGGGTCCGCTGAACAATGAGCCGACCGCAGCCAAGTTCGACCGGCACGTCGCCGACGCGCTGGCCGGCGGCGCGCGGGTCTGCTACGGCGGCCACCGCGCCGAGGACTTCCCGACCCGGCTGTACGTGGAGCCGACCGTGCTGGACGGGGTCACCCCCGGCATGGCCATCGAGCGTGAGGAGACCTTTGGGCCGGTCGTGCCGGTCGTGGAGGTGGCCTCGGCGCAGGAGGCACTGGAGCTGACCAACGCCTCGCCGTACGGCCTGACCGCGGCGATCTTCACCTCGGACCTGGAGCGCGGCCTGGCCTTCGCCGAGCGGGCCAGGGCCGGCTGGGTCAACATCAACGCCTCGACGAACCTCTGGGAATCGCACCTGCCGTTCGGCGGCCGGGCCGGAAGCGTCAGCGGCCGGGGCCGGGTCGGCGGCCGCTACCCGATGGAGACCTTCACCGAGCCCAAGACGGTCGTGTACCCGGCCCCGCAGTACCGCTAGCTAATGGAGAATCCCGTACGTCGTAATCGCCCAGGCCAAGGTGGCGGCGCACCTCGCAGTAGCTCTCAGCCAGATTTCGGCAGCCTGGCGGATCGGGAGCTGTTGGGGCAGTTGAGGCTGATGGAACCGGCGGATGTGCGAGGCCTGCTGTTCGCGGCGGGGGTGATCTTGTGCGAGGGCCCGACGGAGGTTGGAGCGCTGCCCCGCTGGTGGCGTAGGGCGGATCTGGTTGGGCTGCGGGATCCTGTTGCGGCGAATGTCCCGGTGATCAGCGTCGATGGGGATACCGCGTTCGGCCCGTATCTGCGGTACCTGGAGGCTTTCGGCGTTCCTTGGGCGGTCGTGGCTGACGGGCCGGCGCTGCGCGCCGATAGCAGGCTCGCAGAGGATCTGCGGGAGCTGGGCTGCTGGCCGGGCAATCCGGCGCCAGCCGACCGCGAGGACTTCGCGGGATGGCAGGCATTCTGGGAGGGCGCGGGGGTGTTCACCTTCGCGGACTGCTTCGGTGATGACGGAGGCAAGGCCGGGGAGTTCGAGGCGTTCCTAGCGCGGGTGGACGGAGGCCTGCTCGCCGAGGCTAAGCGCGCCGGTGGCCGAAGCAAGCCTCGGGCTGGGGCGTTCTTCGCGCTTGGCTATCCCGAGCCGCCGACGGAGGTTCTTGGTATTTACAGACGGATCGCCGGTCGGCTCAGGCTCGGCGGCTAGGGCGAAGGATGGTGTGGATGGGATTGGGGCCGGGGGCGGTGGCTGAAGTGCTCTCCCGGATGCCTGGCCCTGGGGTCGGGCGGGTGGTGCTGGTGTGCGTTGAGGGCCTGGGCGGCGCGGGCAAGTCGGTCTTGGCGGGTGCTCTGGCCGGTGCCCGCCCGGATGATGTCTGCCTTGTCCATGGTGATGACTTCTATGGCCCGGAGGAGCGTGACTGGCAGTCGTGGAGTGCCCGTAAGGGTTATGAGAGGTACTTCGATCACCGGCGCCTTGAAGGTGAGTTGCTGCGGCCGCTCCGGGCTGGCGCCATTGCTCGTTTCCAGCGGTATGACTGGGTGGCGAACAGGCTGGATGGGTGGGTGGAGGTCCATCCCCGGGGGGTGGTGATCGTGGAAGGGGTTTATCTCCTGCGAGAGTGGCTGCGCCCGTACTGGGACTTTGCCGTTTACGTCGACACGCCGCGTGAGATCCGCCAGGGGCGCCTGCGGGAGCGCGGTGAGAATGACGAGGGCTGGATCTCCCGGTGGACGGCAGCAGAGGACTATTACGAGATGGCTGAGGCGCCTGCCGCCTCGGCTGACCTGGTGGTGCGGGGGTATTAGCGGCGGCGTGGCGGCACCGGAGCGGGACCTGCCGACGGGAGGGGCCGAACGAGATTGAGGGCGCCCGCCGGGGCGCGCCTTGGCCGCCGGACGGCGGGCGCCCGCGAGGGTGCCCGGGGAGTGGCACTAGATCTGTGAATTCCTTCTTCAGCGCGACGAACTCGGGGCCGGCATCCAGACCTTCTCGCTACTAACGAGAAGCGATCCAGCCAGTCGCCGGGGATGTCTGGAGGGGGCGGGATCTCAGCCATGCTCCAGCTCCTTTCTGATCCAGCTAGATTCCGTGATCACGACCGTTTTGCCGCACATAGCGCGGAGTAACGGTCGTGATCATGGCGGCGAGGGCTAGGACTTGCCGAAGTCCGCGCTGAGCCAGCGCTCGGGAGTCATCCGGATCACGATGTCCTCGCCGTCAGTGCCGGGGTTGGCCGCGATGAAGGCGTCGCCGCCCTCGGTGCCCAGGTATCGGCGGGCCAGGGCCAGCCGCTCGCTCAGGTCGACGTCCTCGATCACGGCCGGACCCTCGACGGTGACGTACTTGTAAGGCGGGCGCTCGTCCTGGGCGCACAGGCTGAACCGGCCCGCTGCCTCGATGGCCCTAGCCTTGAGGGTGTTGCGACCCGTGCTCACGCTGACCAGGCCGCCTGGCTCGTAGCTGTACCAGACGGGGACGGTCAGCGGCCCGCGGCTGTCGCTGGCCGCGACGCTGAGCACGCCGACGTGCACGCCGGCCAGGAACTGCTCTCGCTCGGACCGGCTCATGTTCTGCGACACGGAATCTCCCGTCTGCTCAGCGTGCAGGTGATCTCAGTCTCTCTCATGCCCGGCCGGGCAGCCCGAGCCGGGCCGGGCCCGGTCACTGGCAGACCACCTGGAAGGTGGCCAGGGTGGGGTCGGCCGCGTAGGCGATCCGGCCGCCATCGGCGGCCACCTCGCGCAGCGCCTCGACGGCTGTCTCCGTGATGAGCTCCCCCGGCGCCAGCACCGGGACGCCGGGCGGGTACGGGGCGACCAGCTCGGCGCTCACCCGGCCGATGGCGGCCCGGGCCGGGACGGTTTCGTTAGCGGCGAAGAATGCCTCGCGGGGGGCCAGCACCGTCTGCGGTTCCACCGTCCACGCGGCGGCCGGGGCGGGCCGGCGCGGCTGCCCGCGATGCCGCTCGATCACCGTGATCAGCTCGCGGGTGAACGCCGCGATCTGCGCCTCGTCGTCGGCGATGGTGGGAATGGGACCGAGCGTGTCACGGTCGGCCATCTCCACCGGCATGCCCGCGGCGATCAGGTCGGCCTCGACCGCGTACCCGTTGGCCCCCGTTCCGGCCAGCAGCACGACGAGCTTGGTCGGCTCCACTCCAGGACCGTCGAGCACGGCCAGGCCCGGCACCTCCGCCAGCCGCCGCCGGGCCGCGGCCACCCCGCGCAGGAGCCGGGCGCACAGCCGCTGCCCGTCGCGGGCCAGCAGCGCCCGGGCGGCGTCGGTGCTCGCCATGATCGAGCCGGTCGGACTGGTGGTGTGGGTGGCCTCGAAGGCCCGGTCCAGCCGGGCGGCGTCCAGCCGCTCGGTCCGGGCCAGCACGATGGCCGCCTGCGAATAGGCCGGCAGCGCCTTATGGGCGCTGGTCACCATGGCGTCGGCCCCGGCGGCCATGGCGTGCGGCGGCAGGTCGGGGTGGAAGCCCAGGTGGGCGGCCCAGGCCGCGTCGACCACCAGCGGGACGCCGGCCTCGTGCGCGGCCGCGGCATGGCCGGGCAGGTCACCGATGGTCCCGACGTAGGAGGGGTCGCCGAGGAACACGGCGCACGCTTCGGGGTGGGCCGCGAGCGCGCCCCGGACGGTCGCCACGGCCACCGGGCCGGGCAGCCCGGACGCGGGGTCGATCTCCGGCCGGACCCAGACGGGCCGCAGGCCGGCCAGCACCAGCCCGAGCAGCAGCGACCGGTGCAGCGTCCGGGTGATGATCACCTCCTGGCCGGGCTGGCCGACCGCCAAGGCGAGCGCCTGGTTCCCGTGCGTGGAGCCGCCGACCGAGAACCGGCACCAGTCCGCGCCCCACAACGCCGCCGCCCGCGCCTCGGCGTCGGCCCGCAGCGTGTCGGCGTGCTTGATGGAGTCGATCCCGCCGTAGAGCGGCGCGTCGCCGGCGATCACGGCCCCGACCAGGTCCTGGCGCTGCTTGTGGCCGGGAACCGACATCGGGAGCAGCTCGCCCCCCGCCGCCCGGGCGGTGAAGCTCAGCCACCCGGCCAGCAGCGGCGCATCGGCGGCCAGGCCGAGCGGGTCCCGCGGATCATAGGAAGCCGACGGGGCAGGCGAGCCTGGCGGGGCGGCAGAGGCGGCCGAGGCGGGTGTGCGGAATGTCATCCGCCTAGTGTCGCCGGCCCGGCCCGCTCAGCGACCTGGCCGGGCCACGCCGATGGACGACGGCAGCGGATCAGCCCACGAGGCTGCGCGGCCCCGTAGGCTCGTGGACATGACGAGGACGGCGGCTGCTCCAGCGGCTGCCCTCGGGCTGCTGCCGCAGCTCCGCCGGGCCCGGGACCACATCGACCGCCACTACGCCGAGCCCCTGGACCTGGCGGAGCTGGCCAGTGTGGCCATGGTGTCCAAGTTCCATTTCGCCCGCAGTTTCGAGGCTGCCTATGGCGAGACGCCCATCCGGTACCTGACCCGGCGCCGCATCGACCGGGCGCAGGACCTGCTCCGCGGGGGCGAACCTGACGGTCACCGAGGTCTGCATGCTGGTGGGCTTGGCCAGCCTCGGCTCGTTCTCGTCGCGATTCACCCAGCTGGTCGGGGAGAGCCCCGCCGCTTACCGGGGTCGGTGGGCGGCCCGCGGCGGAGCACGGGTTCCCGGCTGCTACTTGTTTATGCGCGGCCCGCACGATCCGCGAGGAACCGCTGGCCGGTAGCGGCCGATGCTGATTGAGCAAGCTGGCTGGTAATGCAAGCTGGGAGAAGCGCACCGCCGACAGTCCGCCTAGGCTCGCCACATGATCACGAATATCTCCCTGACCACTGTCTACTGCCTGGACCAGCTGGAGAAGGGCGAGATGGGCGGCCTGGGCCTGCGCACCGACGACTGCCGCAAGACCTTTCAGGAGCTCAGCGCCAAGGGCGTGACGCTCCTTCAGGAGCCGGGCGACCGGCCCTACGGCATCGAGGCCGTGATGCGTGACAACTCCGGTAACTGGCTGGTGCTCGTCGAGCCGAAGGAGTTCAGCCCCGAGGACCTCGCCGGACGCTAAGTCGACGGGTGTCGCGGTAGCGGCGGGCTGGTGGACGTAGAACTGGGCCGGCGAGGGGGCCAGCGGGGTGTTGCCGAGAATAAGGTCGGCGGACTTCTCCGCGATCATCATCACCGGCGCGTAGATGTTGCCGTTGGTGAGGTAGGGCATCACCGAGGCGTCCACCACCCGCAGCCCGTCCAGGCCGTGCACCCGCATCGTGGCCGGGTCCGCCACGGACTGCGGGCCGGCGCCCATGGCGCAGGTGCAGGAGGGATGCAGCGCGGTCTCGCCGTCTCGCCGCACCCAGTCCAGGATCTGCTCGTCGGTGTGCACGGCAGGCCCCGGCGATAGCTCGCCGGCGTTGAACGGGTCCATGGCGGGCTGGCCCAGGATCGTGCGCGCGACCCTGATGGCCTCCACCCACTCCCGCCGGTCCTGCTCGGTCGACAGGTAGTTGAAGCGCAGCGCCGGATGCACCGCCGGGTCCGCCGAGGTGATCCGGACCGAGCCGCGGGCGTCGGAGTTCATCGGCCCGATGTGCACCTGGTAGCCATGCCCGCCGGCGGGCGATGACCCGTCATAACGGATGGCGATCGGCAGGAAGTGGAACATGAGGTTCGGGTAGGCCACGTCGTCATTGCTCCGGGCGAAGCCGCCGGCCTCGAAGTGGTTCGTGGCGCCGGGGCCGCTGCGCAGGAACAGCCACTTCGCCCCGACCATCGGGCGGTTGCGCATCTTCAGCGCGGGTGCGACCGAGACGGGCTGCTTCGAGCCGTACTGGACATAGACCTCCAGGTGATCCTGCAGGTTCTCGCCCACCCCCGGCAGGTCGTGCACGACGTCGACGCCGACCTGCTCCAGCAGCTTCGCCCCGCCGACCCCCGACAGCTGCAGCAGCTGCGGCGAGTTGATCGAGCCGCCGCACAGGATGACCTCCCCGGCCCTGGCCTCGTGAGCCTGGCCGCCCTGGAGGTACCGCAGGCCAGTGGCACGCCGACCGTCGAAGAGGATCTTGGTGGCATAGGCGCGGGTGCGGACGGTGAGGTTGGCCCGGCCGGCCACCGGGTGCAGGTAGGCGCGCGCGGCGCTCAGCCGCCGGCCCCGGTGCAGGTTGCGGTCGAACGGCGCGAAGCCTTCCTGCCGGTAGCCGTTCACGTCGTCGGTCAGCGGGTAGCCGGCCTCCTGCACCGCGGCAAAGAACGCCGCGAACAGCGGGTTCGTCGCCGGGCCGCGCTCCAGCACGAGCGGACCGTCGCCGCCGCGGAACTCATCCGCCCCGGCCAGGCAGTTCTCCATCCGCTTGAAGTACGGCAGGCAGTGCGCGTAGTCCCAGTCGGCCATGCCCGGGTCGGCCGCCCAGCGCGCGTAGTCCAGCGGGTTGCCGCGCTGGAAGATCATGCCGTTGATGCTGCTGGAACCGCCCAGCACCTTGCCCCGGGCGTGGTAGATCCGGCGGCCGTTCATGAACGGCTCTGGCTCCGATTCATAACGCCAGTCGTAGAAGCGGCTGCCGATCGGAAAGGTCAGCGCCGCCGGCATGTGGATGAAGACATCCCAGCGATAATCCGGCCGGCCAGCCTCGAGCACCAGCACCCGGCTGCCCGGATCGGCGGACAGACGGTTCGCCAGGGCCGAGCCCGCCGAGCCGCCGCCGACGATGATGAAGTCGTAGGTCGCCGCCATGTTCCCGTGATCACCCGCCTAGTTTTCGGGATGCTATCAGCCCGGTTGGGCGATTGAACCGGAGATCAGCCGACGGCCGGTTTCCCCGCCGGCCGCGGCTGGGCCGGGGAATCCGGGCTCACCGCGCTCTGGCGTCCCGCGCGGCACGATCAATACAATCTGGACGAAGGGCCCTGGCTTCGCATCGCCGCGCGGGACGGGCGGCAGATGGCCGCCGCCGGCCGGGTAAGCAGGCAGGGGGACCGATGACCGAGCTCGCCGAGAGCGCTCAGTCCGACACGCACCAGAAGGCCCTGCGCATCAACCTTGATCCCCGCTGGTACGGGACGATCGCCGAGATCGGTGCCGGCCAGGAGGTCGTGCGCTGGTTCTTCCGGGTCGGGGGCGCTGCGGGCACCGTGGCCAAGTCGATCTCCGCCTACGACATGGCCGTCAGCGACGCCGTCTACGGCAAGGCGGACCGGTACGTGTCCGTCGGGCGGCTGCAGGGGATGCTCGACAAGGAATTCCAGCTCAACGTGGAGCGGCTCGGTGACGAGCGCGGCGACGAGAACTGCTTCTTCGCGTTCGCCGACACGGTCGTGGCGCGCAGCTTCCAGGGCGGCAACGAGTGCCATGGCTGGATGGGCGTGAAGTTCCAGGCCCAGCCGCACGACGAGCCCAGCCAGATCGTCATGCACGTGCGCATGCTCGACGTCGAGGCCTGGCTGCAGCAGGAGGCACTCGGCATCGTCGGGGTAAACCTGCTGTACGGGGCGTTCTTCGAGCACCACGAGCCGGACAAGCTGATCGAGAGCCTGCTCGATCGCCTGACGACCGGGCGGATCGAGATCGACATGATCCAGTTCCGCGGCATCGAGTTCCGCGGCGTGGACAACCGGCTGATGGCCCTCAAGCTGGTCCAGCTCGGGCTGAGCGGCGTGGCCATGTTCGGGCCCGACCGTGAGGTGCTGCAGCCGAGCGAGGTGCTGCGCAAGAAGGCGATCCTGGTGGAGCGGGGCAGCTTCCGGCCGCCGACGCACGTGAACCTTGACATGCTCGAGACGGCCAAGGCCAAATTCGAGGCCGACCCGGCGGTAGCAGGCAAGCCGGTGCTGGCGCTCACCGAGATCACGATGCGCAACCTGCTGGCCGGCGGAGCCGACGTGGACCGGCGCGACTTCCTGGCCCGCGCCGAACTGCTCGCCGCGTGCGGCATGACGGTGCTGATCAGCGACTACTTCGACTATTACCGCCTGGCTGCCTACATCGGCGAACGGACCAGCGAGCGGATCGGCATCGTGATGGGGGTGCCGAGCCTGATCGACTTGTTCGACGAGAAGAACCACGCCCAGCTGCCCGGCGGCATCCTGGAAAGCTTCGGGCGGCT
>DATCEO010000229.1:0-6938 GCA_036510065.1 Streptosporangiaceae bacterium | reverse complement strand
CAGGGTGAATGCGTACTGCCAGTGGCGGCGGCCCCGGATGGTGTCGCCGGCGGCAGTGCTGGCGCTGGCGAGCCCACTGTGGGCGCGGGCTTGCTGGTAACGGTCGTTGACCTCGGCGGCGACGGTGAGCGCGTCCTGGTGCTGGGAGGTGGACTGGGCGGGCAGGCCGAGGGCGGTGAGGACCTCGCCGAGGCTGTTCAGGGCGCTGGCCTCGCCGGACCGGTCGCCGAGCTCGCGGAACAGGGAGAGGGCCTGCCGGTGGTGGTCGGCTGCCTCCTGATGGCGGCCCTGCCCGGCCAGGACGGCACCGAGGGCCCTGTTGCGTTGGTCGATCGCGGCGAGCGGGAGACTGGTGAAGTGACATCATCGGGCTCGGTTTCAGTCTTCGCTGGCTTCCGGTTCCCGCCCGAGGTCATCGCGGTCGCGGTCCGCTGGTACCTGCGGTATGGCCTGTCCTACCGTGATGTGGAGGAACTGCTGGCCGAGCGCGCTGTCACCGTGGATCACGTCACCATCTACCGGTGGGTCCAGCGCTTCACGCCTGAGTTCATTGAGGCTGCCCGGTTCTGCCGTCATGCTCCCGGCGACCGGTGTTTCGCTGACGAGACTTACGTCAAGGTCGCTGGGCGGTGGACCTACCTATACCGAGCAGTCGACCAGCACGGCCAGGTCATCGACGTGCTGCTGTCGGCACGCCGTGACCTGGCCGCCGCCCGGCGGTTCTTCACCCGCGCGCTGCGCGCCGGCGCGATCCCGGCGGAGGTCACCACCGACCGCGCCCTCGCCTATCCGCGGGTCCTGGACGAGCTGATCCCTTCAGCCCTGCACACCGTCGAGCGGTACGCGAACAACCCAGCCGAGAACGATCACGGCCGATTGAAAGCGCGGCTACGGCCGATGCGCGGACTCAAGCGCCGCCGGTCCGCGCGGATCATCTCTGCCGGGCACGCGTTCGTGCAGAATCTCCGCCGCGGTCACTACGAACTCGCCGCCGACGTCCCCGCCCGCCACCGGATTCCCGCAGCATTCGACCAGCTGAGAGCGATGGCCATCTGACCAGTCGGCCATCGCTCTCATCGCGCCCAGTCATGCGCGCCGATCAGCCAACGCAACACCGCCGCTCGCGGCGTGCTGAGTGAGTTCGTATGCCGCCTGCTCGAAGGTGATGACCCGATGGGCCCGGTTCTTGGAGAAGGTCAGCGCGCGGCCCCAGGAATATATAGCCGCCAGCCGGTTGCCCCAGCCGATCAGATAGAGCACGTGGACGAATCCCCACATCGTGTAGCCGATCACGCCAGTGAACTTCATCCCGAAGGACTCCGTGACCGCGGACAGGTGGCCGATCGTGGCCATGTTGCCCTTATCGAGGTACCTGAAGGGCTTCACCTGCGTGCTGCCGTCCAGCCGCGCCCGGATCAGCTTGCCGACGTACCTTCCCTCCTGGATCGCCGGCTGCGCGACGCCGGGCAGCTGATTCAGCGTGACCATGTCCCCGACGGCGAAGACCTCCGGATGGCCAGGCAGGCTGCAGTCCGGCAGGACCGCAACCCGGCCAGCGCGATCAGTCCCCGCGCCAGTAGCCCCGGCCAGCATCATGGCCAGCGGCGAGGCCCGCACGCCCGCCGCCCAGATCTTCGTCCGGGCGGGAATCTGCTCCTCGCCGTCCGGATCCTGCACGGTGATGCTGTCGTGGCCCATCCCGATCGCCGCGGTGTTCAGCCGCACGTCGACGCCCATGTTCTCCAGCCGACGCCGGGTGTAGCGCTGCAGCTTCGGGTGGAATGCGGCCAGCACCGCCGGGCCCGCCTCGACCAGCAGGATCCTCGCCTCCGTGGTGACCACCGAGCGGTAGTCCCTCGGCAACACCTGGTGCGCTAGCTCGGCCAGCTGGCCGACGAGCTCAACCCCGGTTGGCCCCGCTCCGACGACCACGAAGGTCAGATAAGCTGCCCGTTCCGCGGGGTCGGTGGCCAGCTCGGCCATCTCGAAGGCACTGAGAATGTGGCTGCGCAGGTGGCGGGCGTCCTCCAGGGTTTTCATCCCCGGCGCGAACTCAGCCCACTCCTCATGCCCGAAGTAGGCGTCCGTGGCGCCGCCGGCGACAACCAGCGTGTCGTAGCGGAGGGTCAGCTTCCGGCCGTCCGGGGTCACCGCAGACACTACCCCGCCGTTCACGTCGACGTCCTTCACGTCGGCCAGCAACGTCCGTGCGTTCGCCTGTTTCCTGATCACGCTACGCAGGGCCGGCGCGATCAGCCCCTCGGGCAGGATCCCGGCAGCCACCTGATACAGCAACGGCTGGAACAGGTGGTGGTTGGTCCGGTCCACGATCGTCACATCGACTTTGGCGCGGGCCAGGGCGTGCGTCACATTGATGCCGCCGAAACCACCACCGACGACGACCACCCGGTGCCGCCGATCCGTCATGCGCACCTCCCCGGCCATCACCGCGCACGGGCGCTGCTCTGGTCCACAATCCTGGCAACGCGCCGCACATCTACCCGGGGCCGTGCCATGCTGCGCGGGGACACGCATGTCCTGCCATGGCCTACGCTACCGCCGCCGGCGCTCTCGAGCCATGGGACCCCGCGTCTCTGACCAGTCAGGCCTCGCCGTCGTCCAGTGCGACGGCGACCTCGATGTCGCCGGGCAAATCGTGATCTTCAGTGCTCCAGCTAGCATCCCGACCCGACAGCGCGCTTCGCCAGCCCATCGGCACCCCCGCCGCCTCACACCATGAGCGCTTGCGCAGGAGACCGGGTTTCGCCCTGCCGTACATCTGTCTCTTGATCATCTTGATGCGGCTGACGTGGCCCTGGACGGTGCCGGAACTCCAGGGCAAGGTGAGCCCGGCGGTACGGCGGCCAGTCCTTGCGACCGTGCGGCGCTCCCCATGCCGGTACCAGAGTCGCCGCAACTCGGCCATTGACAAGACGCAGGAGATCATGGCCGAAGAATGGGTCATCGATCGTCGCGCCGCGCCTGCTGATGGACAGACCAATGGAGCGGGCCGCGTAGTTCGGGCGGCTTAGTGTCGGGGGGTTGCTGGCGTGCCGGCGCTGGTTCGCTTCCTGGCCAGCGCTGCCGCGACGGCGACCCACAGGACGGCCAGGGCCAGCGGGCCGGAGTTGCCGAGCGCCATTGCCGCTGGCAGCCCGGCCGCGAATCCGAGGCCGACGACTATCGGCAGGACCCGGGCACGGACTGTGGCGATCGCCATCAGCAGCCCGGCGACGAGCCAGATCCCGATGGCGGGGAGCTGGATGACGTCCAGGGTCTCCACTCCGCGGGCTGCCGTGGCAGCTGAGCTGATCGCGGCCAGGCCCGTGCCGAGCGCGTAGGCACTCGCGGCGATCGTCCCAAGCATGCCCCACCGGCCGAGTTCCCGGTGGTAGCGGCCCAGCAGCAGGACAGCGCAGGCTGTGGTCAGCAGCGATGCGGCGAACAGGATCTCGATGACGTAGTCGCTGGTGCGGATGAAGTGGTGGCCGCCCGCGGGCTGTGCAGGTGCGAGCAACTGGACGGCGGCCAGGGCCGCGGTGAGTACGCCGACTGCGACAGCCGCGGGGATGGCGAGCCGGGTGAGCCGTCCAGTGACGGCGGCTGCCGGCATGGCGGTGTCAAGCATGGGATGCTCCTCGAGGGAGTGGCGGCGCTTCTCGCCGCAGTTACCCTGACCATGCGGCGGGCGTGTTCCCGTCGGCACGAGATATCCAGCCCGGCAAGCCGGGAGATCTTCCCGCCGGCGCCCGGAGACGGGGACAAGCCCTCGGCCGGATGACTCAGCTGCCCAGGCCCTGTTGCCGGGCGACAGCAACCGCGTCGGCGCGGTCGGCGACGCCGAGCTTGACCAGGATGATAGACACCGTGTTCGCCACCGTCTTCGCGCTGATGCGCAGGCGTGCCGCGATTGCCTGGTTGCCTAGCCCTATACCGACGAGGCTGAGGATCTCGCGCTCGCGGTCGGTCAGTTCCGGCAGCACCGGAGCCGGCAGCCGGTGACGGGCCTGCAGCAGGTCGAGCACGGCCGGTGCCACGCCACGGCCGAAGACGACCTCGCCGCGGGCGACTGCCCGGACGGCGGCGAGCACCTCCTCCGCACCGGCGTCCTTGAGCAGGTACCCCCGCGCTCCGGCCTTTACCGCGGCCGCGAGTGAGGCGTCATCGTCAGACATCGTCAGCACCAGGACGGCGACCCCCGCGGTATCTGGCCAGGCTGCGACCCGCCTGGTGACCTCCACCCCGGACAGGTTCGGCATGGCCAGGTCCATCAGGACGACATCGGGCCGGGTCCGGCGGACCGCGGCGAGCGCGGCGATACCGTCATGCGCCTCGCCGACCGGCTCGAAACCGCCCGCCTCGGTCAGCAGTGCCAGCAGGCCGCTGCGCACAACGGGATGGTCGTCCACGATCAGCACGCGTATCGGCATCAGGTTCCCTCCGGCAACGGAAGACTCGTCTCCACGGTGATGCCCTTCCCGTCGGCCGAGTGCAACGACCAGGTACCCCCGAGCTCCTCGGCCCGCTGCCGCATCGAAGCCAGCCCGACACCCTCCCCATGCTCCGGCGGTATCCCGGTGCCGTCGTCGGTGATCCGCAGCACCAGCTGACCCTGGGCCTGGCAAAGCTCGACGGTCAGGTGTGTGGCCTGGCTGTGCCGCAGTGCGTTAGTCACCGCCTCCGCCGCGATGTGATACGCGGCTACCTCGGTCGCTGCCCGAAGTGCCGGCATGCATTCAGGCAGCGACACGGTCACGTCCATCCCTGCTTCGGCGGCCGGCTCGGTCAGCCGGCGGATCGCGCCAGCCAGCCCCAGCTCCGCGAGCGGGGCTGGCCGCAGCTCGCGGCTGATCCGCCGGACCGCGGTGATCGCCATGCTGGCCTGCTGGTGAACTGAGGACAGCAGCTGCGCGGCACGTACCGGGTCTGCGGGCAGCGCGCGGGCGGCCGCCTCGGCGGTGAATCCCAGTCCGGCCAGGACCGGCCCGACACCGTCATGCAGGTCGCGGCGCAGCTGACGACGTTCCTCTTCGCGGGAGGTCACCAGGCGCTCGCGGGCCGATCGCAGGTCCAGCTCGGTCACGGCGGCGCAGACCGCGGCGCCGGCGTGCGCCGCTGTGTCGCCGAGAAGCTGCCGGTCGCGCGGGTCGAATGGCTCTCCGGGTGAGCGGGCCGCGAGCCGCAGCCAGCCCAGCGTGGCACCCTGGAACATCAGCGGGATGCTGATCGCCACGGGCCGCGGCGTCCCGCGCTCGACCCGCAGCAGCCCGCCGGACGCCTCGGCCCGCACGTACGGGGACCGCACCGTCTCTGCCGCAGCCTGTGCCAGCGCATCGAGGACCTGCCGCGGGTCGGTTGTGGCCGCCAGCCGCCGGCTGAGCACCGACAGGACCGCGTACGGGTCACCCCGGGCGCCGTACAGCATCTGGTCCACGGCCCGGCTGACCAGCCGGTACATCGGGTTGACCACGAGGGCAATAACGATCGTGGCCAGCACGGTCACCACCGGGCGGCCGCCGCCGACCGCCAGGCCGCCGAGTGCCGCCAGGCCCAGCGCCGCCAGGCCCAGCGCGCTGGCAAGCAGACCATAGGTCAGCGACCGCCGCAGCACCGGATCGAGCTCATACAGGTTGTGGCGCAGCACAGCAACCCCGAGGCACGCAGGCAGCGCGAGCGCCCCGGCAGACTGGACCGGCGTCACCCAGCCAGCCGGGAGAACCGCGCCGCTAAACAGCGCCGCGATCCCGATCACCGCGCCCGCGCAGATCCACACCAGCTGCAGCCGGGCCACCCCGACGGAACGGCGCAGCCGGGTCACCAGAGCCGCCAGGCAGCCCACAGCAAGCACGAGCAACAGCACGAGCACCACGTCCAGGCCGTGGCGGGCCACCCCGGCCAGCGCCGGCAACGCGAACGGGCTGGCCGGGCTGCCGGCCGCCCGCGATGGCAGAACCGCAGCGACAGCAGTAAATAGCGCGATCAGCGACCAGGCCGAGACGAGCAACGGGCGCCACCGCGCCGAGGGCAGCCGGCCGTCGGGTATCAGCAGCAGCAGAACCGTGACCAGCGCCAGCCACCCCGGCGCCCACACCCACTGCGCCAGCCACGCCGACCAGGCCGCACCCGGCGCCCCGTGCTCCACCGCCCAGCCGGCATACGAGTCCGCCGCGTAAGCCACCCCGGACAAGCCCATCAGCAGCGCAAGCCACCCCAGCCGGTTCCGCCGCCGGGTAACGATCAAGGCGCCAGTCGCGGTGAACGCCAGAGCGAGCACCGCATCGGCCGCCTGCGCCCGCCCGTGAACACTGCCCGCGCTTAGCCAGCCGCCCACAGCGACCAGGACACACGTCAGGGCAAACACGCCCCAGCCGACCAGCGTCCTCAGCCACACCCGCACGCGCTCATCGTGACACCAACATGTCCCGCCCGCACGGGATGAAATTCCCGCCCCGTGCCTCAGTCGCATGCGCTCCGCCGTTCATCGCCAGAACTGGCGGATCTGGCCGCTCACGCCACCACTAATCAGTCGGCCGGCACCCGCACAAATTCGGCGTTCTGCACGGCCACGTCAGTATCGCCATGGGCACTGTTGCATTAAGCGACTACGTGATCATGACGCCGTAAATTTTGCTGCCGACGTTCACTCTGCGATCGTCACGCGGCCACGAGAGGGGCCTGATCGCGGGTAAAGCGGTCACGAAGCGTGCGCAGACGAGAGATTCTCCTGTCGGTGATCATGGGATCACTTAATGCAACAGTCCCTTCTTCTCCGATCATGTCTGCTCGTTCAGTCCTCTGCTGGCTCTAGCGAGCAAAC
Organism: Streptosporangiaceae bacterium; assembly: GCA_036510065.1. GTDB lineage: Bacteria > Actinomycetota > Actinomycetes > Streptosporangiales > Streptosporangiaceae > DASUBV01. The sequence continues at coordinate 121 of DATCEO010000229.1, read as the reverse complement.
ATGAATGTTTGTCAGGCGGAGAGCGTCGCGGTCCCGGTCAGCCCAGGATGTAATCACCTGGGGCATCCCCCGCCGGCGGGTACCGGCTGCTGCCCATAGACGGCGGCTGGACGCGCTCTCC
>DATCEO010000228.1:0-5130 GCA_036510065.1 Streptosporangiaceae bacterium | reverse complement strand
GGGATGACCCTCTACCAGGTCCTGCACGAACTGCAGATCGTGCTCGCCCTCATCCTCGGCGCCTGCCCCCTCTGCACCCAGCCAATCACCCCCGACCGGCTCACCGCCGCCCTCGCCGCAACCTAACAAAGTACTACTAGGGCGCTGACCAGAAATGTTCGCCGGGTCTGGTGACTGGCGGCGGCCGGGCCCGGTGGTGTCTCACGCTCGATCTAGCTGATCGCGGTCGAGTGCTGGGAGGAGCGATGGCCGAGCCAGTCCGGGCGCGGGGGCTCAGTGATGAAGAGGGCCGCCGTCAGCAGCAGATCGTGCGGCGGGGAAAGCACCGGTCGATCCGGTCCGGCGGGCGATGATCATTATGGCGTCGTCGTCGGGAACCCGGTGCCGGCGATCGCCCGGCTGTTCGCCGCTGATGAGGACACTGTGCCCGGTGTGGTTCACACGTTCAATGAGAAGGGCCTGACCGCGCTCGACCCTTAGTGGGCGGAAGGCCGTCCCCCTACGGCGTCCGCGCGGTATGGATAACCGCCGCCGAGGCGGCCGAAGGCGACTGACGGCGCGACTTCAGCCGGCAGGGCAACGAGGTCGCCGATCTTGCATCCGGAAGCGGAAGGCATTGATCTGGCCTGCCCAGTTCGCGAGTGTCGGCGGCTTCGCATCTGGAGCTGACACTGGACTCTCGCGATCGTCCGTTCAGCCTGAACGGTCCGGCATCGGCTCGGCCAGCGCTGCCCGCCACCGGGGCGGGTCGAAGGGGTCGGCGAAGTACTGGGTCTCATGGGCGACGAGGCCGCCGGAGAACTCCATGATGCTCACCGAGTGGGAGGGCACGCCGTCGTAGCTGATCACGCACTCGCTCACCCATACGTCCCCGTTGCCGCCGATCCGCAGCACGGTAAAGTGCCGGCCCGCCGGATGGCCACCGCGTTGCGCCGCAATGGTCGCGCGGCTGCGGAACCGTTCCCCGGATTGCGGGTAATCCAAGATCGCGTCCGCCGCGTAGATGGCGTGCTCGGCCGCGCTGTCCCCCTGCTCGGAGGCCCGCCAATGCTCCATGATCCTGGCCCTGGCCTGGGCGTCACCGTCCATCGTCTCGCTCCTCAAGACCGGCGGGTGGGGTCCACTGTCCACACCTGAGACCGTCATTGGTTTCGCCGCCCTTGAAGTTATACCAGCCGGAGCAGCAGCAGGAAGCTGACCACTGCGTGGCCCAGCCGTTCCCTGACCTAGTGCAGTCGGCGGTGCCTGATCGCCCCTGGCGCCGGAGCACAAGTAGGCGCGGGAACCACAGGCCCCGCTGCCTGCCCAGATCAGCACCGGACCGACGACCCGGCGCGGCGTAACGGGCCTCACGGTCCCGGCCGAGGCTCAGGCGCCCATCCATGACGCCGCGAAGGCTTCAGGCCGAATCCCCCAGGCCGGACGCGCCCCACTCACGGCAGATCCGAACGTTCGGTCAGTGAAGAGGGGCGCTACTCGAGCGCCTCGGCTGGGCCCCGATCCGATCAGGAATCGAGAAGCGCCACGGGTGTGGTCGGGCCTAGCCTTCGGTGGGAGGCCGGCATGACACCGAGCCCCTGAGCGTCAGGAAAGGAAGCCCGAGAATGCCCGCGAAGAATGCCAAGACCGAGTCCGGCGGCTTCAGCGCCGAGGAGCGTGCCGCGATGAAGGAGCGTGCCGCCGAGTTGCGCGCCGAGGGCAAGAAGGGCGCCAAGAAGGCCGACGGCCTGCAGGCAGTCCTCGACAGCATCGCGGAGATGGCACCGGAAGATCGTGCGCTAGCCGAGCGCGTGCATGTGACGGTGACCGCGACCGCCCCCGAGTTGTCGCCGAAAACCTGGTACGGGATGCCCGCTTACTCGAACGCGGACGGCAAGGTCGTCGTCTTCTTCCAGAACGCGGGCAAGTTCAGCTACCGCTACTCGACCCTGGGCTTCCAGGACGCGGCGAATCTCGACGACGGCGACATGTGGCCGGTGTCGTACGCGCTTAAGAAGTGGAGCCCCGTGGTGGAGAAGAAGGTCACCGAGCTGGTGATGGCCGCGATCTCCTGACCGGTGCCGCTACCGCCGCGGAGCGCCCGCATCGTCCTCGGGGACAGCGGCTTCGTACGGCTCCGCCTCAGCCTCGCTGTCACGACCTCCCGTGTCACAGCTCTGAACGTAGCCTCGCATCCAGTCACGGTGGAACGTCCCACCGACCCAGGCACGAGCGGGCGTTACACGTCGTCACAGCGGCAGAAGCGGACGTTCTCCGCGCAGGGTGGGTTGGCAGGCAACTCGCCAGATGGTGAGGACGACTTTGCCGCGGGCGCGGCCGTTTTGGACGTGCCGGATGGCCGCTGGGGTCTGGCTGAGCGGGTAGGTCCGGTCGATGGCGGGGGCGATCTTTCCGGACTCGATGAGATCCCGCAGGACCCTCAGGTCCGCGGAGTTCTCCGACGCGATGAACGTGCTCAGCTGCTGGCTCACCAGAGGGAAGAGCAGGTGCGCACGGAGCAGGCGGTCCATGCCGCCGAGCCACCGCCCACCGGACTCGCCGCCGACCAGGACGAGCCTGCCGCGAGGGATGAGGGCCCGGCGCAGATGTGACAGCCCGTTGCCGCCGCCGATGTCGAGGATGACGTCGTATCGGTGCTGCCCGTCAGCGAAGTCCCCGCGCGTGTAGTCGATTACGTGGTCCGCTCCGACGGAGCGGACCAGGTCTGTCTTCGCCGTGCTGCACACGCCGGTAATCTCGGCGCCGAAGGCCTTGGAGATCTGCACGGCGAAGGTACCGACGCCTCCCGATGCGCCGATGATCAGAACCTTCTGCCCGGCTTGCACCATGCCGTGGCGCACGGCCTGCAGCGCGGTGAGCGCGGAGACGGGGACGGCCGCCGCCTGCTCGAAGGAGAGGTTCGCGGGCTTGTGCGCCAGCCTGCTCGCCTGGGTGCGGGCGTACGGGGCGAAGAGCCGTGGCAGGTGCCGCGTGCCCCGATCCACGCTGGCGGCACGCACGCGTACCAGGATCTCGTCGTCGGCGATCGCGGGCCTGGCGATCTCCGCGAGCCGGAGCACTGTCCAGAGCCGGGGCGCGCTGAAGCGCGAGCTGGTCGCCTGCCTGCGGACCGGGCGGGCGTTGCGTGTTCCCCTGGCCCGGTCCAGGCAGAGAGCGCGGGCTCATGTCACCCCCGGAGGTGCTGATCAGTGAGCGGCCCGCCGAAGTCGAAGACCGAGCCGTCCCGGGGCACTGGGAAGGCGACCTCATCATCGGCCTGCAACGGTCCGCGATCGGCACCCTGGTCGAGCGCACCACGAGGTTCACGATGCTGGTGCACCTGCCGCGCGAGGAGGGCTACGGCCTCATCCCGCACACCAAGAACGGGCCCGCTCCGCCCGCCCTGGACCCCAGACGCCGACCCGCGCGAGCAGGCGCTGGCCGCCTGCTATCAGCTCCTGCTCGACGCGGCCGGCGTGCTGGCCGCGCCGGGCGGCCAGGTGATGGAGGGATGGTCATGAAGGCCGTGATCTATGCCCGGGTGTCCACCGAGCGGCAGGCCGAGCGGGGCACGATCGGCTCCCAGGTGGAGGCGCTGCGCGCGCACGTGACCGGGGCAGGGGACGAGCTGGCCGGCGAGTACTGCGACGACGGGTGCTCCGGGGCCCGGCTGGACCGGCCTGGGCTGGACGAGATGCGTGACGCCGCCGAGGCTGGGCTGTTCGAGGTGGTCTGGTGCCTGTCCCCGGACCGGCTCGCCCGCTCCTGCGCCTACCAGGTGCTCCTCGATGAGCTGGCCCGCCTCGGAGTGAGCGTGCGGTTCACCGATGCCCCCGGCCTCGACGAGCACGACCCGCAGGCCAGGCTGCTCACCCAGGTGCAGGGCGTAATCGCCGAGTACGAGCGGGCCAAGATCGGCGAACGGTACCGGCGGGGCAAGCTGTTCCGCGCCCGCGCCGGCGAGGTGATCTCCCGGAAGGCGCCCTACGGCTACCGGCGCATCCCCCGCGGCCCAGACGGCCCCGCGCACCTGGAAATCTTCGAGCCCGAGGTCACGGTAGTGCGGCGGATCTTCGCCGAGCGGGCCGCCGGGACCACCATCAGCCAGATCTGCCGCCTGCTCAACGCTGACGCCGTGCCCACCCCCGCCGGCAGCCGCGCTGTGCGGGGCACTTCGACCCTGGACCGGATACTGCGCAACGAGGCCTACATCGGCCGCACCTACTTCAACCGCACCGAGGCCGTCCCGGACCGCAGGTCCGGCCACCACTCCCGCCAGGTGCCCCGCCCCCGCGCCGACTGGATCGCGATCAGCTGCCCGGTCATCATCGCCGGCGAGACGTTCGAGACCGCCGGCAAGGTCAGCACCGACAACAGCAAGTGGACGCCGCGCCGCGCCGAACCCGGAGCCTGGCTGCTGCGCGGCCTGGTCAAATGCGGGCCCTGCGGCGTGGGCACCAGCTGCCACAAGATGCGCGGCCGCAACGGCACCTGGCACCGGTACTACTACTGCCACAATCACGACCCGCTGCGCGCTGGAGGCCAGGACCGGCGCTGCCCCGAACGCAACATCCGCGCTGACGCTCTCGACGAGCTCGTCTTCAGCCAGGTACGCGCCGCCCTGATCGACCCCGGCCAGCTGCTGGCCGGTGAGCAGGCCATCGCGGTGCACGCCCCCGTCCCCGACGACCAGCTGCTCACCACCGAACTGGCCCGCCTCGACCGCAAGCTCGAGGCCGCCCGCGGCGAGCACCGCCGGCTCATCGACCTCTACCAGGCCGGGCTGATCAACATGCCCGAGCCGCACCGCCGCGCCGCCGCGATCACCGCACGCCAGCGCGAGCTCGAGCACAAGCGCGCCAGCCTCGCCGCCGAGCGAGCCGACCTCGCCCGCGGCAACCGGCTCCGCCACGGCGTCGAGAGCTTCGCCGCCCGCGTCCACGCCATCATCGACCAGCTCGATCCCGCACAGCGGCAGGAACTACTGCGGCTGCTCATCGAGGACGTCCAGGTTGAGGTGCCCCGAGCCTTCCGGACAGTCCATCCATTAGGATGGACAATCTGGAAAGGTGAAGTTTTTGCCCCGAGCAAAGAAGAGCTTCTCACCGGAATTCAGGGATGAAGCCGTGAAGATGGTGATCGAGACGTCGC
>DATCEO010000227.1:0-14768 GCA_036510065.1 Streptosporangiaceae bacterium | reverse complement strand
CCGCCTCTTGCGCCGGGAGGACGGCCAGGAAGTCATGTTCACCTCCATCACCTACTTCAAAAGCCTGGATGCGGTCCGGGCCTTCGCGGGAGACAACTACGAGCAGGCCGTCGTCGAGGAAACTGCCCGGCCAGTACTAAGGCGGTGGGACGAGCGAGTCTCCCACCACGAAGTAGCCGTCGACCTGCAGTGACCAGCTCGGATCCCCGTCATCGCGGCATGACAGTGCGTCGCCGTGTTTCGATCATGAGTAATCATGTAGCTCGTCTCGGCCGGCAGGCGTTGGCGGGTCCTGCCCGACCCGCAGTTCGGTGGGCTTGTGGTGGGTCGGATGTCAAAGGCCCGGGAACTCGTCCCCTATGCGTGCCGGGCGAGCCAAACGAACACCTACCCGTACGTGGGATGCTGCGGCCAGCCAGGCGGGGAATCTTCCCAGTCCTCCTGGCGTCCGTACGGGGTGAGATCGAGGATGTTGTTGACGAACAGGAGCCGGTCCACGCCACGGGCGGTAGTGCAGTAGGTCCGGTAGGCGTCCTGCCGGTTGCGCAGGAAGACGCTGAGCATGAAGCCGCCGCCCGCGCCGCAGTCGTCGGCGAACGTGGTGCCGCGTGACGACACAAACGGCATCGTCCACCCCATCCGGGCCTTGTAGGCCTCGATCTGGGCGAGCGGCATGTCGGATACTGTCGCCCAGCTGACGCCGGTGTTGGCCAGCGCGGCCAGGTCGGCGACGTTGCTGGTGAAGTGGGTGCAGCCCGGGCAGTAGTCGTCGGGCCCGTTGTCCATGAACTGGTAGACCACGAGCTGTGGCTGCCCGGCGAACAAGTCGAGCAGGGTTTGCGGGCCGGCTGACGTGCTGAACGCGTACTTGCTGGTGTCGAACCTGACCATCGGGAGCCGGCGGCGACGCGCGGCGAGCACGTCAAGCGCTCGAGTGGCCTCCTTCTCGGCCCTGAGCAGCTCATCGCGATCCTGCTGCCACTTCCCGGATGAAACGATCTCCGGCAGACTGATCATCTTTCGCTCCTTCGCAGTCGTGGGCGATCCTGCGATTGACAGCACCTCAGCGCGGCTGTGCCGTCCCGTGGGCGGGAGTCGCTCACGCACTCTCAGACGCCTCGGCGCAACGGAACTCATCGGTGCGGCTGCCGCCTGTCGTCCGGATCTCCCGGCCGACGGCGCTGCTGCCCTGCTGGTGGCCGCCGTTCGCCGCGGAATCGGGCCGTGCCATGCCGCGCCGGCGGTGAGCGCGCCGGGAATCGGCGCTGCGGCCGCAGCCGTCGGGACCAGGCTCGCCAAACGCATGCCGCCATTCACGTCCTAAGGGATTAGTGCCGCCGCTTCCCCAGCCTGCGAACGGTCGGCGGCATGAGCGTGAGTTCGGTCGCGTCGCACGCCTCGTGCCGTGCTACGTTGAGCGCGCTAGAGACCCCTTCCGCGCGTCGGACGCGTCTGCCGTCGTCATGCGGAAGGAGCGGCAGCTCATGCCACGTCTCTATGGTCCCGGAAACTTCACCGAGGACCCTTACTCACAAGTCGTTTCGCCGCACGGCATTCCGGTGGACGATCTCGTCGCTGTCCTCCAGAAGGAGATCAGGCGCAGTCACATCGGCAACGCCGTGCTCGCCGCCTACGAGATGTTCACGACCTCGGCGGATGTCGCTGAGCACCTGTGGCGGCGCCTGCGCCTCATCGCGGTTGAGGACGTGGGGATGGGCCTGCCCCTCGGGCCTGTGCTGATCGACGTGCTCCACCGTAACTTCAATGCCACCCCGGGTGGGGACTGGATGATGGCGTGTCACGCCGTGCGTCTCCTCGCTTCTGCGCCCAAGGACCGCACCAGTTCCGACACGCCGACTGGGTCGCCGCGAAGGTCGCTCTCGGAGAAGCGCTGGCCGAGGTCCCGGACTACGCCCACTGCGTGCACACCCGCGCCGGTCAGGAGCTGGGGCGCGGTCTGATGCAGTGGTGGGACGACGGCGCCCAGGTGCGCGACGAGCTGCCCTCAGCGGATCACCGGTATCGCGAGGAGCTGATCGAGATCCACCGCCGCGACGAAGCGGAGAACGGGACCGCGCCTCGTCCGTCCCGCTGGGCAAGCGCCACCGCGGCTCCCGACCGCGACTGAGATGCAGGCGTCGCTTGCGCACGCTCACGCAGAAGCGGACGTTGATATCCCGCTGGCCAGAGCTCCGGATGCGGGGAGTGGCGCTGGCGACCAGACCGAGCCGGAGCAGGCCGGCGTGGTCATCGCGGTCCCGGGCTGGCGGCTGTGCGGGGGAGAACTGTGTAGTTCTGCCGGGCAGTGGCGGGATTGTCGGCCTTTGCCGGTCCCGGCCGCTGTCTGGCTCACGAGAGGCTCGGCCGGTAGTGTTTCAGGAGGCCTTACTGTAACTGGTCGCGTGTCGGCTGGTTTGCGGCGGCCGGGAGCATGCGCGCTGGGCTGACTGATATAGCAGGAAAGTACAGCAACCGGCCTGGATTCCGGGGGACTGGTGCGGACGTCCTGGGACGGTGACCTGCGGCGATGGACTCCGGTGGGTGTCCTGCCGCTGGATGGCATGCAAGAGGTCCGGGGTTCGAATCCCCATAGCTTCACAGGTCAGGGAAGTAATTCGAAATCTTGGCCTGAGAATTGCCGAGCTGTACAGCAGCAAAGTACAGCAGCGCAGGCGAATGAGCAGCCGCACGTCAGTTCGGATCCGGTCTCCGCACGGAGCATCTCGTCGGCTAAATTAGTGCTGCCAGGGCATGAGACTTATAGGGCCGTCGACCGGCAGAAACGCCATAACCACTCTTTAACGTGGCGTCAAGTGGTCCGCGTAACGGCTGCTACGCGACGCGTGGCAACTGACCGATTTGCGCGTGTACTTGCCTCCTGTGCAAAGAGTTAAGGCCGCGAGTCGCGGCAGTTGGTTGCTGCGCAGGCGCGAATCTTCGGCTCGCGGAATGTCTGCCGACGGGGGAATATGCGCCGCGATCAAGCCGGGTGGCTGGGCGGCGCGAGGCCTGGCCCGGGAGTGAGCCTGCGCACAGGAAGTTGAGCTTGTGCGGCGCGGGCCGCGCCGCGCCGGACCAGTTTGCAGGTCGCGCGCCGTGCGCCGCTGCGCACCTCGGCGCGGCCTGGGCGCGCGCCGCGTTGCGCCCGGCACTTGACAGGCGCGACGACGCGCCAGCCTGGGCAGGTAGCCGCCGTCCGGGAGCAGGCGCCGCCGGACCCTGGGCCCGCAGCTCCGGCGGACCGTAGCGCGCCGTGGGCCGCAGAGCGTCAGTAACGCGGCGCTGGCTACCTTAAGCGACCTCAATGCCCGTGCCCCCGAACCTCCGCAGCGCCTGCCGACTCTGCGCATCAGCCGACGAGTTCGCCTCGATTGGACACGCGCAGAATGGCCCGTTCGGCCGACGGTGGACAGCCAGCACTCTACCTAGGTAGAGTTCGTTGCCGTGGCTGGAGGTTCCGGGTTTTCGGTGCAGACGCTGTCGGTCCTTGCGGCGCTGTGCTCGGAACCGGCGGCGTGGCGGCATGGGTACGGGATCGCGAATGACACCGGGCTGAAGTCGGGCAGCCTGTACCCGATCTTGATCCGGCTGGCTGATCGTGGCCTGGTCGAGGCGCGGTGGGAGGAGGAGCAGCCAGCCGGGCGGCCGCGCCGGCACCTGTACCGGCTGACCCCCGACGGCCTGGCCCGGGCGAAGGCCGCGCTGGCCGAGCAGGCACTGCTGCCGCATCGTCGCCCGACCGTAGCGGGCAGGCGCGGGGCGGCGCCGGAGGGGGCGTGATGCACAGGTTCACGGGGGCGCTGGCCGGGCTGCTGGAGCGCTCGGCCGGGCTGCTTCCGGCGGCCCGCCGCGAGTGGGCAGAGGCCGTGCTGGCCGAGGCGGGTGAGGTTCCAGCCGGGGCGGGGCGGGTGGCCTGGCTGTGCGGAGGGCTGTGGCTAGTGGCGCGGGAGGCCGTGATGGGCAGGGCCATGCGGGTGCTGGCGTTCGCCGCCGGGGCGGCGGGATTGGCGTGGATCGGCTGGCCGGGCGTGTCATCGAACTCCGCTACCCCGCTTAACCGGGTGTACGTGACCGGCACCGTGGTGCTGCTGGCCGTGCTGCCGTGGGTGGTTCGCCGTTACTTCGGGCCAGTGCGCCGCGGCTGGGCGCCGCGTGCGGCGCGGGTGGGCGGTTACGTGATGGTGCTCGCGCTGATCGCCGCCAAGGCCGTAAAGGACCGCGACGGCAGCAAGCTCGGCGCCTACTTCGTGATCGTTCCCGGCGAGTGGGTTCTTGAGATCGTGCTGCTGCTGGTCATCGCCGGCTGCCTGGCCGGGCTGCTTATCCTGACCTCCCAGCGCATCCGGCTTACCCGGCCGGGCCTGCCGGTCGGCATCGGGGCCGGCGCGGTCACCGCCGGTGCGCTGTACGCGCTCGCGCCCCTCGGCATCGGCTTCATACTCTTCTTCCCGCTGGACCCCGAAAGCTCGCTGGGCAGCTTGTGGGGGCTGGTCTCGCTGGCGCTGCCCCTGGCGACCGGCTTCCTGGTAGCGCGACTGGCCGCCCGGGACACGCGACCGGGCGTCCTGGCCCCCGCCCGGAAGGGCTGCCTGGCTGCGAGCTGTGCCACGGCGACGGCTGCCCTGCTGCTGGCGGTGCTCACCTCGGTCACGATCGCGCTGTTCCCGCACCACGTGCCGCTCCAAAACCCCCCGCCGCCGTCGGGCGGCGGGTGCGAAACCTGCGACCCGAACAACACGGTGATCCCGCCGGGCCTGCGGCACGAGTACTGGGCGGAACTCAGCGTCGGCCAAGCGGGCTCTACGGCCTATGCCGCTCTGCTGATCGCACCGTTCCTCGGCGCCGGGCTCGGCGCCCTCGGCGCGAGACTCGCCAGCAAATCGCCCGGCACCAGGGGCCGTGGCGGCGGCGGCCCACACGCCGCTTCACCGCCTGCACTGTCTCAGCCACTCGCGGGCTGGGCCTCTGACACCGACCGCGAGCAGGTGATCGGCGTGCTCAAGGCCGCGTTCGTCCTGGGCGGCCTGACCAAGGACGAGCTTGACGCGCGGGCCGGCCTCGCGCTCACCGCCCCGACCCGCGCCGACCTGGCCGCGCTGACCACTGACCTGCACCACCACCCCCGTCCCGGCTGACCCAGCCAATAGCCGCCGCGCAGATCAACCCGTTATGCATCCGGGCAAAGGCTGACCCCGACTTGTGACCGGACGCCATAGCGGCGGCTACGCGCGCAGCTGGCACCAGCAGCTTGGTCACCCGCTGCGACCAAGTTGGCCGTCGCCAGACGGGTGGGGCCACACGCCGGTTCGGCACCGCAGACTCGCTTCCGGCAGCCGCCGACGGCACGCGCGGCGCTCCGCGATGAGGATGCGAGCTGCGTATCGTCATACCCGGCATGACGTACGCACCTGTGAACGGCCTGCAGCTCTACTACGAGATCCGCGGCAGTGGCAGGCCACTCGTGCTGCTCCACGGCGGACTGCTGACCATCGACCTCAATTTCGGACCGTTGCTCGAGCCCCTTGCGGCGAGCAGGCAGGTGGTCGCGGTGGAGCTCCAGGGCCACGGGCACACCGCCGACACCGGCCGCCCCATGACGATCGAGGCGCTGGCCGGTGACGTCGTAGCGCTGCTCGACCATCTGGGGATCGCCGAGGCCGATCTCTTCGGTTTCAGCCTCGGCGGTCTTGTCGCGTACGCGGTCGCGCTCGGCGTGCCTACCCGGGTCGGCAAGCTGATCGTCGCCTCGGCGGACGCCCACCGCCCGCCGGGCCGGGAGAGCGCGCCACTTGACTACGACCGTCTGCCGACACCGGCCGACTTCCAGGCGATGCGCGACGCCTACGACACCGTCGCTCCCGACCCCGCGCACTTCGACGAGTTCGCGGCCAGGACATCGACAATGGTGCACGAGTTCCCAGGGTGGACCGACGAGCTGCAATCACTGCAGGTGCCGACCCTGCTGATCTTCGGCGACCGCGACTTCTCACCGTTGCCTGACGTGGTGGAGATGTTCGAGCTCCTGCCGAACGCGCAACTCGCAGTGCTCCCCGGGACCACGCACGTCGGCGTGACACGGCGGCCCGGCGAAGTGCTCGCGTTGATCACGCCGTTCCTCGATGCTCGCTAAGCGGGGTCATGCACGCGCCGCCAGTTGCTGGACCGCCCACGCGCAGGCCAGATATGAGCGGGCGCACAGGTGGCACCAGCCCGTGATCTGCGCGTCCGGGGGGAATGTGCGTCGCGATCATGGGTGTGGCCGCGCGGCGCGGCCGCTAATCCGGGAACGAGCCCCCCGCTATAACTGCGCGTGCCCGGCGCGGGCCGCGCCGTGCAGCTTCATGGCCTGCGCGCTGTGCGCGTGGCGCAAGCCATCGCGGCCTGGGGCGCATTTCGGGCTGCGCCAGGCGCGGGCCAGGCGCGCGAAGGTGCGCCCGACCCGGCTGCCGTACCGGCCCCGCGACGCCGTCGGTGCTAGTTCACGGGAGTGGGGTTCAAGTATTCGGCCGCGGCCCCCGTCCTGCGGCAGCGCGAGCGAGCTTCGGGCGACTATGCGGCCGGTTCGTACTGGCTGATCAGGCCGCCGCAGCCATCTGGGTGCCGTCCATGTGCAGCGTGACCCGTGGCCCGGTCAGTTCGATGCCGACGTTGACCTGGGCGCCTGCCAGGTCGGCCAGGCCGATGGCGTTGACTGCCCTGTACTGCTCAAAATTGCGCCTATGGCCGCTGAACTGCGGGTTCTCGAACTCTGCTATACGGCGGTGCGGTACTCGCTGATGACCCCGCCGAGAATTTTCCGGCGCTGGACCCGATCAGGAACCTGAGGCGCCCCTGACTGGTCTTGTCGGTCAGGGCGTGATCGCGATCACATATGGATCCTTGCCGACCTTGATCGGCTTGCCCGGCGTGTTGGTAGCCGTCGCGATTGGCGTGACCGTGGGTGACTTGAAGATGGCGACGTAGACGGTCTTCCCGTCGGGCGTGATGGCGATGTACTGGGGTTCCGGGCCGACCTTGATCGGCTTGCCCGGCGTGTTAGTCGCGGTCGCGATCGGCGTCACCGTATCCGTGCCGGAGTTAGCAACGTAGGCGGTCTTCCCGTCGGGCGTGATCGCGATCGCCCACGGGATTCTCCCGACCTTGATCGGCTTGCCCGGCGTGTTGGTAGCCGTCGCGATCGGCGTCACCGTATCCGTGCTGGAGTTGGGGACGTAAACGGTCTTCCCGTCCGGCGTGATCGCGATCACCAAGGGACCATTGCCGACCTTGATCGGCCTGCCCGGAGTGTTAGTGGCCGTCGCGATAGGCGTCACGGTGCCGAAGGAACCAGCTTGGTTGCCGATACCAGCTCCCTGGTTGACGACATAGGCGGTTTTCCCGTCCGGCGTGATCACGATCATTCTGGGACGGACCCCGACCTTGATCGGCCTGCCGGGAGTGTTGGTCGCCGTCGCGATAGGCGTCACAGTGTTCGAATTGATGTTGGCGACGTAGGCGGTTCTGCCGTCCGGCGTGATCGCGATCGCGTCGGGAAAATTCCCGACCCTGATCGGTTTTCCCGGCGCATTGGTGGCCGTCGTGATCGGCGTCACGGTGCCGAAGGAACCAGAGCCGTCGTTGACGACGTAAGCGGTTTTGCCGTCCGGCGTGATCGCGATCGCGGCGGGATAATTCCCGACCTTGATCGGCTTGCCCGGCGTATTGGTGGCCGTCGTGATCGGCGTCACCGTATCCGTGCCGCCGTTGACAACGTAAGCGGCCCGCCCGCCCGGTGTCTGCGGTGCTCCTGCATGCTGACCCAGCGCGGCCGCGATGGCCGGGATGGCGACAGCGATGGCGGCGACGACAGCCGCGCTCCCCGCGACGCCCTGTGCCCGGCGGCGGCGGCGGCGCTTGATGCCCGCCCGCAGCGAGTTACGAGCGACCGGCCCGAGCGGCGGCTCGCGGCTGAGGGCAATGTCCAGCAGGCCGCGCAGCGATGTCTCATCCATGCTGTGTGTCCCCTGTCTCGTGCCGTGCTTCCAGCGGCCGGCCGGGCGGGCCGTACCCGTCCAGGGCGTCGCCCAGCACTGCCCGCAGCTTGTCCAGCGCGCGGGCGCTCTGGCTCTTCACGTTGCCCTGCGAGCAGCCAAGAACGGCCGCCACCTGCTCCACGCTCATGTCCTCCCAGTAGCGCAGCACCACAACTGCGCGCCCCCTGGGCGGAAGAGTGGCCAGCGCCTCGAGCACCACGATCCGCAGCTCCGGCGGCGGCGACTCGACAGGCCGCTCGGGAAGCCTGCCGGTAAGTACCTCTGCGACACGCTTCAGGCGCTTATCGGCGAGGTAGGTGTTCACCAGCGTGCGCGCGGCATAAGCGTGCGCAGCGTCCTGCCGCCTGATCTTGCGCCACGACACGAAGACCTTCGCCAGGGTGGTCTGCACGAGATCCTCCGCGGTATGCCAGTCGCCGCACAGCAGAAACGCCGTCCGCCGCAGCCGCGGCGACGTGACCTCCGCGAACTCGATGAACTCCTCTGCGGCTGTCACGTGACCAGCGCTCCTCCGAAGCGGCCATGACCTAGTGTCGGCATGCCGGCGCCCCCAGGGCCGGCATGCCGACACTTAGACAGATGCGCGGGAGCCCACATCGGGTTGCATACCGGTAATCACCGATTTTCCATCCCGCCCACTGGCGACCAGCATGCGGTGCCAGGCAGGCAGCGTCGCGGGCGTCATGGGGAAGATCGCGGCCCATTGCCGGCGCGGGAGGAAACGTGTCAACGCGGCGAACCCAGGCCCGGTCGGCTGGCTCGTAGCGCACCCGCCCGGCGTAGCACCGCGTTCTCGTGGCGCACCACCAGCAGCTCGGCGTCCTTCGCCTGATCCCCGCGGAACGCCAGGACAGCAAGGCCGAATAACCAGCGCAGCAACATGTAGAAGAGTTTCAGCTGCACCCCGTCAGCCAGCCGTCACCGCACCGGCCAGACGACCACGGCTGCGATCTCGATCGGGCTGCCGTCAGTGTCGTTGACCTTGGCCTGCGCCGATTCCTGGTTACGGATCCGGGTCGAGACCTTGATGCGCTCGGTGAACGGATTCACCCACTGCAAGCCGGACTCGCGGATCGTGCCGCGGTACTGGCCGAACAGCTGGACAACGCGGGCCGGCCCCGGCACGACGGCGGTGAGGCCACGCAGCATCCGGGAACTGGCGATGAAGATAGGGACGCAGGGCAATATCACCGCCTTCGCGCCGCCGCCATAGTCGTGACCTGCTGAGCGCGTCGGTGGACCTGACCACCGTCATCTTCACCGCATTCGCGCTCGGCTGGCTGATCCTGCCGATCTTCGCGTTCGGCCTGGACGGCACCCTGGACCCGGCCACGCTGGCGCTGTACCCGCTGCGGACCCGCCCGCTCTCGGTCGGGCTGCTGGCCGCCTCGGCCACCGGCGCCTGGCCGGCGGCTAACCTGATCGGCCTGCTCGGGGTGATGGTCGGGCTGGCCAGCGGCCCGCTGGGCCTGTTGGTCGCGGTGGTCGCCGTGGCGCTGCAGGTGCTGTTCTGCATCACCCTGGCCCGGCTGGTGACCACCAGCATGGCCAGGATGCTGCGCTCACGCCGGGGCAAGGACCTGGCGGTCTTCCTGGTCATCCCGATCTTCGCCTTGATCGAGCTGCTGGGCCAGGTGATACCCAGGGCCCGGCCGAGGGCGGGATCACCGCGGCGAGCTTCGCCGGCGTCGACGCGTGGATGCGCTGGCTGCCGCCAGGCCTGGCCGCGCACGCGATCCAGGACGCCTCGCACGGCCATTCCGGCATCGCGCTGGCGCGGCTGGGGCTGCTGGCCGCCGTCATCATCGTCCTCGGCTGGCTATGGATTCGCTCGCTGAGCCGCGCCCTGATCACCGCCGACACCTCCACCCAGTCAACGCAAGTGCGCGCCGCTGCGCTGCCGCTAGCCCGGTACGGGCTGCGTGGCGCGGTGGCCGCCCGGTTCTGGATCTACCAGCGCCGCGTGCCCACATCGCTGGTCTACTGGGCCATGACCGCCGTCATCATGGTCGTCGTATCCATCAGCTCCATCGTCGGCCGCCCGGTGCACCCCGCCGTCGTGATTGCGAGCGCCGTCATCGGCGCCGGGTTCGTTGGGTACTTCCACGCCAACTCGGTCGGCCTGACCGGCCCGCCCTTCGTCATCGACGCGCTCGCGCTGACTAGCCGCCTCTCATTGCGGGCCTACTTCTCCGGCCAGAACATCGCGCTCAGCGTGATCGCCATACCACTGCTCACCGCGATCAGCTTCGGCCTCGCGGCCGCGGTCAGGCATCCGACGCAGGCAGTACCGGCCATCGCAGTAGCCCTGGCCGGCCTGGGCGCAGCCCTGGGCCTGAGCAACATCCTCACCGTCACCCTTGCCTACCCGATGGCCACGCGAACAGGCAGCCCCGTGCGCCAGGCCGCCCCCGGATACGGGTCCTACACCTTCGGCGGCATGCTCGCCAACCTGGCCGGCGTCGCCGTCGCGGTCACCCCGGTGATAATCGCGGCCGCGGTCACTAGCTCCGACCCGGCCGCGGTCCGGATACCGGTGCTCATGGCCTGCTCCGCCGCGTACGGCCTCGCGCTGGCCTGGGCCGGCGTGCAGATCGCGGCCGGCGAAGCCGAGGCCAGGCTGCCCGAGCTCTGCCAGATCGCAGTCCGCAGCACGATCTAGACGGAACAGATCCCAGCCCCGACACTCCACCCGTCGCGAGCCTCGCGGTACTCCTCACCCCGGCCAGCTCGCCGTGGATCCGGCGGTAACCCCATTCGGGGTTCTCGCGAGCCAGCCGGAGGACCAGGGCCCTGATGTTCCGGCGGGTCGTCGGGCGGCCGGTCTTTCCGACATGGACCGGGCGGCCCAGCGTCGGCGGACGATATCGCGGTGCCAGCGCAGGATCGTGTCCGGGATAACCAGCAGCCGCAGCCTTCCGGCTAGCCGAGTGATCAGGAGGAACGCGAACCGCAGGCACATGACCGGCGACCATCACGTCCGGACGCTGGTACAGCAGCTCTGCTGGTCAGCGTGATGGGACGGGGCGGCCCGGAACTGCCGCTTCTGTTGCGCTGGTGTCTGCTCGTGCCTCCGGCGCGCCCGCCGGCCATGGACGCAGATGTCTGTCGTGATCACCCGATCCCGCCAGCTAGCTAGCCGGCAGGCCGCCGCTGGCGGGACTACTGCGGCTAGGCCGTCACCTCGTTGTAGATCTCGAATCCGGTTTCCTCGGGCGGAGCTGTGAAGCCGCCGGCGATGCCCTGCGTCATGCGGGGAATGAGGACAGTATCGCGGAACCGCTCCCAGCCTTCCCGCGAGTCGTGCACTACGATGATCGTCCAGCCGCCTGCCGACGGGCCAGCGGCATGGAACAGCTGCCCTTCGGGCAGCCCGCCACCGTCCGGATGCACCGCCGTGATCGACGCTTCGTACTGCTCCTTCGTGCCACCAGCGAACTTATGAACCACGCCGTACGCCATGTGATTGCCCCCGATTCCTGTAGCCCGGACCCGCGATCGCCTCCCCAGACGATCTCCAGGCGGATGCCTGCGGACTCTACGCCGCCGCGTCCGATCATGTCGAGCCACGACAGCGGCATGTCATGCCGCCGGCCTCGCCGGTACCGGCACCCTACGTAGTAACGCCCCGGCAAATGAGGGCGTCACGCGCGAGACGCAAGTCCGCTGGCGGAGGTCCGCCTGTCGTGGGCCTTCATCGCCGGTGGAACTGCAGGGCGCCACTCATTGTGAAGGGCCCCGCACCGGGGCGGCCGGCCTTTCGTGCCAGCGCCACAGGGGCTCAGCTCCGCGGCCGACTTACGCCGCGGTTGGCAGTCTGGCTGATTCCGAGGCCGTGACCAAGGTAGCCAGCCTGCCCGCTGCCTTCGTGCCAGCACCACTCCACCGGCTGCCATGGCTTCCTCGGCGGCGGACTCGGCGTAGGCGTCGTCGACGACGCGGCCCAGCCGGTCGCGCACGATCTCGTCGGCACCGATGTCGGGGCCGGGAGAGTAGGCGGTCTGCCTGGCCATGGTGTCACCTCCGCAGGCTGACGGGCATGACGTGGATGACGACGACGACGTCTGAAGACGTCAGCGCATCAGTTTCCCGCCTGCAGCGATCGGCCAATGCAACAGTCCCGCGCAGCGACCTTCATGGTCTGGCGATCATTAACCAGTAACCAATCGGCCCAGCCGGCCGTGACCGTTGGCCCAGCCGGCGGCCGGATATTAGTCATAACCGATCAAGCAGTGCAGACGTCTTAAGGGCGATGCATCCCGGCAGGCGGGACGCGGCTATCGGAGGGACCGGAAATGGATGTAACGGGGAAGGTCGGCGCCAGGCCAGGCGCTGGACGGGGGCGCCGCCGGAGCGCAGCGGTCGCCATGACGCTGGCGGTCGGCCTGGTGGCGGGCGGGGGCGGCGTCGCCTTCGCGGCCGCTGCCGGTCCCTCGGCCGGCGCGGGCCGGGGGACGATGCTGGGCGCGGGTCAGGCTGGTCCGCGATCGGCGGTGCCGTGGCGGCGGGTGGGGCCGGGCTGGGTGCTGGCCGAGGTCTGGCATGGCAGGTACGCGGAGGCCGGAAAGCCGAAGGCCGCCCCAGTCAGCCTGGACCTGGTCGACCCGGCGGGCGGCCGTTACCAGCTCTACCGGGCAGCGGCGACCAGGAACCCGCCACTGTTGGTGGACTGGTCAGGGGACAAGACCAGGGCCCTGCTGCAGACCGCCGCGTTCGGCGGGCTGGAGGAGATTACCCTGGCCAGCGGCCGGGTCAGGCATCTCAAGCTGGCCGCGCAGGCCAGCGTCATTGGCTACTCCCGGCCCGGCGGACTCAACCTGCTGGGCTGGCGGCAGACGGGCTCCCGGTTCCGGCTGGCCCGCTACAGCCTGACCGGATCCCTGGCGAAGGTCCTGGTTACCGGCTCGGGCGCGAGCTCGGGAGTGTATTCCGATAACGGCACCACCCTGGCCGTCGGCGCCGGCCGGGGCCTGCAGCTGGTCAGCAACGCCGGCGGTGTCATCCGCACGCTGCCTGCCTCCGGCACGGCCTGCATTCCGTCCCGCTGGTGGAACTCGGACACTATCCTGGCCTCCTGCGCCGGTGCCAGCGCCCGGCCACGGCTCTGGCTAGTACCGGCCAGCGGCGGAAAATCCAGGGTGCTGACACCCCAGCGCGGCAGCCGCAGCCCCGACTTCGGGGACATCGGTGCCTGGCGGCTGCCCAGCGGCCTGTACCTGCAGGCGATCGGGCCGTGCGGCACCTTGCAGATCTTCCGGCAGAAGGCGGACGGCTCGATCACGCTCGTCACCATCCCGCACACCTCCGGGAACAACCGGCTGCTCACCGCCTACGGGTCGCAGCTGCTGGTCGAGGCGCCCACCGAGTGCAGCCCCACCGCGACGCTGCTGTGGTACAACCCGGCCACCCGGCACGTGCGGACGCTGTTCCAGTCCGGCGTGCTGGGCGCGGTGCCATACGGCCGGCCTGCGCTGGTCCGTTAGCCCTGCTCGCGTCAGCTAGCTGCTAACCCGGTCCGCTGGCCCCGCGCTTCCCCGCCGCCACGGGGAACCGCGGGGCCCGCGGCAATCTGCGGCAGGCCAGAGCCAGCTCCCTATGCCCTGGAGGCGCCGGGGGGTCGGTGGTCGTTCCGTGCACGTTGAAGCCACCGTTGCTGGCGCAGAAGTGGAGTAGGCCCGGCCGGCGCCGCGGGGGCATTCAGCAATCCAAGAGTCTCGAGACGCTATGCCGCCAGTCCCGCCACGCCCGGCGACCGAGTCGCCCAGGTCCGGACCGCAGCGGGTTGAACCTCGTGGGGGTGACGGTGATAGCGGGATGAGCGGCGGCGGCTGGCGCGGGAACAGAGGCAGAGTGCCTGCATGCCCGCATGCGGGTCGTGACCAGGGCAGCAGAGTTGCGGAGGGCACGGCCTCACAGAGTCCCTGAACTGAAGGCCGGGAGAGGGTAGCCGAGGTCAGGCCGTGCGTGCCCGCTTTTTCCTCTTGGGCACTGAGCGTTCCCGCACAGCAGCTGGATCTCGCGCTCGGCGCCGGGAGTACCGTCGCGCAGTTCCCGGCTGCGCTCGCGCTCGGCGTTAACCTCGGCGCCGAGCAGGATGGCGACGTTGGTGATCCACAGCCAGACCAGCAGGGCGATGGCCGCGCCTAGCACGCCGTAAACCTTGTTGTAGGAACCGAAGTGAGCGACGTAATAGGCGAAGCCGGCCGAGGCAATCAGCCAGATGACCACGGCCAGGAGGGCGCCGGGCATGATCGACTTGAGGCCGCGGAGCCGGGCGTTCGGCGCGGCGTAGTACAGCACCGCGATCATGAAGACTACGACGAGGAGGAGGACCGGCCATTTGGCGATGTCCCAGACAGTCACCACTGTCGTGCCCGCGCCGATGGCGGACCCGACCCTGGCGGCGATCGGGCCGGTCACCACGAGGGCAACGAGGACAAGCGCGAGGAGCACCACGAGTACGAGAGTGACGAGCATCTGCAGCGGGCGCAGCTTGATGAACGAGCGTCCCTCCTCGACCTCGTAAATGATGTTGGAGGCACGCATGAAAGCGCCGACATAGCCTGATGCCGTCCACAGCGCCGAGGCGACGCCGAATCCACGCGGCTGCAGTACGGGCTGGCCGACCGGGCGGCCGCCCTGGGGTGGGCGCCGTCGAGGGTGCTGGTGATCGATGAGGACCTGGGCATTCGGCGTCGGGGATGGACGCCCGGCCGGGCTTCCAGCGTCTGGTCT
>DATCEO010000226.1:0-2771 GCA_036510065.1 Streptosporangiaceae bacterium | reverse complement strand
CCGTGCGGCGGCAATCAGGACGGCCTGCTCCGGCGCGGCGGCGACGATGAACCAGGGATCCACCGCGATGCAGTGGCCGCCCACGCCCGGACCGGGCCGCAGGATGTCGACGCGGGGATGATGATTGGCCATCTCCCGGATCTCCCAGACGTCCAGGCCGAGCCGCTGGCAGATCAGCGACAGCTCGTTGGCGAACGCGATGTTCACGTCGCGGTAGGCGTTCTCAGCGAGCTTGGCCATCTCCGCGCTGGCGGCGTCGGTGATGATCAGCTGGCCGTGGCAGAACGTCCGGTACAGCTGCGCGGCCCGGGCCGCGCAGCCGGGTGTCAGGCCGCCGATCACCCGGTCGTTTGTCGCGATCTCGATCATGATCCGGCCCGGCAGCACCCGCTCCGGGCAGTGCGCCAGATGCACGTCGGGCGCATCGCCGCCCGGCTGCGGGAAGCGCAGGTCGGGGCGGAGCGCTGCCATCAGGTCGGCGACGGCCCTGGTGGTGCCGGGCGGCACAGTCGACTCCAGCACGATCACCTCGCCGCCGCGCAGCACCGGCGCGATGGCCTCAGCGGCGGCTGTCACGGCACTGAGGTCGGGGACATGTCCCTGCGCGAAGGGCGTCGGCACGGCGATAATGAAGGCGCTGGCCTGCGGCATCTCCAGCTGCGCGCTCAGCCGGCCCATCGCGACCGCGCCGCTGACGCCGACGGACAGGTCGGGCTCGGCGAACGGTGCCGTGCCCTGGTTCACCAGTTCCACGATGCCGGGGCTGACGTCCACCCCGACGACATCCAGCCCGCCGGTCGCGAGACTGACGGCGGTCGGCAGGCCGATGTAGCCGAGCCCGACGACCGCGACGGGAGCGTCCGGAGGAACGCCGGTATCCGGATGAGCCACTCCTGCAACCTAGCGTAGTTGATTCACTACGCAGAGTGCTTTAGCGCGGTAGTATCCATCTCCGTGCACGGGGATCTGGGGAGCCTGCTGGCCGTTGTCATCTGCGGCGTATTTGTCGCCGCCGCGCTGCCGGTCACCATCCCGCTGTTACGCCGGGCGGCGGCGATCGACCA
Organism: Streptosporangiaceae bacterium; assembly: GCA_036510065.1. GTDB lineage: Bacteria > Actinomycetota > Actinomycetes > Streptosporangiales > Streptosporangiaceae > DASUBV01. The sequence goes on along the minus strand of DATCEO010000226.1, from coordinate 1,707 downwards.
GCCCAACCACCGCTCGTCCCATACCGTGCCGACGCCGCGCGGCGGCGGCATCACGCTGGCCATCGGGCTGATCATCGCCGCGCTGCTGATCCACAGCGCCGCCGCCCTGGTGTTCGGCTTCACCGTCGGCGTCTTCGCCGCTATCGGCTGGGCCGACGACCTGGCCGGCCTGCCGGCGCTGCGGCGGCTGGGGATGCAGGCGGCGGCCAGCCTGGCCGCCGGGTGGCTGCTGGTCAGCCAGGTCAGGGGGTTCGGCACGCTGACCGCGGCCGCGGTGGCCGCCACCGTCATCGTGGCCGTCTGGCTGGCCGGCTTCGTGAACGTCTTCAATTTCATGGACGGGGTCAACGGCATCTCGGCCGCCCACGCGATCCTGGGCGGGACCGCGTACTTCTGCCTCGGCCTGTGGCGCTCCGACCAGTTTCTCGCCACCGGCGGCGCGGCCGTGGTGGCGGTCTCGCTGGCCTTCCTGCCCTGGAACCTGCCCCGGGCCCGGGTCTTCCTGGGCGACGTCGGCAGCTACGGGCTCGGTGCCGCGCTGGCCCTGCTGGGCGCCTACGCCGTGCTGCGCGGCGTCCCGGTCGAGGCTGCGCTGGGCTCACTCGCCCTGTACCTGGCGGACACGGCCTGGACACTGCAGCGCCGGATCCGGATGGGCGAGCAGTGGCTGCAGCCGCATCGCACGCACGCCTACCAGCGGCTGTGCGACACCGGCTGGTCGCACCAGCGGGTGACGCTGGTCACCGGCACCGTGACCGCGGCGGTCAGCCTGCTCGGGGCGGTCAGCCTGACGCCGTATCCGGGCCTGCGCGCGGCGGCCGACCTGGCCGCGATCGCCCTGCTGGCGGCCTACCTGCGCGCACCGGCCGTGCTCGGGGCCGCGACCGCGTCCACCGGAAAGCACCGCATCCAGAGCAGGGTGGCCTGACATGCGCATCCGTCGCGCCTCCGGCACCGGCCGGGCCCACCGCATCCTCATCGTCACCCACTACTTCCCGCCGGAGACCGGCGCGCCGCAGGCCCGGCTGTCCGCGCTGGCCGCCGCCTGGGCGGCGGACGGGGACGAGGTCACCGTGCTGACCGGGATGCCCAATCACCCGACGGGGATACTGCCGCCGCAGTACCGCCGCGCGATCCGGCGGCGCGAGCACCGCGACGGCTACGCGGTGCTGCGCACCTGGCTGTACGCGACGCCGAACGAGGGCATCGTCCGCAAGACGCTGTCCCACCTGAGCTTCATGGTCAGCAGCGTCCTGCTCGGCTGGCGCGCCAGCGGGCGGGCCGACACCGTCGTGGTGTCCTCCCCCACCTTCTTCTCCATCGCCTCGGCCTGGCTGCTGGCCCGGGCCAAGCGCGCCCGGCTGATCGTCGAGGTGCGCGACCTGTGGCCCGCCATCTTCGTCGAGCTGGGCGTGCTCACCAACCGCAGGCTGATCGGCTTGCTGGAGTGGCTTGAGCTGGCCGCCTACGCTGCCGCCGACGAGGTCGTGGTCGTCAGCGACGGATTCCGGGCCAACCTGATCGGCCGCGGGGTGCCCGCCGGCAAGGTGCACACGATCCGCAACGGCGTCAGCGTCGGCCAGTTCGACCCGGCCACGCCAGCCGACCCCTACCTGCGCGCCGGGCTCGGCGCCCGGCCGGACGAGTGCCTGGTCCTGTACGCCGGGACGCACGGGATCTCCCAGGGCCTGCCCGAGGCCGCCGACG
>DATCEO010000225.1:0-10690 GCA_036510065.1 Streptosporangiaceae bacterium | reverse complement strand
GTCAGGGCAGCTGGCTGATCTGCCGGGCCAGCGCGAAGTCGGCTTGCGTCAGGCCGCCCGCGGAGTGCGTGGACAGCGTCAGCGTCACCTTGTTCCAGGAGATCGCCACGTCCGGATGATGGCCTGCCGCCTCGGCCAAGTAGGTCACCGCCCCGAGATATAGCAGCGAATCGCGGAAATCGGCCCGGGTGACGACGGCGACGATCGCGTCGCCCTGGCGCTCCCAGCCCGGTACCTCGGGTAGCTGGGCTGTTATCTCTTCGTCGGTCAGTAGTTGCATGTATCCCGGATATCACATCTGGCCGCCGGGCGGTGCGCCGGCTGGTGCCGCCGGGCGGATGCCGCGGGCCCGGGACGGGGGCCGCCGGGGCCGCCAGGCGGGTGACGCACGCCGGGGCCGCCGGGCGGGTGCTGCCGCCGGGCGGTCGGCGCGTGGCTCCAGCGCGGCGCGGCCGGAAGGGGCGGCCGCGATCCGGGTAGGCTGGCGGTCGCCCGCCATGCACGGGAATGCTGGCGATGGCCTCACGCCCGGTTGCTAGCCGGCCAGCCGCGTCGGCCGGAGGAGCTCGGATGACAGACCCCACCGACCTAGCTAGGACCGACCTAGCTAGGACCGACCTAGCTAGCACAGCCACCGACTTCTCCGCCGCGGGCCCGAGCCCAGCGGAAGCCGCCGCCGCAGGAACTGGCACCGCGGGCCCGAGCCCAGCGGGAACCGGCACCACGGGGCCGCGGCGGACGCCGCTGACCTCGGTTCACGAGGCCCTGGGCGCCACGCTCACCGACTTCGCCGGATGGCTGATGCCGCTGCGCTACGGCAGCGAGATCGCCGAGCACCGGGCCGTCCGGACCGCCGCCGGCCTGTTCGACCTGTCCCACATGGGCGAGCTGATGGTGAGCGGCCCGCAGGCCGGGGCCGCCCTTGATTACGCGCTGGTCGGCGACCTGACGGCGGTGAGTCCGGGACGCGCCCGTTATACGATGATTTGTGCATCGGATGGCGGCGTGCTCGATGACCTGATCGTCTACCGCCTCGCCGACACCGAGTTCATGGTCGTCGCAAACGCCGCGAACGCCGCCACCGTCGGGTCGCTCCTCACTGAGCGCGCGGCCGGGCTGGACGCCGCGGTCACCGACCGCACCAGCGATTACGCGCTGATCGCCATCCAGGGACCCCGGTCAGCGGACATCCTCGGGCCGCTCACCGACGCCAGCCTCGGCGACGTCAAGTACTACGCCAGCTACCCGGCCACCGTTGCCGGGGCGCCCGTCCTGCTGGCCCGGACGGGCTACACCGGCGAGGACGGGTTCGAGATCTTCGCGCGGCCGCAGGACGCCGAGGGCATCTGGACAACGCTGAGCAAGGCGGGCGCCGATCATGGCCTCGTCCCGGCCGGCCTGGCCGCGCGGGACACGCTCCGCCTCGAGGCCGGGATGCCGCTGTACGGGAGCGAGCTGGGCCCGGACCTGACGCCGTTCGACGCCGGGCTGGGCCGGGTCGTGAAGCTGGACAAGGCCGGCGACTTCGTGGGCCGGGCCGCGCTGGCGGCACGGGCCACGGCCGCCCCGGAGCGGGCCCTGGTCGGCCTGGTGAGCCAGTCGCGGCGGGTGCCCCGGCACGGGTACCGCGTGCTCTGGGACGGCGCGGCGTGCGGGACGGTGACCAGCGGGGCGCCGTCCCCGACGCTCGGCGCGCCGATCGCGATGGCGTATGTCACGGCGGCGGTGGCGCAGGAGGCTACCCGCCCCGACGCGGCCGGGCGGCTGGCCGTGGACGTACGCGGCCGCGCGGAGCCTGCCAGACTGGTGCCGCTGCCGTTCTACCGGCGGCCGGCCTAGGCCATAGAGCACAATTTGCTCAACCAGCCGGAAACTGGCGTCGAAGGATTCCGATAGTCACACGGGATAAGAGAGGTGCGGATGAGCGTCCCCGAGGAGCTGCACTACACCCCCGAGCACGAGTGGGTGGCCATCAGCGGCTCCACCGCCTCGGTCGGCATCACCGATCACGCGCAGCGCGCCCTGGGAGATGTTGTCTTCGTGTCGGCGCCCGCGCCCGGCACGAAGGTGACCGCCGGCGAGCCGTGCGGAGAGGTGGAGTCGACCAAGTCGGTCAGTGACCTGTACTCCCCGGTCGACGGTGAGGTGACGGAGGTCAACCCGGAGATCGACGATGACCCCGGCCTGGTCAACTCCGACCCCTACGGAGCCGGCTGGCTGTTCAAGGTGAGCCTGGCGCTGGAGGGTGACGACGGAGAGCTGCCGCCCGGCCTGCTGTCGGCGGCGGAGTACACGGCGCTGACCGCCGAGGACGGGAGCTGATCAGCAGCTCGGCCGGGATGCGGCACGCTATTTCCGCCTTCGGCCCCAGATGCGGTAGATCGTGAAGCCGACCATTGCCAGCGCCACGGCCGCAGCCACAAGCTGGAGATCGGGCCGGGCGGCCTGCTGGGCCACCTGCTGAGCCACCTGCTCCTTCAGCCGGCGCGCGTTGTTGGCCGGGCTGACCCGCTCGGTCAGGGCATCGAGGGTGCGGGCCAGGTTCTCCCTGGTCTGCTCAATGTCAGCCACGATCGCATTGGGGTTTCGCTTGCCCGTCGCGGCGCTCGGGGCGACTGTGCCCTGCACCTCGACAACGCCGTCCGAATCGGCCATCGCACGCATCCCTCCTGCGCCAGGGATTTCGCTGGCACCATGACTTCCGCCTAGTCTCCCAGTCCGGTGCCTCTCCCGGGCGGCCGGCCGGCAAGTTGCGCAGCCCCCGGCCAGAGGACCAGCGTTTCTCAGAGTCGGCTGAGAGCCGCCCCTCGGCTGGCCGCCGGGTCCGGCGACGCATGCTGGCGGCAGCGGGCCGGAGCGGCCTGCCGCAGCACGCCAGCAGAAAGGAGGAACACATGGCCTCCACCTCGAACGGCCGGATGCGGCGCCTGGTCTTGACCGCATTCCTGGCCGCCGGCACCGGGGCGGGAGCGACCGGCGTCGCGCTCGCCGCCACGCACGGGGCAAGCACGCATACGGCGACCACGTCGACGTCGTCGTCGCGGTCGTCCTCAACCGCATCGCCTGCCGCGTCGCCGTCAGCCGGAGCTGGGCCGGTCTCCCACGGTAAGCATCACTGCACCCACGTGGGAGGAAACTAGCGCAGTCCCGGCGGGCGGCCGCCGCGTCACGCAGCCGCCCGCCGGGCCCCGGCTTAGCCGGCAGCCAGCCGCTGCGCGGCGCGGATGACCAGGCGGCAGGCGACGGCCTGCGCCCCGGCCAGCCTGATGGGCCGGCCGCTGAACGCCGCGTCCTCCAGCTCGCCCTTGATGACCCCCGCCAGCCGGTCCCTGGCCAGCTCCAGGGCCCGCATCTCGGTGTCGAGGCGCAGGAACTTGCGGTCCCCGCCGCTGGTGCTCTCAATCGCCTTGGTCGAGGCGATCAGCGTGGCCGCGCCGAAGTCGCCGACGCTGGAGTTGAGCTGCTTGTAGCACTCGCCCAGCCTCGCCGCGCCCGGGGCGCCGAGGGCGCCGTTCGGGTGGGCCAGGACCTGGGTGATGACCCGGCCGTCGTGCTCGTAGTCGTCACGCAGGCCGGCCAGGTAGATAACGGTGGGCCGGATGTCGGTCTCGTCAACCCACGGACCGGGGAAATGGTCCTGGGCCACCGTGATCTGCCCGCTATCGGGGCCCGCCGAGGTCGGGCCCTGATCCGCCGCGGGGCCGTCCAGCCCGAGGTGCGCCACGCCGGGCCCGACGATCCCCACGAAGTTAGTGTTGATCTCCGCCGCGTAGTCGCCGTGATTCCAGGCAAAGCCCGCGCTCTGCTGCACGCAGGCGCCGCTGCAGGTCGCTGGTCCCGTCTGCAGGTAGTAGTCGGGCTTGGCGAACATGGCCAGGGTGGGCGTCCGGGCGGGATCGGCGTTCACCATGTGCAGGATGGCTTCCTCCACCGGGTTGGCCAGGTAGTTGGTAATGGTCTCGTGGGCATTGCCGGAGTACGGGTTGCTCGCCGTGAGGCCCGCCACGTCATGCTCGAACGTCCGCACGACTGGCGTGTCCGGGCCCGGGTTGCCGGTCAGGTAGAACTCCGGCGCGGTGTCGGGCTCCAGGCTGAACGGGGTCGTGTTGGCCTTCTCCGTGGCCAGCAGCCCGGTCAGGTTGCCGCTCAGCTCGCCGAGCGAGCCGGCCGGGTAGGTGCACGGCTGGTCCGGCGTCACCGTGTCGCCGCTGACCTTGGCGCCGTCGCAGCCGGCCGGCGTGGGCTGGATGGCCCGGCCCACGTTGGCGGCCGCCTGGTGGTCGCCCTCGTCGGAGCTGACGACGAACAGGGTGTTCTGCGGCGTGATCCCGTCGGCGGCCAGTCGCTGGAAGAAGGTGCCGAAGGCCTGGTTGTAATACTGCGCCTGGGCGACGTAGCACGCGCTGCCGCTGCCGAGCGCGCTGGGCGCGTGGTAGCACGGCCCGCCCGGGCCCGAGAGGCTGGCGATGGACTCGTTCCCGTGCAGGTCGGAGAGGTAGACGTTGGCGACCTGCACGCCGCTCTCCAGCATGTCGGCCGCGTAGGCCAGGCTCTGGGCCGCGTTGATGCTGCCGTAGCCGGGGAAGCCCGGGTGCCCGGTCAGGAATGCGCCGTCGATCTGGTTGCCGCTGAGATCGACGAGGTTCCCGGCCGCATTGGTCACCTGGTAACCGCCGCGGGTCAGGTTCGGGGTCCCGGCCCCCAGCTGCGGCGCGACGTACCTGTGCCCGAACAGGGCCTGGTAGCCGGTGTAGCCGCCCGGCTCGTCGGGCAGCAGGTCGGCCACCGCGGTGGCCGAGGCAGCGGTCTGCCCGTATTTCACGGCCCTGGCGTCGGCGCAGAAGGTGCTGCCCCTGGCGCAGTGCACGCCCAGGCCGATGTAGTCGGCCGTCTCGGCGTCCTTGAAGGAGTCGGTGTCGGCGTTCAGCTGCTGGACCTCCGGCGAGTTCGCGCCGAACACGTCGGCCAGGTCCGGGGTGGGGTTCTCCAGCTCCTGGTTGACGGTGGCGATCTCGCCGACGTTGCAGCCGGCCCTGGTGAACGGAACCCAGGGCGCCGGGGTCACGGTGCCGGGGCTGGGCGGCGGGCTCGTCGTGGCGGGCGGCGTCGGCGAGTACGCCAGGTTCGGGTTGGTGTCATGGCCGGCCGTCGGGGGCGAGGAGATGTCGTGAATCGCGTCATTCCAGTACGCGAACGCGGTCGCCGAGTCGGTGGTCCCGTCGGGATTGTAGGTCCGGTAACTGTTGGAGATCCCGACGCCATGGCGGTCGCCGTACAGGCCGGTGGCGGTCGTCAGCAGGTCATTGGCGGTGTGCGCGATCAGCGGGGTGTGATTGTTGGACAGCAGCGTGCCGTGGCCCTCGATGAAGTGCAGCAGGCTGGGCAGCATCTGCAGGTCGGAGGGGACGTTGGGGTTGTCCCGGAAGTAGTGCACGTTGTCGAAGCCGATCTGGACCACGTGCTTGACGCCGTGGCCGAGATGGCAGGTGCCGGCTGCGCCCGTGCTCGGTGCGCCCGTGCTCGGTGCGCCTGGGCGCGCCGCCGCGGCGCTCGTCGCCGGACGTGTCGCCGAGGCTGAAACCTGGGCGTTGCCGGCCAGCACGCAGAGCGCGCCGGCCAGGGTGGCGCTGCTAGCGGCTGCCATCAGCCTGGGCCCGTAACCTCTCTTGCCGCCGCGGTGTGGCATGCGATCCTCCCGACCGACCTGGTTCCGCTTCCGCCGCAGATCCTGGACCGGCCGGGCGAACAATGACCCGGATCCGAGCGACGTCACGGCGACGCAAAGGTCAAATCCTTCGATAGCGCTTTCCAGCGTGACTGCCGGAGCCGGCCAAGGCAATGGCCTGCCGGGGCAGGATCGCCGCCCGCGCCGATAGAGTTCCCTTCCGTGAGCGTGCAGGCGGTGATCTTTGACTGGGGTGGCACCCTGACGCCCTGGCATACCGTGGACCTCACGGAGATCTGGCGCGCGGTCTGCACCCGGCACTTCGCGGCCGAGCGGGCGGTTGAGGTCGCGACGGCCATGCACGCCGCTGAGCGGGAGCTCTGGCAGCTGGCCGAGCGGGAGCACCGCAGCTCGACCATGAACCACGTTTTCGAGCGAGCCGGGATCGCGCCCAGCGAGGACCTGCTCGCCAGTTACTCCAGTGCCTGGGAGCCGCATACCTTTACCGATCCGGACGCCCCGGCGCTGCTGAGCTACCTGCGCGAGCGCGGGATCAAGGTCGGGGTGCTGTCGAACACCTTCTGGCCGCGCCGCTGGCACGAGGAGATCTTCCGGCGCGACGGCGTCCTCGATCTCATCGACGGTGCCGTGTACTCCAGCGAGCTGGACTGGACCAAGCCGCATCCGGCTGCCTTCCGGGCGGCCATGGACGCGGTGGGCGTGACCGATCCCCGGGCCTGTGTTTTCGTGGGCGACCGGCCATTCGACGATGTCCATGGGGCCAAGAGCGCGGGCATGCGGGCAGTGCTCATTCCCAACAGCGATGTGCCGACCTTCCCGGGCTCAACGCCGGACGCCGTGGTGAGTCGCCTGGCCGACCTCCGGCCGCTGCTCGAATCCTGGTGACTGTGCCCTTCAGCGCCCGGCCGGCCGGGGGGCGCTCCGGCCGGATCCGCGACGAAAGTCCGCGTACCAGGCCGGGAACTCCAGCAGCGAGCTGAGCACGGTGTCCGCGCCGGCGGCGAGCAGCTCCGCCTCGGTGAAGGAGCCGGTTGGCACGCCCACCGCCTGCACGCCGGCCGACCGTCCGGCGGCGATGTCCTGCGGGGTGTCCCCCACGTAGGCGACGGCCCGCAGGCGGGTCAGCACGGCGCCCTTCTCCAGGCCGTGCACGTGGGCGTAGACCTCCGCCACGGTGAGCCCGGCCGCTTTCAGGCTCGGCCCGACCGAGACCAGATGCTTGGCGGTGATGACGACCGGCGTCTGACCGAGATCCCTGACGGCGTCCAGGGCCTGCGATGCGCCGGGCAGCGCAGTGGTCAGGCTCGAGGCCAGCCGGACGTAGTGCCGCCGGTACGCCGCTGCCACTGCTTCGGCCTGCGTGGCCGGGAACCAGAAGGGAATCTCGTCCTCGAGCTTGACCCCGAGCCGCCCCTCGACGGCCTTGAGGCCGACCTCGACGCCGGTCTCCGCCGCGACCTCCGACCAGGCGGTCAGGATCGCGGACCTGGAGTCGATCAGCGTGAGGTCCAGGTCGAAGCCCACCGGGCCAGCGGTCGGGTCCTGGCCTGCGCGCCCCGGTTCCGGCTGGGCGGAGTGGTCCGGTCCCGGCTGGGCCGCGAGGTGATCGGGAGGGGCCGCGGGGCGATCGGGAGGGAGTGCCACAGGGCCGATCCTGCCAGCCTGGTCCTGGTCCCGCAGGCGCCGACCGGTTCATCACAAAACCTCAGCGCGGATGGAATACCACTGGCCGGCCTCGCGTTCCTACCTTCCGTCGGTGCGTCAGTGTCCCCCGGGCTCTGATGACCGCCTTCATGGAATACCGTCCGGCTGGAGCCATGTTGCGCCTTTCGCCGTGAGGCGACCTGCGCACCGGCCACGGCACGCCCTCGTGAGCACCCGCTCCCGGGGGCGCTGTCATGTCCGGGCCCGCCCGCAGCCGGCCCGGCGAATCCCGTGCCCGGCCGCTCGGCGACCCGGCAGGCGCCGGCTGGTTAGTGCGGCAGCGTGCCCTGGTGCGGCGCCAACGGAAAGCCCTCCGTGCATCGCCTGCTGCCGTCGAAGCCGATGATGAGCGCTTCGTATTTATCGAGCGGCTCGATAAAGGCCAGGCCGGGCGTTCCGGCTACCGCTAGGCCGGTGGCCAGCGCGTCGGCCAGACCGAGGTCAGGACCGGTCACGCTGGCTGAGGCCGCTCGCGCGCAAGGGCACCCGAGATGAGGGTCGATCAGGTGATTGCCCCGCTCGTAGCTGCCTGAGGTGGCGATCGCACCGGTGAGGTCGACGATCTCGGCGAGTTGGCGAGGCGCGAGAGGATCGACGATGCCGATCCGGAAGGGCTCGCCGTTTCGCAGGCTGCCCAAACTGGCGATGTCACCGGCCGCGTTCACGATCGCGCCGACGATGTACTCTGCGGAGAACGCGGCGAGTGCGTTCTGCGCCGCCCAGCCCTTGACGTAGCCGGTGGGGTCAATCCCGCCTGGCATGGCCCACGGGTCGAACCATCCGCCGGAGAGGTCCCGCGCGGTCGCGCAGCGCTCAAGGACTTCGGCGACCTCCGCGGGAGCCTGAGCTCTGGTGATCTCCGCCGAACGCAGCCGGCTGATCGGGCTGTGCGGCTGCCAGGTACTGAAGACCTCGTCCGCGTGATGGAGGACGGACCGCGCACGGTCAAGCTGCTCGCAGAGCTCGGCGACCTCCGCGTCGGTCACGCCCGCGGCAGTGTAGACGTCGATGGTCACGATCGTGCCCATCACGTTCTCGCGGTGACGGACGGGATGAGCGGGCGGCTCGGCCGAGCCAGCCGCGGCACCAGGTCCAGCAGTCACTTGGCGCTCAGGCTGCGCAGCGCCGACTGGAGCGACTGAGCGAAACCAGCGCTGGTGTAGCTCGCGCCTGAAACACCCTGGATATTGTAACTCTGTGCCTGTATGGCTTGTTGCTCAAGCATCGGGATGGATTGCTCGTCGATGTACTGGGAACGGGGGTTGCCACCGTCATCGATCGACGCGATCCCTACTCTAAGGATCTTGCGTCCCGAAACGGTGACCTTGACCGACAGTACGCCGTAGCTGTAGTTGACCGCGGGACCGACGGCTGTGCGGACTCCGCTCGCCTGCTGGGCCGCCGAACTCGGGCTGAGCGACGTGCCTGACGCGGGTTGGCTCGCGCCTTTCCTCGTTCCTCCGGGGCCGGGGCTGGCGGCGGGGCCGGCGGCGGAGCCGGCGGCTGGGGCTGCGCCGGCCGCGGCAGGCAGGCTCAAGGGGGCCGACTTGGTGTGAAACGCGAGCACGCCGACGAGACCGGCCACAGTCCCGCCGATAACGATCGGTGTCCTTCTCATCGGGCCGGGCCTCCGCGCGCTCGCATGTGATCTTCGCTCCTTCGCAGCCTAGAAACCGAATGCTTCCTGATGGATCTGGTCCTCGCCCACGCCGAGCCGCCTGGCCGCGGCGACAATCTCCGAGCTGAACCCGTCAGGTCCGCAGACGTAGACGTCACGCTCGGCAATGTCGGGAATGACGCGGCCCAGCGCGCGGGCGTTGAATCGGACTTTGTGCCGGGGGCCGACGATTTCGTGCAGCCGCCCACCGCGCTGCTTTACCAAGGCGGCGACCTCCTCGCGGTGGACCATGTCGGCGATGGTCGATGCGCGGACCACCACTACCACGTCAGTCCAGGGCGGCAGGTCCTCCAGCAGCGCGCGCAGCGGGGTCATGCCCACTCCGGCGCCAACCAGCGCGACGCCATCGCAGGAGAGAGCATGGGGGGTGAACGTCCCGTAGGGCCCCTCGATAGCGACGCGGGTTCCTGGCCGGAGGTGGGCCATCGCGCGGCTCTGGTCGCCGAGCCCCTTGATGGTCACCCGCAGGTAGGGCGGCGACGGCATCGCCGACAGCGAGTACGGGTGCGCCTGCCACCATAGGTTCCGCGTCAGGAAGCGCCAGAGGAAGAACTGGCCTCCCGATACTGCGAGCTGGTCGAGCCGCTGTCCCCGGCAGATGACCGAGACGACCCCGGGCGCCTCGCCGCGGACCTCGACGACCCGAAGCCGGTGCCGCAGGCTTCGTCGCAACGGCTGCACGACCCGGAACACGATGACCATCCCCGCCGTGGCCGCCCAGATCACGCTCCACAACGCGCGGATGAGCGGGTGGCCGATGAACGAAACACCGGTGACGACCTGATGAGCGAACGCGAGGGCGAGGGCGAGGTAAAAGTAAAGATGAACGGCCCACCAGGTCTCATAGCGCAGCCGCCGCCGGACGATCCGGTAGGAGGTAAACCCGGCCAGCGCGAGCAAGCCGAACCCGACGACCGCGGCGAGCATGTCCGGGTACGAAGTGATCAGCACCCATATCTCGCGCAGCGGACCCGATTTCGCCGCCTGAGCGTAGCCAAGCGTGATCAGGACAACGTGGGCGGTTATGAGTCCTAGCGCCCACGGGCCGACCTGCCGGTGCCAGCGCACGAGTTGATCTTGCCCAACCGAGCGCTCCAGCCATGGCAGCCGGGCGACCAGCATCACCATGATCAGCATGAGGTAAGCGCCCGTGAACCCGGTGAGTCGGCCCCCGGCGATCAGCAGCCCGCCCGGCGCGGCCAGGGAGCGCCGGGACTCGCCGGTGATGATTGCGGCAAGAACCGCGCCGAGGCCGATACCCGCCAGCGCGGCGCACGTGTCAACAACCCTGGGCAGGGGCGGGGGCACGGGCCGCCGCTGGCGGACGCGCGGCTGCGCCGCGTTCGGGGACGGCACCCGATGCGGCTGGGTGACCGACGCGTCGGGCATCACGCACCTATAGTCACCCCGCCAACTGAAAACAACCTGAATGCTGTCCAGGCGCAGTCTCTCAACGGGGGGCCGGTGATGTGGGGCCGGTGGTGTCCAGCCTCAAGACATTGAGGACAGGGTGTCTCAAGACATCGAGGACAGCTGCCCGGCGTGGCTGGCAGGCCTTAGCGGCCGGGTGGCCATCACGCTCGCCGGATGTCGAGAGCGCGCCTGGTCATCACCGCCGACAC
>DATCEO010000224.1:0-2759 GCA_036510065.1 Streptosporangiaceae bacterium | reverse complement strand
GATGAACAGCCAGCGGGGGCTTTCCGGCACGTTGCGGCGGACCAGCAGGATCACCAGGGCCAGCACCACACCCAGGCCGAAGCACAGCCGCCAGCCAAGATCCACGGCGAGCAGCTTCGGGTTGAGCAGCACGAGCGTGGCCGCGGCGCCCGCGGCCGTGCCGAGCCAGTACGAGCCGTTGATGATCAGGTCGACCCGGCCCCGGACGCGGGCGGGGATCAGCTCGTCAATGGCGGAATTGATCGCGGCGTACTCGCCGCCGATGCCGGCGCCGGTGATAAACCGGAACACAAAGAACCACCAGGGCGCGAACGACAGCGCCGTCAGCGCGGTAGCGGCCAGGTAGATGCCCAGCGTGATCATGAACAGCTTCTTGCGGCCGAACCGGTCAGTGAGATAGCCGAAGAACAGCGCACCCGAGCACGCACCCGCAATGTAGATCGCGCCGGCAAAGCCGATGCCCGAGGCACTCAGGTGCAGCCCGCTGGCTGGCATGGTGAGCGTGGCGCCAACCGCGCCGACAATGGTCACCTCCAGCCCGTCCAGGACCCACACCGTGCCCAGCCCGAGGACCACCATCCAGTGCCAGCGAGCCCACGGCAACCGGTCCAGCCGAGCCGGGATCCTGGTCGTGATCGTATGGGTCTCCACCTCTGTCACGGCTCTCTCCGATCCTCGGTGAGGCGCGCGGCGCGGTCCGGCACTTCGTGGATGAAGCCCTGCCGCGGGATGCCGGGCAGCCGCCGCTGCACGACCTTGAGCGGCCTGCCTCGTGCAGGCGGGCCAGGAACAGGACAAACGCGCGCAGCAGGGCGCCCTCGCCGACGGGCAGCGTGAGGTCGTCGTGGTCGAAGCGGTGGGCGGCCTAGCCATCCTGGGTGAGCTCGGCGGCGCAGGCGGCGCGCTGGGGCACTGGTGTCAGGCTCCCCGCGCAGCGCGACGAAAACCTCGCCGTCACATTCGCGGGTACGCAGGGCAACGCTGGACATCGCGGCGCCTTCCGGCTTCAGCAGCAACGCGGGGTCCGGACCGAGCGGCTAGGTCGCCAGTTCTCACCATGAACATTACGCCGAATACCGCCCGCGTCCTATCCCCTCAGCACCCGGCCGCCACGACCGTCCGGCGGGCAGTGTTGCATTGGCCGATGGGTGCGGGTGACGGAGCACGCTGACGGGGATGATCCGGCTGTCAGATGGCCATCGTGAGCTGGTCGAAGGCTTGATGGAGCCGATGGCGGGCGGGGACGTCGATGGCAAGTTCGTAGTGTCCGCGGCGGAGATTCTGGACGAAGGCGTGCCCGGCGGCCAGGATCCGGGCGGACTGGTGGCGTTTGAGTCCGCGCATCGGCCGCAGCCGGGCTTTCAGCCGCCCGTGATCGGTCTCGACGGGGTTGTTGGCGTAGCGCTCGACGGTGTGCAGCGCTGAGGGGATCAGCTCATCCAGGACCCGCGGGTAGGCCGGGGCCCGGTCGGTGGTGACCTCAGCCGGGGTTGTCCCGGTGCGTAGCGCGCGTGTGAAGAACCTCCGGGCCGCGTCCAGGTCCCGCCGCGGACAGCATGACGTCGATGACCTGGCCGTGCTGGTCAACGGCCCGGTACAGGTAGGTCCACCGGCCGGCGACCTTGATGTAAGTCTCGTCGGCGAACCACCGGTCACCGGGAGCATGCCGGCAGAGCCGCGCCGCCTCGATGAACTCGGGCGTGAACCGCTGCACCCATCGGTAAATGGTGACGTGGTCGACGGTGACGCCGCGCTCGGCCAGCAGCTCTTCGACGTCGCGGTAGGACAGCCCGTACCGGAGGTACCAGCGGACGGCGACCGAGATCACCTCCGCGGGAACCGGAAGCCAGCAGCACCGACGTTGAGCCCGAGGACGCCATCGCACCAGTCTCCCGCCCGCCGCGATCGGCCAACGCAACACTAATGGGGCTACCGGGTCGGTCCTGCGTAGAACACCAGCCCCGCGAGGAGCAGGGATTCGCGAGGGCGCGGACTCGGTGCCGGTAGCCGCTGGCGGGTGAGCACCAAACGCAGCAAGGACCCGGTGAGTCCTCTATGCAGACCGTGCCCCCGCCTGTGACCGGGAGAGATGACCGCTGTTGGGGTGTCGTGCCCGCCGTATGAGGCGTGAGCACTGGTCCATTAGGGCGCGAGCTGTTCTCCCGCGGGCTGCCGGGACCAGGTGAGCCGTGATGAGCCCCATGCAAGGAGAACTGAGACATTGCTGTTCGTCGGAGACGACTGGGCCGAGGATGTGCGACACGAGGTCGCATGCTGCGAGTGAGTTTGCGGATTGGAGGACCGGCGATGTCGGTGACGTAACTCCTGGCCAGTGTTCAAGGCCAGTCCCCGCCCTGACGTGCGTCGCGGGTAGCTGCGGGGTGCGGAGCTCAGGGAAGAAGCCGAAGCGCGTCCCGTTCCGTCCGGGAGCGCAGGCGAGGGGAAGACCGGACGGGCGAACGTGAGTGAACCCCCGCTGATGCCTCGTTACCCAGAGCCCCGGGAGATGGGATGAAGACCGGGGTGCAGGGCCTGGCCGTGGAGGAACGGCAAGCGGCGGCCGGACAAGTTTCGCCGGCCGTGTGAACACCGCTGGCCTCGGGGTCGAGGGGGCGCCCGCCAGGGCTCCGGCATAGTAGCGCGATGACCGGTTGATGTTCTGATGGGCGTTCTGGCATACCGGAAGCGAAGCAGGCACGGCTTCCAAGATCATGTGAGTGTCGAAGTCCCATGATCACTGCGGAAGACCGTGCCTGCCC
>DATCEO010000223.1:0-9332 GCA_036510065.1 Streptosporangiaceae bacterium | reverse complement strand
TACTAAGGAGTTCGAAAGTAGCTCGACTTTGATCTTGTGAGCTGCGACAATGGAACGTGCGCGAAAACGATGGCCGCAGGCTTGATCACAAGACGCTTGAGGCGCTGCGGGTCCGGGCGGTGGATCAGGTCGGGGAAGGCGCTCATCCGGAGGATGTGGCCGCGGCGCTGGGCCTGCACCGCAAGACCGTCTACGGGTGGCTGGCGAAATACCGCGAGGGCGGGAAAGACGCGCTGGCGGCGAGGCCGGTGCCGGGCCGCCCGCCGAAGCTGGCCGGCCAGCAGATGGCCCGGCTTTACGGGCTGATCGCGGGCCAGGATCCGCGGCAGATGCAGTTCGAGTTCGCGCTGTGGACCCGGGAGATGGTCCGCGAGGTGATCCGCCGCGAATTCGGCGTCCGGCTGAGCGTGGTTTCCGTGGGCCGGCTGCTGCGGAAGCTCGGCCTCTCGCCGCAGCGGCCTTTGCACCGCGCCTATCAGCAGAGCCCCGAGGCGGTGGAGCGGTGGAAAGGCGAGGAGTACCCGGCCATCCGGGCGCAGGCCGTGGCTGAGGGCGCGACGGTCTGGTTCGCTGATGAGGCCGGGATCCGGTCGGACTACCACGCGGGCACCACCTGGTCGCCCGTCGGGCAGACCCCGGAGGTCAGGAACACCGGCGCCCGGTACTCGGTGAACATGATCTCCGTGGTGTCCGCGAAAGGCGCGCTAAGGTTCGCGGTCTGCGAGGGCAGCACGAACGCCGCGGTGTTCATTGATTTCTGCAAGCGGCTGCTGCATGATTCGCCCGGCCCGGTGTACCTCGTCGTCGATGGCCATCCCGCGCACCGCGCCACCGCCACAAGGGAATTCGCCGCCTCCACGGAAGGCCGGCTCCGGCTGTTCTTCCTGCCCGGCTACTCACCCGAGCTCAACCCCGACGAATGGGTCTGGAAGAACGTGAAACACGACCGCATCGGCAAGACCGGCGTCACCAGCAGGCAAGACCTCAAATCCAAAGCCATCGGCGCCCTGCGCCGGCTCCAGAAACGCCCCGGCCTGGTCCGGGCATTCTTCGCCGACCCGCACCTGCGCTACATCACCGCATAACCATCTGGTCGACTTACTTACGCACGTCTTAGTAGGTTGACGAGGCCTGAGCCCTGTTCGGCCTGGTCGGCGCAAAGATCGCTCAGGAACTCGTCGTCCTTGAGCCCCACGCCTGGTTCCGACTGGCCAACTCAGACACCTGCGCGCCGGTCGCATCGGCGATCAGCCACGTGCTCCGCTCCACCGGCACGTGCTGGAAGGCCACCAGGTAGACGGCCAGGGCGCGCAGGTTCGGGCCGATCGAGACGGCCGAGCCCGGCACCCCGTCCGGGCGCGCCGCGGCATGAACCGTGCCGCAGCCACAGCGGGCTTGGCGCAGGTCGTGCTGGACGCGCCGTGCCGTTATCGAGGAGCTGCGGCTGTTACGGCCCGGGCGGCGCCGCAAATCCGTGACCTCGGCCCGCAGCTCCTCTACTGCCCGCCCCAGCTCAGCGATCACCTGATCCCGGCAGCGCACGCCGCACACCTGGGAGCAGGAGATGGCAGATCGGGCACAAGCCACCATGATCAGGACATCTCGGCCGTGATCAAGCCGCCACGCTGAGCCGGCTCAAGAAAGACCTCCCCACCAGGCCATCCCCCGCTCCGCTGCTAGGCAGCCGTACTTCGCGATCATGGACTTGCCTGCCACCGGAGGCGGCCTCGCTGGGCGGAACCAGCGAGCTCGAGATTGGCCAAATGCTCGCTCGCCCGCCCGTGGCGGGCAGGTTGCGGCGTTACCGCAGGTCGTATGTCCCCAGCGGGGACCTGTCGCCGACCAGCCACAGGTGGCCGAACGGGTCGATGAAGCCGCCTTGCCGGTGAACTCCCCACGGTGCTTCGTGATCACGGATCTTGTCGACGCTGCCGTCGGCTCCAGCCGCCACGGCGCGTTCGATGAAGCCATCCGGGTCATCTACGAACACCTCGACCCGGACCGTTCGCGAGCCAAGGACAGCCGGGGTGTCCCAACCGTTCTTTCTCGGGCTCGCCGAGAAAGAACGGACCACCAGCAACGATCAGCCCCACCACGCCGCCAAGGTTCTACAGTTCAGCGGCGCCGAGTGCCCGTGCGTACCACCGCGCGGCGGCCGCGGCATCGGGCACGGCGAGCATTACCGAGATCACCGGAGGATGAGCTTCGGCCGTCACCGGCTATCTCCTTAGGCAAGCCCTGCCGGGGCGTGACAACTTGTCACGCCAAGAAGCCTGCCAGATGCGGGAGCCAGTTGCCGCCAGCCAGCCCGGCCATCTCATGTCGCCTGCCCGGAGCACGCCCTGCCCCATGGCGGCCGCGGTCCGCTCACGCACCCCGCTGCTGCCGCACCCGCCGCCGTCTTCGCGGACGCGTGACAGGGCTCACGGCAGACCACCAGCCCACGACACCTGATCTGCCGAACAACAGCCTCACCATGATCAAGTAACGAAGTACGGCCGCCCTACTACGCATAGCACGCGGCGTGATGCCATGCTTACGCAGCAGAAGCTCGCGTACCGCAGCCCGTCTGGTGCCGTGCAGCGCCCGAACTGCCTTAGCCTGGTTCCCCCGTGCTCGGCGGATTAAGCCTGCGGTTATCAAAGATGACATTCCTGAGGTCACCGATTGCCCGGTCCAGCTGCGTGACAGCGAACTCGACCCGCTTGGCCGCTGGGTGCTCGTCCATCAGCCCCAGCGCGGCTTCCAGAGCCAGTCCAGCCGAGAACAGCCGGTGCACCACCAGGGCGCTCAGGCCTTCGGCGATCCGATCACGATCTTCGATCAGGTACAGCGTTATCTCGGGGGAGGCTGCCGCTCTTTCCGACGGGGAACCGCGACCCGACCATTTCCCCGGCTTTGAGGGTCCCAACATCGGCGCGTCGGCGGCGGCCGTACCGGAAGAATTTCGCATCGCAGGAACACACTGATTCCGATCCGGCCGTAACTAGCCATGCCGCCAGGGGTCCGGAGCGACGCGGTTACCTGCACCTCACTGTGGCCTGATACAGGACGTTGGGGACACTTCTGCTCACCACACTACGCTCCTGCTCTGCGCCTCGATAGCCGCGCGCACTGCGCATGGGCTAGGGAAGACCGGTATGTCCGGGATCAGGGCTCTCAGAGGGCAGAAGTGCTGCCCCGCACCCCCGGCTGGTGCTGCCGACGGTGGGCTTCGGCGGGCGGCCAGGGTGCCAAGTCCAGCCCGTCCCCAGGTACATCCTGCGACTCGTGGCCGACCCCTCGCACAGTGAGGGCGCCGTTCGCGGTGGTCTTCAGCCCGTGACCGTGCCGTCCGAGGTCAGGTTTGTGCCTGGACATCGATCTCGGCCTGGCGCAGGCCGCGCCGCTGCCCGCGACCGAGGCCAGGTGGCCGCCGGGCGTTACCGGGCCGCGCGCTTCCCTGGCCGCCGCATCCGCAGGCCCGCCAGGATGAGCGCACCCAGGAAAACGACAATGCCGATGATGAGCAGGAACAGCAGCCCCTTCACGACAACGCCAACGATGCCGAGCACGATTGCTGCGATTACCAGCAGCAGGAAAAAGGCAATCATCTGGTCCTCCGCTTGTTCGTCGGGTCAGCGGCGGGCCAGCCGGCGCTCGCCGTTGGCGCCCGCCTGGTAGGTCAGGCCGTAGTAAGCGAAGATCGCCTCCTCGTCGCCGGCCGGCAGCTCGCCGTCGGTGCCGATCGAGGGGGCGTCCCGCACTAGCTTCTTGTCGTAGCCGACCTTGAGGTAGCCGGGGCCCACGGTCGCCTGGTCCAGGGGAACGAAGACCAGCCGGTGCCGGGTCGGCAGCCCGACCTCCACCGTGCCGAACGACGGCAGGTCCGTGACCGTGTCCACATACACGGCCTCCAGCTCGCCGATCTTGTGACCTTCGGCGTCCACCACGTCATGGCCGCGCCATTCCCGGATATTCGCAGCCTCGAACACGCTGGTCTTCCTTTCCTTAGCGCTGCATTTATCTACAGTCCTACCCCGGCGCCAGAGCAGCAGACAACCCCGCCGCCTGGGCCGCCTCCCGGCTGGTCCCTGCCGCGGCAGGGACCATGACGGTGCCCGTGCCCGTGCCGGCGCTGGCGATGGTGGATTCCAGCGCCGCGTTGGGGCAGTCGAACTTGGCGTTGCGGCTCGCAGGGCCTCGTCGGGGGACTCGATGGTGATTGCTGCTGGTGCCGCCGTTCGCGCTGGCCAACCCTGGCAGCCAGGCGGGACGCAGGATCGGGCGCGCTCCCGTTGTCGTGTCGGCGCAGAGCTGGCCTGTCCGGGTCAGGCCAGCTCGGGCTGCAGCTTGATCGCGCCGCACGGGCACTCGGCCACGCGGGAACGGCCGGAACGAGGTGATCCCGAGCGCGCCGATGGCCACGCCCTGGTCGCGCAGCTCGTCGATGGTGTCCTGGATGGTGCCCAGCACTGACCCGAGCGCCATCACGATGGTCTGCGCGTCCTGTGTCCGGTACGGGCGGACCAGGCCGCCGGAGTCCCGGCCGAACTGCTCGGCGAACTGCGTGGCGACCTCCGGGATCAGTGCGAGCGCCTGCTCCTGCCGGGCGTGCGCCAGGTACCGCACCTCGGTGAATGCCTCCGGGCCTACCATTGCGCCGATGGAGATCGGCGCGGCGGGATCGAGCAGCTGGCGCGGCTCGTAGGGCGGCAGGAAGCCGTCGACCTGCTCCTGGGCCGGGATTTCCAGCCGCTCGCTGGCGTGGGTGAGGATGAAGCCGTCCATGCAGACCATGACCGGCAGCGACACTTCCTGCGCGATGCGGAAGGCCTGGATGTGCAGGTCCAGCGCCTCCTGGTTGGTCTGCGCGTACAGCTGGATCCAGCCGCAGTCGCGCTGCGACATGGCGTCGCTGTGGTCGTTCCAGATGTTGATCGGGGCTCCGATGGCCCGGTTGGCCACTGTCATCACGATGGGCAGGCCGAGCCCGGAGGCGTTGTACAGCGCCTCGGCCATGTACAGCAGGCCCTGGCTGGCGGTGGCCGTGTAGGCCCGCGGCCCGGCGGCTGACGCTCCGATCGCGACCGACATCGCCGCGAACTCGGACTCGACGTTGACGAACTCGCAGGGCGCCAGCGCGCCGGATTTCACCTGCCGGCTGAGTGCCTTCACGATATGAGTCTGCGGAGAGATCGGGTAGGCGCAGATGACCTCGGGCCGGGACAGGGCTACGGCCTCGGCCACGGCGCGGGAGCCCTCGATCTGCCGGACAGCAGCCCCGGCCGTTGGGGGCCGGACGGGCGCGGTGATCAGCTCACCGTCCGGACGGGCCGGACGAGCATGGTCTCGCCGGGGAGCACTCGCCCGCTCGACGGCCGCGTAGGCCTCGCGGGTAGCCGCGACGTTACCGCGGGCGACCGCAGCCGGAAACCGCTCCGTGATAGCGGCCAGCACCGATTCCAGCGACACCAGGCCGCTGAGCGCGGCGAAACCGCCCAGCAGGGCCGCGTTCGGCACCGGGCGGCCCGTATGGCGCTGGGCCATCTTGGTGGCTGCCAGGGTCACGACCGACGTCGGGTCCATCGGGCCGGTGAGCTGGTCGATCCCATGCTCGGCCGCGGGCCGGGCCGAGTTGATCAGCAGCAGCATTCCGCTTTCCGCGCCCTCGAACGCGCTGACCTGGTGCAGCAGGGTGCGGTGCTGGATGATCAGCGCATCCGGATGCAGAATCGGCTCGCGGGTCCTGATGGGCTGGTCATCGATCCTGCAGTAAGAGACAACCGGGGCCCCGTCCGTTCCGAGCCGAAGCTCGGAAACGCCTGGGCGTAGCGGCCCTCGGCGAAGGCAGCCGCCGCCAGCAGCTCGGCCGCCGTGACAACACCCTGGCTGCCCCGCCCGTGAATCCGCACCTCGAACACGTTGGGCTTCCTTTCGTCAGCCGGACATCGAGCGCCGGTGAGCCGCGATGCGCTCTGGCCACAGGCTTGTCTTGTCGGCTCCTTCAGCGCAGCGGCCTCCGGCCCCGATGGCCAGGACGTTGGTCCCCCCGCCCTGGCCCCTCGCTGCTCAGGGCCGTGCATCTGGCGTGGCCGTGGCGTCGGATCGGCCGTGGCGTCGATGGTGCCGGGCGCGATCCGCGTGAAGGGGCCGGGGAACACCAGCGCGATGTGCCCGGTGCTCTGCCACCGGATGACATACGGCGGTGACCCGTCGGCATGAGGCAGCCCGATGATCTGGGCCGCCCGCCCGCTGTCCCCGTCCTGCACTAGCCAGTCACCGATCTGAGCCATGATCATTACCTCCCCAAACCGGGGAATCCGCCAGCGTGGCTGGTCAGCCCGGCTATCGGAACCCATTCGAGATGTCGCTTTCTCAGCCTTCAGGCCGGCAGGCCGGAGCGGCCCAGAGGCGAATGTCACTGACCGCAGGGCCGGATGCTAGGCCGCGTGCCTTGGTCCCGCCAGGCAGGGCCATTCGGCCCTGGCGTGCTCGCAGACGACGCCGTCTGGTGGAGACGAACGTGCGGGCGCGCCGCCAGCACCCCCGCTGCCGCCTGGCCCACCACGTCCAGTCCGGAACCGACCACGCGGCGGCCCTGGCGGCGGGGTCGATTCGTGGCCAGGCGGCAAGAAGGAGCACTTCATCCGGATCACTCCCGTCCGTATCACCGGGCGGCGCATCCGCCGGGTCCCTTAAACACGGCGGTATCGCCGGTCACGGCGAAGGGAGTTTCGCATGGCACCATTCCGCCGGCTAGCGGAGCTGACGAGGCAAGAGTGCCTTGAGCTGCTCGGCAGCGTCTCCTACGGCAGGGTCGTCTTCACGTCCCACGCGCTGCCGGCGATACGGCCGGTCAACCACCTTCTCCTCGGCGAGAAGATCATTATCAGGACCACCGTGGGGGCCGCTGTGGCCTCCGCCGTAGACGGCAGCGGGACGGTCGTGGCCTACGAGGCTGACCTGATCGACGCCGAGCAGCGGCTTGGCTGGAGCGTCGTCGTGATCGGCCGGGCCAACCGAGTCCTCAGCGCAGCGCAGATTGCGCGGTACCGGGAAGTACTCATCCCCTGGACCGACGCGGATACCGACGAGGTGATCACCATTGCCGCCGACGTGGTCACGGGGTACCGGATGATCTCCGCCACCGCAGGCGAGCCGGGGACCTCCTTCCCCGAAGTCCCGGCAATCTGACATCAGGGTAGGGAGCCCGCGAGGCCAGATAGTCCGCGGCTGATGCCATCGAGCAGAACGCTCAGGTCGGGCACAGAGTCATAGTCAGCGGTGACACCGAAGGAGATCGTGTCGAGGTAAGTAAAAATGGCGACTGCGATGCGCACGCTGTCACCGATCGGCATGTAGGGGTAGGCCGCCTCCATGCGACGACCAAGAAGGTAAAGCGGCAGGCGCGGTCCGGGCACGTTGGTGGTAACGGTCTGGACGAGCGCCTGCGGGAGCCTGAAAGCGGCACGGACGCCAAGGGCCAGGCCCATCGGTGCGGCAAGCTCCAGCAGATCCGTGAGGACCTCGGCGCTGACTGCCTGGTGAGTGGCTTTGAGGTCGTCCATCTCCTCGCGGATCATCATCAGGCGCCGCACTGGGTCAGGCTCTCCCACGGGCAGGTTGGCCAGGACTGCCGACAGGCGGTTCGTGACGACGCCCTGCTCGTCCGCACCGCGGACCGATACCGGGACCAGGGTCCGCACCACGAGCCCGGCAGCCAGCTCGCCGCGCGCCTCCAGCAGGTCACGGAAGGCGCCGGCCGTCGCCGCCAGCAGCACGTCATTGACCGTCCCGCCGTGAGCGCTGCGGATTTCCTTCACCTCGCTGAGGCTGGCCGTCGTCCATCCCCAGCGGCGGTGCGGGCCGATGGGGCCGTTCAGGAAGCCAGCCGACGGCTCGCTGAGTCGTCGTGCGCCGCCGACCAGGCCGCGGCCGAAACTCAGCAGGGCGTCCGGGTTAGCCAGCCGCTGCAGGGCGCCCGGCGCAGCGGTGAGCTTCCGGAGCGGACGGGTCAGGGCATCGCGCACGCCATTGGTGACCAAGCTGGCCGACGGGCCGGTACCGGGCTCCCAGCTGAGCGGCACCGCTGGCGTTGCCTCGGGATCGGTGTCGAAGACCTGCGTCATCAGGGCGGCGCCGCCGATGCCGTCCACCATGCAGTGGTGCACCTTCGAGATGACCGCCCACCGGCCGCCTTCCAGTCCTTCCAGGAGCCACTCCTCCCACAGGGGCCGGGTGCGGTCAAGGCGCTGCGTGATGAGCCTCGCGGCCAGGGACCGCAGTTGGTCGGCCGTACCGGGCGCCGGCACGACAGCCTGCCGGACGTGGTAACCGATCTCGAAGTTCGCGTCGTCGGCCCACATCGGCCGGAAGACCTGCAACGGCGTGGTCCGCACGACCTGGCGGTACCGGGGCACCAGTGGCAGCTTGGCCTCGAAGAGGCGGACCAGATCGGCAAATGCTGGAGCCGGGCCATCGAAGATCGCGAGGAAGCCCAGATGCATGGGAACGTTATCGTGCTCGACGAGAAAGAATCCTGCGTCCAGCGTGGTCATCTGCTCCATCGCGTCCCCGGATTACCGCTGGCTCGGAACGACGACCACCGGGCACGAGGCGTGGCTCACGACCTGCGAGCTCACCGAGCCCAGCACGAGCGAGGCGAATCCGCCCCCGCCACGCGAGCCGACCACCAGCAGATCGGCCTCCCGCGAGGCAGCGATGAGCTCCGGCACGACGAAGCCGCTGAGAGCCTTGACCGTCACCGAGGAGGGCTGCGCGTCAAGCTGGCTGGTGACCTTGAGCGCTGCCTCTTCGGCCACGGCGCGGGCCTTCTCCGCTGCTTCCACATCAACCGGGTCAACCAGCGGGTTGCCCGTCCACGGGCTGGCCATCACCGGGTGCACTGTGAGAACGGTGAGCGCAGCATGCGTCAGCGTGGCTTCGTGTGCTGCCCACTCGAGTGCTTGCCGGGACCCCGTTGAGCCGTCAATGCCTACCACGATTCCAGGCATGTCCCTGTCCTTTCTGCCAGGCGGCCGCTTTCTGCGCACTGCACTCCGCCGTCCTGGCTTCACTGTCGCCATGACGGCGGACGTGGGACCAGAGGCCTTCGCACGGCTGCCGGGAGCCTTTGGTCCCGGATGGCCGCAGCTGGCCTACCGACCGTGTTGTCGGCGTGCGTGACAGGCTCCATTACCGGGAGGGGCGCTGATGGGCGTTCCGGCGGCCGGCATCCGGCGGCGTTATCGTGGGTCTACTTTCTTCCCCGAGGTTGTGTCGCTGGAGCCGCTGATGGACTCGCCGGAAGCACCCCCCGTCATTCCGCACCTGAAGCTTGATGACCTGCT
>DATCEO010000222.1:0-11591 GCA_036510065.1 Streptosporangiaceae bacterium | reverse complement strand
CCACGGCCACCGCCTTCATCCCCGGGCTCTCCGCAAGGAACCCGACGATGATCACGCGGTGGCCGTCTCAGCCCACAGCGACACGCCGGACAAGATCGACGATCTATACGTGTCCGGACAGCAGAGGTTAAACGGCAAGCTTAGTACCGGCCGCGCAAGCGCCAGGTCAGCGGGCGCGCGTCGGGATCGTAGATCGTCCGGTAGAGCGGGCTGGCCCACAGCGGGGTGAGCGGGCCCGTCGGCGGGCGCTGCAGCGGGCGCAGCCGGCCCGGCGGCCGCGGGCCGACCCGGCCGCCGTCATGCCAGGCCTGGAGCGCGGCCGCGGAGCGGGCGAACGCCTCGAACGTCTGCGCCGGGCCGGCCGCCTTCAGCTCGTCGTCGAGATGCTCGCGGGCCAGCGCGAGCCGGAGCTCCCGGGGGTACTGCGGGGCGTCGTCGGCAGCCGTGGTGTCCCAGACCGCCACGCTGAGCTCGGAGTCGTGGGTCCAGGACCGGCGGTTGAGGTTGGCCGAGCCCACCGAGGCCCATTCATCGTCGATAACGCAGATCTTGGCGTGGACGTACACCGGCGTGCCGGCGTGGTTCTCCACTCCGTAGACTGCCACCCGGCCGGGCGCGGCGGCGCGGATGACCGAGAGCGCGTAATCGCGGCCGACGAGGTTGGGTGCCAGGGACAGCTTGCCGTCCTGGTCGGGAAAATGGGGCAGGACCGCGATCAGGTACAAGTCGGGCTGCCGCCGGAGCGCCGCCGCGATCTTGTCGCCCACCTCGCGCGACCAGAGGTACTGGTCCTCCAGGTAGATCAGGTGACGGGCGCGGCTCAGCGCCTTGCCGTAGCCGCGGGCCACGCTGCGCTCGCCGTTCGGGGCGAACGGGTAGCCGCCCAGGCGCCGGCCGTAGGTGCGCAGCAGCTGCACCATATGCGGGCCCGTCGGCGGGGGCGGCGGAAGCGGCGGGGGCAGCGGCGCCGGACGGCGGTCAGCGCCGCGCCGGCGGTCGGCCAGCTGTCGCAGCGGGCTGCGGCTGAGGGGCTGGGGATCTTCCCAGCGCTCGCGGAACACCGTTTCCACGTCGCTGACCGCGGGACCCGTCACCGCCACCTGGGCGTCGTGCCACGGCGGCCGGTCGCCGTAGACTGCCGCCATCGGCTGCCGCCGCGGGTCACCGTGGTGGCTGGCATCGTCGCGGCGGCTGTGGCACAGGTCGATGCCGCCGACGAAGGCGACGTCCAGCTCCGAGCGGCCAGGGTGGCGCAGCACGGCGAACTTCTGGTGGTGCGAGCCGCCCATGCGCACCCGCATGTCCAGCAGGCAGCACCCGCCCGCCTGGTTGACCTCCTCGTCCAGGTGGCGGTTCTCCCGGGCGGAGAACCCCACGTCGTCCCAGTGCGAACGCCAGACCAGGCCCCGGACCAGCACGCCGCGCTTCGCTGCCCGCCCGAGGACCTGCGCTACCTCGGTGTCAGCCGGGTCGGCCAGCCGCTCGTCCGGGTCGCCGCGCCAGTCGACGAACAGCAGCAGGTCGCCGGGGTTCATCCGGGAGACGGATTGGCACAGCTCGGCGAAATACGATGCCCCGTGGATCAGCGGCCGCACCAGGTTCCCCTCCGACCAGGCCTGGCCCGCCGGGTGCCGCCGGTCGAGCACCGTCGCGTCGTTGCCCCGCTCGGCCGCGGTCAGAAACCAGTCAGCAGGCCCGTGCGTCGCTGAAGCGCCCATGAACAGTCCCGTCGCCGTGTCGTCGCCCGGAATAGCATGCTGCAGCTGCCCGCAAGCTCGCCAGTTATGCGGGACCGGCTCACATGTGGCGGGGCGTGACCGTCGCGCCGCGCGCGAGCGCCTGCTGCACCGCCTCCTGCTCGTCGTTGATCACGTGCATGACCGCGTTGATCAGGGCCAGGTGGGTGAAGGCCTGGGGGAAATTGCCCAGGTGCCGCCCGGACCGCGGGTCGATCTCCTCGGCGTACAGGTTGAGCGGGCTGGCATAGGACAGGACCTTCTCGCACAAGTCGCGCGCCCGCCGGTGCTCGCCGATCTCGGCCAGCGCGGAGACCAGCCAGAACGAGCAGATGGTGAACGTGCCCTCCTCGCCGTCCAGCCCGTCGTCGGTCTGCTCGACCAGGTAGCGCTTCACCAGTCCGTCGCGCGTCAGCTCCTCGGCGATGGCCAGCACGGTGGCCCGGATGCGCGGGTCGTCGGGAGGCAGGAAGCGCAGCAGCGGCATCAGCAGCAGCGAGGCGTCCAGCGCCGTCGTGTCGTAGTGCTGGCAGAAGACGCCCCGCTCATCCAGGGCGTTCGCGCAGATGTCGGCGTGGATCTCGTCGGCCGCCTTCTGCCACCGGCCGGCGGCGTCGGCGTCCTCGCGCATACGGGCCAGCCGGGCCCCGCGATCGGCGGCCACCCAGCACATGAGCTTGGACGAGGTGAAGTGCTTGGGCTCGCCGCGGATCTCCCAGATGCCGTGATCGGGCTCGCGCCAGTGCTCCAGCGCGTGCTCCACCTGAGTGCGGGCTAGCTGCCAGACCCGCTCATCCAGCCGGTCCCTCGACTTGGCGTGCAGGTACAGCGAGTCCAGGACGACGCCCCAGACGTCGTTCTGCTGCTGGGAGTAGGCGCCGTTGCCGATGCGGACCGGCTTGGCGCCCTGGTACCCGTGCAGATGCTCCAGGACCTGCTCGGTCAGGGTCGACCGGCCGTCGATCCCGTAGACGATCTGCAGGTCGCCACGGTCCCGCTCGACGGTCTCGGTCAGGAACGCGAAGTAGTCGCTCGCCTCCCACTCAAAGCCCAGCGTGTAGAGGCCCCACAGGGCGAAGGTCGCGTCCCTGATCCAGCTGTAGCGGTAATCCCAGTTGCGGTGGCCGCGCGGCGTCTCCGGCAGGGAGGTGGTGGCGGCCGCGGCGATGGCGCCCGTGGGCGCGAACGTGAGGCCCTTGAGGGTCAGCGCGCTGCGGGTCAGGTAGCTGCGCCAGCGGTGGTCGGGAAACCAGCCCCGGGCCAGCCAGTGCTGCCAGTGGTGTGCCGTCCAGACCTGGCGGCTGGCGGCGTCGTCGTAATCGGTGGGGGGCTGGCGGCTGCCCCAGGACAGGGCGCAGAACCGGGTCTCGCCCTCCTTGATCCGGGTCCGCGCCCGGGCGCTGGGTCCCTCCAGCCCGATCCGGATGTCGGAGGTCAGGGTCAGCGTCAGGTCCCCGCCCGGGGGAGCGATGACGGCCTGGTGGTAACCCTGGCCCGTGTGCTCCCACCGGCCGCGCTGGCGGCCGTAGTCGAAGGCAGGC
Organism: Streptosporangiaceae bacterium; assembly: GCA_036510065.1. Lineage (GTDB taxonomy): Bacteria > Actinomycetota > Actinomycetes > Streptosporangiales > Streptosporangiaceae > DASUBV01. The sequence continues at coordinate 8,314 of DATCEO010000222.1, read as the reverse complement.
TCACAGTCCATGCTGAGCTGGACCGAGCCGTTGACGCACCGGACCGTGCGCAGCAGCATGTGCTCGGCGTCGTAGTCGGTCGGCGGGCGGCGGTGCGTGCTCCGGTCCCGGTGCTCGTGCCGCCACGGCCCCATGACCAGGCAGTCGCGGACCACGAGCCAGCCCTCACCGCAGTCCCAGCTGGTTTCCAGCACCATCGTGCCCGGCAGGTACCGCCGGTCGGCCGGCACCATCATGTCCTCCGGGCCGAACCGGAACCACCCGGCGTCGCGGTCCAGGATGGCGCCGAAGATGCTCGGGCAGTCCATCCGGGGCAGGCACATCCACTCGACCGCGCCGCTCGGGGCGACCAGGGCGGTCACCTCGCAGTCGGACAGGAAGGCGTAGTCGGCGATCGGCGGGTACGGGGAGAAGTCGTCGTACTCGTGACCGAGGTCCGGCAGGTCTGGGGACAGCTCGGGCCGCTCATACCCGTATCCCAGGCCCAGCCCGGACAGCTGCCCCGCGTCGACCGTGCGGGCCCCGATGGTTCTGTCGGGCCGGCCGGTCCCGTTCGCCGCGCTTCCGTTAGCTGCCACACCGATCCTGTCAGTCTGACTGGCCCGGCCACTACCACCGGTAACGCCAGTTTCCCTAGGTCCCTGCTGCCCCATCATCTGCATTACCCGTCCCCCGGTTACGCGTGCTCGTCATTCTCCCGTCACGCGCTGTTAAACCGCCGACCGGGAGGTCCCTGTAGCCCCGGCCGCAGCCTCTCCGGGTTCAGTTCCCTGCCGGCGGCCCGGGAATGACGGATCTGGCCTCCGGGTTTGGATGAAGGCGGGACACACGGGGACACTAGGTGCGTCGGAGGAGGCTGGCCATGACCGACAGCGCGCAGGCGGGCGCCAGGCAAGCACCGGTCATCGCTGAGCCGCGGCCGCTGCAGATCGAGGCCAACGGGATCAACGTGATCACCGGCGCCGAGCGTAAAGGGTCGCCGCGCGACCTGTTCTGGCCGTGGTTCGCGGCCAATGTGTCCGTCCTGGGCCTGAGCTACGGCGCGTTCGTGCTCGGATTCGGGATCTCCTTCGCCCAGGCACTGGTCGCCGGGATCATCGGGATCGTCGTGTCCTTCCTGCTCTGCGGCTTCATCGCGGTGGCCGGAAAGCGGGGCTCGGCCCCGACCATGGTGCTGGGCCGGGCCGCCTTCGGGGTCCGCGGCAACAAGCTCCCGACGGTCATCTCCTGGCTGCTGACCGTCGGCTGGGAGACCGTCCTCATCATCTTGGCCACGCTGGCCACGGCGACGGTCTTCGACCGGCTCGGCTGGGGCGGCGGCACCACCACCAAGGTGATCGCCCTGATCGTGGTCACCGCGCTGACCATCTTCGCCGGTGTCATGGGCTTCGACCTGATCATGCGGATGCAGTCCGTGATCACCGTCGTCACGGCGGTCCTGACCGTGGCGTTCATCGTGCTGGTCGCCGGCAAGATCCACTGGCACTCGGTCGCGGCCATTCCGTCCGGCTCGCCGGAGAAGCTCATCGGCGCCCTGGTCTTCATGATGACCGGCTTCGGGCTGGGCTGGGTCAACGCGGCGGCGGATTACTCGCGGTACCTGCCCCGCCGGGCGTCCGGCCGGGCGGTGATCGGCTGGACCACGATCGGCTCCAGCCTCGCGCCGATCGTGCTGCTGGTCTTCGGGCTGCTGCTGGCCGGCTCGTCCGCCAAGCTGAGCACGGCCATCGCCGCCGACCCGATCGGCGCGCTGACCACGCTGCTGCCCACCTGGTTCCTGGTGCCATTCGCGATCGTGGCCGTGCTCGGCCTGGTCGGGGGATCGGTCCTGGACATCTACTCCTCGGGCCTGGCCCTGCTCACCCTGGGGCTGCGGGTGCCCCGGTACGCGGCCGCTCTCATCGACGGTGTCGTGATGATCCTCGGCACGGTCTACGTGGTCTTCATCGCCAAGAACTTCCTGCCCCAGTTCGAGGGCTTCCTGATCACCCTGGGCGTTCCGATCGCGGCCTGGTGCGGCATCATGCTCGCCGACATCGCTCTGCGCCACCGGGACTATGCCGAGCCGGACCTGTACGACCCGAAGGGGCGGTACGGCGACGTTCAGCTGCTGCCGCTGAGCCTTATCGTGGCCGGGACCGTCGTGGGCTGGGGCCTGGTGACCAACTTCAACGCGAGCTGGCTCAGATGGCAGGGTTACCTGCTCCAGCCGCTCGGGCTGGGCAGCAAGGTCACTGGCGCCTGGGCCTTCGCCAACCTCGGGGTCCTGGTCGCCCTGGTGATCGGCTTCGCGGGCACGCTCCTGCTGCGCCGCCGCGCCGTGCGAGCTCAGGAGTCGGCCCCGGCCGGGGCCCCAGCAGCCGCGGCCGCGCAGGCATGACCGGCGCGGCCTGGCTGGCGGTCATCGACATGCAGCGGGTATTCGCCGAGCCGGACAGCCCCTGGCTCGCGCCGCGATTCGCCGCGATCGTCGATCCCGTCCGGAAGCTGGCCGAGGCGTTCGGCCCGCGGGTGACCTACACCAGGTTCATCGCTCCGCAGGTCGCGACCGGCGCATGGCGCCGTTACTACGACCGGTGGCCGTTCGCGCTCCAGCCGCCCGACGCGAGGATCTATGAGCTGGTCGACGAGCTGGCACCGGCGGCAGCGGCCGGGCCGACGCTGGATGCCACGACGTTCAGCAAGTGGGGCCCCGAGCTAGCCGAGCGGGTCGGCTCCGGCCGCCTGGTCCTGGCCGGGGTGTCCACCGACTGCTGCGTCCTGTCCACCGCCGTGGCCGCCGCCGACGCGGGCGTCCCGGTCCAGGTCGTCGCGGACGCCTGCGCCGGGATCAGCGACGTCAGCCACGCCCAGGCGCTGGACATTCTGCGGCTCTACGCCCCGCTGATCGAGGTCGTCAGGCTGGCCGACGTCACCGGCCCGTGATGGGGCGGCGGTCGCGGTCGCGGGGGGCCCTGTACGGCCTGGCCATCGGTGACGCGCTGGGCATGCCGACTCAGTCGCTGCCGCGAGCCGAGATCGTGGCCCGTTTCGGCGGTCTGGTCGGCGGGTTCTCGGCCGCCGATCCCGACCACCCGCTGGCGGCCGCGCTGCCGGCCGGCACCGTGACCGACGACACCGAGCAGGCCGTGCTGCTGGGCCGGCTGATCATCGAGACCGGCGGCCAGGTCGACGCCGCGGAACTGGCCAGGCGGCTCATTGCCTGGGAGGAGGACGTCCGGGCCCGGGGCTCACTCGACCTGCTCGGACCGTCGACCAAGCGGGCCCTGACCGCGTTGCTGGCCGGGGCCGCACCCGCCGAGGCCGGACGGCTCGGCACCACCAACGGCGCCGCCATGCGCATCGCGCCCGTCGGCGTGGCCACGCCCGCCGATGACCTGGAACTCCTGGTCGGCCGGGTCGTAGCGGCCAGCCACATCACCCACAACACCGGGGTCGCGCTCGCCGGGGCCGCTGCCGTCGCAGCCGCCGTGAGCGCCGGGATCGACGGGGCCAGCCAGGCCGAGGCTTTCGGGCTGGCCGTCGCCGCCGCCCGGCAGGGCGCCACCCACGGGCACTGGGTAGCCGCCGCCGACGTCGCATCGCGGATTTCCTGGGCCACCCGGCTGGTCGCCGGGCTGGGAGCTGACGACGCCATCGACGTCATCGGCCGCCTGGTCGGCACGAGCCTGGCGACGCAGGAGTCGGTCCCGGCCGCGTTCGCCGTGCTCGCCGCCAGCCCCGGCGACCCCTGGCGCGCGTGCCGGATCGCCGCCTCCGTGGGCGGCGACTGCGACACCATCGCCGCCATAGCCGGGGCCATCGGCGGCGCGTGCCACGGCGTCGAGAGGTTTCCCGCCCATGCCCGCCAGGCCATCGACCGGGTCAACGGACTTGGCCTGGGTGAGATAGCCGACGGCCTGCTGGCCCTGCGGGAAGCGAGCCGGTCCGGCAGCGCAGCCTTTAGAGGCCCCGCCGGGCAGCCGGGCCCAGCTCAGCCGGACCGGGGCGGGTCATGACCGCGACCGCGCCGGGAAGCTCGCGGCGCTCCATTGACCGGCTGCTCCATCTCGGCAACGTCGTCATTGACCTTGTGCTGACCGTGCCCGCGCTGCCCGACCGCGGCACCGACGTGCTGGCCGCTGCTTCCCGGGCCACACCCGGCGGCGGATACAACGTCATGGCGGCTGCCGCCCGGCAGGGGCTGCCGGTCGCGTACGCGGGCGCCCATGGCAGCGGGCCATTCGCGGCCCTCGCGCGGTCGGGCCTGGCGCAGGCCGGCATCGACGTCCTGCAGCCGCCCAAGGCTGATCTCGACACCGGCGTCGTCGTCGCCATTGTCGACGACGAGGGGGAGCGGACCTTCGTGACCGCCCCCGGCGCAGAGGCCCGCCTGACCGCCGACGACCTGGGGGCCGTGCCGGCCCGCCCCGGCGATGCGATCTACCTGTCCGGCTACGGCCTCGCCTACGACAGCAACCGGCCGGCCCTGCTCGGCTGGCTAGCGCAGCTGAACGGTTCCAACCTGGTGATCTTCGATCCCGGGCCGCTGCTGGACCAGATTCCGGGGCCTGCGCTGGCCAGCGTCATGCGCCGGGCGGACTGGCTGACCTGCAACGCCCGCGAGGCAGCCATCCTGACCGGTGAGGCCGACCCGGCTGCCGCCGCCCTGGCGCTGGCCGGCCGCCGGCCCGACGCCCGCGCGGGCGGGGTCATCGTGCGGGCTGGTCCCGACGGGTGTCTGCTCGCCCATGATGACGGCGACCCCGTTCATGTCCCCGGCTTCCCGGTGGCGGCGGCTGACACCAGCGGAGCTGGCGATACCCACACCGGCACCTTCATCGCCGCGCTGGCCAGGGGAGCCACCGACATCGAGGCGGCCCGCCTGGCGAACGCCGCGGCCGCCTGGTCGGTGACCAGACGGGGGCCCGCTACCGCCCCGACGGCCCGGGAGCTAGCACGCTTCCTGGCCCGCTCTGCTGCTACCGGCTGATGACCCTGGCCTGCTCTGCGGCCACCGGGACCATACTCAGCGGACGCCGCGCGGCCGGAACTGGACGCTGATCCGCGGCCCGACGCCCCGAGCCGTCTTAGGAATGGCGTGCTCCCAGGTTCGCTGGCAGCTTCCGCCCATCACGATCAGGTCGCCATGGCCGAGATCGTGGCGGATCGCCTGACCTCCGCCGCGCGGCCGCAGCAGCAGCGACCGCGGCGTGCCCAGCGACAGGATCGCGACCATGGTGTCCTGGGTCTTGCCGCGTCCGATCCGGTCGCCGTGCCACGCGACGCTGTCCAGGCCATCCCGGTACAGGCACAGCCCTGAGGTCACGAACTGCTCGGCAAGCTCGGCGCCGTAGTGCTCGTTCAGCGCGTCGCGGGCTTCGGCGAGGACGGGGTCCGGCAGCGGCTCGTCCTCGCCGTAGAAGCAGAGCAACCGCGGTACGTCGACCACCCGGTCATACATGGGACGGCGCTCAGCGCGCCACGGCACGTCGTCCCTGAGCCGCTCGAACAGCACATCTGCGCCCTTTAGCCAGCCCCGCCGGACATCAATCCAGGCCCCGCGGGTAAGCACAGATCGTCTGGGCACAGGCAGTCCCTCGGATGCCCGGAGCGGGCCCAGCCCGGGCTCGGCGCACAGATCCAGCAGGGAGCCCTGCCACGCTTCTGACATAGCTTCAAGTGTATGTGACATCTTCAAATGTGCGTTCTACTGATTTCAGCCAAGGCACGACCAGGAGAGCTACCGATGGCGCACTACCAGGCAGACATTGAGTCGCGGCGCTCAGCGGCCGACACCTTCGACTACCTCGCCACGTTCAGCAATGCCGCCGAGTGGGATCCCGGAGTCGTCGCGGGCGAGCAGCTCGATCCTGGCCCCGTCGGCGAGGGCACCCGGTTCCGCCTCGAGCTAGCCTTCCTGGGCCGTCGCGTATCGCTTACCTACCTGATCACCCAGTTCGTGCCGGGCCGGGAGGCGGTGCTCACGGCCGAGGGGCGGCTGCTCAAGGCGACCGACCGGATTACGGTGACCGGCGGGGACCCGGTGCGGGTCCACTACGACGCCGATGTCCGCCTGCAGGGCCCGCTGATGGTGCTGGACCCGCTCCTGACCCGCGGTTTCCGGACCGCCGCCGACCGTGCCGCCGCCGGACTGACCCGGGCGCTCGCCACGAAGCACGCGCCGCAGGCCACCTAGCCGCCGCCCGGATAGCCAGGGCAGGCCGGGTAGAAGGGAGGCATGACGAGCGACTCCCGGTTCCAGCGCCATCCGCCGTCCGATGGGCCCGTGTTTCCCGATGGGGGCGCGCTTCCCGATGGGCCCGTGCTTCGCTGCGGCCTCGTGGGCACGGGCCACTGGGCGCGGAACACCCACGCAGTCGCGCTGGCCTCAGCAGACGGCATCGAGTTCACCGCCGTGTGGGGTCGCAACCCCGCCGCGGCCCGGGCGATCGCCGACGCTCATGGCGCCAGGGCCTATCCCGAACTGGACGCGTTCCTGAATGGCGTCGACGCAGTCGTGTTCTCCGTGCCGCCCCATGTGCAGAGTGAGATAGCCACGCGCGCTGCGGCGGCCGGCAAGCACCTGCTGCTGGAAAAGCCCATCGCTCTCACGGAGGCGGCCGCAGACGCCCTGGTGCGTGCCGTCGAAGCCACCGGCGTCGCGTCCGTCGTCTTCTTCACGAACCGGTTCCAGCCCCAGATCAGGGCATGGCTGACGGAGGTCGCTGGCAGCGGCTCCGCGTGGTGTGGGGGGAGCGCGGCCTGGCTCGGCTCGTCCCTGGATGAATCCAATCCTTTCAATACCCCGTGGCGCCAGCAGAAGGGCGGCTTGTGGGATCTGGGCCCGCACATCGTGTCCATGCTCTGGGCCGCGCTCGGGCCGGTGGTCTCGGTCACCGCGGATACCGGACGGGCCGACGTGACCCACCTGGTCTTGCATCACGCGGGAGGGGCCAGCAGCACGGCAACGGTCACCCTGAACGCGCCTCCCGCAGCCGACAGCGTGGAGCTCTCCCTGTGGGGCGAGACCGGGCGGTCCGCCGCGCCCATGGGCGAGCGCGATGCCGTCCCGGCATTGCGGACCGCGCTGCGAGAACTGGCAGACAACGCACGGTCCGGCCGGATGGAGCATCCCTGCGACGTGCGCTTCGGCCGTGACGTGCTCCGGGTGCTGGCAGAGGCCGAGCGCCAGGTCGAGGCGCGGTCGGCCAACCGGCTCAGCTGAGCTGACTGGCTAGACAGCCCGGATCAGGTTCTTGGTGCCGTAGGCTGCGGCGGTGATGACGCTGTCGCGGCCTGGCCCCTCCGGCTACCGTTGTCGCGTGGAGATTCGTGTTCGGCCGTCACCATGAACCTGTCCGAATACATTGTCTTGTTCGTGCTCGTCGCGATCATGGGTGCCGGTGTGCCGGGGCCTGGTGACGCGTCACTGATCGCAGCGGGCACGCTGGCGGGAGAAGGTCGGCTCAATCTGGGCATCGTGCTGGCGACGGCTATGACCGCTTGGATGCTCGGCTCGCTAGCTGGGTATGAGATTGGTATCCGTAACGGCCGCTGGCTGCTAGACCACCCGGGACGGCTCGAGAAAACTCGCCTGAAACTGCTCGCCAAAGGCGACCACGCCTTTGGCCATCACAACTTCGTCGCATCTGTGACGATGCCCGCCTTTGTGTCAGGAATCTTTCGCGTGCGACTCTACATATTTATCCTGGGAGCGCTCGTCGCCGGGATCGGCTGGGTAGGGATGTACGTCGGGATTTCCTATTTCTTTGGCGCCGAGATTGCGCAGCGCATTGGAAAGGCCGGCACGAGGGCGGTCCTGGGTGTGCTCGTGATTGTCGTCATAGGGCTGGGGATCAGGGCCGGGTGGTCGAGGTGGCGCACTACCCGAGAAGGCCGAGCCCGAGGGGATTCGAGGTCCCAGCCTTCTGATCTGTAGCTCGTGGGAGAGGTCCTCATGGCCCTCGCGCCACTGCGAGACCCGGGATCTGAGCCCGCATCGTGCCCGCAGGAGGCGCATGCCGGGGGGCAGCAGGTGCAGCAGCCGCCGGGCCAGGTAGGCCTCGCCCTGCGGTGCGGCCTGCCCCAGCGTTCCCACGCCGCCATCCACTGGGCCCCGCCGGAAACACGCCGTCAGGTGCAGCATCGAGCGCCCTGTGGATAACCTCACCAGGAAGACGGGTGCTCACCACGTTCCCCGGCAGATGCCCAGTTCGTAACGTGGGCGGCAGATGCAGACGACAGCGTGCTCGCGCCACGAGGGCCGGTCACGCCCCAGCCGCAAGAACACAGCCACGACAGTTCAGCCACTGGAGGTTCCGATGATCGAGGC
>DATCEO010000221.1:0-31183 GCA_036510065.1 Streptosporangiaceae bacterium | reverse complement strand
GCACAGCAGATCGCCGGGGCGGCGGCCCGGTCTGGAGCAGGCCTTCGGCGACCTCGCGCTCGTTGACCGCGGCGGGCACGATGCTCCAGGCGCGCACGATCCGGCTGCCCAGATCCGTTACGTTGCCACAACCATCGGTTAGACGAGCGGGTCAGGGCTGCTCAGGCGTGGGAAGCTGGCCGGAGTGCGCCTTTCGGATGATCTCGACCACCTCGCCGGGTTCGTCCGCCACGCTGATCAGGCCGAACTCCGCGTGCCCGATGTTGGCCTCGGCCAGCATGGTGTCCTGGAGCCAGCCGAGCAGTCCGGACCAGTACGACCGGCCGACCAGCACGATCGGGAACTTGGTGATCTTGCCGGTGGCGACCAGGGTGAGCGCCTCGAACAACTCGTCCATGGTGCCGAAGCCGCCGGGCAGGACCACGAAGGCCTGGGAGTACTTGATGAAGCAGGTCTTGCGGACGAAGAAGTACCGGAACTCCAGGCCCACCTCGACGTAGTCGTTCAGGCCCGTCTCGGTGGGCAGCTCGATGCCCAGCCCGACCGAGACGCCGCCGCCCTCGACCGCGCCCTTGTTGGACGCCTCCATGATCCCCGGGCCGCCGCCGGTGATCACCGCGTAGCCGGCCTTGACCAGGCCGGCCGCGATGGCCTCGGCGGTCAGGTACGCCTGGCTGCCGCGCTGGATGCGGGCCGAGCCGAAGATCGAGACCGCGGGGCCGAGCTCGGCCAGCAGGCCGAACCCCTCGACGAACTCGGCCTGGATCCGCAGCACCCGCCACGGATCGGTATGCACCCAGTTGCTGTCGCCCCGCCAGTCCAGCAGCCGCTGATCGGTCGTGGTGGCCGGGATGGACTCCCCGCGCAGCGTGGCAGGCCCCTGGCGGCGCAGCCGACGGCGCGGCTCGGTGTAGCCGCTCATGGCCCCTAACGTAGCGCCGTGATCGACCGCGGCGCCCAGCGCGCTGGCCGACTGCGCCGGGGCGGTCAGGCGTTCACGCCATGCTCACGAAGTATTTCGTTCAGTGCCGCCCTATCCCTCTCATGCGCGCCAGCCGGCAGCCGCCCGAGCACGAGAACGCACGGCACCCCGAACTTCCCGCCGCGCAGCGTCCGGGGCGCGACGCCGCCGACGGCCACCGCCCGGGGCGGCACCTGGCCGCGGGCCAGCTCCTCGCCGGTCGTCACGTCGATGACAGGCGAGCTGCCAGTCAGGATGGTTCCGGCGCCCAGGACCGCGCCGGCGCGGACCCGCGCGCCCTCCGCGACCACGCAGCGCGAGCTGATGAGCGCGTCATCCTCGATGACGACCGGCCCCGGATCCGGCGGCTCCAGGACTCCGCCGATGACCGCCCCGCCGGACAGGTGAACGTTCTTGCCGACCTGAGCGCCGGACCCGACGCTGACCCAGGTATCCACCCTGGCGCCGGTGTCGACGTAGGCGCCGATATCGATGAACGACGGCATGAGCACCGCGCCCGGCGCGACGTAGGCGCCCCAGCGCACGATCGACCCGGCCACCGCTCGCACGCCATCCAGCTGGGCGGTCAGCGGGATCCGGTCGTAGTAACGGAAATCTCCGACCTGGCTGCGGACCAGCGGCATCAGCTCATGCGCCAGTGCGATGGCGTGCATGGCCCGCTCATCTACCGTTACCTCGCCGTTTTCCGGGTCGACCCAGGCCGCCCGGGCGGTGCCGGCGTCGAGCGCGTCGATGGCCGCGGCGAGCGGCGCGCGGGCGCTCGCGTCATCCGGGCTCAGCTCGCCGCGACGTTCCCAGAGTTCATCAATCGCCCCTGAGATCGGTGACTGCGCGTATCCGGCAGATGACGGTAACAGGTTCATGGCGAGCGAGCCTAGCGGCTGGGCGCAGCAGGTAACTTCGGTGGTGTGCCGAGAACCCCGCAGACCCGCCGCACCTTTAAGCGGGCCACCCGGGCCACGGTGGTGCTCGCTCTCCTGCTGACCGTGGGCGGGTACATCGCGCTGCGGCATTCGGTACCGGTCCTGGAGCCCAGCTCGTGCGCCGCGGACCCGGCAGGCGCCACTGGCACCCCGGTCTCGCTGAATGTCAGCCAGGCCGGCATCGCGGCCACGATCGCCGGTGTGGCGCAGCGGCAAGCGCTGCCCGGCCGCGCGGTCACCGTCGCGTACGCGACGGCGTTGCAGGAGTCAAAGCTGACCAACCTGTACTCGGGCGACCTGGACTCGGTCGGGGTGTTCCAGCAGCGGCCGTCGCAGGGCTGGGGCACGCCCCGGCAGCTGGAAGATCCCGTCTACGCGACGACCAAGTTCTTCGCCGCGCTGACCCGGGTCCAGGACTACCAGACCATGCCGGTCTACCGGGCGGCGCAGGCGGTTCAGCACAGCGCCGACGGTTATGCCTACAATCAGTACGCGACAGTGGCGCAGCGCATGTCCCGAGCCTTTACCGGTGCCCTGCCGCACGCGGTGTGGTGCTGGTATCCCGGCGGGGCCGGCCGGCCCCGGCTGGCTGCGGCCGGACAGGGGCTCGTCCGGGCCTTCGGGCCCTTGCGGGTCTGGCAGCACGCCGATCCGGTCATCGGAGTCCGGGTATCACGGCCCAGCCGCGGGTGGGCGGTCGCGGCCTGGCTGGTGTCGCATGCTGGCGCGTACGGCATCCGGCGAGTGAGTTATCAGGGGTATCAGTGGCTCACCGGTCACGGCACCAGCGGCTGGACGGCCGTCAAGCCAGGTGGGCAGGCCAAGGCTCCCGCCGGGAGCGTCGTGTTCAGCTGATAATCTGCGATCCGATCGTGACCGGCAGGCGACACAACGGTATCTGCCGGGGTGCAGACGAAGAGGAGTTCGGATCGTGACGTACATCATCGCGCTGCCTTGCGTCGATTTGCTGGACAAGGCGTGCATTGAAGAATGTCCCGTCGACTGCATCTACGAGGGCGAACGGATGCTCTATATACATCCGGACGAGTGCGTGGACTGCGGCGCCTGCGAGCCGGTCTGCCCGGTGGAGGCGATCTTCTACGAGGACGACGTGCCGGACCAGTGGAAGGACTACTACAAGGCGAACGTCGAGTTCTTCAGCGAACTCGGCTCGCCCGGTGGTGCGTCCAAGGTCGGCAAGATCCACGCTGACCATCCCATCGTGGCTGCGCTCCCGCCGCAGGCAGCGGAGCACTGAGCGCGGCGCCCCAGGGCCTGCGGGTGAGCGTGCCGCTCCCCCCGACGCTGGCTGACCGGCTGCCGTCGTATCCCTGGGATTCGCTGGCCGGGGCGGCCCAGCGGGCCCGGGCCTATCCCGGCGGGATCGTTGACCTGTCGGTCGGCACGCCCGTCGATCCCGTGCCCGAGGTGGTGCAGGCCGCGCTGATCGCGGCCGGGAACTCGCCGGGCTATCCGGCCACGCACGGGACCGTCGCGCTGCGCGAGGCGGCCGCGGCCTGGCTGGCCCGCCGGCACGGGGTCCTGGTCAGTCCCGACGCGATCCTGCCGGTGATCGGCACCAAGGAACTGATCGCCTGGCTGCCGACGCTGCTGGGCTGCGGGCCCGGCGATGTCGTGGTGCATCCGGCGCTGGCCTACCCGACCTACAACATCGGTGCCCGGCTGGCCGGAGCCCGGCCGGTCCGGGCGGACGCTGAGACCCTGGCTGGCGGAGACGAGCTGGCTGACGCTGAGGGCCTAGCTGACGGGGTGCGGCTGGCGTGGCTCAACTCACCGTCCAACCCGACCGGCGCCGTGCTGGCTCCTAGCGCGCTGCGCCGGGCCATCCGGTGGGCCCGCGACCACGGCACCGTCCTGGCCGGCGACGAGTGCTACATCGGGCTCGGCTGGGAAGCCGAGCCGCTGTCGGTTCTGCATCCTGAAGTCTGCGAGGGCTCGCACGCCGGCCTGCTGGCTGTGCACTCGCTGTCCAAGCGGTCCAACCTGGCCGGTTACCGGGCGGGTTTCGTGACCGGCGACCCGGCGCTGGTCGCCGCGCTGCTGGAGGTGCGCAAGCACGCGGGCCTGATCGTCCCGGCTCCGGTGCAGGCGGCCATGACCGCCGCGCTGTCCGACGACGGGCACGCCGAGCGGCAGCGGGCCCGGTACGCGGCCCGGCGGGCTCGGCTGCGGCCGGCGCTGGAGGCCGCCGGGTGGCAGGTCGAGCACTCGGCCGCCGGGCTTTACCTGTGGGCCACGCATCCGGCCTACGACGGCCGGGGCAGCGTCGAGATGCTGGCGGGCGCGGGCATCCTGGTCGCCCCGGGCGAGTTCTACGGCCCCGCCGGCGCCCGGCACATTCGCGTGGCGCTGACCGCGACGGACGAGCGCGTCGAAGCGGCCGCCGGCCGGCTCCGGGAGCTGGCCCGCGTCACGGGCTGACCTGGCGGTCGCGGCGCGGCGGAGCCGCCGTACCGGGCACCGCGCCACGGTCCCCCTACGCTGGCAGAATGCTCCGGCTCTCCGACACCCGGTCCCAGCAGGCTGACCAGATCGATCCGGCCCGCCGCGGGCAGCTGCGCGTGTTCTCCTGCGGGCCGCCCGCCGCCCGCTACGCCGACCTCGGTGACCTGCGAACCGCCCTGCTCGCCGACCTGATCAGGCGCGCGGCGCACCGGCACCGGCTGTCGGTGCTGGTCTGCGAGGGCAGCAACGACGTGGGCCAGGCGGCGGACTGGCAGCTCTACGCCGATGCCTTCCGGGCGGACTGCTCGGCGATCAACATCCGGCCCCCGGACTACGCGCCCCGGGCATCGGAGTCGATCGGGCTGATCACGGACATGATCGCGGGCCTGATCTCCGCTGGGCACGCCTACGCCACCGCCGATGGCTCGGTCTACTTCGACGCGGGTGACCAGCCCGACTGGGTCCTCTGGCGCGGCGGCCGCGGGGCAGGCGAGGTGCCCTGGGCCGCGCCCTGGGGCCAGGGATCTCCGGGCAGCGACATCGCCTGCTCGGCGATGTCGCTGCACTACCTCGGGGACGTGATCGACATCCACACCGGCGGAGTGGAATCGCGGTTCACGCACTACGCCACCGAGCGCGCGCAATCGGACGCAGCCGCCGGGCACGAGGTGGTCCGGCACTGGGTGCACGGTGAGCTGGTCCGGTTCGCCTCTGTCAGCCCCGGCGGGGAGGTGCTGCTGGCCGACCTGGGCCAGCGCGGGCTTGATCCGCTCGCCCTCCGGCTGGCGTTCCTGGAGCGCCGCTACCGGGAGCGGCTCGACCTGACCTGGCCGGGGCTGACGGAGGCGGACCGGACGCTGCGCCAGTGGCGTGAACAGGTGGCCGACTGGGCCACGCACCCGAGCCGCCCGATGTCCGCTCCGCACGTCGCCGAGATAGCCGGCGCCTTCGACGACGACCTGAATGCCCCGGCCGCGCTGGCCGTGCTGCGGGACCTGGCTAGCACGGCGGACATCTCGCCCGGGGCCAAGTTCGAGACGTTCGCGCACGTCGACCAGCTGCTCGGGCTCGACCTGGTCCGCGAGGTAGGCCGCTGAGCCGTCCCCGCGCCGCGATCTGAGCCGTCCCGCGGAGCGACGCAACGATTCGGCGGTGGGGGCCCAAACTACGCAACGTATTGCTGGTGATGCGCATGAGGAACCAGTGTTTGCTGCGACAGCCCGCTTCTACTCTGGACTAACAGATCAACACGCTGACCAGCCGATCGGAGCCCCATGACCGGTATGAACGCAGCGCGCCGGACCGCCACTCGGAGCAGGACCTACCTGATGTGCCCGCCCGAGTACTTCACGGTGGGTTACTCCATCAATCCGTGGATGCATCCGGACAGGCCGGTCGATACCGTCCGCGCCTACCGGCAGTGGGAACAGCTGCGCGGGACGTATGCCAGCCTCGGCCATACGGTGCACACCATCACGCCTGTCGCCGGGCTGCCCGACATGGTCTTCGCGGCCAACGGCGGCTGCGTGATCGACGGCAAGGTGCTGGGCGCCCGGTTCCGGTACCCGCAGCGCGCCGCGGAGGCCCCGGCCTACCTGCGCTGGTTCAGCGAGCGCGGTTACCCGGTCGTCCGCGAGCCGCACGCGGTCAACGAGGGTGAGGGCGACCTGGTCTACACCGGCCGGGCCATCCTGGCCGGGCACGGGTTCCGCAGCGACGTGGCCGCCGGCAGCGAGCTAGCCGAGCTCTGCGGCCTGCCGGTGATCAGCCTGCGCCTGGTGGACCCGCGCTTCTACCACCTCGACACGGCACTGGTCGTGCTGGATAGTGACACTGCGGCGTATTACCCGGCGGCCTTCGACGACGCGGGGGCAGCGGCGCTGAGCTCGCATTTCGCCGAGCTGATCGAGGCCAAGGACGAAGACGCCGAGGTACTGGGGCTGAACGCGGTCAGCGACGGCCGCCATGTGGTCCTGCCCGAGCAGGCTCACGGCCTGGCGGCGCAGCTGGCCGCCGCGGGCTTCGAGCCGGTCCCCGTGGACCTATCCGAGTTCCTGAAGTCCGGCGGCGGGCCCAAATGCTGCACCCTTGAGCTCAGGTAATCGGGAGGCGATTCATGTCAGGCACCAGTGGCACGACGGCACAGCTGCGGGCCCAGGCCACAGCGCACAGCGCGCACAACTATCACCCCCTGCCGGTCATGGTCTCCGGAGCCGAGGGCGCCTGGGTCACCGATCTCGACGGGCGGCGCTACCTGGACATGCTGGCCGCCTACTCGGCCATCAACTTCGGCCACCGGCACCCGCGCCTGGTCGCGGCCGCGCAGCGTCAGCTGGAGCGGGTCACGCTGGTCAGCCGCGCGTTTGAGCACGACCAGTTCGGGCCGTTCTGCGCCGAGCTGGCCGACCTGGCCGGGATGGACATGGTGCTGCCCATGAACACCGGCGCCGAGGCGGTGGAGACGGCGATCAAGACCGCCCGCAAGTGGGGGTACGAGGTCAAGGGCGTCCCCGATGGCGAGGCCGTCATCGTGGTCTTCGACGGGAACTTCCACGGCCGGACGACCACCATCATCAGCTTCTCCACCGATGAGGACGCCCGCCGGTCCTATGGGCCGTATACGCCGGGATTCCGGGTCGTGCCCTATGGCGACACCGATGCCCTGCGCGCCGCGATGGATCCCCGCGTGGTGGCCGTCCTGGTCGAGCCCATCCAGGGCGAGGCCGGGGTAGTGGTGCCCCCGCCCGGCTTCCTGGCCAGCGTCCGGGAGATCTGCTCGGCCAGCAACGCGCTGATGATCGCCGACGAGATCCAGTCCGGGCTGGGCCGGACCGGGACCACGTTCGCTTGCGAGCACGACGACGTGGTGCCCGACGTCTACGTCCTGGGCAAGGCGCTCGGCGGCGGCATCGTGCCCGCCTCGGCCGTGGTCGCCGCCCGTGACGTGCTGGGGGTGTTCCAGCCCGGCCAGCATGGCTCCACCTTCGGCGGCAACCCGCTGGCCTGCGCGGTCGCCCGCGAGGTCATCGCACTGTTGTCCACCGGCGAGTACCAGGAGCGGTCGGCCAAGCTCGGCGCGCACATGCTCGCCCGGCTGGCCGCGATGCCGGAAAGCGCCGTCCGTGAGGTCCGCGGCCGGGGGCTGTGGGCCGGCGTCGAGTTCACCGCGCTGTCGGGCCGCGAGGCCTGCGAGCGGCTGGCGGAGCGCGGCGTGCTGGCCAAGGACACCCACGGTTCCACGATCAGGCTTGCCCCGCCGCTGGTCATCAGCGAGGAGGACCTGGACTGGGCGCTCGACCAGATCGAGGCCATCGCGAGTTAATCCACTTCGCGCCTGACCGAGAAGCCGGAACAGCCCATGCGCGAACGGGTAGCCGACCTGCGGGCGTGACGGTGCCGCGCTACTCAGGGGCCAGGGTGCGGTACCGGGAAGCGTGGTGAATCAGCGGATCCTGGTCGCCGCCGGAGTCACTGACCCCGACGACCTGGCCCACGATGATGCTGTGGTCCCCGCCGTCGTAGACGGCAGTGGTCCGGCATTCCAGGCTGGAGAGCGCGTCGTCCAGCACGGGCGCCCCGGTCACCGGGCCGGCGTGGTGACTGATCCCGTCGAGCTGGCCCTCCAGCGGGCGTCCCCGGGTGGCGAGCCAGCGGGCGGTCTTCTCGGCGTCCTCGCCGAGCACCGAGACCGACCAGAACCCGGCCGTGATGACGGTGTCATGAAAGCGGGCGATTTTCTCCGCGCAGAACAGCACGAGCAGCGGATCGAGCGACACCGAGGTGAACGCGCTGACGGTCATGGCATGATCCAGGCCGTCGAGGGTCGTGCCAACGACCAGGATGCCGGTCAGCAGCCGCCCGGCGGCCCGCCGGAAGTCGACCGGATCGACGGGCGTCACCGGCTCGGCCGCCTGGGCACCCGGCTCCACAGGCCAGCCGGGGACCATCCGACGTAGGACAGAACACAGCCGACGGCGGCGCAGGCCGCGCCGCCGAACAGGAACCACTGCCCGGCGGTCGTATTCGTGATCAGGACGCTGCCTCCCTGAGTTCCCGTGGCCAGGACGAACGCGGCAACAAACCACCCCACGCCGGGCATAAGCCCGCCGAGGGCCGTCCGCATTCCCCAGGCACCCAGGAGGCAGGTAGCCAGGATGGCCAGGCCGAACCCTGCGGCAGCCAGCGGGACCGGCCCGCGACTGTACTGGAAACAGCCGATCAGGGCCTGCAGCAGGCCGAACAGGAACAGCGCGACGTAAGCGCAGATCCCGGTCAGCCGCTCGTGCTGACCCGATCCGCTGGTCGGGGCGACCGGCCCGCCGGTCCTGGCGACCGGCCCGTCATGCTCGCTTCGCTCGCTGCTCACGGACGCAGGCTAGCCAATCCCGGCGAACAGGTCGGACTCCCGTGCCTGCCCGGCCGGAGCGGGCGGGGCCGGCCCGTCCCGGCTGGCCAGCAGGGTGTAGTGCTCCGTGCCGAGCGCCCGCTGGCCGACGTTGTCGGACAGCGCGAAGAACGTGCCCGCCACGGAGACCTGGGTCGCGTGCGCGCGCAGCGCGTCCAGCTTGGCGGGGAGGTAGTCGCGGGCGTCGATCTCGGTCGTCACCTCCTCGTCTGGCACCCCGAACGGAAGGCCGTCCACCGACTCGACTGGCTGGAAGGGAGCGGGCGGCGGCGAGCCCACGGCCTTGGCCAGGGCTGACCGGGGCATGGCGGTGGCGTAGAGCTTGCTCACCAGGCCGTCGGCCAGGGCGAAGGCACGCCGTGCCACCCGGTGGGCCTGGATATGGTCGGGATGGCCGTAATAACCGCGCTCGTCGTAGCTCACCATTACCTGCGGCCGCACCTCACGGATGACTGCGAGCAGTTCCGCCGCCGCCGCGTCCACATCCGCCCGCCAGAAGCAGCCCGGCAGGTCGTTGGTCGCCACGCCCATCATCCCCGAGTCCCGCCACCTCCCCGGGCCGCCGAGAAAGCGGTGGTCGGTCACCCCGAGCGCGGCGCAGGCGGCCGCCAGTTCCCCGATCCGGTACTCCCCCAGGCTCCCGTCGGCCTCCCAGGCCAGGTGCGCGAGATCGGCCGGAATGACCTCGCCGAGCTCACCGAGCGTGCACGTCACCAGGGTCACCTCGGCGCCCGAGGCCGCGTACTTGGCCATGGTGGCGCCGGTCTCGATCGACTCGTCATCTGGATGGGCGTGCAGGAGCAGGAGCCTCCTGTTGCCAGGCGCGATCATGCCCGAAAGCCTAGCCAGCCGGCCCGCCAGCCCCGGGCCGCCGCTGCCACGGCCGCCCTCGCGGGAGCCCACTCCGCCGGCCCCGTCCCAATCGCCCCACAATCCCAGCCCGTCCCACCGCGCCGTGCCGTCGCCCGCTGCCACCTGGTGATCACCACCGTTTTTGGGCGTCAGGCGCCCCAAAACGGTGGTGATCACCAGGATGTCCATTTCGGTCGCCACTTACTGGCCGAGGTGTGGCGCCTAATTCGCCACCGGCCGCGCCGCCGCTGCCGGTGCGGGTGCTGGCAGTATTTGCGGCATGACGGACTCCTTTCCACGGCAGCAGGCCCGGACCCGGCGGTTCTCGCTCGGCGCGCCCCGGTCGTTCCAGATCTCCCCGGATGGGGCCACAGTCGTGTTCCTGCGCTCCCGTGGCGGCACTGACCCGGTGACCTGCCTGTGGGCGCTGGACGTGGCCAGCGGCCAGGAGCGGCTGGTCGCCGACCCCGCGGCCCTGGACGCCTTCGGCACGCAGGACGACGAACTGGAGCAGGCGCGCCGCGAACGGGTGCGCGAGCAGGCGCTGGGCATCGTGGGATTCGCCACCGACAGCGAGTTCACCGTCGCCGCGTTCGCGCTGGGCGGCCACGTCTACCTGGCCGACCTCCGTGGGGCCGGCGAGGCCGGCGGGACCGGCGAGGCCGGCGGGACCGACGGGGCCGGCGGGACCGACGGGGAGGGCAGCGGGGTGCGCCACCTGGCCACCAGGACGCCCGCCGCCGACCCCCGGCCTGACCCCACCGGCCAGCTCGTCGCCTATGCCAGCGGGGGCGCCCTGCGCGTCATCGACCTCGCCACGGGCGCCGACCGCGCGGTCGCCGACCCCGCCAGCACCGGCCCCGCCAGCACCGACCGCGCGGCCGCCGGCCCCACCAGCACTGACCCGGCCAACACCGGGAACGTCACGTTTGGCCTGGCCGAGTTCGTCGCGGCCGAGGAGATGGAGCGCACCCGCGGGTACTGGTGGGCGCCCGACGGGTCGGCACTGCTGGTCACGCGCGTCGACGAGAACCCCGTCCAACGGTGGTACATCGCCGATCCCGCTAACCCGGCCACGCCGGCCCGCGAGGTCAGTTACCCGTCGGCTGGCACCCCCAACGCCGAGGTGACGGCGTTCATCGCCACCGTGACCGGCCAGCTGACCCCGGTGAGCTGGGATTACCTCGCGTTCCCCTACCTGGTCACCGTCTGCTGGTCCGGTGCCCCCGGCGCCCCCGGCGCCCCCAACGGCGGCGGCGACGCCGGAACTGGCCAGCCGTCGCGGCCGCCGCTGCTGGTGGCGCAGAGCCGCGACCAGCGCGAGATGCGCCTGCTGGAGATCGACCCGAGCACCGGCCAGACCGCGGTGCTGCGCGCCGATACCGATCCCTACTGGACGGACATCGTGGCCGGCGTCCCGGCCTGGACCGCCGACGGCCGGATCGCCTGGACGGCCAACTCCGACGGGGCGCAACGGCTGCTGCTGGGCACCCCGGCCCAGCACGCGGCGGGCACCGCCGAGCCGGTCACCCCGACAGGGCTGCAGGTGCGGGAAATCCTCGACGTCGACGGCAACGCGGTCCTGTTCGCCGCATCGGCCGACGACCCGGCCGTTATCGGCCTGTGGCTGGCCGGTCCGGACGGCCTCACGCCGCTGCCCCCGGAGGAAGGCGTGCACAGCGGCCGGCGTTCGGGCGGCACGACCGTGGTCAGCAGCAGGACGCTCAGCCGCAGCGGCGCGGACGTCGTCGTGCTGCGCGACGCCCCCGAGGGGCCGGCGGCCGCCGGGACGGCCCGCATCCCGTCGTTCGCGGAGCGCCCGCAGCTGCCGGACCCGCGGCCGATCCTCAGCTACCTCGGGCCGCGGCGCCTCCGGACGGCGGTCTTGCTGCCGTCCTGGCACGAGCCGGGATCGGGCCGGCTGCCGGTCCTGTGCGACCCCTATGGCGGCCCGCACGCGCAGCGGGTGCTCGCCGCCCGCGACGCGTTCGCGACCTCCCAGTGGCTCGCCGAGCAGGGCTTCGCGGTGGTGGTGGCCGACGGCCGCGGGACGCCGGGCCGGGGTCCGCAGTGGGATCGCGCCGTCGCGGGGGACCTGGCCGACCCGCCGCTGGAGGACCAGGTCGAGGCCGTGCAGGCCGCCGCGGAGCAGTGCGACGACCTGGACCTGACCCGGGTCGGGATCAGGGGCTGGTCGTTCGGCGGCTACCTGGCCGCCCTCGCGGTGCTGCGGCGGCCCGACGTGTTCCACGCCGCGATCGCCGGCGCCCCGGTGACCGACTGGCGGCTCTACGACACCCACTACACCGAGCGCTACCTGGGCCAGCCCGCGACCAGCCCGGCGGTCTACGAGCGCAACTCGCTGCTGGCCGACGCGGACCGGCTGAGCCGGCCGCTCATGATCATTCACGGGCTGGCGGACGACAACGTGGTGGTCGCCCACTCGCTGCGGCTGTCCTCGGCGCTGCTGTCGGCCGGCCGGCCGCACACGGTCCTGCCGCTCACGGGGGTGACCCATATGGCGTCCCAGGAAGAAGTGGCCGAGAACCTGCTCCTGCTCCAGGTCGATTTCCTGCACGCGGCCCTGAGCCACCCGCCCGTCCCGGTGCCCGCCGCCTAGCGCCGGCCCGCCCGCCTAGCGCGCCGGCCCCGCCTGACTAGTCCTCCGAGCCCCGGCGCCCCGCCGGCTAGCGCATTGTAGCGAGAGTCACACGCCCAGAGGCTCCGGGCGTGTCCCGAGGATGATATTCAAGTGCATAGGGTTTCGTTCGAACTCGCGGCCAGCGCGGCAACCCAGGCCAGCGCGCGGCATTCACCGCTGCGCCCCGGCGCGGAACAGGTGCCCCTGGCGTGAGAACGCACGGCCAGCTAAGCAATCTTCCAGGGCGGAGACGTCTGACAATGACGCAGGCATCGGTGGCGCCGGCCAAGACCCGAGCGCAGATATCGGAGCGGACGCTCCGCAAGGACCGGTGGTGGCGAGCGCCGGCCATCACCGCCACGCTGCTTACCATCTGGGTGGCCTACGCGACGGTCCACGTTTTCCTTGGCAAGTGGTACTACGTGCCCCAGTACCACTACCTGACCCCCTTTTACTCGCCCTGCGTGAGCGGCGAGTGCGTGCCGGGGTCGTCCAGCCTGGGGACCTGGATCCCGAAGGTCCCGCCGATCATCCCCTACGCGTTCGTGTCACTGCCCTTCGTGCTCGGCTTCCGGCTGACCTGCTACTACTACCGCCGCGCCTACTACCGGGCGTTCTGGCGGGCACCCGCCGCGTGCGCGGTCCGCGAGCCGCACGCCAGCTACTCCGGTGAAACCCGGTTCCCGCTGATCCTGCAGAATCTGCACCGCTACTTCTTCTTCATGGTGCTGGTGATCTCGGTGCTCAACACCTATGACGTGGTGCAGGCCTTCCGCGGCCCGAACGGCAGCTTCGGCCTCGGCCTGGGCACGATCATCATGCTGGTGAACGTGATCTTGCTGTGGGCCTACTCGCTGTCGTGTCACTCCTGCCGCCACATCACCGGCGGCCGGCTCAAGAACTTCTCCAAGCACCCGGCCCGGTACTGGGCGTGGACCCAGGTATCGAAGCTGAACGCCAAGCACATGCAGCTGGCCTGGACCACGCTCGGCACCCTGATGCTGACCGACCTGTACATCTGGCTGCTGGCCGCCGGCGTGTTCAGCGATCCGCGGATCTTCAACTGAAGCAGACAGCGAGACAGGCGAGACAGATGACACAGATCGAGCGGCACTCCTACGACGTCGTAGTGATCGGCGCGGGCGGCTCCGGGCTGCGCGCGGCCATCGAGGCGCGGCTGGCCGGCAAGAAGACGGCGATCATCTCCAAGTCCCTGTTCGGCAAGGCGCACACGGTCATGGCCGAGGGCGGCGCGGCCGCGGCGATGGGAAATGTCAACTCCAAGGACAACTGGCAGGTGCACTTCCGCGACACCATGCGTGGCGGCAAGTTCATGAACAGCTGGCGGATGGCCGAACTGCACGCCAAGGAGGCCCCGGACCGGGTCTGGGAGCTGGAAGCCTGGGGCGCCCTGTTCGACCGGACCAAGGACGGCAAGATCAGCCAGCGCAACTTCGGCGGGCACGAGTACCCGCGGCTGGCCCACGTCGGTGACCGCACCGGCCTGGAGATGATCCGCACCCTGCAGCAGAAGATCGTGGCGCTGCAGCAGGAGGACGCCGTTACTCATGGTGATCCCGAGGCGATGATCAAGGTCTTCGCCGAGACCACGATCACCAGGCTGATCACCGACGGCGGGCGGATCGCCGGGGCGTTCGGCTATGTCCGGGAGACCGGGGAGTTCATCGTCTTCGACGCGCCGGCCGTCGTGCTGGCCACCGGCGGCATCGGCAAGTCCTTCAAGGTCACCTCGAACTCCTGGGAGTACACCGGCGACGGGCACGCCCTCGCGCTGCTGGCCGGGGCCACCCTGCTGAACATGGAGTTCGTCCAGTTCCACCCGACCGGCATGGTCTGGCCGCCGTCGGTGAAGGGGATCCTGGTCACCGAGTCCGTCCGCGGCGACGGCGGGGTGCTGCGCAACTCCGACGACAAGCGGTTCATGTTCGGCTACGTGCCCGACGTATTCCGCGGGCAGTACGCGGAGACCGAAGAGGAGGGCGACCGCTGGTACACCGACCCGGAGAACAACCGGCGGCCGCCCGAGCTGCTGCCCCGCGACGAGGTGGCCCGGTCGATCAACGCCGAGGTCAAGGCCGGCCGCGGTAGTCCGCATGGCGGGGTGTTCCTGGACATCGCCTCTCGGCGGCCCGCCGAGGAGATCCTGCGGCTGCTGCCGTCGATGTACCACCAGTTCAAGGAGCTGGCCGACGTCGACATCACGGCCGAGCCGATGGAGGTCGGGCCCACCTGTCACTACGTCATGGGCGGGGTGGAGGTCGACCCGGATACCGAGGCGGCCACGGTTCCCGGCCTGTTCGCGGTGGGCGAGGTGTCCGGCGGCATGCACGGCTCGAACCGGCTGGGCGGTAACTCGCTATCGGACCTGCTGGTGTTCGGCCGCCGGGCCGGCGCCGGCGCGGCCGCCTACGTCGACGAGCTCGGGCCGGCCGAGCGGCCGACGGTCAGCGAGAGCGCGACCCAGGGCGCGGCGGCCGAGGCGCTCGCCCCGCTGGAGCGCACCGGCGGCGAGAACCCCTACGAGGTGCACGCGGCGCTGCAGCAGACCATGAACGACCTGGTGGGCATCATCAGGCGCGAGGACGAGGTCAAGGCCGCGCTGACCGAGCTGGAGAAGCTGCGCGAGCGCGCCGCCCAGGTCAGCGTGGAGGGCGGCCGACCCTACAACCCAGGCTGGCATCTGGCCCAGGACCTGCGCAACATGCTGCTGGTGTCAGACTGCGTGGCGCTGGCCGCGCTGGAGCGGCAGGAGTCGCGCGGCGGCCATACCCGCGAGGACTACCCGCAGATGTCGCCGGACTGGCGGAAGGTCAACCTGGTGTGCACGCTCGACGGCGATGACCGGGCGGCGCTGACTCACCAGCCGCTGACCCCGATGCGGCTGGACCTGCTGACGTTGTTCGAGCGCGGCGAGCTGACGAAATACCTCACCGACGAGGAGCTGACCGTCCTTGCGGACGAGGTTCCGGCCGCGGCGCAAGAGGAGGCGCACTCATGAGCTACAAGGCAGCGCTGCGGGTCTGGCGGGGCGACGCCGGCGCGGGCGAGCTCGCGGACTACACGGTCGAGACCAACGAGGGCGAGGTCGTCCTGGACGTCCTGCACCGGCTGCAGGCCACGCAGGCCGGCGACCTGGCCATCCGCTGGAACTGCAAGGCCGGCAAGTGCGGCTCGTGCTCGATGGAGATCAACGGCCGCCCCCGGCTGGCCTGCATGACCCGGATGTCGATCTTCCCCGAGGACGAGGTCCTGACGATCACGCCGATGCGCACCTTCCCGGTCATCCGGGACCTGGTCACCGACGTGTCGTTCAACTACGAGAAGGCGCGGCAGATCCCGTCGTTCACCCCGGACCCGTCGGTCAAGCCGGGCGAGTTCCGGATGCAGCAGGTCGACGTCAGCCGGTCGCAGGAGTTCCGCAAGTGCATCGAGTGCTTCCTGTGCCAGAACACCTGCCACGTCATCCGTGACCACCCCGAGAACGAGAACCCGTTCGCCGGGCCCCGCTTCCTCATGCGGGTCGCGGAGCTGGAGATGCACCCGGCCGACACCGCCGACCGGCGGGAGATCGCCCAGGACGATTTCGGCCTCGGCCTGTGCAACATCACCAAGTGCTGCACGGAGGTCTGCCCGGAGGGCATCAAGATCACCGACAACGCGCTGATCCCGCTGAAGGAGCGCGTCGTGGGCCGCAAGTACGACCCGATCACCTGGCTCGGCTCCAAGATCTCCCGCCGCCCGCGCGCCGACACCCCCAAGGTGCCCGGCAAGCAGCCCTGACCGGTCAGCCCTCGCCCCCCGGCCCGCGCCGGGGGTCCGGGGCCGGGGCCGGTGCTGCCGCCTGCGGCGCGGGCCGGTCCTGGCGCAGCACCGCGAGCAGCTCCTCGTACGGCCCGATCAGGTAGGCCCGGTCCCCGGCCCGGAACCGGGTGCCGCGCCGGGGCTGGTACTCCAGGTACCCGTCGTCGCTGGTCCGGCTGATGGCCAGCACCCGGGTACGGGCGGCCAGGTCACTCATGGCCAGGCCGTTGAGCCCGCCGGCGGCGGTCACCGTGAGCCGGGCCACCAGCAGCGGCTCGTCCCCGGCGTAGAAGGTGCTCAGCACCTCCAGGCCCAGCGCCGCGCCCACGAACCAGGGGGCCGCGAGCGCGGCGGTGGAGCGCACGAACGAGAACCCGAAGTTGTAACGGACCGATCGCGCCAGCCGCGAGTCGAACATCCGCAGCACCACCGGCGTGGCGGCCCAGTGCGCGCCGAGCTGGTCGCGGACGGCCAGGCCGGTCTCCAGGTTGGCCAGGTCGTCACTGGTCACGACGGCGACGGCGGAGGCGCTGGCCAGGCTCACCGACTCCAGCGTCTGCGGCTGGGTGGCGTCGGCGATCACCACCGGGACGCGCAGGGCCCGGATCTGCCCGAGATGACGGTTGCTCTCATCCTGCTCCACCACCACCACGTCGGCGCCCTGGGCCACCAGCAGCCGCACCACCTGCAGCCCGACGGTGCCCAGCCCGATCACCAGGACGTGCCCGCGCAGCCCGGTGATCCGCCGCCGGCCCAGGGACTCCTCAATGCGCGCGCTGACCAGGGTGTTGGTCAGCAGCGCGAAGAACACCGCGACGAACAGGGCGCCGAGCAGCATCAGGCCGATCGCGCCGGCCATCAGCCACGGGCTCTGGTGCCGGAACGAGTAGTCGCCGTAGCCGACGGTGGTGACCGTCTCCACGGTGAAGTAGGCGGCGTCCAGCAGCGGGAACCGCCGTGCGCCCGGCAGGTGGTACGCCAGCCGCAGCACGCCCGTGGACACCGTCAGGACGACGAACAGCAGCGCCAGGGCCAGCGCCAGGCGGCGGTCGGCGGCCTGGGCCAGCGAGGCCAGCAGGTGCCGGGCCTGCCGGAGCTGGCGGGCCGGCCCGGCCCCGGCCGCCCCGGCGCCGCGGCTGTCACTCACGCCCGCGGCTTGCAGTTCCTCCGGCCGGCCGAACAGCGTCACGTCGTCCCCGGCCGCGACCTGGTGGTCGCGGCCGGGGCACACCACCGCGTCACCGCCGGCCGCCGGCAGGACGGCGATCGGCGCCAGCGCCCCGTACAGCTCACGCAGGCTCCCGGACCGCGGCGCCACGGTCCGGGCGGCGCAGAAGCGCTGGCCCGCCAGCACGATCTCCTGGGGCGAGCCCAGGCAGGCCTCGACGATCGACGGGGCGGACAGCCCGGCCACGTCCAGCACCGAGATGGCGATCTGCGGCAGGGCCCGGCCCACCGCGGGGTTGCTGAGCTGAACGGTCACCCGGACGTCAGCGCGCAGCTCCCGGGTCAGCAGCGCCGTTTCCAGCGTCTGCAGATCGTGTTCCAGCGCGCAGACTACGGCCGCGGCGCCCGCCAGCCCGGCCTCGGCTAGCGTGTCGGCCTGGCGCGGGCTGCCGGGGATATGCGGCACCCCCCAGCCCCGCAGGGTCCGGGCCAGGGCGGGCTCGGGGTTGTCGTCCACCACGATCGCCGGGACCCCCGACAGGCTGAGCTCCTCCACGATGCGCAGCCCCACGCCGTGCAGGCCGCAGACGATCACGTGCCCCTGCCAGCTCGCGTACTCACTAGCCGTTCCGCTCACGGCCCGCTCACCACCGCGCGTTGTCATCCGCGCATTGTCTCGCCGCCGGATGACAGGGACGTTAGCGGCGAGTCCCCCGGCCGCGGCCGGTGGCTATAGGAGCGGGTACGTGCCGGGGTGACCGGGTCTGGCCACGGCGAGCGGGCCGGATGGCTAACCTTGCTGGCGACTCCCGTACCCAGTGCCCCGCGAAAGGCTGCTATGTCCCACATGACCTATCCCGAGGCGGCCATCATCGGGATTATCCAGGGGGTCACCGAGCTGTTCCCGGTATCGAGCCTGGGGCATAGCGTGCTCATCCCGGCACTGGTCGGGGGCAGCTGGGCGCGGGACCTGAATGCGGCCGCTCCGCAGTCGCCCTACCTGGCCTTCGTCGTCGGCCTGCACGTGGCCACGGCGATCGGCATGCTCGTCTACTTCTGGCGCGACTGGCTGCGGCTCATCGCCGCCTTCTTCGGCTCGCTGCGGGCTCGCCGGGTCGAGACCGCCGACCAGAAGCTGGCCTGGATCATCATCTGCGCCACGATCCCGGTCGGGCTGGTCGGCCTCGTCGCTGATCACGAGACCCGGGTGCTGTTCGCCCGGCCCGTCCTGGCCGGGGTCTTCCTGATGATCAACGGCGGCATCCTGTACGCGGGCGAGCGGTTCCGGCCCTGGCGCTCCCGGGCGGCCGACGCCGAGCTGGAGGAGCAGCGCGCCAACGACGACGGCCCGCTGGTCCGGACCACGGCGGCGCACGCGTCGGGCCAGCGGGCGGTCCGCCAGCAGGAGGTCGCGCAGGCCATCCAGGCCGACGGGCGGCTGGCCAGGATGAGCTACCTGCAGGCCACCGGGATCGGCACCGTCCAGATCCTCGCGCTGCTGGCCGGAATCAGCCGGGACGGCGTCGCCATGGTGGCGGGCATGTTCCGCGGGCTGGCCCGCGAGGACGCCGCGCGGTTCGCCTTCCTGCTGGCCACCCCGGTCATTCTCGCCGCGGGCCTGCTCGAGCTCCCGAAGCTGACCGGCCCGCTCGGTCACGGGATCCACGGGCAGATCCTGGTGGGCAGCGTGCTGGCCGGGATCAGCGCGTACGTGTCGGTGCGCTACCTGGTCCGCTACTTCCAGACGCGCACGCTGACGCCGTTCGCCGTCTACTGCCTGGTGTTCGGCCTGGGCAGCGTCATCTACCTGTCGTTCAGGTAGCGACCGGCCGGGCCGGCCTACTTGCTCACTCGCCGGCGCGGGAGCGGCGAGCCCGCTGGCGGCCGCGGTCCCTGGCGTCCAGGACCACCTTGCGCAGGCGCACCGCGGCCGGCGTCACTTCCGCGCACTCGTCGTCGCCGCAGAACTCCAGGGCCTGCTCCAGGCTCAGCTGCCGGGGCGGGATCAGCCGCTCCAGCTCCTCACCGGTGGACTGGCGGACGTTGGTGAGCTTCTTCTCCTTGGCGATGTTCACGTCCATGTCGTCGGCGCGCGAGTTCTCGCCGACGATCATGCCCTCGTACACGGCGGCGCCCGGCTCCACGAATAGCGAGCCGCGCTCCTGGAGGGCGAACATGGCATAGGCCGTCGCCACGCCGGTCCGGTCGGCGACCAGCGAGCCGGTGGGCCGCATCCGCATCGGGCCCGACCACGGCTCGTACCCGTCGAAGACGTGGTGGGCGATGCCGGTGCCGCGGGTCTCGGTCAGGAACTGGGTCCGGAAGCCGATCAGGCCGCGGGCAGGCACGGTGAAGTCCAGCCGGATCCACCCGGTGCCGTGGTTGGTCAGGTTCTCCATGCGGCCCTTGCGGAGCGCCAGGAGCGACGTCACGGTGCCGAGGTACTCGTCCGGGCAGTCGACGGTCAGCCGCTCCACCGGCTCGTGCAGCTTGCCGTCGATCTCGCGGGTGACGACGTTCGGCCGCCCCACGGTGAGCTCGTAGCCCTCGCGGCGCATGATCTCGACGAGCACGGCCAGGGCCAGCTCGCCGCGGCCCTGGACCTCCCAGGTGTCCGGCCGCTCGGTCGGCAGCACCATGAGCGACACGTTCCCGACCAGCTCGCGGTCCAGCCGGTCCTTGACCATCCGGGCGGTGACCTTCGAGCCCTTGACCTGGCCCACGAGCGGCGAGGTGTTCACGCCGATGGTCATGGAGATGGCCGGCTCGTCGACGGTGATCAGCGGCAGCGGACGGGGATCGTCCGGGTCGGCCAGCGTCTCGCCGATCATGATGTCGGCGATGCCCGCCACGGCGATGATGTCGCCCGGCCCGGCCGAGTCCGCCGGTACCCGGTCCAGCGCCTCGGTGCGGAACAGCTCGGTGATCTTCACCCGCTGGACCGTGCCGTCGCGGCGGCACCACGCGGCCTGCTGGCCCTTGAAGATCTCCCCGCTGAAGACCCGGCACAGCGCGATCCGGCCCAGGTAGGAGGAGGCGTCGAGGTTGGTGACCTGAGCCCGCAGCGGCGCGGCCGGGTCGTAGGACGGCGCGGGCACCGCGGCGCGGATGGTGGTGAACAGCGGCTCGAGGTCCGGCGAGTCGGGCATTTCTCCGTCGGCGGGCCTGATCAGCGACGCGCGCCCGGCCCGGGCCGAGGCGTAGACGATCGGGAACTCGATCTGCTCCTCGGAGGCGTCCAGGTCGAGGAACAGCTCGTAGCAGGCGTCGACGACCTCCGCGATCCGGGCGTCCGGGCGGTCGACCTTGTTGATGACCAGGATGACCGGCAGCTGCGCCTCTAGCGTCTTGCGCAGGACGAACCGGGTCTGCGGCAGCGGGCCCTCGCTGGCGTCGACCAGCAGCACGACGCCGTCCACCATGGACAGGCCGCGCTCGACCTCGCCGCCGAAGTCGGCGTGACCGGGGGTGTCAACGATGTTGATGGTCAGCCCCGCGTGCCGCACCGCGGTGTTCTTGGCCAGGATCGTGATGCCCTTTTCGCGCTCCAGGTCGCCGGAGTCCATGACCCGGTCGGTGACGGCGGATCCGGCGCGGAACGCGCCGGACTGCCAGAGCATCGCATCCACCAGCGTCGTCTTGCCGTGGTCGACGTGCGCGACGATGGCCACGTTACGCAGGTCGTCGCGAGTGGCCAGCTGGATGGTGTCGGCAGGCATGCGAACAGGCTCCGGAAGACTTAGGGGAAGGCCCGCACGTGCCGGCCTGCTACCAGTCTATTCGCCTCGGCGCGCGGTGCGGGCACGCGGCGTGCCCGGCACTAAGACCCCTAAGACCCGGGTCCGCCGCAGATAGGTCGTCTGCCCGATGCGGCCGGGGGCGTCTTACGACGAGTCTCGATGTTGTCGGGCCGCGCCCCGCGGGCCGACAACAAGGAGGTAGCCATGAACCCGGCTCTCATCACGGCCGTCGCCGCCGAGCGGCGCCGGGACCAGATGGTCGAAGCTGCCGCCGCGCGGCGTGCCCGTCAGGCACGCCGGCCGCGGCGCGGCGGGCCCGTCGTCCCCGCGGCCATGCCGGACTGCACGCGAGGCCTGCTGGCCTAGCCTAGTAGAGGGGCCTGCTGGCCTAGTAAATATGTAGAATTCGTGTTCGAAGAGAGTTACGCTTCGGTGGTGGCAGCTTATCTCCCCCCGGGCTGGCCTGCGGGGGTCCATCCGCCAGGCACCGAGGGCTTCGAGCAGACGGCGGTCACCTGGCTGCTGGACGTCGTGCCGCCGGACTACCGGCTGCACGGCGTCCTGCGCCGGCACCCGATCGCGCTCGCGGCGCTGGCCCGCCATCATGTGGAGGCGTGCGTGACCGGGGCGCGGGAGGGTTATCGCACCGCCCGGGCCGAGCTGGGCGACGATCTGCCGCCTGGCGGCGTTACCGCCGTACTGGCTGCTTACCGCAGCGAGGGCAGTCGGCTGGTCGCCACGGCCCGAGCGGTCGACCTGATCAACCGGGCCCTGCACGGCGAGGTGTTCACGCCGCGGCTGGCCGGCTCCGCGGACGCCAGGCGCGGCGCCGCCAGCCGCGGCACTGGCGACCGCGGCGCCGCTAGTCGTGGCGCTGTCGGCGGGGACGGCGCGGCCAGCCGGGACGACGCTGCCGGCCCGGACGATGGCGCCAGCGGGGACCAGGCGGCCAGCGGGGACCGCACGGCCAGCCGGGTCCGCGCCACCAGGCGGGACGCGGCCGGGAACGCCGACCGGGCCGGCGCGGCCAAGACCGCTGACCGGGAGGGCCCTGCCGGGAACGCTGGCCGAGGCCGCGCGGCATCCCGCGGCGACGCCGCCGGAACCGCTGGCCGGGACGGCGCGGTCAGGACCGCTGACCGGAGAGGCGCGGCCGGAAGAGCTGACCGGAAGGGCGCCGCCAAGGCCGCTGGCCTGGGCTGAGCGAG
Organism: Streptosporangiaceae bacterium; assembly: GCA_036510065.1. Lineage (GTDB taxonomy): Bacteria > Actinomycetota > Actinomycetes > Streptosporangiales > Streptosporangiaceae > DASUBV01. The sequence goes on along the minus strand of DATCEO010000221.1, from coordinate 8,977 downwards.
CGGGTCAGTCGACTGGGCCTGGTTCCCTCGGCGCGCGGATCCAGCCCGCGCCGGGGACGTACTCCCGGATCACCCGGGCGGGGACACCGGCCACGACGCAGCGATCCGGCACCTTGCCCCGGACCACGGCACCGGCCGCCACGACCACGTTCCGGCCGATCACGCAGCCGGGCAGGATGACCGCCCCCGTTCCCAGCCAGGACCCGGAGCCGATGCTGACCGCCGCGTTGACCGGCCACTGCGCCCCGATCGGGATATCCGGGTCCTCGTAGGAGTGGTTCTGATCGGTGATGTAGACGTAGGGCCCGGTATAGACGTCATCACCGATCTCGATCGAGTGGTGCGCCACGATGTGGCTGCCCCGGCCGATCACGCACCGATTCCCGAGCCGCAGGACCGGCGCGGGCCCGAGGTCGTGCCCGGGAGCCATGCCGGCGCACAGGGTGACGTTCGCCGCGAGCATGGTGGAGTCGCCGACCTCGATCCAGCGTTCTCCGTACACCGATCCGGTCGGGAACGCCATCATCGAGCCCGGTCCGAAGGCGGCGAACCTGCGGCCCGCGGCCGACTCGGCGGTGATGGTCCCGGCCCGCTCGGCGAAATGCCAGGCGCCCTGGATCAGGCTGGCCAGGGCGGCTCTGCGCCATGTGGCGAGTGCGCGGCTCCACGACATGGCGGACCACGGTACTCCGCGCGCAGCCAGGGTCGCGCCCAGGACTCGGGCAGAAGCAGCTCAGTTCCCTGGTATCCGAGGTGCCAGTGATGCGTGAGATACCCGAGGTAATCACTCGGGCGGGGTGATCAATTGTGGATGTCCCGTTAGTAACCAAGGGGCGTACCTATGGCCCTCCACGCTAGCGCGGGCCCGGCCTGCGGGTCGTTCAGGGAGCGGTGCGGCCGGCGGCGGCTAGCTGGCCGCAGGCACCGTCGATCTGAGTCCCGCGGGTGTCGCGCACGGTGACCGGGACTCCGCGCGCTGCGATCCGCTCGGTGAACTCGCGGGCCACGTCCGGGTCCGATGCGGTCCACCGCGAGCCGGGGGTAGGGTTCAGCGGGATCAGGTTGACGTGCGCCAGCCGGCCCGCCAGGAGATCAGCCAGGGCGTCGGCGCGCCAGGCGTGGTCGTTAACGTCCCGGATCATCGCGTACTCGATGGACACCCGGCGCCCGGTCGCAGCGGCATAGCCCCACGCGGCGTCGAGCACATCGGCCACCTTCCACCGCCGGTTCACCGGGACGAGCTCGTCGCGCAGCTCGTCGTCGGGCGCGTGCAGGGACACCGCCAGCCGGACCGAAAGCCCCTCCGCGGCCAGCCGCCGGATGGCCGGCACCAGGCCGACGGTGGAGACGGTCACGGACCGCTGCGAGATGCCGAGCCCGTCCGGCGCCGGATCGGTGATCCGGCGTACCGCTGCCAGCACGCTGGCGTAGTTCGCCAGTGGCTCCCCCATGCCCATGAACACCACGTTGGAGACCCGGCCGGCGCCCCCGGGCACCTCGCCCCGGGCCATGGCGGCGGCCCCCGCGAACACCTGCGACACGATCTCCGCCGTGGACAGGTTCCGGGTCAGGCCGGCCTGGCCGGTCGCGCAGAACGGGCACGCCATCCCGCAGCCGGCCTGCGAGGAAACGCACATCGTCACCCGGTCCGGGTAGCGCATCAGCACCGACTCGACGTAGGCGTTGTCGAACGCGCGCCACAGCGTCTTGCGGGTCGTGCCCTGGTCACAGGTAAGCTCCCGCTCCGGCGTCAGCAGCCTGGGGAGCAGGGCGGCCGTGAGCTCATCGCGCAGCCCGGCGGGCAGGTCGGTCATCTGGGCGGGGTCGTCGGTCAGCCGGGCGAAGTAGTGCCGGGACAGCTGGTCGGCCCGGAAGCCGGGCAGCCCGAGGTCGGTGACGGCATCCCGCCGGCCGGCGGCATCCAGGTCGGCCAGGTGCCGGGGCGGCCGTCCCCGGCCGGGGCGACTCGCCGCCGCGGGGCCGCCGACCGGGCCGAGCTCCAGCGGGGCCGGGACCGGCGTCACGGCGCCCGGTACTGGTAGGGACGCGCTGGCCACTTGCGGACTCCGTTCTCGCTGGCCGCATTTGTTCGCTGGCGGTGCCCACCTCGACGGCAATGCGGCAAATCGTCGATGATCTTCCGGGCATGTCAGCATTGACCAGCTCAAGGTCTGTAGATTTCCGTACTATGCCGACGCTGCGCAGAGGGGCCAGTCAGCCCAGGATATCTGCCGGGCCGGCCCAGCCCGCCGTGCTGCTCGACAGCGAGAGCCCGTATGGGAGCCGCCGGGTCGTGGTCGAGTACGACGGGACCACCACCGCGGCTTACGTGCACGACGGCACCGGTGCCATCGCCGCGACCTGGATAGCGAACCACTCGCCGGCGCCCCCGGTCGTCGACCTGGCCGGGCTCGGCGCTGGTCAGGCCCCGCAGATGCCCGCCGACCACACCAAGCACCCGCAGGGGCGGCCGCTGCTCGACCCGCAGGCGCTGCGGGCGGTCTGGCTCGAGGAGGGCGACGGGGTCGCCATCCTGGAGCACGGCGAGCCGGTGGCCGTGATCCCAGGCTGGTCGGATATGTCCACGGGCATGCCCGGCTACGGCCGGGACATCATCGGGCAGACCCCGTTCGGCTGGTCCCTCGACCAGGCCATGGAAGGGCTGGTCCCGCGGATCGAGGCGGCGGACCAATACTGGCGATGGCGCGCTGACCCGGCGAACTGGGCGTCCTTCCGGCAGGCGGTCTTCGGGCACCTGCTGGGCCGGCTTGGCCCCGGTGGCCGGTACTGGGACGTCAGCGGCGGCCAGCAGCCCCTTGCGGGCGTGTCGGAGCGCCCGCCAACCCCCCAGCGCCCGTTCACCGTGCTGTCCACGGTCGGGATGAGCTGCCAGCGGATGCCGCTGATCGAGCAGGCCGGCGAGCTGCCGGCCAGCCAGGCGCGGATCGAGCTGGCCCTGGCCACCACGATGGCCAGTGCGGATGCCGCCCGCATCTTCCTGTGGCTGGCGCAGTACCCGTGGCGTGAGGTCACCTGGCTCGGTGCCGGGCACAGCATCCCCTGGTACCACGAGGCCAGTACCTTCCCGCTCCGCGGCGGCAACGAGGCGGTCCTGCTCCTCGATGAGCCCGGCGGGCTGCTCGGCCCGGACGTTCCGTCGCTGGCCGGCTTCACCGTGTCGCAGGCGCCCGTGCGCTGGCTGTGGATCGTTCCGATCACCGAGCGCGAGCGGCTAATGGCGAGGGATCGCGGGACGGCGAGCCTGGTCACCCAGCTAGCGGCGCAGCGGCGGAGCTGGGTCAGCGGCTAGCCACCGCGGCTGGCCAGGGTGATTAGCCACCGCGACTGGCCGGGATGAAGACGGCCAGCAGCAGCCAGACGACCGGCGCCATGATCAGCAGGGAGTCGATCCGGTCGAGAATGCCGCCGTGGCCGGGCAGCACGGTGCCCATGTCCTTGATCGCGAGGTCACGCTTGATCATCGACTCGGCCAGATCGCCCAGGGTGGCGGCGGCGACGGCGGCCGCGCCGAGCACCAGGCCCTGCCAGAGCTGGCCGTGCAGGAGGAGGGTCAGGCCGACTGCCCCGCCGGCCAGGCAGAAGGCGACCGATCCGGCCAGCCCCTCCCAGGTCTTCTTCGGGCTGATCGCCGGGGCCATCGGATGCCGGCCGAACAAGATGCCCGCGAAGTACCCGCCGACGTCGCTGCAGACCGTCACGATGAGGAACAACAGGGCCCGGCGGTCGCCGTCCGGCCGAGCCAGCATGAGCGCGACGAACAGCGCCATCAGCGGCATATAGGCCAGGGTGAAGACGCTGGCCGTCACGTCCCGCACGTATCCGTTAACCCCGCCCCGCAGCCGCCAGGCCAGCAGGACGACGAATGTCACGGCGAGCGCCGCCAGGGCGTCCCGGTCACCTTCCCAGTAGGCCAGGGTCAGCATCGCCACGCCGCCGGCGGCCACGGGCAGCAGGGACAGATGAATGCCACGAGAATCCAGCGCCCGGCTGAGCTCCCAGAGCGCGATCCCGACGAGCGCGGCAACATACAGCAGGAACGTGGCCTTCACCGTGAACAGCGTGAGGATGGCCACGCCACCCATCAGGAGGCCTACGCCGATAGCTACGGGAAGGTTGCGGCCGGCCCGGCTGGGCTTGCGCTCGGCCGCCGGCGCCGCGGGGCCGGGCTTCGGATCGTCGCCTGGCCCGGGACCGTCCGCCCCGGGACCGTGCAGCCTGGGACCCTGCTGCTCCGGACTGTCCCGCTCCGGACGGCTCTGCTCCGGATTGCCGGAGCTCGCATTGTCTGGGTCCAGGCGCAAGCTATACCTCGAGAAGCTCGGCTTCCTTGTGCCGAAGCAGCTCGTCCACCTGCGTCACGTAGCCGTGCGTGAGCTCATCGAGCTCGCGCTCCGCGCGCCGGCCGTCATCCTCGCCCGACTCACCGTTCTTGACGAGCTTGTCGATTGAGTCCTTGGCGTGCCGTCGGATGTTGCGGATCGAGACCCGGCTGTCTTCGGCCTTGTGTCGTGCGACCTTGATGAATTCCCGGCGGCGTTCCTCGGACAGCTCAGGGAAGACCACCCGGATGAGCGCGCCGTCGTTCGACGGGTTCACGCCCAGGTTGCTGTTCCTGATCGCCTTCTCGATCGCGCCGAGCGAGGACTTGTCGAACGGCTGGACCACGACCATCCGCGGCTCGGGCATGTGGAACGACGCCAGCTGGTTGACCGGCGTCGGCGTCCCGTAGTACTCGGCCGTGATCTTGTTGAACATTGAGGGATGCGCGCGGCCGGTTCGGATGCCGCTGAAGTCCTCCTTGGCAACCGTCAGGGCCTTGTCCATCTTCTCCTCGGCCTCGAGGAGCGTGTCGTCAATCACAGCGACTCCCGCGCGTTGTTAGGCGTCCGGCCGGGCGCCAGCTTGGCACATTCGCATTTTCCCACGGCGGCGGCCGCAGCGGGGAGGCGGATGCGGCAGTGGCGCCGGACGCGGGTCATCAGCGGCCGTACCGGCTCACGAGCGTGCCGAGCCGCTCCCCGCGGACGGCCCGGAGGACGTTGCCCTCGCTCATGAGGTCAAACACGACAATTGGCAGGTCATTATCCATGCACAGGCTGACGGCAGTGGCATCCATGAAGCGCAGCTCACGGCGCAGCACTTCGGCGTAGTCGAGCCGGTGGAAGCGGACCGCATCCGGCATGAGGTGCGGGTCGGCGTCGTAGACCCCGTCCACCTGGGTGCCCTTGAGCACGGCCTGAGCGCCGATCTCCAGTGCGCGCTGCGCGGCGCAGGTGTCGGTCGAGAAGAACGGCGCTCCCAGCCCGGCCCCGAAGATCACGACCCGGCCCTTTTCGAGATGCCGGATCGCTCGCCGGGGAATGTAGGGCTCGGCCACCTGGCCCATGGTGATGGCCGTCTGGACCCGCGTTTCCACGCCGAGTTTCTCCAGCACGTCCTGCAGGGCCAGGCAGTTGATGACCGTCCCGAGCATGCCCATGTAGTCGGCCCGGGAGCGGTCGATTCCGCTTTGCGACAGTACGGCGCCGCGGAACATGTTGCCGCCGCCGACGACTGCGGCGATCTCGATGCCCTCCCGGGCGGCGGCGCTGATCTCTCGTGCGATGTGGATGACCACGTCCGGGGAGATGCCCAGCGGCTCATCGCCGGCGAATGCCTCACCGGACAGCTTGAGCACGACCCGCCGCCAGCTGGGATGCATATCGCGAGCGGCGGACCCCTGACGAGCCTCGAACTCCGACTCAGGGATCCGCCCGCTCACGGCTGCGGCGCCGTCTTCCGCCAGCCTCAACCTGCCTGGCCGATCTGGAACCTCGCGAACTGCCGGACGCTGGCGCCCCGCTCGGCCAGCAGCTGGCCGACCGACTTCTTCGGCTCGCGCACCGACGGCTGCTCGACGAGGACGATGTCCTTGAGGAACGCGTTCACCCGGCCCTCGACGATCTTCGGGATGGCCTGCTCGGGCTTGCCCTCCTCGCGGGTGACCTGCTCAGCAATCCGGCGCTCGTTGGCCAGCAGATCCGCGGGCACCTCATCGCGGGTCGCGTACTGCGGCCGCATGGCCGCGACCTGGTGAGCGATCTCCTGCCCGACCTCGGCTCCGCCGTTGCCCAGCTGCACGAGGACGCCGAGCGTCGGCGGCAGGCCGGGGTCGGACTTGTGCAGGTAGGTAGTTACGAAGCCGCCGTCGAACCGGGCGAACCGGCCCAGCTCCAGCTTCTCCTTCAGCGTCGCCCCGGCCTCGTCGATCAGCTCCTGAGTGGTCTGGCCGGGCCGTACCTCCTGGCCGAGCACCGCGAGCCGGTCGTCGGCGCCGGCCGCCAGCGCGGTCCGCGCGATGTCGGCGGCCACTTCCTGGAACAGGTCGGTCTTCGCGACGAAGTCGGTCTCACAGTTGAGCTCCAGCAGGACGCCGACGTTGCTACCCTCAAGCGAGGCCGTGACCAGGCCGTTCCCGGCGGTCCGCTGCGCCCGCTTCGTTACGTCCTTCGCGCCCTTGATCCGCAGCGCCTCCACGGCAGCCTCATAGTTGCCGTTGGCCTCCACGAGGGCGTTCTTGCAGTCCATCATGCCCGCGCCGGTCTGCTCGCGGAGCCGCTTCACATCCGCGGCGGTGTAGTTCGCCATGTCTCCATCTCTCATTGTCTTCGTGCCGGACAGCCTCGCCCCGGGCGGCGCGCCCGGGTCCGCGGCGGCCCGCGCCCAGGCGGTCAGGCCGACTCAGCGCCGGCCGGGGCCTCGGCAGCGGGAGCCTCGGCCGCCGGAGTCTCGGCCGCCGGAGTCTCGGCAGCCTCGGCCGCGGGAATCTCGTCCTCCGGGTCGATGGCGTCAGGCTCCGCAGCCAGGGGGTCGGCGGACTCGGCCTCGGCGCTGCCAGGCCGCGGGCGGGTGCCCGCGTCGGACGGGGCCGGCTCGGGCGGCGCCGCAGGCGCTGCCGCGGTCGTGCTGGCCTCGGCGGTGCTGGCCTCCGGGGTGCTGGCCTCCGGGGTGCTGGCCTCGGCTGGCGCCGGGGCAGCATCCGTGCTCGCCGTGGCCGTGCTGGCCGCGCCGTTGGACGTCGCAGCCCGCGCGGTGCCGTTCGCCGCAGGTGCCGAGTCTGCCTTGCCCTCCAGCAGCTCGCGCTCCCACTCGGCCAGCGGCTCCGTGGTCCCGAGTGCGCCGTCGGCCGCAGCCGGCTTCTCCTCGCCCGTGGCGGCACCCGCCCGGGCGATGAGGCCGTCGGCGACCGCGTCGGCCACCACCCTCGTGAGGAGCGCAACACTGCGGATCGCGTCGTCGTTACCCGGAATGGGGTAAGAGACCTCGTCCGGGTCACAGTTGGTGTCGAGGATCGCGATCACCGGGATGCCCAGCTTGCGGGCCTCGCTGACCGCAATGTGCTCCTTCTTGGTGTCCACGACCCAGATGGCGCTCGGCACCCGGGCCATGTCCCTGATTCCGCCGAGTGAGCGGTCCAGCTTCTCCCGTTCGCGGCGCAGGTGCAGCAGCTCCTTCTTGGTGAGGTTGGAGCCTGCCACGTCGTCGAAGTCGATCTCCTCGAGCTCCTTGAGCCGCTGCAGCCGCTTGTAGACGGTGCTGAAGTTCGTCAGCATCCCGCCGAGCCAGCGCTGGTTGACGAAGGGCATCCCGACGCGGCGGGCCTGCTCGGCGATCGCCTCCTGGGCCTGCTTCTTCGTCCCCACGTACAGGACCGAGCCGCCGTGCGCGACTGTCTCGCGGATGAACTCGTAGGCGCGGTCGATGAAGTCGAGGGACTGCTGAAGGTCGATGATGTAGATGCCGTTGCGCTCGGTCAGGATGAAGCGCTTCATCTTCGGGTTCCAGCGCCGGGTCTGATGACCGAAATGTACGCCGCTCTCGAGCAGCTGCCGCATAGTGACGACCGGTGCCATGCCGGTGTCCTTTCCTGTCGTGCGCCTGCCGCAGGCGGAGGCGCGTTTCGGTTGCTCCTGGCGCCCGTACGACCCCGCCGTGGGATGCTCATCCCGCGGACCGGTGAGGTGCGTTCCGCCGGAAAACCGGTACCGGTTTCCAGGCGGCGAGCGGACGCGCGAATTTGCCGTACGGCGCGTACCTGATAAGGGCACGGACTGCAGCGGCCGTGCGTAGTCTACATGCCCCGCCTCGCCGGCCACTCCGGACAGCGAAGCCGCCCGGCGCGGTCAGGCCCTCGGGTGCGCCTGGCCGTAGGCGGCCAGCAGTCGCTCGATCGACACGTGGGTGTAGATCTGGGTGCTAGCCAGCGACGCGTGCCCGAGGAACTCCTGCACGCTCCTGAGGTCAGCCCCGCCCTCCAGGAGATGGGTGGCGGCGGAGTGGCGCAGGCCGTGCGGTCCGGTATCGGGTGCCGCGGGCACGGCCGCGATCCTGGCATGCACCACGCGCCGGGCCATCCGCGGATCCAGCCTGCCCCCGCGCGCGCCCAGGAACAGCGCATGCCCGCTGCGCCCGGTGACCAGCAGCGGACGGCCGCGTCGCTGCCAGTGCCGGACGGCGCGGGCTGCGGGCACGCCCACCGGGACGGTGCGTTCCTTGCTGCCCTTGCCGAGCACGCGCACCGTCCGGCGCTCGTCATCGATGTCGCCGATGTCTATCCCGCACAGCTCGCTGACCCGCAGGGCCGATGAGTAGAGCAGTTCCATGATCGCCGAGTCACGCCAGCCGAGTGCGGCCGCTGCCGGGTCCTGGGTCGCCCCCGCTTCGGCTGCACTCTCCTGACTGCCTGCCGCCGCATGCTCAGCGCTCGCGTCCGCTGCGGATGCCGACCTGCCTTCCGCCGCCGCGCTGCCTCCGGCTGCGTCGAGGACGGCGGCCATCTGGTCGGCGGCCAGTACCTGCGGGAGAAGACGCTGGGCTTTCGGCGTACCGAGCAGCGGCCCGGGATCGTTGACAATCCAGCCGCGAGAACGAGCAAACGCCGTGAACGTCCTGGCCGACGCGGCCCTGCGGGCCAGCG
>DATCEO010000220.1:0-19352 GCA_036510065.1 Streptosporangiaceae bacterium | reverse complement strand
GCCATCCGGAGCTACCTGTCGACCGCCGCCAAGCACGACCTTCACTTCTTCGACGCCCTCATCATGCTCACCGAAGGCCGGCCATGGATGCCCGCTGCGGTGTAATCACACACCCGATTACTGGCACCTGACCAGTTACTCCTGGATCACTTTATTCTCGGTGAGAACTCGCTCCGTGGAGGGGTGAGAACTCACTCCGTTGAGGTGAGGGCCAGCCGCCGATGTGGACGGCCCGGGCCGAAGCGGGATACCTCTAGGCGTCTTCCCGGCCGGGTGCCTCGGGGTGCAGCGGCGGGGGCTGGTCTGGCTCCGGTACTGCGAGGGGCTGCGGCGGGGGCATCGGAATCGGGTCCGGGCCGATCGGCTGCGGCTCGGGCGCGGGCGGGATCGGCTGCGGCTCGGGCAGCGGCGGGATCGGCTGGGGGTCGGGCGCCGGCGGAGTCGGCTGGGGCGGAATCGGCGACGGCGGGGTGGGCTCGGGCATTGGTGGCGTCGTTGGCATGCCTCCGGGACTACCCGGAAGGCGGGATCAGTAACTCCCGTCTGGGCCGGCCCACTCGGTCACGAGCTGGTCGAGCACACCCAGCGGCACGGCGCCGTTGCCGAGCACCGTCCCGTGGAAGGCCCGGATGTCGAATCGGGCGCCGAGCTGGCGCTCGGCCAGCCCGCGCAGCCGCTGGATCTCGCGGCGGCCGATCATGTACGCCAGCGCCTGGCCAGGCCAGGCGATATAACGATCCACCTCGTTGATCACGTTCCCCCGCGTGGTAGCCGTGTTGGCCCACATGAACTCGACGGCATCCTGGCGGGACCAGCCGTAATGATGCATGCCGGTGTCCACCACGAGCCGGCAGGCCCGCAGCGCGTCGAAGGAGAGCATGCCCAGCCGCCCCAGATCCGAGGTGTACAGGCCCATCTCGTCGGCCAGCCGCTCGCTGTACAGGCCCCAGCCCTCGACGTAGCCGCACACCTCGGCGTCGAGGAAGCGGCGGTAGGCGGGCAGTCCTGGCAGCGTCTGCGCCGAGGCCAGCTGGAGGTGGTGGCCCGGCGTGCTCTCATGAAAGGCCAGGGCCTCGTACTCGTAGGTGAACCGCTCCTGCGGATCGGCCGTCAGGACGCAGTGTGCCCCCGGCCGGCGGCCGCCCGCGGCCGGGGGCCGGTAGTGGGCCAGCGCCGCGTTGCCCGCCTCCACCGGGTCGATCTCCTCGATGACGCAGTCCGGGATCTGGTAGGCCGGGAACCAGTCGCCGCGGACCTGCTCGGCGCGCTGCAGCGCGCCGGTGACCACGCCGACGATCTGCGCCGAGTCGGTGAACCGGAGTGCCTGGTCCTCGCGCAGCCGGGCCAGGATGGCCGGGATCTCACTGGTGCCCAGCACCCGGCCGCCGAGCTCCGCCCACTCGGCCTGCAGGCCGGCCAGGACATCGAGGCCGATCTGGTGGATCTGCTCGGGGGACAGGTCAGTGGTGGTGTGCCGGCGGACGGCCGCGCGGTATCCGTCGGCGCCGCCCGGAACGAAGCGGATGCCGACGTGCTCGTCCGGCCGCGCGCGCGGCAGCAGCTCCTCTTCCAGGCAGGCCAGGAGCCGCGCCATGGCCGGCCGGACCTGGCCGGACACGATGGCGGCGGCCTCGCTCCGGATCGCGGCCTGGTCGACCGCGGCCGGCAGCGGCACGCCGGCCAGCCGGTCGGCGGCGATCGGCCGGCCGAGGTGGCCCGTCAGCTGCCCGATCGCCTGCCGCACCCCGACCGCGGTCGAGGGCCGCCCGTCACCGGCGGCCTGCCGGTACCGGGCGGTGATGGCGTCGAAGTAACCGCTCAGCGCGCGGAGCCGCCGCAGGTAGCCCTCGGCGGCGGCGGTGTCGGTCAGCAGCGCCGTCGGCACGGACTGGAAGGCCATCGCCTGCGGGGCGGCATAGGCCGCTGCCGACGCGTTGGCTTCCCACAGGCCCTGCTCCAGGTCCGACCGCGCGCCCCAGCCGAGCTGGGCCAGGACCGCGTGGTTGACCCGGCCGGCGGCATCGAGCTGACCCGGGTCGATCTGCTCCAGGCGGCTCAGGATGGCCGCGATCCGCTGCGCGCCGCGCGCGGCGCCGTCCCGGCTGGGGTCGGGGACCAGGGCATCGAAGCCGCTGACCCCGAGCTGGGTGGCGGTGAACGGATCGGTGGTGTGCACGACCTCGAAGTACTCATCGCTGAGCCGCGCCAGGCGCGCGGCCGCGTCCTGCCCGCCGGCCAGGCCGGCCTCGCCGGTCACGGAGCCACCCAGATGGACTGCATGGCCCGGTAGATGTTGCCGCCGAGGACGGCCTGGGCCGCCTCGTCGTCGAACCCGCGCTGGACCAGCCAGCCGCAGATGTTGGCGAAATTCTCGGTCGGATTCTCCAGGCCGTCGACATAGGCCACGGGCTCGAACGCGGGCCCGCGGCTAGCCGACAGCCCGAGCATGTGGCCGAAGACCCTGTGCAGCGCGACGTGATCGCCGTACAGAGTGTCCGGCCCGAAGGCCACGTGGTCGAGGCCGACCAGCTCGGCGCAGTACTCGAAGTGGTCCATCACCGACTCGATCGTGTGCCGTGGGTGCGCCCCGGACAGCGTGGTGTGCGGCGCGGCCGACATCCCGATCACGCCGCCGGTCTCTGCCACGGCCCGCAGCACCTCGTCAGGCTTCATCCGCGCGATGTCCCAGATCGCCCTGGCGCCGGCGTGGGTGAGGAGCACCGGCTGCTCGCTGATCTCGCAGACGTCCAGCGCGGTGCGGTCCGAGGAGTGCGACAGGTCGATGGCCAGGCCCAGCTGGTTCATCCGCCGGACGGCGCGCCGCCCGAACGCGGTGAGGCCGCCGTCGGTCGCCTCGCGCAGGCCGCTGCCCAGCGCGTTGGCATCGGAGTAGGCGATGCCGATCTGCCGCAGGCCGAGGCCGTACAGGACGTCGAGGCGGTCGATCTCGTTCTCGATGGGCGTCGCCGCCTCCAGCCCGAACACCAGGCCGACCCGCCCCGACTCCTGCGCGTCGTCGATGTCCGACACCGAGCGGACCGTTATCACCCCAGATTGGTGGGCCAGGTCCGCCTGCCGCATGCCGAGGTCGGTGACGACGTCGTCCCACCGCCAGGGCGCGTTGCCCGTGACGCAGGCCGTGCCATCCATCATGTTGTCGAACACCACGGTCATGCCCGAGGCGGCCAGGCCGGCGTAGGCGGCGTGCTGGCGGCCGGTGCGGTTGTAGCCGGGCGTCTCCTCCATCCGCAGCGGGAACCGGACCGGATGGTCGTGCAGGCTGATCACCAGGCTGTCGCGCAGCAGCCGCTGCGCTCGCTTCTCCTGCTCGGCGGTGAGCCCGGCGCGGTAGGGCGGCACCCGGCCGAACTCGGGGGTCAGCTCGAACTCCGCGAAGTCCTCGCCGGGGGTCAGGTAGGAGTAGGCGGTGTACCCGCCCGCCTGGTCAGCCATGGTCGCCGTCTCCTTCCGCAGGGTCCTGCCCGGGCTCGTCCGGCCCGGGCTCGTCCGGCCCGGGCTGGCCGCCGAGCCGGTGCGGCCCGGCGGCCAGCAGCCGCCAGAGCTGCTCCCAGGCCCGCATCCCCTCGCGCAGGCGGCGGATGCGCATGAACTCGTTGGGCGCGTGCAGCTTCTCGTCGGCGGTCGAGAACGAGAAGAACAGGGTCTTGACCCCGAGCACCCGCTCGAACAGGGCGGTGGCCGGGAGCGTGCCGGCGATGCAGGCCTGGAGCACCTGCTCGCCAGGGTAGACCGCCTCCAGCGCGGCGGTGGCCGCCCGGATGGCCGGGTGGCCGGCGGGGATGGTGTAGGCCGGCACCCGGGCCGCGTCGGGTGTCACCTCGACCCGCACGCCCGGCGCGGGCTGCGCGGCGACGTGGGCGACGATCGCCTCGATGACGTGGTCGGGGTCCTGGCCGGGGACCAGCCGGGCCGAGACGTGGCCAACGGCGACGTGCGGGATGACGGTGTACTTCCCGCCGCCGGCGACGCCGTTGACCTCGAGGGTCGGCCGTTCCCAGAGGCGCTCCAGCGTGCTGAAGCCCCGCTCGCCGCGGGCCTGGGCCAGGCCGAGCTGGCGCAGGTAGTCGGCCTCGTCGAAGGGGATGGCGGCGATCTCCCGGCGGCGCTGCTGCGTCAGCTGCGGGATGCCGTCGTAGAAGCCGGGCACGGCCACCGTGCCGTCGGCGTCGTGCAGGCTGGCCAGGATCTCGCTGAGCACATGCAGCGGGTTGGCCACGGTCCCGCCGTACCGGCCCGAGTGCAGGTCGGTGTCGGCGCCCCGCACCGTGATGTCCATCGAGACCAGGCCCTTGGATGCCAGCGACAGCGACGGCTCGCTCGGCCGCCACATCGCCCCGTCGGCCGAGATGACCAGGTCGGCCGCGAGTTCGGCGGCGTGGCTGGCCACGAACGCCGGCAGGTGCGGGCTGCCGATCTCCTCCTCGCCCTCGAAGAGGAACCTCACGTTGAGCGGCAGGCCGTCCTCCTGGTCCAGGAACGCCTGGGCGGTCTTGAGCACGACGTAGACCGGGCCCTTGTCGTCGGACGTGCCCCGGCCCCGCATGACGTCGCCGTCCACGCGCAGCTCGAACGGGGGAGTCTGCCACTCGGCCAGGTCGCCGGTGGGCTGCACGTCGTAGTGCCCGTACACCAGGATGGTCGGCGCCCCGGCGGCGCCGAGCCACTCGCCCCGTACCACGGGGTGGCCGCTGGTGGGCACCAGCCGGGCGCTGGCGAAGGAGAGCTGCCCGGCCAGCCACTGGGCCGCGGCGGCCATGGTGCCGGGGCTCGCGTCGCGGCTAACGCTCGGGATGGCCACATAGTCGCTGAGCTCTCGCAGGTAACGGACATCGTCGTGATCCCAGGCCAGCGCGGGACCGGCGGCCTGCCCGGCGGGTTGCTCGCTGACGGCGGCCGGCCCGCCGGCGGCGGCCGGCCCGCCCTCAGAGCCCGGCACTGCCGCCGTCAATCGCGATCGTCTGCCCGGTCACCCAGGAGGACTGCGGCGCTGTGAAGAACTGCACGCCGCCGGCGATGTCCGCGGGCTGCCCCAGCCGCCGCATGGCAATGCCCTCCACGAGCTGGCGCTGGCCGTCGGCGCCGTAACTCTCCCACTGCCGCTGCGTGGTCGGGTTGGACAGGATGAAGCCGGGGGCGATGCAGTTGACGGTGATGCCGAACGGGCCGAGTTCGTGCGCCATCTGCCGGGTGAGGCCGATCAGGCCGGCCTTCGCGCTGGTGTAGGCCTGGATGCCCGTCTTGCTGACGCCGAGGCCGGCGGCCGAGGAGATGTTGACGACCCGGCCCCAGCGGCCCTCCTTCATGCCCGGCACCACTGCCCGGATGCACAGGAAGGCGCTGGTCAGGTTGGCGTTGACCACGGCGTGCCAGTCCTCGTCGGTCACGTCCTCCAGAGGCTGGCCGACCTGCCCGCAGACCCCGCCGGCGCAGTTGACCAGGATGTCCACGCGGCCGATCCCGGCGAAGTACTCCGCCGTGGCGGCGGCGCTGGTCAGGTCGGCGTCCTGCTTGTCGACGCCGTGCACCGCGGCTCCGCCGCCGCGCAGCGCCTCGGCGATCGCGGCGCCGATGCCATGCGCCGTTCCCGTCACCACAGCGGTCCGGCCGGCCAGCCCGGCGCCCGCTCCCGTGGCCAGTGCTTCCGTGCCCGGTGCTTGTGTGGCCAGTGTTTCCGTGGTCAGTTCCGCCGTCATCGGACCCCGCGTCTCGTCAGTTGCTGGCAGAGCGAAAATCTCTGACCACCCAAAGTCTGGAGAATAACGCAAACGTTCTACCGCTGATCAATTGACCCGGAGTGGCGCCTGCCGGGCCAGGAACTCATGACGTAACTCGGCTGTGCGACGGTTGCCTGGCCAGCCCTTGCTTGTCCGGGTCTCGCACTCCGGGTATGAGCAGAACGGCCCCGGCCGCCGTGGCCAGCGCGCCACCCGCGATGAGCGTAAGCCGAATGCCGATGGCTCCTGCCGCCGCCCCGCCGGCGATCGTCCCGAGCGGACTGAGTGCCAGCGAGAACATCCAGTCGACCGACGAAACTCGTCCCAGTAGTTCCGGCGGGGTCGCCTGCTGGATCAACGGAAGCCAGAGAATATTTCCGTAGGTGGCCAAGCCCCACGTCAGGCCCGCGAATAGAACTGACATCCAGAGCCATGCGGAAAGGCCTATAACCACACCGCATAGGCCGGCTGCGGTCCATGCTGTCCAGATAGTTGCTACTCGCCGCACCGGAGGTTGCCGGCGCGCGGCAACAAGTGATGCAAGCGCGCCACCGGCGCCACTGGCCGCGTACATGCAACCGAGCGCGATGGGCCCGGCATGAAAAACATTCCTGACCAGAAGTGGCTCTAGGATAACAAAAGGAACGAAGCATGTTAGGTTGGCGAGGCCAATTGCAATAAGGCTCCACCATAGCCATCGTTGGGAGTAGCAGTAACGCAGGCCCTCTATCATTCCTGTCAGTATCCGTGACCGCGCGGCCTTTGCCCCTGTGACATTTCGCATCGCGGCTAGGCAGATTGCGCTCACGGCAAAGCTAGCGCCATCGGCTGCGAACGCCCATCCTGTTCCTGAGGCCGCGACGATAACTCCGCCAGCCAGCGGGCCGAAGAGATACTGGCTCACGGATTCGCTGAACGATGACAGCGAACTCGCCGGAACAAGCAGGTCAGACGGCAGGATGTCGCGTACGATTGCAGTTGCGGCGGGCCGAAAGAATGCACTGGCGGCACCAAAAATTAGTGAAAGCAGGAAGAGCTCCCACACCTGTACCTTTCCGGCAGCGATCAGGATGGCCGTGAGAGACACAGAAATTCCGCAGACGATATCAGAGCCGAGCATCACGAAGCGGCGGGATAGCCGATCGACAAGTGTGCCACCAAGGAGCAGCAGGAAGACTGACGGGAGCGCCCGGCCACTCACGACGAGTGCCAGATCCAACGGGCTGTTCGTAAGGCGCAGAACCTCCAGCGGCAGCGCTACCGTGAAAGCCCCGTTACCTGCTATCGATACGGCCTGACCGCTCCACAGTAATGCAAAGTTACGATGCCGAAGAACGGTTCCGGCTCGCGACCGCTGCTTTACGGACATGCTGAGCGGGATTCGGCGGTTACGGCAGTGTCCGATAATAGGGTAGCGGACGGCCGGTGGGCGGCCTCCGACCAGTCCCGGCGCCCTGGATGCGGACCGGCTCGCCCGAGCACCGCGTGCGACACCGCGGGCGCTCGCGGGCCGGGGTCTTGGCGAAGCTCGCGCAGATCCGGCCGCGCCATCTCAATACCCGGACAGACGGAATCGCCGGACACAAAATTATTGATGGCCATCTTTCGGTTCATCTCATAATATTTATACATGACGACATATGGGTACTTCAGGCGAAGCCTGCCACCAGAGGTGAACCGCCAGCTCCCGATCAGCGGGTCCAACCGCCAGCTCCCGATCAGCGGGTCCAACCGCCAGCTCCCGATCAGCGGGTCCAACCGCCAGCTGCCATTCTCCTAGAGCGACCTGCTCCCGCCCAGGGTCGCTGCCCGGCTTGTCCGGCCCCGGCGCCGGGGCCGGACAAGCCGCCGTTTCAGGCGGCCGCAGCGGCTGGGCTAGATCGGCGGGGCCCAGCCGGGGCGGGGGATGAGGCAGAACGGGTGGCCCGCCGGGTCGGCGTAGACGTTCTCGCCGCCTAGCTTCGTCGCGCCCAGCGCGAGCACGCTCGGACCCGCCAGCGTGACGTCCTCCACCATGACGTCGAGGTGAAACTGCTGTGGCACGGCGGGGTCGGGCCAGGTGGGCCGGCGATGATCGGCCGCGAGCTGGAAGGCCAGGCCGGAGGAGGTGTCGTCGGCGGCTACCACCACGAAGTCATCGCTTCGGCAGGTGATCGGCTGTCCCAGCAAGCTCGAGTAGAACGCGGCGAGGGCGGCCGGGTCGGGACAGTCGAGAATGACGTGATGCAGGCGTCCGATCATGGCCAGCGGCCCTTCCGTGTGCTGCGGCGCCGGCCGGGCCGCCCCACACCACCACCGGGGTCATCAGGTAGCCCGACCGCGTGACGTAGTCATCGAGTATCCCGAGGATCGCGTCCGGCCCGACCTCCATGCCCGTTTCCTCGTCCAGTTTCCGGGCGCCAGGTCAAGTCTAGGGAGGCCAGCCGCCGCCGGGGCCGGCCTGGCGGTCGGCGTCGGCGCGCCGGGTGGAGCATTTGAGCCGATTGGCCCTACACTCTGGGCCCATGAATAGGAACTCAGGCATTGGCCTGACCTCGTTCGGCGCCGTGCTGGTCATCATCGGAGCCATCCTGCGGTTCGCTACCACGGTGACTACCTCCGGATTCAATATTCACAAGATCGGCGACATCCTGCTGGTGGTCGGGATCCTGCTCGTCGCCATCAGCATTTTCATGATCACGATGGGCTCCCGGAGCCGGAGCACGACCCGGACCGAGGTGCGGGAAACCCCCGCGGGGCAGCAGCGCACCCAGCAGCGCGACGACTGGGGCACGCAGTAGCCCACGGCACCAGCCCGCCCCTAGGCTGCCAGTTCTTCCTGGCCCGGCCGCCCTTCCGGGCTAGACCGCGCCCCCGAGTTCCAGCCGAGCGAGCACTTCCGCGTCTCAGCTGATCCCGGCCGGCCATCCGTTCTGCCTGCCCCGAGCACGATTCAGTCAAATGTAACGTGGCACCTGCGGGGTCACCTTACGCTGGGCAGAGACCTGCGGCCAGGGGGCGCCGGAAGGAATGAGTGCGTCCGCGAGCCACGATTTCACGGCGCGGCGATACCTGGGCTCACAGCGGTCGCGCACGTCCGCCAACGGAGGTACAGGGCAGGTGGCACAGGCGTCCATCCACTCGGCTGACCCCCCGGGGCCAGTCGGGGCGCCCGGTCGGCCTTCGGCGGACGGTCCCGAGGAACAGGGCCCCAGCGGCCCCATCGAGCGGGTCATGAGCTCGGTGATCCGCACACTCGCCTGGAGCAGGCTGTCCGACCCCAAGATCGCCCTCGCCGTGTCCGGATGCGGGCTGCTGCTGGGGATGCTCGTCGGGGCGACAGCGCCGAACACCGAGACGCTGCCCACCAAGCTGCCGCTGTCCTACCTGCTGCCGTCGCTGCATCACGACCCCATCATCGCGATGGTGATGCTCTACCTGGGGGTCATCCTGGCCTGCCTGGGGCTGGGCGGGATGCTCTGGGCGCACAGCCAGGGCTGGCGGCCCAACCCGCTGCACCTGCTCCTGGGCAGCTCGGTCATCGTCGCGGTCATGGTCAGCCTGACCCCGGTGGGCTCGTCGGATACCGCGAGCTACGCGGCCTACGGCCGGATAGCGGCGCAGGGCGGGAATCCGTACACGACCAACCCGCAGGCCTGGGGCGATATCGCCTACACCCATGTCGTCGGCACCCAGTGGAGGGCGCAGCCGTCGGTGTACGGGCCGCTGGCCACGGTGATCCAGAAATTCGCGGCCTCGATCGGCGGCCCGAGCGTGGCCACCACCATCTGGGTCCTGATGATCCTGAATGGCCTGGTGTTCATCGGCGTGGGGGTGCTGCTGCTCAAGACCTCGGACGACCCGGTCCGGGCGACGCTGTTCTGGACGGCGAACCCTGTCATCATCCAGCAGCTCGTCAGCGGCGGCCACCTCGACACGTTCGTGGCGGCCGCGGCGATCTGCTCGATCCAGGTGGCCCGGCGGGTCTCCGGCCGGTGGGGTGATGTCCTGATCGGCTTGCTGATCGGCCTGGCCTGCGGGATAAAAATCACCGGGGCGCTGATCGGGCTCGGGCTGGCCTGGCCGCTGCTGCGACGGCACGAGTGGATGCGCACCGCCAGGATCGCGGTGGTGGCGCTGATCACCGTCGCCGTGCTGTACAGCTTCTACGGGCTCAGCGCGCTGAAACCGCTGTTCGAGGCGTCAAAGCTGGTCACCCTGCCCTCGCCCTGGTGGCTCTTCCAGGTGCTGGGCGAGGCGCTCGGGGCCAGCCCGGGCGCCATGGCCACGGTCATCGGCTGCCTGTGGCCGATCGCGATGATCGTGGTCGCCGGGCTCATCTACCGGCGGATCTCCGAGGATCAGCCGCGCGAGGTGGTGGCGCCATTCGCGCTGGCCTTCGCCTGGATCGTCGTCGCCCCGTGGGTGTTCGCCTGGTACACCGCGATCGCCTGGGTCGCGATGACCCAGGTGCCGCGCAACCGGATGACCCGGTGGCTGACGCTGGTCACGGTGCTGCTCGCGATCTGGCACTCCAGCGGCGGCCAGGTGCTGGGCCGCTGATGAGATCAGAGACGGACGTGCCTGGCAGCAGCCAGGTACAGCCTGCCGCTACGGGCCGCCGCGCCGCCGGCCCCGCGGCTGCGGCCGCCGGCTGGCACCGGGACTGGCTAGCCGTCGCCCGGCGGAACTGGCTGGCCACCGTGCTGCTGGCCGCTGGCCTGGTGCTCCGGGTCCTGGTCCAGCTGGCCTACCGGCCCGCGCTGTTCTACATCGACACCAACCGGTACCTGTACGACGCCGAGGGCAACGACCCCGTCGGCTACAAGGGACCGCTGCGGGCGATCTTGTCGGTGAGCAACTTTGACGTGGTCGCCGCCGTCCAGCATCTGCTCGGCCTGGCCATGGCCGTGGTCATCTACCTGCTGCTGCGGCGGCGCGGCGCCCCCCGGTGGCTGGCCGCGCTGGCCATCGCGCCGGTCCTGCTGGACGCCTATCAGCTGCAGGCCGAGCAGACGATCATGCCGGGCGCCTGGTTCGAGGCGCTGATCGTGGCCGGCCTGGCCATCCTGGCCTGGCGGCCCGTGGCGGGCTGGCGGCGCGTCGTCGCGGCCGGCATCGTGCTGGGCACCTCGGCCACCGTCGCCCAGGTCGGCGAGGCGCTTATCGTGCCCGCGGCGGTCTACCTGCTGGTGGCGGGGGGCGGCTGGCGGCCGGCCATCGGCAAGGCCGCGGCCCTGTGCGCGGCCTTCGTCCTGCCCATCC
Organism: Streptosporangiaceae bacterium; assembly: GCA_036510065.1. GTDB lineage: Bacteria > Actinomycetota > Actinomycetes > Streptosporangiales > Streptosporangiaceae > DASUBV01. Next base: position 8,373 of record DATCEO010000220.1, on the reverse strand, counting down.
TGGTCTACTGCACCGGCTCCTACCTGCTTACCGGGGGCTTCTACCTGTCCCATACCGGCGCCACGTCGTTCTACGGCCGGACGGCTGCCGCCGCGGACTGCGCTACCCTCCGGCTGCCAGCCGCGGAACGGAGGATGTGCCCCACCCCCGCGCAGCAGGCTCAGGGGCCCGACTGGCTCGAGTACAACGCGGCCTCGCCGATCCGGCCGTACTACACCGACCTGCCGCGTGCCCGGGCCGACAGCATGCTGTCGGACTTCAACCACCAGGTGCTGACCCAGCAGCCTCAGCGGCTGCTGTCCGCCTACGGGCGTGACCTGCTGAAGATGTTCGCGGTGACCCGCGCGACGAGCCCCGGCGACACGCCCATCTCCCGCTGGCAGTTCCAGACGACGTTCCCGTACTACACCTCACATGCCACGAGGGCGTTCGTCAGGACCGCGGTCGATCGTTACGGCGGCGGCCAGCCCGCGGTGTGGCGGCCGGTCGCCGCGTTCCTGCGCTCCTACCAGCTAGACGGCGGCTACACCCCGGGTCCGTTGCTCATGATTTTCACGCTTGCCGGGCTGATCGGCTCAGCTTCAGCGGTGCTGGCACGCCGGCGGATGGATGCCGCGACCCGCCAGCTCGCACTGGCCTGCCTGCTGCTGTTCGGGGCGGGCGCGGCGATCACGCTGGTGTCCGGCCTGTTCGAGTTCTCCTGGCGGTACCAGCTGCCCGCCCTGGTCACCCTGGCGCCGGGCGGCGCGCTCGGGATCGCCGTGGTCATCAGCTGGATCAGGGCGAGGCACAGCTCCGCCTGAGCGGCCGGCGGCGGGCTGGTCCCGGGCTTACTTCTTGAGTTCCGCAAGCAGCTCCCAGTACTCGCCGGCGATGGCCGGCACTGTGCCGAAGGCCCCGGCGAAGTGCTCGGCCAGCGGGATCTCGGTGTTCATGGCCGGGTACCCGTGCTCGGCCAGGATGCCCCGCGCCGCCTTGGCCGACCGCGTTCCGCGGCGCACCTTGGTCAGCAGCACGCCGACCTCGACCGGGTGCGATACCCCGATCTCCGCCAGGACCTCGAAGGTGGGCCTGATGCGGTTCAGGTCCAGGCCGGTGGGAGAGACCGGCACCAGGACGGTGGCCGAGGCCAGGATCGCCGAGCGGATGATGCCCAGATCTCCCGGCGGCGTGTCCACGATGACGTGGTCGTAGCCGGCTCCCAGGTCAGCCAGCCGGACATGGACGTCCCGGGTGGCCATGCCGACGACCGTGAAGGGCAGCGGGTTCCCCTCCTCCGCGGCGGCCTCGCTCCAGCTCATCAGGGAGCCCTGCGGATCAGTGTCCACCGCCAGCGTGCGGCCGAGCCGGTGCAGCACCATGGCCAGGCTGACCGCCGAGGTGGTCTTGCCGGTGCCTCCTTTGGACGACACGAGCGCTAGCCTCATAAACGGGCTCCTTTTCCTGATGCCTGGCCGGGATCGTAGTGCACGCCAGGCGCGCATCTTCGCGTCTCGCCCTTTCGGGAGCCGAATTGAGCTGCCACGCTTGCCTCGTGGATGCGGCGGGTACGGCGACGCGGCTGCGGGAAACCCTCCTGGCGGCGGGCGCCCCGCGCGGTGTCGTCGCCTGCCGGGTACCCGGATCCGGGCCAGCTACCCAGGCCTGGGGCGGAGTCTGCGCTAGCTCAGCCTTCGAGGCCGGCTCGGTCACCAAGCCGGTGACCGGACTCCTGCTGGCCCTGGCCGTCGAGGCCGGCGAGGTCTCCAGCTCCGACCGGCTGGACCGGTTCCTGCCCGGGACCGGTGCGGCCGGGCGGGCCACGCTGGTCCGGGCGCTGGCGCATCCCAGCAATCCTTACCGCGGCGTGTCGCTGGATGGCCTGATCCGGGACGCGCGCTGGGCTCGCCGCCGCAGCCGCGGGACCGCCGCCTACAGCAATCTGGGCGTGGCCCTCCTCGGCCAGGCGCTGGCCGCGGCGGCGGCCCTGCCGTACTGGGACCTCGCCCGGACCCGGGTACTCACGCCGCTTGGCATGACCAGCAGCGGGGACCTGCCCACGGCGGCGCTGGCCGTTCCTGCGGGGGCATGGACCCTGGGCGCGTTCGCACCGGCGGGCGGCCTGCGGGCCACCGCAGCTGACCTGCTCCGGCTGGCGTGGATCGCTGCCCGGCCGGGCGAGTCACCGTTTCCCGCCGCTGCCGTCGCCGCCCTGACCCCCCGAGCGCCGATGAACAACGGGTACGTGGGCTGGTGCTGGATGATCCGGCCATCAGCCAACCCGCCGGTCGCCTGGCACAACGGGGCCACGGGAGCCGGGTGGGCCTTCATCGGCGCCAGCAGCTCAGGCGCCATCGCGGCCTGCGTCCCGGCAGCTCACCGGCCCGCCTGGGACAGCGAAGCCCTGCGGGCACTGTCAGCCGCTGACGCCGTCCGTGGTGGCCTCGCGCCCGGCTGAGCAGAGCCGGCCTGGCGCGGGCGGCCGCTAGGTATCCAGCCGTTCTTCCAGGCAGATGGTCACGGTGTCGCCCGCCTGCTTGCCGATCGACTTGCGGGCGTCGGCCTTGACGGGCAGTTTGTGCGTGCCATCGCCCAGGGCCATGAACGAGCTCCGGAACGGGTGCCCGTCGATCGTGCCCCGGATCTTCACCAGTCCCCGGGTGCCGAAGAACTCGGCCGAGCCCGGCATGACCACGTAGGTCCAGCCGCCCTGGCTGGGACTCTTCAGCAAGGTGGCGGTGAATTGCTTGTTCAGCATGACTCTCCTCCCCATCGTCGCCCGCAGCGGGCTCGCCAGTCAGGACTGGCCCGGGCGGCGGAATTCATCGCCGGCTAGGCAGCTGCCGCCAGCCTGGCCGAAGGCCGTCGGCTTCATCCGCCTATGCTCCCGACCGAGCCTCGCGGGACCCGCCGGATAAGTCGCACATGTCCTCACCCGCTGCGGGTGACAGCGGGCTGGACTGAGCATAGCCAGCTGTATCAATAATCGATGCGAGCGGCCCTGGCAAGCTCACCCTCGCGGGTGATGCTGGCCGCGTGGGCGTCCTCTAACGTCAGCGTTGAGGAGCGCGACAGTCGGGAGCGTGCACCGCATGTCCACGGCAGGCTCGCGGCGAGGAAGATGCCCATGACCACGCTAGCTGGGCCGGGCGCAGCTAGTACCGGGCCGCAGGCGGCGCAGCGGCTGCGTGCGGTCGTGCTGGGGCCGCGCGGCGGGGGCACGACCCGCAGGCGCGCCTCGGATGCCTTCCGGCTCGGGCTCGCCGTCGTCGTGGTGGCCGTGTCCATCCCGGTCATGCGGGCCAACTCCGCCGCGGAGCTGGGCATCGTGCACGCGCTGAATCCGCCGCCGCAGGCGATCCGGTGGCTGGTGACGGCCGTCTTCTGGATCGGCTCCGCTGGCGTCATCGGCTGTCTGGTCATCTTCGGCCTGCTGGTACCGCGGCTGGCGGCTGTCCGCTGGATTGCCCTGGCCGGCTTGGTGACCTGGGCTGCCTGCGCCTTGCTGGGAGAAGTCCTGGGGCCGGTGCCGGGCGGCCGGCCACGGATGCGCTGTCTGGCGTTGATACTAGCTATCCGGTCACGCAGCTGGCCGTGACCATCGCGGTGGCGGCCACCGCGGTGCCGTACCTGAGCCGTCCCCTGCACCGGCTAGTGTCGTTTCTCATTGCGGCCGCGACGATCGCGGCGGTCGTCGGCGGCCTGGCGCTTCCCGTCAACGCAGTCTCGAGCATCGCCATCGGCTGGGGCATCGCCGCGGCCCTCCACCTGGCCGTGGGATCTCCGCTCGGCCTGCCATCCGCCGACGAGGTCGCCCGCGGGGTCGCCGAGCTGCGGGTCACTGTCGAGGACATCGCGAGAAGCCCCCGTCAGGTCTGGGGAGTGGAGAGGTTCACCGGCCACGACCCCGCCGGGAACATGCTCGAGCTCTCTGTCTACGGACGCGACGCTACCGACGCCCGGGCGGTGGCCAAGCTCTGGCGGTTCTGCTTCTACCGGGACTCGGGGCCCACGCTCATCCTTGATCGCTTCCAGCAAGTCGAGCATGAGGCCTACATGACCTTCATGGCCGCGCGGGCCGGCGTTCTGGTGCCAGAGGTGCTCGCCGTCGGCCGGTTCGGGCCGAGCGGGGACGCGGCGATCGTCAGCATGCTTCCCAGCGGGGCCGCCCTTTCGGATGTCGACCCGGCAGCGGTGGCCGATGGCACCCTCGATGAGCTCCTCGGATCTGTGCTGCGGCTGCGCTCGGCCGGCATCGCCCACGGCGCGCTCGGCGCCGGGACAATCGTCCTGTCAGCCGACGCTGTCTACCTCAGGGAATACCGCTTCGCCTCCTCGGCGGCGCCCGCCGACCGGCTCGACGGTGACCTCGCGGCGGCCCTGGCGGCGATGGCCGCGCACGTCGGCATCGATCGCACGGCCGCCGCCGCCGCCCGGGTCCTGGACGCCGACACGGCCCGCGGCGCCCTCGTCCACCTGCAGCGCTCAGCGCTCGATCCGGACACGGTCAGTCACCTGCGGGAGCACAAGAACCTGCTTCCGGGACTGCGGGCCGCGGTGGCCGACGCGACCTCCATCGAGCTCCCCAAGCTCGCCGAGGCCAAGCGGATCAGCTGGGTCAACCTGGTGTTCGGCATCGGCAGCCTGATCGGCATCTGGGCCATCATCGGCGTGCTGGCCGACGTCTCAGGATCCCTGGACGTCATCAAGGGGGCACGCTGGGGCTGGGTGGCTCTGGCATTCGTGCTCGCTCAGCTCCCGGTCGCGGCCAACGCCTGGGTCCTCGTCGGCGCCGTGGCCGGTCAGCTCCCTTACGGGCGGTGCCTGGCCCTGGAAACCTCGAACACGTTCACCACCCTGGCCGGCGGCGAGGTTGCCGCGTTCGCCGTCCGGGTCCGGTTCTTCCAGCGCCAGGGGTACGACCCGGCCACCGCGCTCAGCTCCGGGGCCATCGCGTCCACGGTCAGCTGGGTCGCGAAGGGCCTGCTCTTTCTCGCCGCCATCGGCTTCGCGGCCGGGAGCTTCCACCCGCCGGAGAGCTCGGGCGGCGGCCAGACCGCTATCTGGATCATCATCGGGGTCCTGCTCGCGGCCGGGATCGCGGCGACCCTGATCACGCTGATCCCGCGGCTGCGGCGGCTGGCCACGGCGCGCGTCCGGCCGCACCTGGCGCGCATCTGGGCCGACCTGAAACTATCGCCGCCGAGCCCCGGAAGATCGCCTACGTGGTCACCGGCTCGGCGCTGAGCCCGCTGTTCACGGCGCTGGCCCTGGGTGCGTCGCTGCACGCGGTCGGAGAACAAGCGAGTCTCGCGGTCCTGCTGGTCGTCATCACGGCAGCCTCGATGATCGGCGGCACGGTCCCGGTGCCCGGCGGGGCCGGCGTCGTCGAGGCCGGCCTGATCGCCGGGCTCACCAGCGCCGGCATACCGCAGGACCAGGCCGTCGCCGCCGTGTTCATCCAGCGGCTCTTCACCACCTACCTTCCCCCCATCTGGGGATGGGTGACACTCGCCTGGATGCGGCGCCGCGAATACGTATGACCACCGGACCACGTGCCGGTCAGATCAGTGCCGCGTCCTGTGCCATCACACGTCCCCCAGTGCTTCCCGCCCGCGGCGATCACCGCGGGCGTTACAACTCCTGGTCTAGGTGCCTGTTCCCCGCCGGCGTATACAAGCCGAGTCACCCCGGCCTCACCTCGGATGGCTGGCCCGGGCGAACGTGAGCGCCTGGTCACGCAGCCGGGCCCACTGCAGAGGCGGTGCCGGCTCGGGGACGCCTGGCCGGTCGCGCGGGACCCGCACCCGCAGCGCCAGGGGGCGGATGGTGCAGGTCACGGGCGTGGGCATCAGGACTGTCTCGCCATCGATACCGACCGGGATCTGCGGCTGATCGGCGTCGATGACGACCTCGCGGGTGGTGAGCACAGTGACGTTGCGCGACCGGTGGGTCCTGCGCAGCAGCCCGGCCGCCTGGGCGGCGTTCTCGATCTTTACCCCGACGACACCAAGGACGCCCTGGTCGAGTCGCGCGCGCCGGCCCAGGCCAGCGATATCGCCAGTCTCGTAGGGGTTGTTGCTCACCAGTACCGCTTGCGGGCCGTCGAGTATCACCTGGCCATCGACCCGGACCACCAGGTGTGCTCCCTGGTGGCCGCTGAGCAGGTCGGGGAGCATCGCAAGCGCGGTGCCGGACTTGTCGTCGCGATAGGCGGGGCTCTGCACGACCTGGGCGTAGGCGCCGAAGGATGCGTTATTGACGAAGGTGCGGCCGCCGATCAGGCCCAGGTCGATGCGCATCTCCACGCCGTCGGTGAGCGCGCTGAGGCAGCTGGCCGGGTCCTCACGGTCCAGCCCGAGGTCGAGTGCGAAGTGATTGCGGGTGCCCGCTGAGATGACCATCATCGGGACGTCCCGCCCGGCGGCGATGCCGGCCACGAGGGCCTGCGTCCCGTCGCCGCCCGCCACCCCGAGCAGGTCGGCGCCGCCGTCTACCGCCTCGCGCGCCAGCGCGGCCACGTCCACCATGCCGGGACCTTCGAGCAGGGCCACCTCGGCGCCGAGCGCGGCGGCCTTGTCCCTGAGCCCGAACTTCCCGACCTTCCCGCCGCCCGATCGCGGATTCATGATCACAAAAGGCTGCCGCTGCAGTGCCGCCGGGTCCTCGCGCGGTTTCAGCGGCGAGCGGCCAGCGCTGAGCGCCGCGCGGCCCGCGGCCACGGCCGCGGCTCCCAGGACCACGCTGACCGCGACCTCCCACAGCAGCCCCGCAGCGACGTACGCCACGATGACGCCCACCGGCGCGGCCACCAGGACCGCTGATGCGAGCCAGCGCACGATGCCGCGGTTAGCCAGGAACCACCATGCCGCCGCGCAGATGACGGCCAGTCCGGCGAAACCCAGGAGCAGCGCGGTAACGCTCCTCAGGGCACCAGACAGCAGGAGCACCACGACTGCGGCGAACGCGGCGGCGAACGCGAGCCGGGCCAGCCAGCGCTGGCTCTGGGTGACAGCGACAGGCACCCCGGGCGCGGCGCCCACGCCGTCCTCCGGGCTCACGCCATTGGCATTGCGCGCCATATCTCCCTTCCCGGACTCCGCCGATGGCATCACCTCGAAGCCCTCTACTGACTGCCGGGTCTAGAAGGGCGTCGGGATGTACCGCAATGGCAGGTCGGGCTCCACATAGCCGCGAGCCTGCTGCCGCCTGGGCAGCGTGATGTTCCTGGCGGCGAGCGGCTTGTAGGGGACCTGGCTGAGCAGGTGGCTGATGATGTTGAGCCGGGCGCGCCTCTTGTTGTCCGTGCGCGCGACGTACCAGGGCGCCCACGCGGTATCGGTCGCGGCGAACATCGCGTCCCTGGCTCGGGAGTAGTCATACCAGCGGCGGTAGGACTTCAGGTCCATCTCCGATAGCTTCCAGATCTTCCGCGGGTCGTTGATGCGGCTCTCAAGGCGCCGGGTCTGCTCGCCGGCATCCACCTCGAGCCAGTACTTCAGCAGCAGGATCCCATCATCGGCCATCGCCTTCTCCACCGCGGGCGCGAGTTCCAGGAACCGTCCGGTTTCCTCGGGCGTGCAGAAGCCCATCACCCGCTCGACACCCGCCCGGTTGTACCAGCTGCGGTCGAAGATCACGACCTCGCCGGCCGCCGGGAGGTGCGGGAGGTACCGCTGGATGTACATCTGCGACTTCTCGCGCTCGGTCGGCGCGGGCAGGGCCACGACCCGGAACACGCGCGGGCTCACCCGCTCGGTGATCCGCTTGATCGTGCCTCCCTTCCCGGCGGTGTCCCGGCCCTCGAACACGATGCAGATCTTGGCTCCCGACGCCTTGACCCACTCCTGCATGGCGACGAGCTCACCATGCAGGAGCCTCATCTCCCGCTCGTACTCCTTGCGCTTCATGACCTGACCATAGATCGCCGGGATACGGGGGGAAACCCCACCACCAAGAGGGGTGATGACCGCGTTCCCGGCGGGGCGCCAGGTCCATAGCGTGAACTGCAGTTGCTATCGACTATTACGGAGGGTTCCCCATGATCGAGGCACGCGGCCTGGTCAAGCGCTACGGCCCCACCACCGCCGTGGACAACCTCAGTTTCGACGTCCGGCCTGGCACCGTGACGGGCTTCCTCGGCCCGAACGGCGCGGGTAAATCGACTACGATGCGCATGATCCTGGGCCTGGACCGGCCGGACGCCGGGACGGTCAGGATCGGCGGGCAGGACTTCCGTGACATCCGCTGGCCGCTGCGCGAGGTGGGCGCGCTGCTGGAGGCCAAGGCCTTCCACCCGGGCCGGTCGGCCCGCTCGCACCTGACCGCGCTGGCCGCGAGCAACTCGATACCGCGACAGCGGATCAACGACGTGCTCGAGATCACCGGCATGGG
>DATCEO010000219.1:0-28819 GCA_036510065.1 Streptosporangiaceae bacterium | reverse complement strand
CCTCGTGTCCGTCGTGATTCACCGGCCCCTCGTGGCGATGCTCGCCCGCCGCTGGCCTTCGCTCAGCGGCGGTCCCCTTGATCAGGAGTCACCGCGGATCCGGTCGGCCCTGTCCCGCATCACCACCGTGTGGGGCGTGGTTCTGCTGGCAATAGGGATACTCCAAGGCATCGGCGCGATAGTGGCCGGGCTGTCGATCACCAACCCTGCCAGCATCGCCGTGCGCACGCTTTTCGCCCTCGCCGTGCTGATCGTGATGTCAATCGGCACAGCCGCATACCTGCGGCGGCGCCCAGTTGACGCACAGACCGTCAACGAGGCTGGCGACGACGGCACGATCGGGGTCCCGGTTTCCGCGAGTTGATGGCGCAGGAGATCCATAACTGCCTTGACAAAGATCGGAGCCCAGGTCTGGGATCGTCCCTGACCTGGGCTCCTGGTGTGGAGCGGGTGACACGGTCGAGGTCGAGCGATGGTTCGCCGAATTGCAGAGGCGATGCCTGGAACGCGGGGTGTTCTGCTCGCTTGACGAGCTCACGGCCGCGCTCGAAGAGTGGATCAAGCTCTGGAACGAAGCCGCCCGCCCCTTCACCTGGACCAGAACCCCGACCAGATCATCGACCGTATCTGCCGTTACTGCTCACGCATCTCCAAACCGGCACCGTAGGACTACCCGAACACTCAGTCCGAATGTCGAGCGCTGGACGGAGCTCACGGCCGGGTGTACGAATATGCCAGCGGCTGATGGTCCGGCGCAGTGCGGCGGGTACCGGGGCGGTCGTAGGGGAGCCTCTCATGAGCGATAGCGAGTTCACGCGTCTCAAGGGCGCGGCCCGGCACGCTACCTCTGCGGTCACTGAGCAGGTCAGGGGACTGGCGACCGTCCCGGGAGGCAAGCCGCTTCCTCCGGGCGCGACCGCGCCGCCGGTTCAGCTTTCCCCGCAGCAGTCCGGCGCGATGTTCGCCACATCGTTCGCCGCCACGATGGGCGCCCCGGCGCCGGCCAGCCCGGCGGGCGCGCCACCGGCCGTGGTATGGCGCGACGGCGAGCATGAGCTGCTGATCTACCCAGGGCGGGCGCGCCTGCTGCTCCAGGACGGCTTCGCGCTGGTGGGCATCTCCGTCTACGCCGAGCAGACCGGTGCAGTCGAGATCGCCGTCCCCTTCGCCGTCGGGCGCCCGTCGGCGCCGACCGGCCTCATGATCGCGACTGAGCCGGTACCGCGCGGACCGGCGCTGCTAGCCGAGAGGTGGGGTGATCAGCTGATCGCCGCCGCCTGGCATGCCCTGCTGAACCTGGCCGCCGGCGTGGCGGCCGCGGCTGGCACCGACACCGGCGGGGCTCCGCTCATCCCGGTGTCGCTCACCGCCGACCCCGGCGGGCTGACCGTGCTGCCGCAGGCGGCCCCGATCGCGGCAGTACCGCCCGGAAAGCCGGCCGGCCCCGGAGCCCCGCGATGACCATCGACGTCCAGGGGCTCGGCCCGGTGCTGGACCTGGCCAGCGCGATCGGGCTGGTGGGCCCCGACCAGCACCTGGACGCCTCCTGGTTCACCGATCCGGGCGGCCATGTCGGCAAGATGCTGCGCGACCCCGGCCAGCGCGAAGCCCTTCTTCGCGTGGCCGCCGACCTGCTCGGCCAGGACGCCGAGGCCACCACCGACGCGGCGGGCCGGCGCTGGATCGAGCTGGCCGCCCACGGTGGCGTCTCGCTGGCCGCCGTGCTCAGCGTCTCGGGCGGCGCCACCGAGCTTGGCGTCGGCGCCCGCCTGTCGACCAGCACCCCCGCCAGCCAGGTCACCGCCTACGTCCCGATCCTGCACATCCCGCAGACCGGGCCGGTTACGGTCGCGCTCACCGACGGCACTGGCACGCTCAGCCTCGACGCCGAGGTCTCCTTCGGCGACGCTGCCCCGCCGCCCGGCCAGGCCGCCCTGGCCGGCCTCGCTGTCACCTGCGCGGTCGGTCTCACAGGGACCAACCCGGTCATCGGCATCACCCTGCGCGGTCTGCAGCTCCCCGGCCAGCAGGCGCCCGAGGACCTCAGCCTGTCCGGCGAGCCGGCCCAGCTGGCCGATCAGGGGATGCGCCTGCTGCTCGGCCTCGTCCAGCAGGCCGCGGCCACCGCCTCCGGGGACCTGGCCGAGCTGCTGGCGCTGCTCGGAATCGGCGCGGGCGCCGCGATCCCCGCGCTGCCCATCGCCGACCTGCTGCGGGACCCGATGCCGGCCTGGCGACAGTGGCTCGGCGCGCTGCTGGCCGACCCGAACGCCGTGCAGGCCTGGCTCGGTCACCTGGCCGGCCTGATCGGACACAGCGCGGCGGTCGCCCCGCCGGCCGCAGGTACCTACCGGGTGACGTGGTCGCTGGCTAGCGGGCTGGACCTGGCCGCGGTGATCCGCATCGACCGCACCCAGGCCGGCGACCCGTTGCTGGAGCTCGGCGTCGAGGGGAGCATGACCGGTGCCGGAACGCTGCCGGGCGGGCTGGAGATCTCGGCGACCCTGATGCGCGTCACCCTGGGCGCCACCCCCACCATCACTGGCTTGCCGAGCTTTTCGGCCAGTGGCCGGATCGGCCCGCCGCTGCAGCCCGGCGGGACGGTCGCGCCCGCTAGCCGGCTATTCGACCTGCCCAGTCCGGCCCCCAAGATCGGGGCGCTGCGCGCTGGCGTCAGCCTGGGCCCCGACCGCCAGGCCAGCCTCGTCCTGGCGGCCGTCGACGTGGTGGTGGGCTCCCATCAGTACCCGGTGCTGGATCTCACCAATGCCCACGTCCTGGCCGATGTGGCAGGCTCGGCGCTGAACGACCTGATGAACCAGATCCTGGCCAAGCTCGGCACCGCCGGGCAGACGATCCAGGTGCTGCTCGGCCTCGCCGCCCCGCCCGGTCAGGCCGCATGGGCGGTCCCGCTGACGACGCTGCCTAACCTGCTGGCCGACCCGGTCAAGGCCATCCGTGGCTACCACATCGCCGTCATCGCTACCGACGCCGCCGGTTACGCGTTCGTGCTGGACTCGCTGCGGCAACTGCTGGTCGCTCCCGGCACGACGCTGCCGGTCGGCGGCACCGGGACGGCCGCCGACCCGTGGCGCCTTCCGCTGTCCGACGGCGTGGCGATCCTGGCCTGGACCGCCGGGCAGCGCCTGGAAATCGGGGTGGCGGTCGATCGGGAGGTCGTGGACCTGGGTGGTGGCTGCCCGCGGGTCACGCTGGAGCTCTCGGCTCAGCTCGTGTCGATCGGCCTCGACGGGAGCGCGTGCCATCTGCTGTCGGGGGTACGCATCGCCCTGGTCTTCGGCGCGCGCGGCGGGGCGCCGCTGCGCCTCGGCGACCTCAGCGCGGCGATCATCGCCGACTCCGCCGGGGTCGAGCTGACCTGGTCGCCTGGCGGCGGGTTCGGCAGCGGGCTCCTCGTCCCCGGGCTGGCGGCCGAGATCGACGGCGCGGATGTGCCGATAACGCTGCCGACCACCTCCGGCGGCGGCCTGTCAGGCGACATACCGTGGCGGGCGCTAGAGCTGCTGACCGGCAACCTACTGCGAAGGCTCGGGCTGAGCTGGGCCGACGAGCTCGTGGACCTGGTCGGCTGGCTGCCCGGTGAGGCGGCGACTCGGCCGTACCTGTCGCTGCAGAGCCTGACCGGCGACCCGGTGGCGGCGCTGGGCGTGTTCCTGGGCGAGCTGATCCGCGGCGGCCTGATCGCCGACCTGATGCGACGCGTCGCGCTGCTCATCACCGGCGCGGCGGGCACAGGCCTGCCCGGCGGCGTGCTGCGCGGCCGAGGCGACGCCGCCGCACCGATCGCCATCCCGCTGGTCGGCGCGGCCGCAGACGCGGCGCTGCGCATCGAGCTGCTGGCCTGGGCCGCCGGCACCAGTCCTGACCCCGGCGCCGCCTACCAGCCCGGTGACCTGCTGGCCTGGCTGAACAGCCCCGCGGACGGCGCCGGATCCCCGCCCCCGGCCGCCCGGATCGCCGCGGCGCTGCAGAGCGCGGCCTGGGTGGACGCCGCCGTCGCCGACCTGATGGCCGACCGGGCCGATCTCGCGGCCGGGTTCACCGGCCTTGCGGCCCGCTGGAGCGACACCGACGGCATGGTGCCAGCCGCCAGCGCCGCGCTGCCCGGGGCCACCGTCCACGACCTGCCCGGCGTGACCCACTCCGGCCTTCCGGCCGACGCCGACCTCAGCGTGCTCGCGGGCGTGGAGCTGGACGCCGGCGCGGTCGTCGTGACCGGGCCGCTTGGTCCCGCGAGCTGGCCTGGGGTGGCTGATGACCACGTCCTGGACCTGCGGGCCGCCGGGCTGACCCCGCAGTCATTTGACCTCGGCAATGTCGCCGCCCAGGACGGCCCGTGGCTGGTGCTGCTGCCCACCCGCGCCGACGCGGCCGTCACCACTGGCGACGACGGTGCCGCGCGACAGGCCGAGCGCCTCGGCCGGGTGGTCGACGCCGTCGTGACCAGGGTCGCGGGCGCGGGCCCCGTCAGCGTGATCGGCTACGCCGCCGCCGGTCACGCCGCCGCCGCCGTCGCCGGGCAGACCGGTGTCACCACGGTGGTCACCGTCGCGACGCCGCACGGGGGTCTCGGCCTCGACATCCTGGAATCCCAGCCCGCCGCCGGCACCCTGCAGCTGCTGGCCGGGCTGTTGCCGCCCGCCGATCCCGACAACCCCGACGATCCCGACACCGCACGCGGCCGTGGCCTGCTCGCGCCGCTGCTGGCCGCCTACGACGCGACGGCGCCGCTGGCCGACCTGACCCCGCCGGCGACCGCGCCGGTGATCCCGGACACAGTCGCCGTGCACTGCGTGCGGGGCCGGTGCGACGACGTCGCGGTGTCCCGGGCGATCTGCGCGATCGTCGTCACCGGCCTGGCCGCGGCGCAGCAGGCCGCGCCACCGCCGCCGGCCGGCGTGCCGCCGCAGACCCTGGGCGTCGGCCTTAACGTCGCGGTCGCGCCGCCCGCAGCGCCGGGCGCCCTGTCCCTCTCGGTCGACCTGGCCGTCACCTCGCAGCTGCTTGGCGGCCCGGCCACCCCGGCGCTACGTGCCCGGATCGGAATCGGCCGGGCCGGTGGCTGGCTGGCCGGCGGACCGGATCCGACCCGACCGGTCACGACGTCCCGGCACCCGTCGCTGCGCCGCGCCACCCTGGAACTGGACGTCCCGCTCACGGGCACCGCCACCGCGCGCCTGACCTTTCATGAAGCTTCCGCGCTCGGCGTGGCGAAGGTGCGGTGGGTGGTCAGCCCGGACGACGTGCCGCTGCAGCCCGAGGCGAGGCTTCTTGCCGGGCGCCTGGCCGCCGGTCTCGGCCCGCTCGCGGCCACCGGCCCGGTCCGCTCGCTGGCCGATCTGCTGGGTGCGCTCGGCCTGGCCGATCCGGGGACCACCGGGACCGGTGCGACGCTGGGCCTGTCGGCTGACGGGATCCGCCGGCTGCTGATCGACCCGCGTGGCCTGCTCGCCGCGGTCACGCCGGCCACCCTAGCCGGGGCGCTGGCCGACCTGATCGGCGCCCCGCAACCGGCCGAGGCGACGCCGAGCCAGGTCATCGCCACGTTCGGGGCAGGCGGGACCGGGACCGTGGCGGTCACGATGGACCTGGCCGCCCGCACCCTGTCCGTCCAGGCCGCAGCAGTGACGACTGACGCCGGGATCCAGCTCAGCGGGCAGATCGAGGTGCAGGCCGGCCCGAGCGTGTCTGGCGCGCTGACGGTGGGCTTCGGCGCCGGCACCGGCCCCAACGGCCGGCTGGTGCTGACCGTGAGCGGACCGCCGCTGCAGGTGAACGCCGGGTTCCCCGGCGCCGGCGGCCTGCCCGCTGCCTGCCAGCTGGCCCCGGCGCCCGACGTCGCAGGCCTGGCGCACCTGCTCACCACGGTCGTGCCGGCCCAGGTGCTATGGGCGGGGATCACCTTCCTGCGGTCGCTGCAGCCCGGCGCGGTGGCGCTGGTCGACCCGGTGCTGCGGCTGCTCGGCCTGCTGGACGGGACCGGCGACAGCGCCCGCGTGATAGTGCCGATCGGCCTGCTCGCCGACCCCGGCCACTGGATCACTCATCCGGCTGTGCTCGGCGACGGCTCGGGCGGTATCAACGCAGCCAAGCTGGGCCCGTTGATCGACGTCATCGCGGCGGTGTTCGGGCTCACCCAGCCCGGCCCCGGGCAGGTGACCCTCCCCTACGGCCTGGGCCTGGCAGCCGGGGTGACCGGTGGGCGGCCCAGCCTCGCCCTCAGCCTCACCGAGCCGGTGCCCGGCACGGCGCTGCGGGTGGCGGGCGCCGTCGGGCTGCAGCTGGGCGGCGGGAAGCCGCCCGCCCCGACGGCGGAGCTGACCCTTGCGCTGCCGGACGGGTCCCCGCTCACCTCGGCCGGCCGGGTCGAGCTGACCGTGGACAGCTCGGGTCTTGGGGCGCACCTGATCATGCCCGGGAGCGGGATCAACCTGCAGTTGCTGCCGACCTGCCCGGGCCTGGCAGCGCTTGGGACCGCGGCGGTCCAGTACGCACTGCCGCTCGTCCTGGACGCGATCGCGGGCCTGGATCCGTCCAACGCCGCCCATGCGGTCGCGGTAGCGCTCGGCGACTTCGGGGATCTCACCGCGCTGCGCCAGGGCGGCAAATTCTCCGGCACCGAGCTGCAGGCGCTGGCCGCCAATCCCGGCCCGGAACTGGCCCGGAGGCTGGCCGCCAGCCTGCCGCAGGCGCTGGCCGCGCTGGCGAGCCTGCTCGCCGAGGCCCTGCCCGCCGGATACACCCTGGGTGTCAGCGGCAGCGACCTGGTGTTCAGCCACACCGCCGGGACCGTCCCGTTCGCGCTGCACCTGACGGTGCCCGGCGGCGGCGTCCCGACGGGCATGCACGTCAGCGCTACCGTCTCGAGCGCCACGCCGTTCCCCGGCGCCACCCTGGGCGGAACGCTCGTGATCGATCCGTCGGGCCTGACCGAGGCGAGCCTCAGCTTCGCCGTCCCCTTTGCCGACGCGATCGCACTCGGCCCGCTCAAGCTCGCGCCGCTGGCCGAGATCGCCATCGGCAGCGCTCCGACCGGGGGCGCGCGGGTGGCCGTGGGCCTGTCCGCCGACGCCACTCGCGCGGTCCGCGGGGTGCTGCACCTGTCGCCGTCGGCCACCTTCGGGCTGGAGGCCGCCGGCGGTCCGCTGGCGGAGGTCCTGGCCGACCTGGTGCTGCCGCCGGCGGTCGACCTGGTGCTGTCCACGACAGCGGCCAAGGACCTGCTGGCCACGAACGTCCTCGGCGGCACCAGCATCATGGCGCTGCTGGACCAGGTGGTGTTCACCAGCAACAACTTCGACCCAGGGGCCCTGGACCCGACCCAGCTGCTAACCCGGCTACTGCGCTTGGCCGCCAACATCGCCGCGCACGCCCCCGCCCTGCCGGTCGCCCCGCTTACCGTCAAGCTGTCGGAGCGCAGCCCAGGCGACGGAAGCGCCGTCTACGGCATCGCGGTATCGCTGCCGCCCGGCCAGCGGTTCAACCTGGCCTCCGGTGACGTCACTGTCGATATCGAGGTCGACTCGTCGTGGATCACCGGCCCGCCGGGAGCTGACGGCCTGGTGGTGGAGCTGTTGCGGGTGGCCGGCGGCATCCCGCAGCCGTTCTTCGGCATGGATGTGCGGGGGGTCGGAATACGGGTCGGGCGCTCCAGCGGCCCGCTGCTCGACACCTTCATGACGGTCGACTCCGTCGCGCTGCACAGCCTCATCGCTGTCGACGCAGCCGCCGGGGTGACCGACGCCGGCGGCCAGCTGGAGCTGACCGGCCTCCGGATCCCGGTCGGCTCGGCCGACGACGGGAGCAACCAGGTGGCCAGCGGGGTGCTGCGCGACAGTGCCAGCAGCGGCGAGCCACCGCATCCGGCCTTCAGCCCGGCCTTGGCGCTGCAGCGCCATGGTGGCGGCCACCTGGAGCTGAACCTTCGCGCCGGCCCCGGCGACGGGCCCTGGTGGATCGGCATCCAGCGTTCCTTCGGGCCCGTCTACATCGAGCAGGTCGGCTTCGGGGTCACCAAGGCCGGCGACAAGATCGTCGCGGCCAGCGTCATGGTGGACGGGAAGGTCTCGCTGCTCGGCCTGATCGTGGCGGTGGAGGACCTGGCGATCGGCGCGGCCTGGCCGCAGCAGCCCGGCGACCCGCCGCTCTACTCGCCTGCTGCCTGGCGCGTCGGCCTGGACGGCCTGGCGGTAGCCGCCGATACCGGCGGTGTGCAGATTTCCGGCGGACTGCGCAAGGCGCCGGGCTCGGTGCCCGACTACGTCGGCATGATCAGCATCAAGTTCAGCGTCTACGGGATCTCGGCCTACGGCGGTTACTCGGTCGTCACCGACGCGGGGGGTCAGTTCACCTCCCTGTTCCTTTTCGGAGCGCTGGTCGCGCCGATCGGCGGGCCGCCGGCGTTCTTCGTCACCGGCATCGGCGCGGGCGTGGGTGTCAACCGGCAGCTGCTGCTGCCCACCGACCTCAACCAGTTCCCGTCCTATCCGCTGCTGCAAGCGCTGGACCCCAACTCCCAGCTCGCCGACCCCGACACCGCGCTGACCCAGCTGCGCGCCTACTTCCCGCCCGCACGCGGGGTCTTCTGGTTCGCCGCGGGCTTGTCCTTCACGTCATTCGCGCTGGTCGAGGGAATCGCAGTGCTCGGCATCGAGATTGGTGACGGCCTGGACATCAACCTGCTCGGCCTGGCGCGCGCGGCCCTGCCCACGCCGGCGTTCCCGCTGGCCCAGATCGAGGTCGCGCTGGTGGTGCGCTTCTCCAGCAAGGACGGCGTGCTGTGGGTGCAGGCGCAGCTCACCGACAACTCCTTCCTGCTGACCAGGGACTGCCGGCTCACCGGCGGCTTCGCCTACGTCATGTGGTTCACAGGGCCGAACGCCGGCCAGTTCGTGCTCACCCTGGGCGGCTACCACCCGTCCTTCCACCACGACGGCTACCCGGTGGTCCCGCGTCTGGGCTACATCTGGAATGTCGCCGACGTCCTGGTCATCAAGGGCGAGAGCTACTTCGCGCTGTGCTCCGAGGCGATCATGGCGGGGACCAGATTCGAGGCCTCCCTCACCCTCGGGCCGCTGTGGGCGTATCTGCGGATGGGCGCCGACGGCATCGTCTACTTCGACCCGTTCCGTTTCTCGGTCAGCGCGTTCGCTGAGATCGGGGCCGGCATCACCATCGACATCGACCTCGGCTGGTTCGGCGACGTGCGCATCACGATCTCGGTCAGCCTGTCGGCGATGGTCCTGCTCGAGGGCCCGGAATTCCGCGGCAAGGCTTCCGTCGACCTGGACGTCACCAGCGCGACGATCTCCTTCGGCGACTGGAGCGACCGCTCCACCCCGGCCCTCGGCTGGAGCGACTTCGAGGCCAAGTACATCCGCACGGCCGGCGCGAGCCCGCTGACCGTGATGCCGGGCGCCGGCGTGATGCCGCCGGATCCGACGACCAGCAAGTCCGTCCCGACCGGCGGAGCCGCCGATCCGTTCCTGGTGCTGCCCGAGTTCACCCTCACCGTGACCACGGCAGCCGCCGGCTCGAGCGTCACCGCCGGGAACCCGGTCCCGCTGCCCGCGACCGTGGTGCTGGCCATCGGGCCGATGCAGCTGGCCAGCGTGACCTCCGCGCTCACCGTCAGGGTTGTCAGCGACGAGGACGGCACCGACCATGCCGCCCTGCTGACGTCCACCGCGTCGCTCGGCCAGTTCCCCAAGGGCGTGTGGGCACCACTGCCGCAGACCGAGCCCAAGCCGGTACCGACCGGTGACACCATCGCCGGCGTCAACGGCCTGACCCTGAACGCGGTGGCCCAGATCTCCCCCGGCACCGTCCCGATCGACGCCCACCAGGTCGAGATCGGTCCCCGGCACCAGCTGCCGTTCCTGGCGGAAGCCGCGGTGCGCGGCCAGCGGGCCGCCGACGTGGCCGCGGCCGACGCGCTGGCGGCCGCCGAGCCGTCCGCGGTCGGAGCGGTGCTGGACAAGGCCCGCGCCTACCTGGCCGGCGGCGCCCAGGGCGGCCCGCTCAGCCCGCTGGCCGCGGCGGTCTTCGCCGGCAACCGCACCGCGCCCCCGCAGCTGGTCCCGCTGACCCATCGCATGGCCATCGACCCGGGACCCGCCCCGATCGTCCCGCCCGCAGTCGCGCCGCCCCCGCCCGTGGCGGTCGACACCACCGCGCACCCGCTCCGCCTCGACGCACTGCTCACCGTCGCCGCGGTGGGCACCGCCACCGGTACGGCGGCAGGCCAGTCGGTCACCACCGTAGGCGCGGCAGGCACCGGCATCACCCGGATCACCGCGCCGCGGCTGGCCGACATCAGCGGGGTCCTGGACAGCCGATATCCGCTCCGCCTGGTCATGGCCAGCGCGGGCGCGGCACTCGGCCCGCTGGCCGGGGTGCCGCCGGCCGGCGCGGCGCTAGCCCCGATACCCGGCCCCGGCCCGGGTCCGGTGCTGCAACCGCCACTCCCGCCACCGCCACTCCCGCCACCGCCACTGCCGTCGACCGTCATCGCCGCTGGCCGCTCCCCGGCCACCGGCCGGGCCGGCGGGGGCGCGGAACTCCGCCGCGGCGTCGGCCAGCCACCCGCCCAGGTGGGGTGGCTGGATGAGCTGACCAAGCTGCTACAGGGCGGCGGGTTCACGCTACTGGCCGGTGAGGCGGCCGTGCTGACCACCGATAACGGGCACTACGACATCCACCCGCAGCGACCGGTGCTCGCGATCACCGGCGACCTGCCGGTCCGCGTGGTCGCGCTGGATACCACCGGCGCGCCGCTGCTGGACGAGCTGATCGCACCGGCGCCAGCCGGCGCTCCCGGACCGCCGCCAGCGGCACTGCCCCCGCACACCGAGCGGGCCGTAGTGATCGGCGGCGCGGCGGAGCCCGCGGGCGCCGCCGGCTGGCACGCCGCGACCAAGCTCGCCCAGGCCGGCCCGCGCACCCTGATCGGCCCCGGCTGCATCCTCACCTCCACCGCGGCAGGTGTCCGCCGAACCGGGACGCCGGTCGCCACCGCGTTCGTCACCGCAGCCGAGGCCGTAGCGGGCTTCGCCGTGGTGACCACCGCGCTCCCAGCCGCCGTTACCGCGGTCGCGGTGATTATCGAGAATGCGCCGCGTGTGGATGACGACCGCGGGGACGCGCTGGACCTTGGGCTGACCGGGGCGAATCGGGCCGTCAGCGCCGACGGGTCAGCAATTCCGGCCCAGATCATGGTGTCTGGAGCCCGTACCATCGCTGTCTACGAGATCGTGCCCGATGGCACCGGCCCGGTCACGGTCACAGTGGCCAGCGGCGAGCACCTGCACCTGTCGGGAGTGATCGGCAGCACCTCAGGCGCCGACGTCCTGTCCGGTGCGCTGCGCCGCCGCGACATCTCAACCGTCCTGTCGCCGCTGTGCGGGATCGCGACCGGAGCCGCGTCTGTGGGCTGGCTCCCCCAGCCCGCCCCTGCCACCACCGCTTCGAGCCCGGAGGGTTGACCATGGTCGCACCCGGACAGTTCGTGCTGCACAGCCACGTGATGCCCGACCTGCCGGCCGGCACTTACACCGTCCAGGTCGAGCAGGACATCTCCGCGCCCGGCGCCACGCCCGAGACGCTGGAATCGCACCTGCAGGTCACCGCCCCCCGCTTCACCCTGCCCCCCGATCAGTTGCTGTCGACCTTCCCGCCCAACCAGGGCCAGGGGTCGTTCTCCACCCGGCTGCCGCAGGTTGTCCTCAAGCGCCGCACCCTGCCGTGGGAGCGGGCGGTGATGCCCGGCCCGAGCCTGCCGCCCGAGACGCCGTGGCTGGCCCTGGTGCTGCTGGCCGACGCCGAATGCGAATTCAAGGGCGGGGTGCCGGCCGCCCAGTGCGTCACCGCCGGGGTCACCCTGGACGGCCCGGACGACGCTGCCACCGGCGACTGCATTGTCGTTAGCCAGACCGTGGTGGACCAGGTGTTCCCGACCAAGGGCGAGCTCCCCCTGCTCGCCCATGTCCGCCAGGTTGACATGTACGACACCGAGCTGAACATGGGCGACGATGACGGCTGGCTCGCGGTGGTGCTATCCAACCGGCTGCCCCAGCCTGGGGTCCGTTACCGCGTCTGCCTGATCTCCCTGGAAGGGCAGTACGACAAGCTGCCCGACAGCGCTCCGGCGGACGAGGGCTTCACCGGCGTGTTCGTCTACCCGGACGCGGTGGCAAATCTCGGGACCCTCACTTATGCCACCAGCGGCCTCGTGGACCAGGCGGCGGCGGCCGGCGTGGCCGGGACCGCGAGCGTGCTGCCCGACAAGACCGTCTCTGCCGTCCGGTCGGTGACGGTCACCGACGCCTGGTCGGCGGCCGGCGAGGCCAGGGCCGTCGCGGCTGCCAGCGCGGCACCGGCATCGACTACAGCACAGCTAGCCGGCAACATCCATGCGGTCAACATGGGGATTATCGCGCCGTTCGAGGTGCTGTACACCTTCCCGGCTCTGGCCAGCTGGCAGTTCACCTGCGTGGGCGCTGGAGACTTCCGCTCGCTGATGCAGGGCCTGGACGTCGGGATGCTCGGCACCTTGCCGCCAACGCCCCCGCCACCGCAGCCCGGGCAGAAGCCGCCGCCACCCGCCCGGGACGCGCCGGAGGTGCTGGACACCGGGCACATCGCCCTGGCCCACATCAGCCGCGCCGGCGAGGCCGGGAAGGTCTGGTACCGGGGACCGTTGGTGCCGCGGCCGATGGACCGGGAGCAACCGGGCCCGACCGGGCTGCTACCCCTGCTGCACTCCAGCGACCAGGCCCGCCGGATCGGCCCGGACGGCCGGGAGAACCTGGCTCTGGCCGCCGCGTTCGAGATCGGCCGGCTTCTGGCGCTGGCCGACCCGAGCGTCGTCGCCGCCCTGCTCAGCTGGCGCAAGGACGGCTTCGACGAGGCGCGCCGCAGCGTGCTGCTCAGCCTGGAGCCGCTGCTGTCGACCCTCGGCGTCGCCGACATCGCTGCCGGATTCGGCGCCCGGGCAGGCGGATCGGTGGTCGCAGGCCTGGGCGCCGGGGGCGCCGCCCGGCTGGGCCCGGTCCGGCCGCTGACCGATCCCGGCCGGCCGATCACCGGGATCGACGGCGTGGACCTGGTGTCGCTGCTGGAGACTGGCCTCGCGATCCCGTCGGCGACGGTCGCCCAGCTGCTCCAGCCGGTGGCACAGCGGACTGCGCTCAACGTGCCCATCGGGACCCAGACCGTGGACCTGGAGGCCCTGGCCGCCAGCGCGCCGACCGAACTCGCGGGACTGCGCGCGGCGTCCTTCGGCGCCGCCGCCGCGGTCACCGCCGACCTGCTGGCGGAGCAGTGATGGACAGCGCCGCGTACCTGAACAACCCGCTGGTGCTCGAGGCCACGCGGAACGCCATCGCCGTGCACCTGCAGAACGTCCAGGCCGTGCCGCTGGGCCAGATCCTGCCCGACAACGTCCGCAGCTGGCTGGCGCAGGTCCGGCTGCTGACCGGCGTGCCGTTCGCGCACCTGGTGCCGGATGCCCAGCTGCTGCCGACGGAATCGGTCCGGTTCTTCTACCTAGACCGGGAGTGGACCGACGTACTGGTGGAGGGCGCCCTCTCGGTTGGCACGATCACTACCCTGGACCGGGAGAGCCTGCAGGCGCTGCACGCCCGGGTGCGCGACGAGATCGACACCGAGGAACGCAAGGTCCGGCTGGCCGGAGCCGACGACGACCCAGGCACCGGTCCCGCCGGGGCCATCACCGGCCTGCTGCTGCGCTCGCGCGCGGTCTCCGGCTGGCCCGCCATGCACGTGCGCGCCTACACCACCGAGGTTGGCCCGGACGACGCGCCAGTCCCCGACAACGACCCGCGGCGGATCCGCCTGCTGCGCCTGGAACGCCTCGCCCCGGCGGTGCTGCTCTGCCTTTTCGACGGGATCCCGCAGGTGGTGCGGATCGAGGAGCCGCGCCAGGGCATCCAGTTCGGGGTGGACGTGACGCCCGGCGACGGCGGCACCACCACCGCTACGCTGCCGCTGCGCAACGTGCTGGACGCCCAGCTGCTGTCGCAGGAGATGCCGGTGCCAGCCCCGCCGCTGCAGGTCGCGGTGCCGTTCCGGCGGGGCGCCCCCGGGGTCGTTCACATCACCGAGCTGGCCAGCCGAATCACGGCGCAGCCCGCCACCAATGTCGGGGCCCTCGAAGGGCCGGGGATGCACAGCGCCGAGCTCGCCCTCGAGATGCTCCGCTTCCCCTTCCGCCAGGTGTTCGGCGACCCCAGCCTCGGCACCGACGGCGGCTCCCCGCTCGTGTTCGACGAGCTGTTCCGGCCGGAGGTCGGCATCACCGCAATCCGGGAATGGACGGTGAGCCAGTGACCGAGGTCACGCCTCAGCAGGTCGCCGCGGCGATGGTCACGCCGCAGTACGCGGCGCTGGCCCGCACCCAGCTCACCGTCGGCCAGGCCGCTACCTGGGGCCCGCAGCTGCCCCGGGACACCCGGCTGCTGGTGCCGATCGACGTCCAGGCCCTGGTCGTCACCCCGGCCGCTGGGCAGCAGGCGGTCCCCACCGAGACGGTGGTGCCGCTGTCCAGTCCAGGCGATCCGCCGGACAAGGTGCTGCCAGCGCCGCCCGCGCCGTTCGGCGCCGCCACCGCCCGGCCGCCCGGCGTCCACCTGCACTGGGCCATGCCCGACGGGCTGACCAAGGGCGATGCCGGGGCCGCCCGCAGCGATCCGATCCCGGCGGGCAATCCGACCGGCCTGCCGGCGCTGCCGGACCGCTGGGTCGTGCTCCGCCTGGTGCACGGCACTGCCGACGTCCGGTCGTTCGTGCTGCTGGCCGACCGCGGCGAGCACCACGACCTGGCCGGATGGATTGACCCCGGTCCACCCGGGTCCGGGCAGACCGCCGGCGCCTCAGGGCGGCGGGTCATCCCGTCCGGCAAGCTCACCGCCGTCGCCGGCGGCGACCATGCGTGGGCCGCCACCTACGACGCGGTGCTGGACCGGTTCGCCTTCTATGACGACCTGTCCGACATCGGCGGCGCCGGAAACCCGGCTCTCGTGCTGTCCTATCTCGTGGCGGGCTGGTGGTCGGTGGCCGCCAACGATCCCATGGCCACCTGCGAATCCGCCGGTGACTACCACGCCCGCACCAGCTATCTCGGCTGGCTGGCACCAGAGCCCGACGGCCTCACCGACGTCACCGTCGGCCAGGACGCGATGCGGGCTCGCCGCGGCCAGCTCGACCTGGCCTCGCCGCCGCTCAGCCTCAGCGGCCGCACTGCCACAGGCCTGTCAGGCGCCGACGGCGTCGAGATCATGACCGCCCAGCCCGGCCTGCTGGCCGCCGAGGCCGGCCTGCTCACCGTGCAGGGACCCGCGGTACCGCAGCAGACCCTGCTGCACGGCTCGGTGCTCGGTGCCGCGCTGGCGCCCGGCCAGCCAGACCTGGCCCCCGACCCCGAGAGCCTCACCGCGGCGATCGGCTCGTCCGGTTTCGGCGCCATGTCGGCGCTGCTGGCCGAAGGCGGGACGGCGCCGCAGCGACTGTCGTCCGAACGCGTGCTGGCCGCCTTCGCCGGCAACCTGCTGCCCGTCATTGACCGTCCGGGCGGCCTGGCCGACGTCGACGAGGACCGGCATGCCGCGGCGTTCACTGCGACCGGTGGCGGCAGCCGCGACAAGCCCGACCGGGTCGCCGAGGGCGACATCATGGCCGGGAACCGGCCCGCCCCGCTTCCCGCCGACCGGTCCGCAGCGGCCGGCTCGGGCGGCCCGGTCCAGCGCAGGCAGGAGAGCGTTCAGTCGATCCTGGTCGCCCGCGAGGTCAGCAGCATGCTCTCCGCCGCGACGGCCAGCCGGTTCGGCGCGGGCGCCGTCGGCTATCCCGCGACGCCGGCCCCGCGCACCTTCCGGGACGTCTCGGTACCGCTGCCCAGGTACTTCCAGCCCGCCGACATCGCGCTGGTGATCCGCGGGGCTGTCCGCTCACTGCGCCACGGCGGAGACGGCCGTTACACCCCGAGCAGCCAGCTAGCCTGCCGACTGGCCAGCCAGGTAGTTCGCGGCATCGCCGGCGTGCTGGACGGCGGGCAGCTCCCGGCCGGCCTGCAGACCGTCGGGAACGGGTCGGTGCCGGCGGAGGTGGACCTGCTGCTTCAGGAGCTGGCGCTCACCGACCCGTACCGGTGGCCGGAGCAGACCAGCTGGGCCGCCGCCGCGCGCGCCGCCCTGCCGCCCGGCGCGGTAAGCACCCGGCTGCGAGCTGAGCTGGCCTTGCGCTACTCCTTCACCCCGCCGCCCGTCGCCCCGCCATCCGTCACCCCGCCGCCCGCGATCGCAGGCCAGGGCACGGCGGCGACGGTGGCGGCAACTGCCGCCACGCCGGACCTCATCGCGGGCGCTGCCGACACCCTGCGCCGCGCGTCCTTGTGGGAGGGTACCGACATGTCCCCAGTCGGGGTGACCCGCTGGGCTCAGCCGTGGGTCCCGCTATGGTGCGACTGGGAGGTGTCAGTCGCGGTCGACGCCGGGCTGGACCGCTGGACCCTCGGCCCGATCGACCTGCAGACCGACCAGACCCCCGACGCCGCCACCACGCAGGTCATTCAGGGCCGCACCCCGCTGGTATCGGCGGCGGCGCGGGCCCTGGCCGGGCGCATCAACCAGTGGCTGGCCGATGAGGCCGCCCGGCAGGCCGCCGGGCAGGGCCAGGTCAGCGGCCTGGACCAGGCCGACCTGGCCGCTGCCGCGACCGCCGCCGCCGGGCAGGACGTGCTGGCCGGAACCCTGCACGGGATCCGAGAGACGCTGCTCGGCCTGGACCCCGCCGACGCCGCCCGCGCCAGCATCGACCCTGCGGGGAATCCCGCCAGCAAGCCCGCCGCCCAGACCATCCCCCAGCTGCTGGCCGGCGGCGCGGCCAGGATGACCCGGCTGCGCCTGGTGGACGCCTTCGGCCGCTGGCTGGACCTGCCCCCCGACCGCCTGGCCGTCCTGGACGTCGCCACCACCAACAGCCACCCCGGCGGACCGCCCGCGCTCACCCTGCCGCCCCGCTTCCAGCGGCCTACCCGCCTATCCCTGCGGTTCGTGGATCCGGGAGTCCCGGACGGCGCTCCCGACGTCGACGCGCATGTCGACCAGCAGGACCCCGCCCAGATGGTCAGCCCGCTCTGCGGATGGCTGCTGCCCGATCACGTCGACGCATCGATGGAGTTCTTCGACGCGTCCGGGCTGGCGCTCGGACAGCTCCGAGAGGACGACATCACCGGCGGGGTGGTGTGGGAGGGCGCACCCGGCCGGCCCGGCCCGATGGGCGCCCCGCCCGACCCTGGCCCGGACCCGGCCGCCCGGTTCCTGGCCCGCCTGGCAGCCGGGGCGGTCGCCGCTGACGCGACGGGCCGCAACGACCCGGCCGGACCGCCCGACGAGAGCGCGCTCAGCGCGCTGCTGCGCGCCGTCGACACGACCCTGTGGACGGTGGATCCGCTCGGCACCGTCGGCACCGGAGCCGTCGCCGGGCTGGTCGGCCGCCCGATTGCAGTACTGCGGGCCACTCTGCGCCTGGAGGTCGCCGACGACCTGGGCCAGCTCACCTACGCCAGCCCGGCCGACCAGGCCGCCCGGGCACAGGCCTACCGCGCTCTGGCCACCCGGGCCGTCACGGTCCGGCTCGGCGAGCTGACCCGCACCGACGACGGCCTGCTCGCCTACGCCGTCGACGACAACTACCTCACCCTGTCGCCGGTCGCGCCCGAGGTCCGGAGCCAGGCCAGGGCCAGCGGCCCGCTGGCCGGCCAGCTGTCTACCTACGGCCGCGGCTCCCAGGACACGCCGGCGGCCGCGCCGATCACCCACCCGTACCTGAGCGGGCCGCCCGGCGTGACGATCCGGCCCGGGCAGACGATCCACCTGACGCTGCTGCTGAACCCCGGCGGGAAGATCCACGTCACCAGCGGCGTGGTGCCGCGCAAGGCGCTTGCCCTGGCCCATGACTGGTTCCACAGCGGCCTGATGGCCCTGTCCCCGTCGTTCCGGTTCGGCCCCATCCTGGTCGACCCGACCACGGTGCGGATGCCCAAGGTCACCGGGCTCGACCCGCAACAGGAGTTCACCCGCCGCGATACCCCGGTCACCTGGCGGGACGACCCGATCACCGCCGCCACCCAGACCGCCTACCTGCCCGATCTGCCCACGACCCTGCAGGAGGGCTGGATCCGGGTGGCGCAGGCGCGCAGTGCCGGCGAAACGACCGGCGGCAGCGGGACGACCGGCGGCGCCAGCACCGGGGGGACGGCATGAGCACCGAGACCTGGCCCCGCTCCACGCCGCCCGACCCGGCCAACCCGGCCGCCGATCAGTGGGTGGCGATCGGTCCGGCCGTCTGCCTGAACGGCGCCCCGGCCGGGCGCCCCCGCGTGTGCGGCGCGATCACCTGCCTCCAGGTGAGCAGCGACGGTCAGCGCATCTATGCCGGCACCACCCTCGGCGGGGTCTGGTACAGCGGCGACGGCGGCTTCCGCTGGCGTGCACTGGACTTCTACGCCTCGGTCAAGGACAGCTCCGGGAACCTCGTGCACACCGACACCGCCCCGGTCGGAGCCCTCGCGGTGCAGTTCGGCACCGACGCCACCGACCTGGTGGTGGCCGGCCCCGGCGGCCGCCCTCCGGTCGGCCGACAGGCCATCGCCGCCGCCATCGCGCGCGGCGTCGGCCTGCGCGTGGCGACCGGGCCGGCCGCGAAGGTCGACGCGAGCGGTGCGGCCGCCGCCGACCCGTGGCTGGCCGAGGCCACTACGGAGACCGGGCTCGCGGTGGCCGCGCTGGCCTTCGACCGCGTTACGAACGATGTGGTGTGGGCGGCCACCAACAAGGGCCTTTACCGGCGGCAGACAGGTGGCGGAACCTGGAAGAAGGTCGACCCAGGCATTGGCGGCGGACCGCTGACCGGCGTGGTAACGGTTCCCGGTGTCGCGGCCGAGCCCGAACGGGTCTATGTGGCCTCGGCCGACGGGCACGTCGCGCGCTCCACCGACGGCACGACCTGGCAGCCGGTCGCCCTCCCGGCGCACCCTGCCGCGGCCGCGGCCGTCCCGTTCGAGCGCCTGGTGCTCGCCGCCGGGAATGTCCCCGGCCACGCGGTGGTCTGGGTGCTGGCCGGCGGGCCGCGGCTATGGCGGATCGACGGCGACACCGCGGAGATCGTGGCCGGGCTGCCGGCCGGGCTGCTCCTTCCGGGCGGTACAGGTGAGATGGCGCTGGCCGCCCATCCCCAGTCCGACCCCGGTCACGTCGACATGATCGCCGTGGGCGGCGGCGCGCTCACCTTCCCGGCCGGAACCCTGCAGGCGCACCTTTATCTCGGCCAGGTCACCCGCGTAGCCGGAACCCTCACCTTCCCGCAGACCCCCGGTCCGGCCGGCCGCCCCGTCACCGAATGGATCGGCGCCGGCGTCCCCTTCGGCGTCCGGGCTCTGACCTTCGCCTCCGCGCCCGTCCCGATCCAGCTGTGGGCGGGCACCAGCGCCGGGGTCTTCCGCTCAGCCAACGCCGGGGCCGCCGGCAGCTTCGACGCGCGGCTGACCGGCCTGGCCTCCGCCGAGCTCAACAGCCTGGCTGTGCACCCGTTCGCCGACGGGGTCCTCTACGCGGGCGCCCGCGACCTCGGCATGCTGCACCGGGTGAGCGCCGAGACCTGGCAGCTCAGCCGGAACGGAACGGCGGGCGGCGTCGGCATCGACCCCGCCGATCCTCGCCGGGTCTACGCGCAGTCATCCCAGGGGCAGTGGAACCTGTCGGTGGACGGTGGCGCGAGCTTCGCCGACCTCGGCTACCAGACGCCGGTCCCGGCCGGGGCCGGCCTCGGGGTGGTCGCTGCGTGGTCGGCGGCTCAGTCCGATGAGGCTTCCAAGGCGGCGCTCACCAGCCGGATCGCCCTCACCACCGGTCCCGCCGGCACGCAGGTCGCCCTCGGCACCGATCGGGTCTACTACACCGACGACGCCATGCTGGCCGCCGCGCCGGGCGGGCGGTCCGGCTGGGTCACGCTGCCCACTGCTAGTGACCCCTATGACGTCGCCAAGACGGCACCTGACCGGGCCCAGGACCGGCTCGACGGGCCGGTGCTGGTCCCCCGCTGGGCCGACCGAGACCACCTCTGCGTCCTGACCCGGACCAGCGTCTACGGCTTCACCCGCGCAGCCGGAAGCTGGACGCGCCAGCAGCTGTACGACCAGGTGCAAGTGCACCGGAACTGGAAGGGCAAGGTGCCGAGCGGGCTGATCCCCGATGACGCCCCGCTGCTCGAGCTGGCCGTCCACCAGATCACCGGCAGCACGGCCAGCCTCTATGTCGGCACCGCCGGGCCGGACAGCGAAGACCACCTCTGGTGGTACGACGGCACCAGCAAGTGGCTGGCCACCGGGCTGCCCACCGACGCCGCCGTGCATGCCCTCGCCGTCGACCCCAGCCATCGCGAGGTTGTCTATGCCGGCACCGACATCGGCGTCTGGAAAGGCACCGGCACCTTCGGCAGCGGATCGCCGAGCTGGGCCTGGAGCCATTACTCAGACGGCCTGCCCGAGGCACCCTGCGTCGACCTGGCCGTCTTCACGCCACCGGCGGGCGGCCCCCGGCTCCTGCGGGGCGCCTTCGGCGGCCGCGGCGTTTTCGAGGTGGCGCTCGACGGCCAGGCCCAGGGCCCCGAGGTCTACCTGCGCGCCGACGCCGCGACCGCCCGCCGCGGCAACCTGCCCGTCGGCGGCGGCCGCGACCCGCAGAGCCCGGTCCGCGCCCAGCTGCGCCTGGACGCCTCACCCGACATCCGCATCTGGCGGACCCCCCTGGCCGCCCCGGTTCAGCCGCTCGCCCTGCCGGTAGGCGCGGGCGCTCACCCCTTCGACATCTTCGTCCTGCAGTCCGCGCTGCGTGTTGCCGGTGCGGACGTGCCGACCGACGGGCGCTGGTCACCGCAGGTCGCCGCTGCCCTCGCGCAGCGCGTCGCGGTCCTCGGCCTGCCCGGCAGCGCCACGCCGCAGCAGGTCTGGAATGCGATCGCGGCCGGGAGCCCGCTGGCCTTCGACCTCGCTCCGCCGGATGCCGCCGACCTGGTCGCCCACCAGCTGGAGGAACCCGACCGCTGGCCCAAGGCCTACCAGACCTCCTGCGCCAACGGTGGCGACGGCGCCGCGACCATGGTCACCGCCCGCATCCAGGTCGTCGTCCACGCGCGGCACTGGCACCCGATCCCGGCCGCCCGGATCTCTGTTGCCCTGCTGAAGACGCCCTACGCGGGGCGGCCCAACTTGTCGAGCACCGCCCCCCTCCCGGCGGGCTGGGCAGCCGCCCTGGTAGCCGACCGCGCCGCGCCGCCCGGCGGCGGCTGGCTCGGCGGGACGCCCTGGTCCTACGTCGACACCGCCAATCCTTTCCGGGCTGTGCCGGCCCCAGCCGACCCGGCCGCCCCGCAGGTCGTGACCTTCGACGCCGATCTCACCGGCGGGTCCCTTGACTGGCCGGGCTGGCTCCTGCTGGCCGTCGTGGTCGCCGACGACGATCCGCTCGCTGCTGTCGAGACCAACGTCGCCAAGCTGGTCCGGGCCGACCGGCACGTCGCCGCGCGCTCGGTCCGGCATGCCAACCTGCCGGCCGAGCCACCGACCCGGTGCGCGGCGATGGACGTCGGATCCTATCCCGGCCAGGCGGTGATGACCGCCGCCTGGCAGGCCTCGAATCTCCAGGTGACGGGCATGTACCTGGACTCCCCGGCGACTGTCCCCGGGCAGGCTCCCGACACCCTGCCGGTCAACGGCCACAACCGCAGCGGCGGTATCGGCGGCAATCCGGTCGGCGCCTGGATGTCGGGCTGGCGGGACCTCTATCCGCGCTGGGGAATCCTCACCATTTACTGGGGGCAGCAGGACCCGGCCAACGGGCAGGGCCCGATCTCGATCAATCAGCCGGCGAACATCGCCGCGCTCAACGCGGTTGACGCACAGGCCAAGGCGGCGGCCGCCAGCATCCCCCCGGGCGCGGTGATCTACCTGGACTGGGAGGTGGGCGGCGTGCCGAGCGCGGGCGGAGTCACCTACTGCACCCGGTTCTTTCACAGCCTGGCCGAGCTCGGCTACCGCCCTGGGGTCTACGCCCACCCGCGCTCGTCCACGACGCTCAAGCAAAACTGTCCGGGGCTTTATATCTGGAACGTCAACCTGCGCAACGTCCCCGCCGGGGATCTGCGGGTGGTCAACCACCAGCTGCTGGTCCGGCCCATCGCGATGGCCGCCGCGGGCGAGCTGGCGGGCCCTGACCCGGACGCGCTGGCCCGCCAGTACGAATTCCAGGTGGCCGTCGCCGGCAACCCGGTGGCCGGGTTTCCCGCCATTGACCTCGACGTCGCCATCGCGGGCGACCCCGGTTACCCCGAGCGCCGCAACCAGCCGCTGGAGATCCGGAGCGGACATGCGGCGGCCGCCAACGACGCCGCCGGCCTCGGCATCTATGCGATCCGGCGGGGCAAGCCGGTGCGGGCCACCTGGGCGCCCGGCGCCGGCGCCTCCGACCCGAGCCTGAATTTCGCCAACGCGCCGTTCCTGTGGAACCCCTACAGCGCGATCACCGCGGTCAGGACCGTGGCTCCCGCCGACGTCCTGCTGGCCTTCGGCTTCGACATCTCCGGGCCGAGTGACCTCTGGCGACTGCAGGCCATCCGGCGCGAGGCGGGCGCCACGAGCTGGCGGCAGCTGACTGTCCCGCAGGGCGATATCGCGATCGACCCCCTGCCGGGTATCGCGGCGAGCACGCGCGGCGATGAGTCCATTGAGGCCTTCGTGGTCGACATGGACGCCGGGGCGCCGGCCGGCGCCCGGTTTGATCCGGACACTGCCTTGTGGTCGGCGCTGGAAACGGTGCCCGGCGCGGGCACGGCGCCCGTCCGGAGAACCAATCGCCTGTCCGTGGTGAGTCGCGCGACCGGGCAGCTCGACCTGTTCTGGGTCGGCACGGACAGCCTGATCCACACCTCCTCCTCGGCTGCCCCCGGCAACTGGGGCGCGCCGATCCAGGTTGGCGACCCGGCCGTTCACCCGCATCCGATGGCTAATCTCATCGCGATCAGCCGTGCGCCAGACCGGATTGATGTCCTATTCGTCGGGCGCCGGGACGGCGACCCGGCATGGCGGCTCTATGACACGTGGTGGGACGGCGGAGCCGACGGCTGGGGAGCACCGCCGCACGCCCAGATCGTCGGCGGGGCAGCCATGGACATCGAGCCACTGAGCCCGATCGCGGCGTGCGCGCGCACCGCCGACCACGCCGACGCCTTCGCCGTCGGGGCCGCCGGTGCGCTGCTCATCTCCACCTTCGACCGGGTCGCCAACTCCTGGTCGGCACTGGCCCCGATCGGCGGGCAGCCGGTGTTCGGTGGGCAGCCGCTTCGGGTCTCGTCGGTCGACGGCGCGGTGCTGCGGGGGGGTGCCGAGGTGGATGTCGTCGTCACCGGCCGCGACCAGACGGTGTGGACCACGCACTTCGATGCGGCGATTCCCGGATACACGCAGCTGGAGCGGATCGTGCCGCTCGATCCCGCGTGACCAGACAAGCCCGGTGGCGGTGGCCAGGACATCCATCGTCTCGGCGAGATAGTCCGCGAGGGGCAGCGCCCTGATGCGCTCCAGCGACCACGATCCGCGCGGGCCGGAGCCCTCCCGGCCGACCAGTCATTCCACCTAACCTTCAGGAGACAATCCCTTTACTTTAAATTGACTTCTGGATGACCTGATGTTGTCCTGTACATCCGACAGCGGATCTGGCGCTGACAGTGGACACGGGCTACGAGTTCCGGGCCATATGTGGGGTGGGGGAATGACAGTGACGCAGCACGGATTAGACGCTGCCCAGCCGCCGAACGCCGTCAAGGCCAGGGCCATGCTGCAAGAAATCGGCGGGACGTGGTGGAACGTCTACATCGGCGGCCCGGAAGCGCAGCGGGCGTGGACGCCCGCGGAAGTCCAGGAATACGAGCAGGAGGG
Source organism: Streptosporangiaceae bacterium (assembly GCA_036510065.1). Lineage (GTDB taxonomy): Bacteria > Actinomycetota > Actinomycetes > Streptosporangiales > Streptosporangiaceae > DASUBV01. The sequence continues at coordinate 4,791 of DATCEO010000219.1, read as the reverse complement.
AATCAGCCAGTTCCTGCTGTGTTATGTCGGCCGCCAGTCGGGCGAGGTCTCGCGCCTGACCGTCGCCCAGGGCGAGCAGGACGGCCACGATGCCTGCCAGCTAGCCGGGGAGTTCGGCATGGCGGCGGCCGGAACGCCCATCTGCCTGGATCTCGAGCTCCGGACCTTTGAAGCGGCCCCGAGCGCCTCGCTCGACTACGTCGGCGCCTGGTGCCAGACGGTCCGGGCCCGCGGCCTCCGGCCAGGCGTGTACGCCAACCCGAGCGCCCTGAAATCGCTGCACGAGCGGGCGGTCAGGCCCGACTGGATCTGGATAGCCTCGTGGGTCCAGCACGGGGTCAATCCGGGCGCCGATCCGCACCAGGCAGCGGATGTGCCACCAGATATCTGGCCGAAACAGGGCCAGCGAGCCTGGCAGTACGCCGGTGCGTTCAACCAGAAGGCCTGCCAAGTCGGCGACGTGGACGTGGACATCGACGTCGCCGACGAGGCCTGCCTCGCCCGCCGTGGCGGCCATCCGGGCTGGCCCCATCCGAGCGGGCATACCTACACCGTCCAGCCCGGAGATACGCTATCTGCCATCGCGCGGAAGCTGAACATCGCCGGCGGCTGGCAAGAGCTGTACGCGCTCAACCGCGGCATCATCGGCCCCAACCCGGGCCTGATCCATCCTGGCCAGGCGCTGCAGCTGCCGTGAGGGAAGTGCACGGACGCCGGCAGTGGTGATGAAGGGCATCACTGCACCCGGCTGAGGCCGGCGGCGACCGCTTGCTACGAGCCCGTACGGGCAGGCGTTGACTTTGACTGGGGAGCTGCGCAACATTGATGGCAATCGATTGCCGAGAGGTCCTAGATGCCCCGCATCAGTTACGTCGAGCCGAGCACCGTCACCGACCCCCAGCTGGCCGGGCTCCTCGAAGAGTCACGGATCTACGGAACCCCCCGGCTCGAGAGTCAGGCCATCCGCGCTCACGTGCCAGCGGTGCTGCGGACCTTCGCCGATTCCTGGCAGCAGGTGTTTCGCGAGGGCGTCCTTGATCACCGCATAAAAGAGCTCGCCCGAGTTTTCGTGGCGAAATCACTCGACTGCGGGTACTGCGCCGGCCAGCGGTCGCATATCGCAGCAGCTCAAGGGGTTACCGAGCGTGAGTACGACGACCTGATCGAGTTCCGCCGGTCCGATCGCTACGATGATCGCGAGCGGGCAGCGCTGCGCTGGGCCGAGGCGATTGCCTGGGACCCGGAGCTGGCCGATGACGACCTCTGGTCGGAGCTGCATCAGCATTTCTCCGAGCCCGAACTGGTCGAACTGGGTTATTTCATCGGCCTCACGATGGGCCAGCAGCGGTTCCTGAAGACCCTCCAGATCAGGCACGGCGATCTCGGCACGGCCAGCCTGGCCGGGCTCGCCCCGCAGATCGCCCGGCAGCTAACGGAACCAGACACTAGCTTGGCCGGCTAACCGGGCTGTGACATCCAGCCGGGCGGCGCGGGCAAAACCGGGCCATAACGGTGCCGGACGATGCGGCACGGTCGAACGATGACACCTCCTTGCGGTCATTCCTGCGCGCTCAGGCGCAAGGACTGCCGGCCTGCGATTTCTTCACCGCGGGGCTGAACCCCGGTGCCGGTGCGGGCGGGAACCCGCCGCGGACATAGTGTCGAGGCGAGTGCATGGCGATACCGCAGTGGAGGCGCGCCATGAGCATTGGCGAAGCTCTCGCTCAGGCGCGATGCCAGGCTGGTCTCACCCTTGCCGAGGTCAGCCAGCGGACCCGGATCAGGGAAACGATCATCGCGGGCATCGAGGCTGATGACTACGCGGCATCCGGCGGCGACTTTTACGCGCGGGGGCACATCCGGGCCATCGCCCGGGTGGTCGGGATCGACTCCGACCCGCTGATCGAAGAGTACGACGCTGTGCGGCTGGGGCCGCCGGACAGCGCAGACGAAGAGACCAGTCCACTGCGGGCCGTCCGGACGGGCGAGCACCGCTGGCCAAGCAAGATCGCGGCCGGGTGGCTGGGGCTGGCGATCATGGCGGTCGTCATCGGATTCGCGGCTGACCACTTCCTGGCGGGCTCGGGTCATCCGGCCGCTGCGGCCCCGGCCCGGCCGCATCCGGCAACCCGGCCCCATCACCACCCGGCGGCCCGCCACCACGCATCGTCGGCACCGCGGCCCACCCGGGCGACGACCGCCCCGGCGGCGCCGACGACGACGGCGCTGGCCCCGGCCAGCGCGTCAGCGTTCGGCCCGGGCGGGGGCCAGGGCGACGACCCCGCCGCCGCGCACCTGGTGATCGGCCGCAGCCCTGCCGCGGGGTGGCATACCGACTGGTACACCACCGCCCGCTTCGGGAACCTGTATGCGGGCACGGGCCTGCTGGTGGACATGGGCCGGCCGGTCACGTTCACGGCCGCCCAGATCAGGCTCGGCAGCGCGCGCGGCGCCGACCTCCAGCTGCGCATCGGCGATGCGCCCGCCCTCACGGACCTGCGGCCCGCCGCGAGCGCAGCCGACGCGGGCGGCGTCCTGCGGCTGCAGCTCGCCGCGCCCGTACGCGGCCGTTACGTGCTGATCTGGTTCACCAGCCTGCCGCCCGATCCCGCGGGCACCTTCCAGGCCAGCGTCTACGGCGTGCGGCTGGAAGGCCGGCCCTGACCTGCGCCGGGCCACGCGGGCACGATCCCGGGTGAGGTCACAGCCAACCGCCGTCAACTTAGGCCCGAGCTAAGCACCTCAAATCGGGGGACGGTGTTGTCGAGTACGAGCTCGGCGGTCCGGCGTGCGGTGCTGGCCGGGGTGGGCGCGTGGTCCATCTGGCTGGTGGTTCGGGCCCAGCAGCGAACTCGACATAGCCACCTACGACCGGCTCTTCGACGGCAATGTCCGCTCCGCCTACCTGCTCACCGCTGCCCTGGCCCCGGTCATGGCCGGCAACGGGGGCGGCGTCATCATCAACGTGTCCAGCATGGTCGCCACCGTAGGGCTGCCCGGCGGTGCCGCCTACAGCGCGACCAAGGCCGCGCTGGTGGGCATGACCCGATCCTGGGCCGCCGAATACGGCGCCAGCGGCGTCCGGGTCAACGCCGTCGCGCCCGGTCCGGTCTTCACCGAAGGCGCAAAAAACACCATCGCCCTGGGCAAGACCACCCTGCTCAACCGGGGAGCCCAGCCCGAAGAGATCGCTGAGACGATCGCCTTCCTGGCCTCACCCCGCGCCAGCTACATCACCGGCGCCGTCATCCCTGTCGACGGCGGCCGCACCGCCGTCTAACCCACAGCTACTGACCCCTCGCACAGGCAGGTAACGATCATGAGCAACAGCACCGTGCTTGGCATCAGCTTCGACACCCACGATGCCGCGAAAGTCGGCCAGTTCTGGGCCACCGCGCTCGGACGCCAGCTCGCCGACGGACTGACCAGCAACTAGATCGCGCCGCCGCGCGAGGCCGAGTCAAGCTAATAAGGAGAAGACCATGCCCATGATCGACGTCTACGCCACCGAAGGAACATTCGCGGACAAGCACAGCCTCGCCAAAGACCTCGCCAGCGCCGTCATGCGCTGGGAGCAGGTCCCAGACCTCGCGCTCTTCCGCGATAACACGGCCGCGTTCATCCACGACCTCCCTGCAGATGCAATCTCGAACGCGGCCGGTGCCAGCAACTACGTCCGAGTGCAGGTCCTGACCCCGGTCGGCGTGCTCGATCGTGCCAAGCAGCTCGGCGTGGTCAAGGAACTGACAGACATTTCACCGAGTCACCCGAAGGCGGATGGGGCATCAACGGACACGCCAACACCGGCTCCGACATTGCCGACGCCGCGCGGCACGAGCTCGCCGGCAACTAGGAGCCAGACCGTGAGCATGGCGGAGGCCATCTAAGGAGCCCCGCCCAGACCATTAGCCAGGGCACTGGGCAGCTGATTGCGGGAAGCGATCGAGAGTTTCGCGAATATTTTGTGCAGATGGTATTCGACGGTGTGCGGGCTGATGAACAGCTGGGCAGCGATCTGGCGGTTGGACAGGCCGTCGCCCGCCAGCCGGCCGATCTGAGTCTCCCGGGCGGTGAGCTGGGCGGGGGGATCGGTGGTCCGGTTGCGGACGCGTTCGCCGGTGGCGCGCAGCTCCCGCGCGGCTCGTTCGGCGAAGCCGTCGGCCCCCATGGACGCGAGCATCTGGTGTGCGCTGCGCAGTTGCCCGCGGGCGTGGACGCGCCGGTTCTCGCGGCGCAGCCATTCTCCGTAGATGAGATGAGCGCGGGCGAGGTGCACAGTCATCCTGCTGCGGCCGAGCTGCCTGATCGCCTCCAGATAGAAGTCCTCGGCGTCCCGGCCGCCGGCGATGAGAGCGCGGGATCGGGCCTCGATGCCCCGTGCCCACTGGCTGCCGCTCAGGCTGGCCCGCTCCGAGAGCTGGCGGAAGGCGGCCGCCGCGATCTTGTGGTCCCCGCAGCGCACCGCGGCCTCGATCAGCTCGGGCAGGACCCAGACACCGAAGCCGAGCTCGTCATGGTCACTGGCCTGCTGTGCGGCAGCGAGAGCGGCCGTGTAGTGGCCCAGCCCGTTGTGGAGCACGGCGGTCGCGAATTCGGCGCTGGCCATGGCCAGGCCCTCGCCCCGCGCGGCTGCCTCCTGGACCCCGGCTTTGAACTGGCCCGTGTCGTGGCCGCGCCAGCCAGCGAGCAGCAGCGAGAAGTCGGCTATCCGCGCGTTGCCGGTGGCGGCTGTGATCGCGTCCGCCTCTTCGAGCAGGGCCGCAGCGGCGGTGAACTCGCCCGCGAAGATGT
>DATCEO010000218.1:0-27277 GCA_036510065.1 Streptosporangiaceae bacterium | reverse complement strand
GCCGATGCCCGCGTTGCTGAAGACCAGGTCGACGTGGTCACTGGCGTGCCCGGCGAGCAGCTCATCGCGGAACCGCAGGACCTGCGCCTCGTCGGAGACATCGCAGGCGTGGCTGGTGACCAGGACGCCAGGCGGCGCGTCCGCCCGCGCCATGGCCGCGGTCTCGGCGACGGTGTCCGCGTTCAGGTCACAGGCCGCGACGGAGGATCCCTGCGCCGCCAGCTGGCGGGCGAGCTCGCGGCCCATGCCCGAGCCAGCGCCGGTTATCACCGCGAGCTTGGCGGTGAACGAGTCCATAGCCACGATGGTTGCCTGCTGCGCCATGGCCCGTCAACGCTCCAGGGCGCGAAGAGTGCCCAGCTGCTGGTGCGACAACGCGAGCCGCACGTCCAGCCTTCAGTCCTCACCTGCCGACGGCGAGGGTTGACCCCGATGCCTTCCGGGGGGCAGACCAGGGTGCGAATCGGGGCTGATCCTGATCGACGCGAGGAGCTGCCGGCGGCAGTGTTGAGGCATGCCCACCACCACTGCAGGCACCCGGTCCGCGACCGTCACTGGCCAGCCCGCAGCCCGGCCGCTGAATCCGGCCCGCTAACCAGCCTGACCTGAACGGAGACTGATCACCATGCCGCGGATACTCACCCTCGTCCTGATCGCTATCGTGGTGCTGACCGTCGTCAGCTTCACCGTGCACTTCCTGTTCTCCCCCTGGCTGCTGGTGGCCATCGCCATCCTGGCGTGGATCAAGTTCCGCCCGCGCCGCTCCCGCCAGTAGTCCCCGGTACCCGGCCACCTAGTGGTGGCGCCAGGCAGCCACGTTGGCGGCCGCGCGACGTCGCAGCGCCGCGGTTGTGGCGGCGCCCTGGCGATGCGCGACACCTGCTACTGCGATCAGCCCGAGAACTATAATGACCCGGTTCCGCGCCACGGCTTTCGCCGCTGCCATTGCGAGCACGAGCATCATCATCTGCTGATTGCGTACTGCCTGGTCACTGCTAACGGTCATGCTGGCTCATTCCCTGCCACGGGGTCCTCAGGAATAATCTGGACACTTTGGCCAGCATGACCGTGGTGAGGGCGACTTGACGTCACCCACTCAAATATTTCACCCGGGTTAGATCGAGCCCCGGCTGGCAGAGCATCAGCCTCCCCGTCATGCGCCCGGCGAGCGGGCCCTGGTCCGCTCCGTCCACCCGATAACGCCCGGTAGAGGTGTTGAGGAAGCGACATCCCTCGTCGGGGTGGGCACTGCTCCTGCGTCGCCTCAAGGCGGATCACTCTCACGGGGTGAGCGCGATTGACCAGCCAGGGCCTTGACTAATGCATATTCCCGATGTCGCCGGTGGGCACAGATGGAGGCCTTGAGCATGGCGCTCAATGAGTATGAGCCGGGCACGGCGTTCCCTGGGCTTGTCGGACGTACGGTGGAAGACTCGAGTCCAGCCTGGCCCCGGCCGTTGCGGGCGGTCGCTGGCGCGCCGAATGTCCTGTGGGTCGTACTGGATGACACTGGGTTCGGCAGCTGGGCTGTTACGGCAGCCCGATCAGCACGCCGAATTTTGACAGCCTGGCCGCGGGCGGGCTGCTCTACACCAACATGCATACGACGGCGCTGTGCTCGCCGTCGCGCTCGTGCATCGTCACTGGGCGTAATCACCATGCCAACGCGATGGCTTCGATCAACGAGGCGGCGACCGGCTACCCCGGCTACAACGGCAGCATGCCGTTTGAGAATGGCTTCCTGTCAGAGATGCTGCAGCAGCACGGCTACAGCACCTACCTGGTCGGCAAGTATCACCTGCTGCCCTCGGAGTTCGAGTCCCCGGCGGGCCCGTTCGACCGCTGGCCGCTGGGCCGCGGGTTCGAGCGGTTCTACGGATTCCTGGGCGGGGACACCAGCCAGTGGTTCCCGGACCTGATCTACGACAACCACCAGGTCGAGCCGCCGCGGACCCCCGAGGAGGGCTATCACCTGACCGAGGACCTGGCGGACAAGGCCATCGAGTTCATCGCCGACGCCAAGCAGGTCGCGCCGAACAAGCCGTTCTACCTGCATTTCTGCACCGGCGCCATGCATGCCCCGCACCACGTGGCCGAGGAGTGGTCGGACCGGTACGCCGGCCAGTTCGATGACGGCTGGGACGCCTACCGGGAGCGGGTGTTCGCCCGGCAGAAAGAACTGGGAATCATGCCGGCCGATGCCGAGCTATCCCGCCACGACCCGGACGTCCCGGAGTGGGAGTCGCTGTCACCCGACGCCCGCCGGCTGGCCACGCGCTTGATGGAGGTGTATGCCGGGTTCCTGTCGCACACTGACCAGCAGCTGGGCCGGGTGCTTGATTTCCTGAAGGAGACCGGCCAGTTCGACAACACGGTGATCATGGTGGTGTCCGATAACGGGGCCAGCGCCGAAGGAGGCCCCACCGGGACCACCAACGAGCTGCAGTTCTTCAACAACGCCCCCGAGCCGCTGGAAGACAGCATCCGCTCCATTGACGAGCTCGGCGGCCCCACGACCTTCAACCACTACCCGTGGGGCTGGACGTGAGCGGGCAACACGCCGTTCCGCCGGTGGAAGCGGGAGACCTACCGCGGCGGCGCCAGCGACCCGTTCCTGGTGTGCTGGCCGGACAGCATCCAGGCCCGCGGTGAGATCCGGGACCAGTACGCGCACATCGTCGACATGGTCCCGACCGTCCTGGACGTCCTCGGCGTCGATCCGCCCGCAACGATCCGCGGCGTGGCCCAGGCACCGATCCACGGCGTCAGCTTCGCCCAGACGTTCGACGACCCGGCCGCCCCGACCCGGCACCGCACCCAGTACTTCGAGTAGCCCTGGCGTTCGTGCTCGCTCAGCTGCCGGTCGCAGCCAACGCCTGGGTACTCGTCGGCGCCGTCGTCGGCCAGCTTCCTTTCGGGCGGTGCCTCACACTGGAAACCTCGAACACGTTCACCACGCTCGTCGGCGGCGATGTCGCCGCTTTCGCCGTCCTACCTTCCCCCCATCTGGGGTTACGTGACACTCGCCTGGATGCGGCGCCGCGAATACGTATGACTACCCGACGGCCTGAGGGGGCGGGCGCGATCACGCGGCCGGTTGGGTGGGTCGAGCGGCTCGGCCTTTAGCGCGGTTCCTGTGGTGTCCCGGAGTCGTCACTCTTGGTCCGGGTGAACGTGAGTGCCTGCTGGCGCAGCCGGGTCCAGTCCATCGGGGGCCGCAGGTCAGGGACGCCCGGCCGGTCGCGCGGGACCCGTACCCGCAGGGCCAGGGGGCGGATGGTGCAGTGCACGGGCGTGGGCATCAGGACTGATTCGCCGTCGATCCCGACCGGGATGTGCGGCTGGTCGGCATCGATGACGACCTCGCGGGCGGTGAGCACGGTGACGTTGCGGGAACGTTGTGCCCGGCGCAGCAGCCCGGCCGCCTGGCCGGCGTTCTCGATCTTCACCCCGACGATGCCGAGCACGCCCTGGTCGAGCCGGGCGCGGCGGCCCAGGCCGGCGATGTCGCCGGTCTCATACGGGTTGTTGCTCACCAGTACCGCTTGCGGCCCGTCGAGTATCACCTGCCCATCCACCCGGACTACCAGGTGCGCTCCCTCGTGGCCGCTCAGCAGGTCAGGGAGCATCGCCAGCGCGGTGCCGGACTTGTCGTCACGGTAGGCGGGGCTCTGCACGACCTGGGCGTACGCGCCGAACGAGGCGTTGTTGACGAACGTGCGGCCGCCGATCAGGCCCAGGTCGATACGCAGCTCCACGCCGTCGGTGAGGGCATCCAGGCAGCTCGCCGGATCGTCACGGTCCAGCCCGAGATCCAGGGCGAAGTGGTTACGGGTGCCCGCCGAGATGACCATCATCGGGACATCCCGCCCGGCGGCAACGCCCGCGACGAGAGCCTGGGTTCCGTCACCGCCTGCCACCCCAAGCAGGTCCGCCCCGGCGTCGACGGCTTCCCGCGCCATGGCGGCGACGTCCACCACTCCGGGACCTTCGAGCAGGGCCACCTCGGCGCCGAACCCGGAGGCCTTGGCCGCGAGCCCGAACTTCCCGACCTTCCCCCCGCCCGACCGCGGGTTCATGATCACAAACGGGTGCTGCTGCCGCGACGCCATACCCTCACGGGGCCTGGCCGGGGGGCGCCTACCCGCCAGTGCTGCGCGACCCGCGGCCACGGCCGCTACCGCGAGCGCGACACTGAGTGCGACCTCCCACAGCAGCCCGGCAGCGACGTACACCACGATGACGGCCACCGGCGCGGCCACCAGGAGCGCGGCCGCGACCCACCGCACAACACCGCGATGAGACAGGAACGACCAGGCGGCCGCGCAGACGATAGCCAGCCCCGCGGCACCCAGCAGCAGCGCGGTCACGCTCTTCAGCGCACCAGAGACCAGGAGCACCACCGCCGCGGCGAACGCAGCGGCGAACGCGAGCCTGGCCAGCCAGCGCTGACCCATGGTGACGGGGGCAGCCATCTCGGGCGGGCCATCCACGCCGCCGGGTGGGCCGCCGCCCGGTACGGGCACGCGGCCGGCTTTGTATGCCATGTTTGCCCTCCCGCTTAGCGGCCTAGAACGGTGCCGGGATGTACCGCAAAGGGAGGTCCGGTGGCACGTAGCCATGCGCCGGCTGCCGTTTGGGCAGGGTGACGTCGCGGGGGGTGAGCGGCTGGTAGGGGACCTGGCTGAGCAGGTGGGTGATGATGTTGAGCCGGCCGCGCCGCTTGTCGTCGGTGTGCGCGAGGTACCAGGGCGCCCAGGCGGTGTCGGTCGCGGCGAACATCGCGTCCCGGGCCCGGGAGTAGTCATACCAGCGGCGGTAGGACTTCAGGTCCATGTCGGACAGCTTCCAGATCTTCCGCGGGTCGTTCATCCGGCTCTTCAGCCTCCGGGTCTGCTCGCCGGGGCTGACCTCCAGCCAATACTTCAAAAGCAGGATCCCGTCGTCAGCCATAGCCTTCTCCACCCCCGGCGTGAGCTGGAGGAACCGCTCGGACTCCTCAGGGGTGCAGAAGCCCATCACCGGCTCGACGGCGGCCCGGTTGTACCAGCTGCGGTCGAAGATCACGACCTCGCCGGCGGCCGGGAAGTGCGGGAGGTACCGCTGGACGTACATCTGCGACTTCTCCCGCTCGGTCGGGGCGGGCAGGGCCACGACCCGGAACACACGCGGGCTGACCCGCTCGGTGATCCGCTTGATCGTGCCGCCCTTCCCGGCGGTATCCCGGCCCTCGAACACGATGCAGATCCTGGCTCCCGACGCCTTGACCCACTCCTGCATGGCGACAAGCTCGCCGTGCAGGAGCCTCATCTCCCGCTCGTACGCCTTGCGCTTTATCTTCCGAGGCGGTCCGGCTCTGGCCTCCTGCGGGCCTGTACCCGTCGACGGCAAAATTTCGGCGTCGTCCCGCTCCCGCCTGTCCTTCTTCTTGGCCATGTCGCCTGCCTCTGACTGGTCTGTGACGTGCGTGGGATTTCGCCGTGGCCAGGAGTCTTTTCGCCATGATCAGCCACTCCCGGCGCCTCTGCCCTCACCCCGGACGGGTGATGCGCCGGCCTGGCCAGGCGGCCAAATTGCTCGTAGGCGTACAACCAAGGGCCGGGGGTGTCCGTGTTCCGTTGGGTGCCCGGGCTTCAGGTGATCTCGACCTACCGCCGCCAGTGGCTGCTCAAGGACGTCATCGCCGGGGTCGTGCTCACGACCCTGCTGGTCCCGCAGGGCATGGCCTACGCGGAGCTAGCGGGGCTGCCGCCCATTACTGGCCTGTACACGTCCATCTTGTGCCTGCTCGGCTACGCCGCGTTCGGCCCGTCACGGATCCTGGTGCTGGGCCCGGATTCCTCGCTGGGGCCGATGATCGCGGCGACGATCCTGCCGCTGATGGCCGCCAACGGCGATGCCAAGCGGGCCGTCGCGCTCGCCTCGATCCTCGCCGTCATGGTGGCGGCGATCATGATCCTGGCGGCCATGGCGAAGCTTGGCTTCATCGCCAACCTGATCTCCAAGCCGACGATGATCGGCTACATGAACGGCCTGGCCCTGACCATCCTGATCGGGCAGCTGCCGAAGCTGCTCGGGTTCAAGGTGAGCGCCGATGGCCTGATCGGCGAGATCACCGGGCTCGCCAAGGGCCTGGCCAACGGCGATGCGGTTCCCGCCGCGGCCGCGGTCGGAATCGCGGGAGTGGTGCTGATCCTGGTCCTGCAGCGCTGGCTGCCGAAAGTCCCGGCCGTGCTGATAGCAGTCGTGCTGGCGATCGCGGCCACCACGGTCTTCAGCCTGGCCGACCACGGTGTCAGCCTGGTCGGGGTCCTCCCCAAGGGCTTCCCGCCGCTCACGATCCCGTCTGTCCGCCTGTCCGACCTCGGGCCCCTGTTCGCCGGGGCGCTGGGGATTGCCCTGGTCTCCCTGGCCGACACGATCTCCACCGCCTCGGCGTTCGCGGCCCGCACCGGGCAGGAGGTCAGCGGCAACGGCGAGATGATTGGCATCGGCGCGGCGAACCTGGCCGCCGGCCTCTTCCAGGGGTTCCCGGTCAGCACCAGCGGGTCGCGGACGGCCGTGGCCGAACGGTCCGGTGCGAAGACCCAGCTCACCGGGGTCACCGGGGCTGCCCTGATCATCCTCATGATCGTGCTGGTCCCGGGCTTGTTCCGTAACCTGCCCCAGCCGGCGCTGGCCGCGGTGGTGATCACTGCGTCACTGTCCCTGGCCGACATCCCCGCGACGGCGCGGCTGTGGCGGCAGCGCAAGGCCGAGTTCCTGCTGTCGATCGCGGCCTTCCTCGGGGTCGCGCTGCTCGGCGTGCTGCCCGGCATCGCGATCGCGGTCGCGCTGTCCATCCTCAACGTCTTCCGGCGCGCCTGGTGGCCCTACGACACGGTGCTCGGCCGCGTCGAAGGCCTGGAGGGCTACCACGACATCCACACCCATCCTGATGCCTGGCACCTGCCGGGCCTGGTGCTCTACCGGTTCGACGCCCCGCTGTTCTTCGCCAACGCCACGACATTCCGCGACGAAGTCCGGCGGCTGGCCAAGGCGGAGCCGAAGCCCTCGTGGATCCTCATCGCGGCGGAGCCAGTGACCGATGTCGACACCACCGCCTCCGACGTGCTGACCGAACTCGACGAGGCGCTGAACGCCCGGGGCATCAGCCTGGTTTTCGCGGAGCTCAAGGGCCCGGTCCGGCGCAAGATAGAGCGCTATGGCCTCACCCGCACGATCGACCCGGACCACTTCTTCCCGACGATCGCTGCCGCCGTCGCCGCGTTCCAGGCCGAGACCGGCGCCCAGTGGACCCCCGCCGATCAGCCCGCCGCCGACGGCCAGGCTCACGGCCTGACGGCCCAGGGCTAGAGGTAGGACTCGATGAGCGCTTCCGATGCGGCGATCGTGGCGGCGGTCATCTTCCTGTGGGGGACGCTGTCAGCGCGGCTGGAGCGGTACGACGTGACCGCGCCGATCATCTTCGTGCTCGCTGGCCTGCTGCTGACCCACGGCCCGCTGGCACCGCTGGGCTTCGCCCCTTCCCATGAGCTGGTCAAGGTCCTGGCCGAGATCACCCTGGTGCTGGTGCTGTTCTCGGACGCGTCGCGGGTCAGGCTGCGGGACCTGCGCGCTGACGCGGGCTTGTGCCTCCGGCTGCTGGGGATCGGCCTGCCACTGACGATCGGGCTGGGGATCCTGCTGGCCCTGGCGCTCTTCAGCGGCATGAGTATCTGGCTGGCCCTGCTGGTCGGGGCGGCCCTGGCGCCGACGGACGCTGCCCTGGGTGCGGGCGTAATGGTGAACCCCGCGGTCCCGGCGCGGATCCGGCGGCTGCTCAATATCGAGAGCGGACTCAACGACGGGATCGCCACGCCGGTCGTCCTGGTCGCCATAGCCGGAGCCGCGACGGCCGAGCACGCTACCAGCGTCGGTCCGGCCAAGGCCGCGGCGGAGCTCGCACTGGGCGTGCTGGTCGGGGTGCTCGTCGGGGGGGCGGGCGGCTTTGTCGTCAGGGTGGCGCGCAGCCGCGGGTGGGCCGAGGCCGGCTTCGCCGGCTCGGCGGTACTGGCCCTGGCGATCTGCGCCTATGCCTGCGCCCTGGCGCTGCACGGAAATGGCTTTGTCGCGGCGTTCGTGGGCGGCCTGGCCTATGGCGCCACCGGCGGGGAGCGTGGCGAGCGGCTGGTGCCGTACGTCGAGGAGACGGGTGCCCTGGTCTCGCTGCTGGTCTGGCTGGCGTTCGGTGCCATCGCGGTGGTGCCGGCGTTCGAGGGCCTGACGTGGCAGGCGGCGCTGTACGCGGTGCTGAGCCTGACCGTGATCCGGATGGTGCCGGTGGCGCTGGCGCTGTGGGGCAGCAGGCTCGGCCGCATGGCCGTGGCGTTCGTGGGCTGGTTCGGGCCCCGTGGCCTGGCGTCGGTCGTATTTGCGCTGCTGGCGCTGGAGGACATCGGCCAGTCCGCCGGCCCCGCGGTCACGGTGATCGCCTTCACCATCTTGCTCAGCGTGGTCGCGCACGGCCTGACCGCCAACCCCCTGGCCCGCCGCTACGGGCCGCGCATCGCCGTCACCCCGGTCCGGCCTGATCACGCGGAGGAGGAGCCGCTGCCTGCCCGCAGGCTCATCCGCAGTGCTTCCTGACCAGCGGCGGTTTACCCGGCGCCGCCGCCGGGTGCGAGCCGGGCTGAGCCAGCTGGTGCTGGCTGCCGCCGGGGTCGCGGCCGGGGTGCTTGTTCCGCAGATCACCGTGCATCCGCTGGTCTCCAGCGGCCGCATCGTGGATCTCCTTTTCGGGGCAGGCGTCACAGTGATCAGCCTGGTAACGGTGATCTACTCGCTGCTGTTTCTCGTCGTGCAGTGGGTCGCCGGTAACTTCAGCCCGCGGCTGGCACTGTTCCGCGATGACCCGATCGTGTGGCGGGCGTTCGCCTACGCCGTCGGGGTGTTCGTGTTCTGCTTGACCGCGGCGTTCGCGATCGGAAATCGCCAGCAGGTGTCGTTCGTGGTGCCGGTCGTGGCGCTGGTCCTGGTCCTGGCGTCCCTGCTCCTGATGCGGACCCTGCAGACCAGGGCGCTGGTCTCGGTCCTGCTGGCGCCCACCCTGGCCGCGGTCAGTGACCGCGGCCGCGAGATCCTGGACGGCCTTTACCCGCGGGTCCCCGCCCGCTCGGCGCCTCCGGCGGCGCTGCCGCCGGTCCGTCACACCGTGACCTGGCGTGAGCAGCCGGCGGTGCTGCAGCAGCTGCACCTGGATCCGCTGCTGGCGGCGGCGCGCTCCGCGGGCTCGGTAGTGGTGTTCCGCCAGAGTGTCGGGGTCACCCTGGTGGCCGGGATGCCGGTCGCCGACATCCGCGGCGGCGACCTGGACCAGCCTGCCGTGCTGGCCGCGGTCGTCACCGGGCAGGAGCGCAGCTTCGCCCAGGATCCGCTGCTGGCGTTCCGGCTGCTGTCCGACATCGGCCTGCGGGCCCTGTCACCCGCGGTCAATGACCCGGCCACCGCCGCACAGGTGGTGGACTGCCTGGAAGGGCTGCTGAGCCCGCTGGCCGGCCGCGATGCCCCCACTGGGGAGGTGGCCGACCGGGACGGGAACATCCGCGTGATCCTGGACCTGCCGGACTGGGCGGATTTCGCGCGCAGCTGCCTGGATGACCTCCTCGCGGCCGCTGGCGGCTCCCCGCTGGTGCTGCGGAGGATCCGGGTCATGCTCCTGCGGCTAGGCGAGGCGGCTCCCGGGGCCGGCCAGGACATCCTGGCCGGGCGGCTGCGCTGGGCGGAGGACACGCTGGCCCGCAACTTTCCCGTCATCTGGGCGGAGGATCGGCTCACCCACCACGGGTGAAGAAACTGCATCCGCTGCGGCATTCACTTGGTACCTGGCCGGCAGCCGCCGGCCTGCTGGATGGAGGGCGGCCAGATGGCGCTGACGGAGTACGGGGCAGGGAAGGCTTTCCCCGGTGTGATCGGGCGGACCACGGACGAGTCGAGTCCGGCCTGGCCGCAGCCGCTGCGGGCGGCGGCGGGTGTGCCGAATGTGCTGTTCATCGTGCTAGACGACACGGGGTTCGGGCAGCTCGGCTGTTACGGCAGCCCGATCAGCACGCCGGCTTTTGACAGCCTGGCCGCTGGCGGCCTGCGGTACACCAGGATGCATACGACGGCGCTGTGCTCGCCGTCGCGCTCGTGCATCATCACCGGGCGCAATCACCACGCCAACGCGATGGCCTCGATTAACGAGGCGGCGACCGGCTATCCCGGCTACAACGGCAGCATGCCGTTCGAGAACGGCTTCCTGTCGGAGATACTCCAGCAGCGCGGCTACAGCACCTACCTGGTCGGCAAGTATCACCTGCTGCCGTCGGAGTTCGAGTCCCCGGCGGGCCCGTTCGATCGCTGGCCGCTGGGCCGGGGATTCGAGCGGTTCTACGGGTTCCTGGGCGGGGACACGAGCCAGTGGACCCCGGACCTGATCTATGACAACCACCAGGTCGAGCCGCCGCGGACCCCCGAGGAGGGCTATCACCTGACCGAGGACCTGGCGGACAAGGCGATCGAGTTCATCGCCGACGCCAAGCAGGTCGCGCCGAACAAGCCCTTCTACCTGCATTTCTGCACCGGCGCCATGCATGCCCCGCATCACGTGGCCAAGGAGTGGGCCGACCGGTACTCCGGCCAGTTCGACGACGGCTGGGACGCCTACCGCGAGCGGGTGTTCGCCCGGCAGAAGGAACTGGGCATCATGCCGGCCGATGCCGAGCTGTCCCGGCACGACCCGGACGTCCCGGAGTGGGAGTCCCTGGCCCCTGAGGCCCGCCGCCTGGCGGCACGGATGATGGAGGTGTACGCCGGGTTCCTGTCGCACACCGACCAGCAGATCGGCCGGATACTTGACTTCCTGAAGGAGACCGGCCACTTCGACAACACGCTGATCATGGTGGTGTCCGACAACGGGGCCAGCGCCGAGGGCGGCCCCACCGGGACGACCAACGAGCTGCAGTTCTTCAACAATGCCCCCGAGCCGCTGGAAGACAGCATCCAGGCGATTGACGAGATCGGCGGACCGACCACCTTCAACCACTACCCATGGGGCTGGACCTGGGCCGGGAACACGCCGTTCCGGCGCTGGAAGCGGGAGACCTATCGCGGCGGCGCCTGCGACCCGTTCCTGGTCCACTGGCCCCAGGGCATCCAGGCCCGCGGTGAGATCCGCGACCAGTACGCGCACGTCATCGACATGGTCCCGACCGTCCTGGACGTCCTCGGTGCCGAGCCGCCCGCCCAGATCAGGGGAGTCGTCCAGGCGCCGATCCACGGGGTCAGCTTCGCGCACACCTTCGACGACCCGATCGCCCCGACCCGGCACCGCACCCAGTACTTCGAGATGTTCGGGCACCGCTCGATCGACCACGACGGCTGGCGGGCCGTATGCCCGTGGCCAGGTCCGTCCTTTGCCGAGGCGGGCAAGCCGTTCGGCGCACCAATCAGCCCTGACACCCTGACGGACCTGGACGCGCACCACTGGGAGCTGTACCACGTCGCCGAGGACCCGGCCGAGACCCGGGACCTCGCCGACGAGCACCGGGACAAGCTCATCGAGATGATCGCGCAATGGTATGTGGAGGCCGGTAAGTACAACGTGCTGCCCATCGACGGCAGCGCGCTGGAGCGGTTCATGGCTGAGCGACCGCAGATCGCGGAGGCCCGGACCAGCTACACCTACCGGCCCGGTACCCAGACCGTGCCGTTCTTCGCCGGGCCGCGGGTCCTGAACCGCCCGCATGCCATCACCGCTGACGCTGATATTCCGCCGGGCGGCGCGGAAGGCGTGCTGTTGTGCCAGGGCTCCGTCGTCGGCGGCTGGTCGTTCTTCCTCAAGGACGGGAAGCTGCACTACGTCCACAACTACCTCCGCCGGGCCCATTACCGGGTCTCCTCACCCGACCCGGTGCCGCCGGGGCGGCATCAGCTGCGCTTCGAGTTCGAGCCCACCGGGAAACCGGACATCCCCCAGGGCAAGGGCACGCCCGGCCGGGCACAGCTCTACGTCGACGGCCAGCTGGTCGCCCAGGAGGAATTCCCGGTCACCATCCCCATCGCCATCAACCCTGGCGGCCTGACCTGCGGCGCCAACCCCGGCTCGCCCATCACCCCGGACTACCAGTCCCCGTTCCGCTTCACCGGCACCCTGTCCACCGCCACCATCGACCTGTCCGGCGACCTCATCACCGACACCGATAGCGAGATGCGGGTGGCGATGGCGCGCCAGTAGCCACGACCGGGGTAGCCGGTGGTGGCTGCGGTTCCGCGCCCGTACTCCCGTCCGCCGGGAGTACGGGCGCGGCGGCGCCGGCCCGCCGGGGCCGAGTGCCTCAGGTGACGATCAGGTTGATGCTGTTGGCGATGAGCCACAAGCCGAGGATTGAGCTCCCCAAGATGATCACCTGGTCGGTGTGGATGTCGATCCAGGTCCTGAGCCTGACCAGGAAGGCCTTGCTCCGGGCGGGTCTGACAACGGCGTAGATCTCCATGGCGAGGTAGGACGCCGAGGCTAGGACGCAGTACGCGAACAACACGAGGTAGGTCTCGATACTGGACAGCTTGGCCTGCATGACCGTGGCGGCGCCCGCGCCGATCAGGGCCCAGGGCTGCAGCGCGGGGGCGAGGCCAAAGGCGAACCACGGGGACATGCTGTCCACGTGCTCCTGCCACTTCGGGGGCTTTTTCGGGGGCTTCGGGCGCCCCATCCTGCGGCGCTGCCGGATCGCGATCCCGACCAGGCCGACTCCGATAGCGAGCTTCACCGCCAGCCCGGCGAGTGAGGGTGCCGTGCTCGGCTTGGGAGGGTTATCGCCGGTTGCGAGCACCGTGACCGCGACCACGACCGCCAGGGATACCAGCCACCCGAACACGAATGCCGCGCCTTTTGCCGTGCCGCGCCGTGAGGGCAGCACGACGATGAATGCTGTCAGCGGCAGCGGATCGAATGCTATCGCCAGGCCGATCAGGACAAGACTAAGCACCACCATGTCGCTCCTGCCCTGGGGAAATCTGGCTGGCTGCCTATCCCCGGCACATTGCTCCCGACGAGCGCACGACAATCTTCGCGTACCGCCAGGCTGGCCCGCCTCACCCACCAGGGGTGACCAGGCCGGCGCTTCACCGGAACCGGTCACGCCCATGTGCGACCCTCAGGAACTCGCCGCCGGAGACCGGGCCGCCACCGAAGTGCGACGGGGACATCCTGCCGACCGCAAGAGGAGCAAACATGACGGAAGGGACGACACCACGGGTCGTGGCAGTCAACCGAGGCGCAGAGCGCGCCGACAGTCAGGGACCCAGGCGAGGTCCCCAGCACGATGCGCTCGGCGCCTGGGTGGGGAGATGGATCAACGAAGGCCACCTGGTCAGCGATGACGGAAGCCCCCGGGCCGGCGATCACGACCTCTGACGTGTACGAGTGGGCTCCTGGCGGGTTCTTCATCCTCCATTCGGCCTACGGGCGCATCGGAGAGTTCGGTGTCGGCGGCATAGAGATCATCGGGTACGACGAGACGAGTGGCGACTACAGGTCACACTTCTTCGACAGCCAGGGCAACGTGACCGTCAGCAGCCTGGCTGCGCGTGGCGACACCTGGACCTACCAAGGCGACACCACACGTTCCACCGTGGAGTTCAGCGACAGCCATCGCGTCCAGACCGTCCTGCACGAGCGCACCGATGACGGAACGACCTACCGGCCATCCATGAAGGTCACTCTCATCAAGGTCGAATGAGGACGCTGCCGCCTGCCTAGCCGGTGAGCTCGGCCAGCGTCGGGGCGAGCTGTTCTAGCTGGTCAAGGCCGTCAGTGACGTCCGTGCCGGTCGACATGATCACCACGTGGTCCGCCCCGGCTGCCAGGTGCTCGCGCACCTTGGCCGCGATCGCCGCCGCGTCGCCGTGCCCGACGACCGCGTCCACCAGCCGGTCGCTCACCTCGGTGATCTCCCGCTCCGAGTAGCCGAGCCGCGCCATGGTGGCCGCGTACGTGCCCGGCATGGCGAGCCTGCCGGCCACCCTCTGCCGTGCGGTTGCCTTCGCCCGGTCCGGGTCGGCGTCCGCGGCGACGGCCAGCCCGACCACCAGGAGCTTGCCTGGGCCGAGCAGCTGCCTGGCCTGAGTGGTGAGCTCGGGCGGCACCATGGCGGGCATCGCCCCGTCGGCGGCCGCACCGGACAGCGCGAGCATTTTCGGGCTGTTCGCGCCGATGATCTTGGGATAGGCCACGTCGGGTGCCGGCAGCTGAGTCGGGGCGCTCATCTGGTCCAGGTAGTCGCGCATCGTGGCCAGCGGGCTGCCGTATTCCCGGCCGACGCTGTCCGCCTGCTGGGGGTAGCCGACCCCCAGCCCGAGCACGAACCGGTCGGGAAAGGCTCCGGCCAGCAGCCCGGCCGCGCCGTGCGCCGTCTGCGGTGCCCTGGCCCAGATGTTGGCGATGCCCGTGCCGAATACCATCCGCTCGGTGGCGGCGAGCAGCACGGCCAGCTGCACGAGGGCGTCCTTGCCGCCGACGGCCTCGTTAGTCCACGCGGCGCGGTAACCGGCGCGTTCCAGCCGGCGAGCCGCCTCGCGCTGAAGATCGGCGGACGGCTCGCTGGTACCCCAGAAGGGCAGGTACACCCCGAGCGGCCCCAACGCCCGGCGGGCCGCCTCGACGACAGTCGTGGTTCCCATAGGGTCCTCTCTGAGTCACTGAAGTAACGGCCTTCGCTCCGGGAACAGTGATCCCATGGTGGCGCGCCTGGTCATGCGAAGTAATGGCCTTTGTCGAGGTCGTCGATGAGCCCGGGGTGTGTCGGCTGCCAGCCCAGTAGCTCGCGGGTCAGCGTGCTGGAGGCCGGGGCGTCGATGCCCAGGAAGCCGGCCAGCCACGTGAAGTGCCCGGCTGCGTTCTCGGGGGCGATGGAAACCACGGGGACGTCGAGGTGCCGTCCGATTACCTCGGCGATGTCGCGGATGGGCACGCCCTCGTCGGCGATCGCGTGCAGCACCGATCCCGCCGGGGCCTTCTCCACCGCCAGGCGGAAGAGGTGCGCGGCGTCGAGCCGGTGCACGGCGGGCCAGCGGTTGGCCCCGTCGCCGATGTAGCCGGAGACGCCCTTGTCACGGGCGATGCCGACAATGGTCGCCATGAAGCCATTGTCCCCGTCGCCGTGCACCGTCGGGGGAAGCCGCAGGACGCAGGAGCGGACGCCGCGGGAGGCGAAGGCGAGCGTCCGGTGCGCGTTGGCCAGCCGGACCTGCGGACCGGCGCCAAAGGCCGCGTGGGCCGGATCGGGGGCAAGCCCGTCCTCTTCGGTCGCCACCCGCCCGGGCGCGAGCCCGAGCGTCCCGGAGGCGATGACAAACGGCCGGTCAGAACCGGCCAGCGCCTCGCCGAAGGTCTCGATGGCCCGGGTATCCGCGTCGGCCGCGCCCTGGAAGTCCCCCGTGAAGGCGATGTCGTGCTTGAACGCGAGGTGGATCACGCCATCTGACGCGGCAGCCGCACTCCGCAGGACGTCAAGATCGTCCAGAGTGCCGCGCTGCACCTGCGCCCCGGCCGCGGTGAGGGCAGCAGCCGAGGCATCCGAGCGGGCGAGCCCAGTGACCTGATGGCCCGCGCCGATGAGCTCGGGTACGACGGCGGAGCCGATCCAGCCGGACGCGCCGGTGACGAAAACACGCATGAGAAACCTCCAGATGATCGACCGTCCTCGGCGCAAGGCGTACGCGATGACGGGCTGATGTCAGTCGCTGCCATCAGCATAGCAGTGATGTCAGCCACTGTCATAGTCTACGGTCGAGGCATGGGTCGACGGGAGCCAGGCGCGCGGTCGGCCGGAGCGGTCGGCTGGAGCTGGCGGCCCTCGCTCTCGACGGCGTGCGCGCCCCAATGATCGAGAAGCCAGGTCCCGGATCCGGGACCTGGCTGCTGACCTGCGGCTATGGGTGGGCGATCAGTAGGCCGGGGGGCTGGCTTGCGTGCAGGTCCTGGCCGACCGGCTGCCGGTGCTCGGGCATCTAGCCCATGACGAGCTACGCCGGCTGGAGTGGCGCTTCGACGGCCGCGAGGCCGCCGCGGACGATGGGGATATCGGTGGAGGCCCGTTTCCCGCACCGGCCATCGTTGACAGCGGTTGGAGGCGGTGCAAGGGTTGGTGGCGGTGCCAGCATGATCCTGGGTTTATGTATTGCTTTGCCGGGCTGGGGCCTTCGGGCATGGCGTGATCACTCCTGCGCTGGCGGCACTGTCAGGACCGTGCAGCTTACGGTGCACCCAAGGGAGGATCACCATGTCCTTACGGATCATGATGTCTTCGCGGGTAGCACGGTCAGCAAGGCCACGGCCCGGCCGGATACTGCGCGCCGCGGATTGAATTACCGAGCCGTAGCCGAGGCTGCGCTGGAGCCCGAGCCGCCCGCGGCACGCCGGGTCGGGTGGGGTTTCATTTCGCTGTACGCGTTGGCGTACATGAGCACCTCCCTGCTGTTCATCGCGCCCTTGCTGGTCACCCTGGCGTTGAAGATCAACTCGCTCGTTGGGATCGCACGGGCCCCGGACAGTCTGGCGCTTGTCGCCGGGATCGGCGCCCTGGTGGCGATGGTCGGCAATCCGTTCTTCGGCAAGATGAGTGACCGCACCGCGTCCCAGCTGGGCATGCGGCGGCCATGGATGGTCATCGGCCTGGTAGGTGGTTCCCTGGGCATCTTCATTGTCGCGTTGGCGCCGAGCGTGCCGGTCGTCCTCGCCGGATGGTGTATCGCCCAGCTGTTCTTCAACGCGCTGCTCGCGGCCATGGTGGCGGTGCTGCCGGACCAGGTCCCGTCCGTTCAGCGTGGCCTGGTCTCCGGTGTCCTGGGTGTCTGTCTGCCCGTCGCGTCGGTGTGCGGCACGTTCCTGGTCAAACTCTTCACCGGCAACCTGCTCGCCATGTTCTTGGCCCCGTGCGCAATCAGCGGGTTTTTCATCCTCCTTTTCGCGGTGAGCCTGAAAGATCGCCGGCTTGCCCAGGGGGAGAAGCCTGCCTGGTCGCTGCGGGAATTCGCTCGCACGTTTTACGTCAATCCGCGGAAGAACACCGACTTCGCCTGGGCTTTCGCCAGCCGCTTCATGTTCGTAACGGCCTACGCGTTCCTGGTCACCTACCAGGCCTACTACCTGCTGGACAAGATCGGCAGCGCCGTGTCCGACGTGCCGCAGCAGATATTTCTGGGCACGCTCGTCCAGTCCGGCGTTGTCGTCGCCGCCTCCCTCATCGGCGGGAAGGTCTCTGACCGGACGGGCCGGCGGAAGATCTTCGTCCTCACCGCGTCGACCGTCTATGGCCTGGCGTTGTTTGTGATCGCCATCGCCAGCAGCTTCAATGGTTTCCTGGTCGGCATGGCCATCAGCGGACTCGGCTTCGGTGTATACGTAGCTGTCGACCTTGCGCTTGTGGTGGACGTGCTGCCCGACAAGCACAGCGCGGCCAAGGATCTGGGTGTGTTCAATATCGCCGGTGCTCTTCCCTTTTCGATCGCGCCGGCGATCGCGCCGGCCATCCTGGTGATCGGCGGCGGCAGCTACGGCGTGCTTTATGCGGTCGCTGGAGCCTGCGCCATCATCGGAGCCGTCGCCATCCTGCCCGTGCGGCGTGTCCGATGAGCACTCAGGGTCGCCGGCGTGCGGCAACACGGCCGGGTCCTGGAGGGCCCGGCCGTGTTGTCCGTGCCGAGGATCAGACGGCGACGTCCTGGTAGGCGGGCGGGGTGCTGGCCGTGGCCATTCCGGTTGTGATGGGGGAGGGCCTGAAGCCCTTGACGACCAGCCAGACGCCCAGCGAGAACTCCCAGGCAGCTACCGGGAGGGCGGCGAGCAAGGCCCAGGAGGAGTGCTGGCCGATGACACCGAACAGCGTGGCGATGTCGGCGGTGAGGAGCAGGGGGGCTCCGATGAGTCCTAGCACGGGAAGGACGCGGGGCACGAGCCGGGACTGGTACAGCAGGGTACCCAGCAGTATTGCGTTGATGGCTGGCATGGTGCTCTGCCCGAGCAGGAACGTCCAGTTGTAGACCGCGACGTGGGAGGCGCCGGTGGTGACGAGCGCGGCCGCGTTTGCCCCGGCTGCGCCGCCCGGGTGCTGTCGCAGGGTTACTAGCGAGAGCAGGCTGACGACGCCGGCGAAGATCATGGCGCCTTCAAGGAGGCGGGAGGTGACGAAGCCGAGCGCGAGGCCTTCGTTCTGCCGCTTGACTACCGGGTACAGCGTGACGGCGGTGCCGATGCCGGCGAGGGCGACGATCACCTCGAGGAGGCCGCCCACGAGCACGGCCGTGTGGGAGCCGGAGCTGAGGATCCAGTCCCGGTGGTTGCTCACGGGGCCGTAGAGGGCGAGCGTGGGGATCGAGATGAAGGTGATCAGGTAGAAGATGCCCGCGACGAGCGCGGTCTTCCGCAGTGAGGTCATCGGGATTCCTTTCGAGGCTTTCGGTGCTGGGGCTTGGGCGGTGATCGCCATTGCCGGTCTCCTTTTCGTGATTGCTGAGTTATCGGGTCCCGGTGGCGGGCGCCGGGGGATGGCCGGGTTCGGCCTGGGTGACCGAGATCAGGGGCAGGCCCAGGTCGCGTGCTTTCTGGAGCAAGCCATGCAGCGCGGCCTGGTCGGCTACCGGGCCGTGGATGGTGGTGGTGCCGTCGCTGCCGTGGGTGAGGGTCAGCCCGTCGAACCACGCGGCCCACCTGGTGTCGAGGTGCCCCTTGAGGCGGATCTCGTACCGTCCCGAGTTGTGATGGTGGCCGGTCGATATCTCGCTCATGGTGCTCCTTTGCTGCTGCTGGCCTGGATGGTTGTCCGCGGCGTTGCGAACATTCCCTGTTCTGATCGGAAGCTATGAGCGGATGTGGTGAGCAGGCATCACCACATGTGGTGATTGACGTGGTGATTCAGTCCGCACGGTCGCCGGAGGGCGGCGCGCGCCAGGCCTCGGCACCCCTCTCACGGCTGCGGGGACATCCGGCTCACCGGGGGCTGTGCCACCTGCTTCGGGGTGACCAGCGGACGCCCTGCGCCTAGGGTCGGTGCTGGACGAGTCAGGGCTGGCGGCTGCGGGCTTTCGGCTCCAGGTCGAGGTCCGCGGCCCGGTGGACCGCTGCCCGGCGGCTGGTCACCGCGAGCTTGGCGTAGATGTTCTTGGTGTGAGTCCGCAGGGTGTTCAGGGACACCATGAGCTCGCGGGCGATGGCCGGGCCGTCCAGGTCGGTCGCGAGCAGCCGGAGGACGTCGAGCTCGCGTTCGCTCAATGGCTCGATCAGGGCCTGTTCCCTGGGGCTGCCATGCTCGGTCGTGCTCACGGCGGCCAGGAGTCCGCGGACATAGTCCGGCCTGATTCCCTGTTTCGCGGCCGCTCTGAGCAGTGACACCATCGGCGGGCCCTCATCCGCGAAGACTCGAACGTAGCCTTCGGGCTCGGCCAGTATCACTGCCCGCTCCAGGGTGGCGAGCGCAGCGGAGGGGGTTCCCAGCGTCTGGTGCGCAAGGGCCCGCAGCACGAGCATCTCGATGACGTGTCCCGTCCTCCCTCCCAGCTCCGCCGCCAGCAGGAGGCGCTCCAGCAGCCGGCTCGCGTCGTGAACGGAGCGTTCTGCGCTCTGGCCGTCATGCCGCGTCAAGAGCAACCTGGCCAGGGTGATGTGCTCGAACTCGTGCAGGTAACAGAGGTCGTCATCAGTGGACAGGCCCTGCTCACGCGCCCAGCCGAGGGCTTCACCGATCCTGCCCTGCCTGATCCAGACCCGTGCCCTTAACGCCGGGACCGGCCGCACGTTGGGGAAGAAGTCACTCACATACAGGCGCTCCGCGTCGTTGAGCAATTCGAGTGCGCCGGCCAGGTTTCCCTCAGCCTGCGCCACCCAGGCCATCGCGACTCGCTGGCGATACCGGTGCTGCGACAATCCGGTGTGCTCGCCCAGCTCCTGGCTCGTCAGCAGATGCTGGGCGGCGGCGTGCAGGTCGTTGCGCTCGCAGTAGATCTCGCTGATCCCCACATGCATATCTGCTGTTCCCCGAAGGACCGGCCCGGCGTGCTCAGGGACCAGCTGCAGTGCCTGATCGTAGGTGCGCATCGCCTCGCCGAGACGACCTTGCGTGATCCGGATATCAGCAAGCGCGATCGAGCAGCCCAGGATGTCAGCGATGAACCCGGCCCGCCGCAGACCGTCCACGCACGCGGAATAGGCCCGGTGCCCGGCCTCCAAGTCCCCGCTCCCCCAGGACGCGAGCCCCAGGAATCCCGCTGCCGAGGCACGGTTGAGGTGGTCCTCTTCAAGCGAAAGATCCAGCGCCCGCCGGGCGTGCCGGACAGTGCCGGCTGGCTCGCCCCGGGCCAGGGCCAGCGCGGCACGGTACACCGCGATCGCCGCCGGGAGGCGGCGGTATTCCTCCTCGTCGGCGACGACCATCTCGGCCGGCCGGGCTCGCGGTCCCTGGTGGAGAGCTGTTGGTGGGTCCAGCCATCGCTCGGCGTCTTGCAGCCGCTCCTCGACCCCCTTCGATCTCGCCGGTAATCAGCAATGCCCCGGCAAAGGTGACGCTGAGCACCGGCCTGACCCGGACCACGTCGTCGGGGAGTTCCTCGAGCCAGCGACGCACCATGGCCTCCTGCCTGGTCGGGCGCAGGGCTGGGATCGCCAGCTCGACGAGGTCCGCTGCCCGCCCGAAATCCCCGGCGGCCAGCGCGTGGCCGATGGCCAGGGACCGCTCGCCGTTCTGCTCGTACCACGCGCTCGCCCGCCGGTGCAGCTCCGGCACCTGGCCGGGATGCTCGTCGAGCAGCCGCGCCTGCAGCACGTCAGCAAACAGATGGTGGTAGCGATACCACCGGCGGCGGTCATCCAGCGGGACCAGGAAGAGGTTCCCCCGGTCCAGCTCCTCCAGCGTGGCCTTGCCGCCGCCCTGCCCGGTGACCGCATCGCACAGCGGACCGCTCAGCCGGTCCAGGATAGAGGTCTGCAGCAGGAAGGCCTGGACACGATCGGGCAGACGCTGCAGCACCTCCTCGGCCAGGTAGTCGACGACGTAACGATCATCCCCCGCGAAGCCGGCAATGAAGCCGGCGACGTCGTCTCGCCCCTGCATCGACAAGGCCGCCAGCTGAAGCGCGGCGATCCAGCCCTCGGTGCGTCCCTCCAGCGCGGCCACGTCCCGCGCCGTCAGCTGCAGGCCCATCATCCCGTTGAAGTACGCCGCCGCCTCACCGGGGGTGAAGCGCAGCTCGGCCGCGCGGATCTCGACCAGCTCGCCGCACGCTCGCCATCGTGCCAGCGGCAACGCGGGATCGGCCCGGCTGGCGATCATCACATGCAGCCCGGGAGGCAGATGGTCGAGCAGGAACGCCATCCCGTCCTGCATATCGCGCGCGTCGATGACGTGGTAGTCGTCGAGCACCAGCACGATATCGGCCGCGAGCGCGCCCAGATCGTTGAGCAGAACGGTCAGCACCGTTTCGATCGGTCGCGGCTGGGGTGCCTGCAGGAGCTCCAGCGCGCTCTCGCCTACCCCGGATGCCACCGTCCGCAGCGCGGCGATCACATAGGTCCAGAAGGACACGGGATCGTTGTCGCCCCGATCGAGCGAGAGCCACGCGACCAGCCGCTCATCGGCCGGCGCGGCCGATCCCGCCGTCAGCCACTCGGCGAGCAGCGTCGTCTTGCCGAAGCCAGCGGGTGCAGAGACGAGCGTCAGCATCGACGCGGCCCCCTCGTCGAGCCGCTCGCTCAGCCGCGGACGCGGCACCAGGCCGCGCCGGGACCTCGGGAGGCAGAACTTCGTCTCGAGCAGAGGGGCATGCGCCACGAGGCCGCTCAGCTGGACCGGACCGTTGGCGGCCGCCGCCGGCGCTGTGGCCGCTGGGGCCGGAGCCGGGCTGGCCAGGGCGAGCGACGGGTCCTGGGCCAGGATGCGGCCCTGGAGTTCCCGCAAGGCCGGGCCGGGGTCGATGCCCAGCTCGCCGGCCAGGCGCTCACGGACCTCGGTGTAGGCGCGCAGGGCTTCGGCCTGCCGCCCGGCCCGGTACAAGGCGAGGATCAGCAATTCCCACAGGCGCTCGCGCAGCGGGTGCTGGCGGCACAGCGCCTGCAGCTCGCCGACGAGCTGCTCGTGGCGGCCCAGCACCAGGTCCGCTGCGGCACGGGCCTCGATCGCCGCCACGGTCAGCTCGTCCACATGTGCCCGCTCGGCCGCAGCAAAGCCGGCATAGGCGAACTCAGCCAGCGGCTCGCCCCGCCGCAGCCCGAGCGCCTCGCCCAGCACGGCTGACGCCAGCGCCGCCTCGCCTTCTTCGCCCAGCCGCCGCCCCTCGGCTACCAGCTGCTCGAAGCGGACGACGTCGACATCATCGGGACCGACGGCGAGGGCGTATCCGGCTTCGCTGGTGACGATCGCCGCCGCCCCGAAGGTGCGGCGCAGCTGGCCGATCTGGGCCTGCAAGGCGTTGGCCGGGTTCGCCGCCTGCCCATCACTCCACAGCGCCTCGATCAGCCAGTCGGCGCTGACCGGCTCGCCGCGGTGCAGCGCCAGCAGGGCCAACAGCGCCCGGTGCCTGGCGCCGCGCACCGGCACCGGCACGCCCTCGGCCACCGCTTCGAGCTGGCCGAAAAGCCGCACCTCCATGACCCCACAGTACGGGCTCGCTGCCCGCCAGCGCCCTGGCAGCTTCGCGGGC
Organism: Streptosporangiaceae bacterium; assembly: GCA_036510065.1. GTDB lineage: Bacteria > Actinomycetota > Actinomycetes > Streptosporangiales > Streptosporangiaceae > DASUBV01. The sequence goes on along the minus strand of DATCEO010000218.1, from coordinate 4,570 downwards.
GGCCCTGGCCGTACGCACCTCAGCGCCAGCACAGTCCCGTCTCAGGCCCTGGGCGCAGGCTTCCGTCAAAGAGCCGGCACGCACCGGTGTCGGCACCACAACATGCGGCAACCGGGACCGCTGCCCATAAGACCAGGAGGCAGATATGCACGAGATGAAATCCCTTGCGCACGTAGCACCGGCTCCCGACGGGCATTCCCGGCCGACTGAGCGCCCCGGCCGTTTCAGCCAATCGGGGAGTTCAGTGAGTAATGCTGCCCAGGTGCGCCAGCGGGTACTGGCTGTTTTCCTGCCGATCACTGCTGTGCTTTATGTCAGCTGCGAGGCGCTGGACCCCCGGGGCACCGATCAGGTGGTCACGAGCATGGCCGTCGCGTTCCGGCTGCTGCCCATCGCTGCCAGCCACTCATCGCAGCTGTACCTGTCGGGCTCACTGTCGCTCCTGGCGCTGGGCGGCCTGGCGGTGTCATACGCGGCGATCGCCACGCTGGTCACCGGCCGCGGCTGGGTGACCGCCACCGTCGGGGCGCTGCTGGGAGCCGTGGGAGCCTTCGCCGGGGCCCTGCTCAACGTCCTCGTCGGCGTCAACCTCGCGGCCGCGGCATCGGCGCACATGACCCAGATAGCGGCCGCCCGGTTCCTGGTGACCAGCTTCGGATCCGGGCCGGCTCAGGTCGCCCAGTACGCCTATTTCGCCGCCGGGTACACCGCGCCGGTGGTGATGGGGTTCGCGCTGTGGCGCAGCCGCGCCGTGCCGCGCTGGCTGGCCGTGCTGTTCACCGCGGGCCTGGAACTCGCCGGGGCAATGGGCGCCATCGGGCCCAAGGTCGTGCTGTTCATGCTGCCGTTCGCCGCCGCGATGGTGCTGCTCGCAGCGTGGATCTGGCAGGCCGCCGGCCGCCGGGCCGCCGGGACGGCCGACACCACGCGAACACCAGCGGCGACGGTGCCGAATAACGCCGCCACACCCATCCGAACCGGCTCAGGGAGCTGACATGACAACCGCCACCCCGCACATGAAACGAATCCAGACCATGCTGACCGCCGCCGCGGCGACCTGCGCCCTGCTCACCGCGGCCGCGATGGCCTCGGCCGGCGCCGCCAGCGCTGCCAGCGCCTCAGGCAGCCCGGCCCGCCAGAGCAGTGCCGCGCTGCGGGCGGCGCTGCGCGGTGACCTCAGCCGCTACCTGACCGCTCGGCGGACCGCCGAGCATATCTCTGCGGTGTCGCTGCGGGTCACCTTCCCCGGCTCCCGGACGGCCATCAGCCTGGCCACCGGAACCACCCGCTACCACGGCGGCCCGCCGGTATCTCCGCAGGCACTGTGGGAGATCGGCAGCAACACCAAGGCCTTCACCTCGGTGATCCTTCTCCAGCTCGAAGCCGAGGGCGAGCTCTCCATCAGCGACCAGATCGGCCGGTGGCTTCCCCAGTACCCGGCCTGGCGCCACATCACCATCCGCCAGCTGCTCGACATGACCAGCCGCATCCCCGACTACCTCTACCAGCCAGCCTTCGCCGCCGCGTTCGCCGCAGACCAGCACACCCGCTTCACCGCCACCCGGCTGGTCTCCTACGTCACCGGCCTGCCCCTCGGCCCAGCCGGATACCACTACACCAATACCGACTACCTCCTCGGCCAGATGATCATCGAGAAGGTCACCCACCACTCCTACGCCGGCCAGCTCACCCGCCGGATCATCAACCCGCTGCGGCTGCGCACCACCTGCCTGGCGCCCTACACCTGCCCCCCATCCGACGCCGGCCGGATGCCGACCGGGTACTTCGACATCGCCGGCGGCCCGCCGTCACTCATCGGCAAGGCCGTGCCACCCCTCGCCCTGACCTGGGCCCAGGCCGCCGGCGGCATCGTCAGCTCACTGGCCGACATGACCACCTGGGACCGCGCCCTCTACCAGGGTCAGCTCCTGCCGCCCCGCCAGCAGCACCAGCTCGAGTCCCTGGTGTCCGAAGCAACCGGCAAGCCGATCCGCCGCACCACCCCCGCCGACCCGGCCGGCTACGGCCTCGGCGTCCAGCAGGTATTCAACCCCCAGACCGGCATCTTCTGGGCATACGAAGGCCAGGCCTTCGGCGCCCGGGTCATCCACTACTACTTCCCCCGCTCCGGCATCATCATCGCCGTCGCCGCCAACAGCTCAACCAGCAACGACGACCTCAGCGACCTGGCCGGATCGGTCTACCAGACCCTGCAGCACGCAGGCGCGATACCCGCCAGCTGAGCAGCCGCCACGGACGCGGATACCCGGCCAGGCCCGCGACCTGGCCGGGTATCCGCGGTCGAGATCTCCCGGGCGGGCCGTGTCCGCGGCCCGGGCCCGTTCAAGTCGGGGCGGAGATCATGGACCGGACCGGACTCGCGCCGAAAGACGACGATCTTGGCGTGCGCTGGGTGGCGTCCGGCATGCGGCGGATCATGTTCACATCGTGGCCACGCTGGCTAGGCAGGACGGCACGAAGCCCAGTGTCTGGAACGACTTCTACCGGCTCCGCGAAGCCTGCCAGGCGGCGGAGCGGCGGCTCGGGCTGCAGGCCACTGCACCGGCGGATCGGACGGCGGCCAGGCGGCCGACTCGCACCGAGGCGGAGGAGGCGGCCCGGCGCGGCTGGCAGGAGCCGCCGCGCGTCACGCTCCGCCGCGAGGTCTGCGCGGCGGCCGCAGGGGCGAACACGGAACGCGAGTTCTTCGCCCGGCTCCGCGACTCAGGCGTGCTCGTGCGGCAACGGGTCAGCACAAGGAATCCCGGCGAGGTGACGGGCTACGCGGTTGGCCTGGCACGCCATAGGAATCAGGACGGCGGAGTGGTCTGGTTCGGCGGCGGGAAGCTCGCCGCTGACCTGACGCTGCCGAAGCTGCGCCAGCGCTGGAGTCGACGGAGCGCTCCGCCGCCGCGATCGCAGGCGGGCCGGATCACTGCCGCGGAGCGGAACGCTGCCTACGAGCATGCCGCGCGGTCGGCTAGGGCGGCTACGGAGCACATCCGTTACTGCTCCTTCACTGATCCCATGCGAGGCGCGGATGCCGCGTGGGCGGCCGCGGACGTCCTGCGGGTCGCGGCCCGGACGCTCCGGAACCCGGAGCTGCGCCGCGCAGCGGAGGCCTACGACCGCGCCGCCCGCGCGCCGCATGGCCGGATTCCGGGATGCACGCGCCCCGGCGAGGAGCTGCGCCTGGCCGCCCGGCGCCTGGCCGTGATGAGCCCCGAGCATGGGCTGGGTGGCCGCGCGGAGCAGCTGGTGGTCAGTCTGGCCATGCTGACCGCCGCCGTGGCCGACTTGCGGACGGCCCAGCATCACGCCGCCCAGGCGGCGGCAGCCGACGAGTGGCCGATGCGGTGAGGCAGGACTTCCCGGCCGGGCTGACGCTGCGCCGGCCGGCCGCGGAGGGCCCCGGAACCAGGCCGGATCCGCGCCATCCGGCTAGTCCCAGATCCGGCCCGCGCCGCCAGCGACCGCTACCCCGTTAGGCACTTATCCGCGTCCGGACACGACACCTCAGGGTGTCGTGAAGGACTGATTTGTGTCACCTGACCCCGCACGGTCCTGATGACAAATCGATGACAAAACGATCGAGAAGCCAGGTCCCGGATCCGGACCTGGCTTCTGACCTGCGGTTATGGGTGGGCGATACTGGGATTGAACCAGTGACCCCTTCCGTGTCAGGGTGTCGGTGAGACGGCCCAGGTAGCGATCTTGGCCCTCTGACCTGGCGATCAGCACCGTGTGGCCCTGCTAACTGTCCTGCATTTACCTGTGTTGCCCTGAGTACCCTTGGGCTGCTGTAGGGCCATCCCTAGGGGCGAGCATCTGATCCGTAGATACCCGTAGGGCTTCCAGCCTCGTTCAGATCAGTACGCGCGCTTGCCTGTGCTCTCCTCGGCGGTTCATTGCCGTCCGAAGCGGCGGAAGATCGTTCGTCGGGATGGCTCCCAGCGTGGCTCCCCTGCACCCGGCTGCCCCCTGTCCCGGCCCGGCTCCGGTCACCGCGAGGAAGCCGGAGCCGGTGCGGGATGGCAGGCGCTCTTAACTGGCGCGCAACGCCTTGACGAGCTGCTTCTTGTTCATGGTTGACCGGCCCTTGATGCCAACCTTCTTGGCCCTGGCCCGCAGCTCTGAGACTTTCCAGTTAGCGTAGGAGCTTGCCGCCCCGCCGCGCGCGCTGGCCTTCTTGCTGGGCGTCTTGACGCTGGCGTTCGCGACCCGCGCCGATTCCTTGGCCGACACGCCCAGGTTACGGAGCCGCTTGTAGAGGGCCTTGTTCTTGACGCCGGTCCCTGCCTTCTTCGCCACCATGTGACCTCCACTTCCATGCGGCGCGTTTCGCCGCGCCGTGCACGCTGCCCGACCAAGGCGCACCTAAACCGAGGCCGTGCTCGTCTGACATGCGGCTGCCCAGGTCAGGCGCCCTTTGGCGTATTCGGCGAGCGACGGTGACCGCTGGCGCAGCTGGATCATGCGCTGGCGGTAGTGCTTGCTGGCGACGGCGCGGGGGTAGCGCTGTAGCGCCGTGCTGTACAGCGGCTGCCTCAGCGTCGCCAGGACGGGGGAG